>NZ_JBHVPX010000027.1:0-79683 GCF_042887155.1 Streptomyces sp. NPDC057963
GTCCTGCGTCCCGCCGCCCTGCGGCCGCACCCTTGGCGGCGGGATCAACGGCTTCACGATCTCCCACAGCCCGTCCGGAACAATCCAACTCCACGCATCCCGCCCCATGAACAGCCCAACGAGCGATCACCACACAGGACGCCGTCTAAATCCGACCCTTTCGTTTCATGCCTGCTCCCGGTCTGAGTCTGGAGGGCCGCAGTGATGGTGGAGTCCAGGTGGCGCTCGCCGGAGTACGCACAACCTTTAGCGCCGTCCCGAACATGGGTGTGGGCATTGCGACGCGCGGCCGCACCGCCGATGCGGTTCCGCCGAGGGCGGGGCTACCCAGCGAGAAAGCAGCGTAGCCCGGCCTCCTGGAGTCGCTTGCGCTACTCGCGGAACTCCTTCTCCTTCTGCGCCTCCGTCTTCGGCACCGGCTCCTGCCAGCAGTTCGCCGGACTACTCCGGGTGTGCCTGGACATCCCGGCCCGGCGGAATATCAGCTGACACCAGGCGCCGGGCCGGGCTCATTCTTCGGCCCGTTGGGTGATGGACGCGTCGGTACGGTCGCCCAGGAATTCGTACCACCGGCGCTCCAGGCAGACGTAACGCACATCGGCTTCGACGAGGCTGAGAAAACCGGCCACGGTTTCGGACAGACGTTGCTGCAGCCCCGGGTCGATCAGCGTTCCGTCCTCCGCGAAGGCCTGGTAGCTGTTGGCAAGGCTGAACATGTCCGGGTAGACACGGGTACCGAGGTGCTCCAGGGGAACCCTCAGCGCCCACAGTCCCCGGTTGCCGCCGACCAGGGACGGCGAGGCAGAGACAAGCATCGCGTGTTTGGTCTTGAACGGCTGCGGCCGCACACGCGAGACCCAGTCGATCGCGTTCTTCAGCAGGCCCGGCACGGAGGCGTTGTACTCGGGGGAGGAAATGACGAAGGCGTCGGCCTGCTCGATCCGGTCACGCAGCAGAAGAGCGCCGTCCGGCAGCCCTTCGGCGGCCTCCGCGTCACCGTCGTACAAAGGCATGCCGAAATCGTGCATCGAAGCGTGGTCGACGGTGGCGCCGGTGTCGCAAATCAGCCGGGCCACGAGCGACGCGAGGCGGGCGTTGGATGAATCGGCCCGCAGTGCGGCGCCGAAGACGAGCACCCGTAGCGGGCCGGGCTGGGCCTCCGTGGGCATGTGGTATGTCCTTTCGTCGTAGGGGCCCGTGCTTGGCCGGGCACTACGCGGACCATTGGTTCCATGGTGAGGCCTTCACCCTCCAGGGGGCCGGAAGAGCTCGCCCGAAAGAAGAAGGAACTTCAGCCGGTTGATCATTCGCTCGACGGTGTTGCGATCACGGTAAAGACCGGCGTCGAAAGTGACGGGACGGCCGCCCCGGCTGCCCTTCTTCTTGCGGTTGGCCACCTGGTCCTTCTTCTCCGTGATAACCGCCTTGATGCGGTGCTTACGCAGGTGGGCGCGGTTGGCGCGGGACGAGTACGCCTTGCCTGCGGCGACCGCGCCCGGTCGGGTGCGGGGCCGACCGACCGGCAGATGGCCCCGGACCGTCGCGGAGGTCCTTTCGCCCCCGGACGACCTCATCCTCTTCTGCGGCATGTCGGCCGGGTTCGAAGACGTCACAGCGAGCGACGCCCGCATAGGTCGGGCGCCGTTCGACGAAACGGTCATGTTCGTCGACGGTCTCTGGCATCGCCCCTCCTCGGTCCATCAGCGAGCCGTTTCATGCCGCACCCGCATAACGTTTCATATGCCACATTGCGCACGTAATCCTGACGAAAGGCATGTCATGAAGATCGCAGTCATCGGCGGTACCGGACTGATCGGGTCGCAGGTCGTCAAGAACCTGAACGCCGCCGGACACGAGGCGGTACCGCACTCGAAGTCCACCGGAGTCGACATCATCAGCGGCCAGGGACTGGACGAGGCGGTGGCGGGAACCGACGTCGTCGTCAACCTGACGAACTCCCCGACCTTCGACGAAGCTTCCCTTGCCTTCTTCCGGACCTCGATGGACAACCTCCTGGCCGCGGCCCACAAGGGCGGCGTCGGCCACTTCGTCATCCTCTCGATCGTCGGCGTGGATCAGGTGCCGGAGCTGGACTACTACCGCGCCAAGGCGCTCCAGGAGAAGAACCTCGCGGCCGGGCCGATCCCCTACTCGATCGTCCGAGCCACTCAGTTCATGGAGTTCATGGACGCAGTCCTGTCGTGGACCGCTGGCGCAGACACCATCCGGCTGCCCGCCACGCCCATCCAGCCCATCGCCTCCAAGGACGTGGCGGACGCGGTGGCGGAGGTTGCCGCCGGTGCCCCGCTGAACGGCATCCGCAGCATCGCCGGCCCCGAGATCTTCGGCCTGAACGAGCTGGGCCGGATCACCCTGTCCCACAGGGGCGACAACCGTACCGTCGTCATCGACCCCGCGGCCGGCATGTTCGCGGTCGTCAAGGGCGACGTTCTCACCGACAAGAACGCCCGCCTCGCCCCCACCCGCTACGCCGACTGGCTCTCCTGACATCCCCGCCTCCCGAGTGTCCTGTCCCAGCCCCCGGCAGTCTTTTCTTTGCGCGCGCCGGGTGTCACGGCTTGAGTCGGATGGGGATCCTGCTGCGGCCCCCTGATCCCAGGTCAGGCGGAGGCCCGGGGACTCGCATGCTGCCATTCGGTCCCGCTGGGATAGACGGGCCACGGCTCTCGGGGTGGGACGGGCCAGTGGATGGCTCGACGGTCTACCGCGGCATGGTGCTGGATGCGCCGGTGCCGGTGGGTGTCGGTGAGCCGGGCGAGGAACGCGTCGATGGCGGTTTGGCCCCCGCAGCTGCTCGCGTGCAGGCCGCCCGACGCCGATAGGGCGTGGCGGAGGCCGTGTGGCCAGGGCTCAGCGTCCCTGCCAGTGGGGTGGGCGCTTCTCCGCGAAGGATCGGGCGCCTTCCTTCGCGTCCTGGGAAGCGAGTACGGGCGTGACGAACCGGTCTTGTTCGCACAGGGCGTCCTGATCACGGAAGGCGGTGCGCTCGTTGACGACGCGTTTGACGGCCGTGATGGCGAGTGGGGCGTTGTGGGCGACGCGGTGGGCGAGCTCCATGGCCTGGGCGAGTGCCTGGCCCGGCTCGGCAAGGTGGTTGACGAGGCCGAGCTGCTCAGCACGCGTGGCGGGCAGGGGGTCGCCGGTGAGCAGGAGCTCCAGGGCGATGTTGCGGGGGATGCGTTCGGGCAGGCGGACCATGCCCCCTTCGGGGGGCACGATGCCGTAATGGACCTCGGTCTGGCCGAAAGTGGCGTTCCGGGCGGCGATGATCATGTCGCAGGCGAGGGCCATTTCGGTGCCGCCGCCCAGCGCATAGCCCTCGACGGCGGCGATGAGCGGGGTCTTGATGTCGGTGCGGGTGATGCCCCCGAAGCCGCGTCCTTCGATGACGGGTGTGTCGCCTCTCGCGAAGGCCTTGAGGTCCATGCCGGCGCTGAAGACGCCGTTCGCTCCGGTGAGGATGCCGACCAGGAGTTCGTCGCGTGACTCGAGTTCGTCGATGGCGGCGGCCAGCGCCCGCGCGGTGGCGCCGTCGATGGCGTTGCGGGCCTGGGGCCGGTCGATGGTGATCACGAAGACACCGTCGTGCTGCTCGGTGCGCACTGCGGGGGTGCCCGAAGCCTCGGTCATGATGCTGGTTCCCCTCTCCTTCCCTCTGGGCTGTGTCTTGGCGGACGTGCTCTCAGTCGACCACCTCCGCCTCGCGCAGGCCTGTGATCGCGGCCTCGTCGAAGCCGAGGTCGCGGAGCACTGTGTCGGTGTGTTCGCCCAGGCCGGGGGCGGGGCGCGGTGGGACCTTCCGCTCCTGGTCCAGTTGTACGGGGCTGTCGATGGTCAGGTGCGGCTCTGCGCTGCCGTCCTCGATGGGGACGAGGATGCGGTTGGCCGTCAGTTGGGGATCGCGGGCGAACTCGTCGATCGTCTGGGCGATTCCGTAGGTGAGGTCGGCTGCGTCGAGCACTTCGCGCCACTCGGCGAGGGTCCGGGTCGCGAAGGTCTTGTCGAGCAGGTCGGCGATCTCGGCCGCGTGGGCGTGTCGACTCGGTGTGTCGGCGAAGTCCGGGTTCTGCGCTGCCTCGGGGTGGCCGATGGCCCGTAGGAACAGGGGGACCTGCTTGTCCTCGTTGGCGAAGGCCAGCAGCAGCCAGCGGTCGTCCGCCGTGCGGTAGGCGCTGGTGAGTGCGTTCGGCGGGTCGGTCCGGTCCACGGGTCGCGGAATCCTGCCGCCGACAAGTGCGGCTTGCAGCCACATGCCGGCCGCCCAGGCGCCCTCGGCGATCAACGACGCCGTGACGCGGGCGCCCTCGCCGGTCTTCTCCCGCCGGTACAGCGCGGTCATGATGCCGGCGTAGAGGGAGACGGCCGTGGGGTGGTCGCCGGATCCGAACACCGACATCGCGGGTGCCCCGTCGCGCTGGCGTGTGTAGTCCATCAGGCCGCTGCGCGCCCAGTACGCGGTCACGTCGTAGCCGGGTAGGTGGGCGTCGGGGCCTTCCTCGCCGAAGCCGGTGACGTCGGCGTAGATCAGCCGGGGATTGAGTGGGGTCAGGTCGTCGTAGTCCAGGCCCAGCTTGGCCCGGGTGCGGGGAGGGAAGTTGGTCACCAGCACATCGGCCCACTTCACCAGGCGTTCCAGTACGGGTCTGGCGCCGGGCGACTTGAGGTCGAGGGCGATGCTGCGCTTGTTGCGGTTGTCCAGCTGCCAGGGGTAGTTGAATCCGTCGACGCGGGGGTTGGGAGGGATGCGGCTGAGCATACGGTATGAGTCGCCGGTGTGGGGTGGTTCCACTTTGACGACGTCGGCGCCGAAGTCGCCGAGCATTGTGGCCGCGGCGGGACCGGCGATGAAGCTGGCCAGGTCCACGACGTGGAGTCCCTTCAGCAGGGGTGTGTCCGCCATGGCAGGTCCTTTCTCGGCAGGGCCCGCGCATACCGAAGGCAGCCCTCGGCCAGGCGGGGGCGTCGGCGCGCCGGCCGGCATGTCAGTGGCTCGGTGCCACCGGGACGAAGGCGTTGTAGCCGGTGATGTCGCGGCCGACGATCAGTGCCTGCACCGAGTCGGTGCCCTCGTAGGTGTCGATGGCCTCGATGTCGCACAGGTGCCGTGCCACGTGGTAGTCGAGGATGATCCCGTTGCCGCCGAGCATGTCGCGGGCGTCGGAGAGGATGTCCCGCGCGCGTTCGGTGTAGTGCATCTTGGCCAGCGCCACCTGCGGCATCGAGTACTTGCCCTCGTCCATCAACTGGGCGAGCCGGAACTGCATGCACACCATGCTGGTGATGTCCGCCAGCATCCGCGCCAGCCGGTACTGGATGAGCTGGAAGGCGGCCAGCGGCATCCCGAACTGCCTGCGCTCCTTGGCGTAGGCCAGTGCGGTCTCGTAACCCGCGATGGCCGCGCCGATCGACTCCCACGCCACGCAGTAGCGCGAGGCCAGCAGGACCTTCTCGGTGTCGCGGAAGGTCTCGCCACCGGTGAGCTTGTTCTCAGTGGGCACACGGACGTCTTTGAGGGAGATCTGGGCGTTCTGTACGCAGCGCAGTGCCGTCTTGCCGGTGATGACGTGCGGATCGAACCCTGGAGTGCCTTTCTCGACCATGTAGCCGCCCACGTGCCCGTCGTCCCCGCGGGCCCAGATGATCACGTAGTCGGCAAAAGTGGCGTTGCCGATCCATCGCTTGTACCCGTTGAGCACATAGGAGTCGCCGTCCCTACGGGCGGTCGTCTGAAGCTTGACCACGTCCGTGCCGTGCGCGGGCTCGGTCAGGCCGAAGGCACCGATCCTCTTCATCCGCGCCATGGCGGGCAGGAACCGCTGCTTCTGTTCCTCCGAGCCCAGCAAGGCCACGGAGGTCATGGCCAGGGCCGAATGCACACCCATGAACGTGGAGATGCTCAGGTCGCCGCGAGCCAGCTCCATGATCACGACCCCGGCCATCACGTTACTCATCCCCGGGCATCCGTAACCGGGAATCTGGAAGCCCGCGATCCCCAGCTCCGCCAGCTTGGGCACCAGCGCGTGCGGAAACTCGGCGCGCTCCCAGTAGGGGTTGATGACCGGGATGACCTCCCGGTCCATGAACTCCCGGACCTTGTGCCGGAGCTGCTGCTGCTCTTCCGTGAGGAGCTCCCCCAACAGGTAGTAGTCGGTTTCCTCGGGGCCGCCCAGCACCGGTGGCTGCACCACCTGTCCGTTTCCGGCCGGACCCACGGCGCCCAGAGCGCCCTCACCCATGCCTTGTGCAGTGCCCTGCGTCGCGCTCATTTGCAGCGTCCCTTCCGTGCTGTACGGAGATCGGATTGCGTTTGATCACTTCTCTGCAAGCGAGGCAAAAAACCACTGAAGAAATAATATTTATAAATGTGAGCTATGGATTAATATTTGTGACCTATCTGTCCCTCTACGCGAGGGACGGCTCTTCCGTCGAAGCCCTCTGTCTTCTCCACCCGGGCCCGTCATGCCGGTCAGGGGGTGGGAGAGCGTGGCGACATCGCGCTGCTCCCCGCCTACCGCGGTGCTGCCGGGCAGCGGGACCGCGCGGATGTGGCCGCAGAGGTCGGAAACGTAGGCGACGCCTGCCTCACCGTCCACGGCCAGGCCGATCGCCTCCTCGAAACCGCCGGCAAGGATCTCGGGGGCGCTCCCCGACGCGTCGGCTACGGGAAGGGAGGCCCGGTTGAGCGTGTTGCCACCGGGCGGAGCGCCACGATCGGTCCAGTACAGCCAGTCGCCCTCGATGTGCAGATCGATCGGCTCGGGCAGCCCGCTCCACAGGACCTCGATGTCCGAACGGTTCCCGGCGCTCTCGCCGGGCGGGGTCTCCAGGCCGGCACGGAGGATTCGGCCCTTGTCGCCCTTGGCCGGCCCCTTCTGCGTCCAGTAGAGGTGCCCCTTGGCGGGATCCACCGCCACGCCGATGCACTCGCCCATGATGCCCTGCTCGGGTGGGTTCACGACGAGGTCGGTCAGTCCGCTGCCGTCCACGCGTACCCTGCTGATCCGGTGGCCCTCGCGGTCGCCCCAGTACAACGTTCCGGCGCCGTCGGAGGTCAGCTGCTTGCCGGTTGTGATCGCCCCGACGGGAACCACTTCACGTGGCGCGCCTCCATCGAGGTCCATCGCTTGTACGCCGCCATTGCGCCGTGCAAAGTCCTGTCCGGCTTCGCCCGGCTCGGCTGGGTCGACGACAGGTTCGCCCATAGTGGTCCAGCAGACCCCTCCGGACTCGACGACCACGCCGTCCGGAAAGGCGCCCGCATCCTCGACGAGGACCTCCACCCGGCCGTCGGGAAGGCTCACCCGCAGCACTTTTCCCGGCACGACCTGCAGCACGAGCAGTTCCTTCCACACGGCCGTCGCCTTTCTCTCGGTTACTTGGCGAGGTCCGTTCCAACGGTTCGCCGAGGAGAGGGGGAGCGGGGAAAGCAGAGGAGTACCGCCGGTCACTGCCCTTCGTCGGCCGTGGCCGGAGGCTCTGGCCAGCCCAGCAGCCTGAGGACGGCGCGCGTGCGGGTGTCGCGGAGCTCCGCCAGCCGCTCGTAGGCCGCCTCGCCGGTGCCATAGGTCTGCTCGACCTCGTCGAGCACCCTCCCCATACCGGCGGGGTCCGGCTTGCCGATCTCGAAGGTCATCTGAGAGACGACATGTGTCACGAGGTGCCGCATCCCCTCCGGGCCGCCACCGAGAATGCCGCTCTGGAACGGGCCGATCGTGGCGTACCGGAGACCGAGCGACGCCCGGACCAGGTCGTCAAGGTTCGCCACGTCGATCACGCCCTGCTGGACGAGGTAGGTGGCCTGGTCGTCGAGGACCTTCTGGAGGCGGTTGCCGACGAACCCCGGGATCTCTTTCTTGAGCCGGATCGGCACCTTGCCCAGCTCTTGGTAGACCTCCATCGCCCGGTCGACAGCCCGCACGGACGTCTCCGGACCAGGCACCACCTCCACCAAGGGCATGAGCTCCGGCGGGTTGAACGGGTGCCCGATCACCATGCGGTCGGCCGCTGGGTTGCCCTTGGCGATGAGGGACGGCAGCAGGGAGGACGAGGAGGACGCCAGCACCACGTCGTCGCGGGTGTGCGCGGCGAGGGTCGCGAACATTTCCTCCTTGACCGTGATCCGTTCCGGCCCGGATTCCTGCACGAAGTCCGCGTCTTCGGCGGCCTCCGCCAGATCGGCGGACGCGGTCACCAGCAGTCCGGCAAGATGCCGGTCCAGTACGTCCTGAAGATCGGGACGCGGGTCGCTCACTCGAACCTCCCAGCCCGCCGCGCCGAACAGCCGCGCCCACGAGATCCCGATCACTCCAGCACCGACAATCGCTGCTACGGCCACGGAGAACCACTCCAAGAAGCACGTGTAGGGAGCCTGACGCACAGGGGGCAATCTCACCTCATTATTTCATGACAAGTCGGGTCTCTCGCTTCGGAGACTCGACCGGGCCGCCAAGCCAGTCCCTCGGAGGCGCGCTCGTGTGCTCGGGATCTGGCAGGGTGCCGATGACGATCGTCTACGACTGGACCAAGACCGTCGTCCGTCGGCATGTTGTTCCGGGCGAGGCGGTTCCGCTGCATCCGGAAGCGGTCGGTTTCGCCGGCCACTACGACTTCGACATCGACGTCCTGGCCGCCTACCGCCCTACCGGCAAAGGACGTGTCGAGCGGCAGGTTCTCATTGTCCGCGACACGTCCCGGCAGGCAGGTCCTTCTCCTCGGTCGAGGAGAAGGACGCCGCCTTCACCACCTGGGTGCCGCAGTGACGGGTCCAGGCCCGCAGGACTCATCAGCCGATCATCGGAGAGCGGATCGATCGTCAACACGATGTCGAGCTCGATCTGAGTGGGCGAGCGGAAGAAAGTGGCCTATCAGGCGGCCAAGAGCGGCCTCGTGTGGCTCACGCACCACGCGGCGAGCCTCGTGGGAAGGCAGGCAGTGCGCTGCAACTTGCTCTCACCCGGCGTAACCCTCACGGCCTCGGCCCTGGCAACGACGACCGAGAAGCGGAGGCACGAAGCCCTGGCATCCGTACGCTCCCCGCGTCTCGGCAAGTCCGAGGGCATGGCAGCGATGGTGGCGTTCCTCTTCTCGGACGACGACGCCTTCATCAACGGCCGGTCGTTTCTGGTCGACGGCGGCGCGTCCCCACTGCTGACAAACATCGCCCTGCCGGCTCTCGACGAGCCGTTCTCGGTGCCACCTGCTACGGCAAGCGCCGTTACACATTCGCGGACCCTTGCCACGGCCTGGAGGCCAAAGGTGTGGGCAGGAGTTTCCAGCCGCAGCAGACCAGGGCCAGTACGTAACACGAGTCTAGGTAGCCATCGCCGATGCGAGGCCGCGCTCTGCGATGGGAGCTTCGTTTCGGCGAGGGCCGATCGGCCTCTCGGGGAACCAGCGATACCGGAGACTCATACATGGCAGCCAGCGGCGTCACCTACACCGGCCTCGACGCACTGCTCGCACCCGAAAGGTCGGTCCTCCTGCTGATCGACCACCAGGGCGCGCAGTTCGCCGGGATGCACAGCATGGACCCCAACCTCGTGGTCAACAACGTCACCGCCCTGGCGAAGGGTGCAAAGCTGTTCGACGTGCCAACGATCCTCAGCACGGTCGTCGAGGACCGCGGCGGCCGGATCATCCGACAGATCCAGGACGTGTTCCCCGACCAGAAGCCGATCGACCGCACCACAATCAACACCTGGGAGGATCAGCGGGTCGTCGACGCTGTCGCCGCCACCGGCCGCAAAGACCTCGTCATAGCTGGCCTGTGGACGGACATCTGCCTTGCCTTCCCGGCGATCCACGCCATGGCCGACGGCTACCGGGTCTACGCCGTGACGGACGCATCCGGCGCAACGACGGTCGAGGCGCATGAACGCGGAGTCCAGCGCATGATCCAGGCGGGTGTCATCCCGGTGACCGCCGGAACCGTCATCGCAGAATGGCAGCGCGACTGGGCACGCGAGGCGACCGTTCCCGGCATAAGCCAGATCATGGTTGCCCACGGCGGCAGCTTCGGCACCAGCCTGGCCTGGGAGCTTCAGCTTCTCGGCAAGGATTGACAGCTCGCATGTGGGCGGGGTGGGCGGTGCCTCGACGTCGCCCACCCCGGTCATGTGGTCAGCGGCAGGTCGCGCAGTTGGCGGCGCGAGGTGATGCCGAGCTTGCGGAAGATGTTCCGCAGATGGGCGTCGATGGTGCGCGGGCTCAGGAACAGCTGCATGCCCACCTCCTTCGATGTCGCGCCCGTGGCGACCAGCCGGGCGATCTGGAATTCCTGCGCGGTGAGGCGGGTCGGCGCGTCGCCGACCCGCCTCCGCACGCGGGCGCCGGTCGCAGCGAGTTCTCGGGCAGCCCGTCCCGCGAACGCCGCTGCCCCGAGCACGGACAACTGCTCGTACGCCGCTTGCAATTCCACCCGCGCCTCGGACCGCCGGCCCTCGCGGCGCAGCCATTCGCCATACACGAGTCGGGCGCGCGCGACGTGGGGGGCTCCGTCGCTGCGGGCAAGACGCTCGATTGCCTCCCGGTACAGCTTCTCGGCGGTCGGCCCCTCTGTGAGCAGGGCCCGCGAGCGCAGCTCGGTCCCGAGCGCCCACTCGGAGCCGCTCGCGGCAGTGCGCTCGGACAGGAGCTTCATGACGGGCTCCGCGAGATCGGGGCGTCCGGCGTGCGTTGCGGCCTCGATGAACTCCACGGGTATCCAGCAGTGGAAGCTGATCTCGTCGAGACCACCTGCCACTTGGCACGCCGAGAGGGCGGCGTCGTATCGGCCCAGGCCGTTGAGGAGTACGGTCCGGGCGTACTCGGTAGCGCTGAGGAGACGACCCTCGCCGCGTGCGTCGGCGTCGCGGGTGGCAATGTCGGCAATCCTGGTGGTGCGTTTCTCGTCGCCGCGCCACGCGGCCACGGTGACGTCGACGTGGAGCATGGCCGGGGTGCCGAGTTCCGCCGCGATCGCGTGCGCCTCGTCGACCAGCGCGGTGGCGTCGGCGAACTCGCCCGCGTGGACATGTGCGAGGGCCCGGTAGCTCAAGGCCACGGGTAGCTCGGCGAGCATTCCCGCGCCGCGCACCAGCTCGAGCTGGCGGTCGGCCAGCTCCCGCCATGCCGCGTCGTCCCACAGGTCCATCGCGGGACCGCAGGCCGCCCATAACTGGCCTACGTCGTACGCGTCGCGTCCCGCACCGCGCCGGTAGACATCCACGGCCTGGCGTAATTCTGGCACCGCCTCCGTGTATCCGTCTCTGACCTGGGTGGTCAATCCGTCGAGCAGCCGGTCGAGCGGGCGCGGTTTCGGCGGGGTTGGGCTCATGGCACGGGCGGTCCCGGCGATGTCGAGCATGCGGTCAGCGGTGGTGAACCGGCCGACGAACACCGCTGCGGCGAGGGACTCGAGGAATGCCTCGCGGGCCGAGAAAGTGTCGAGCGGTGCCATGAGCCGGGCCGCCCAAAGCAGCTTCTCGACTGCGGCGTCGTCTCGGTTCTTGTCGAACGCCATCCGTGCGCGCAGCGTGGCCACCGTGGCGCGCTGGAGGTTGTCGAGCGGTGTGGCTTCCGCCATGGACAGCAGGGACAATGCGGAGTCCGCGGCGCCGCTGTCGCGCTTGGCGCGCGCAGCGACGATGGCTCGTACGGCGCGGTGGGCGGGATCCGGCGTCAGATTCGCGGCCTTCTCCAGGAAGGCCGCTGCGGCGGCGACGCCGCCGCGGGCCCGGGCCCGATCAGCCGATCGTTCCAGCGCCGCCGCGACGTCCTCGTCCGGCTTGCGTGCGGCCTGTGCGTAATGCCACGCCTTGCGGTCGGGCTCGGTGTCCGCGGTGGCCTCGGCCAATGCGCGATGGACCGCGCGGCGCTCGTCGAGGGCAGCGGACCGGTAGACGGTTGAACGCACCAGCGGGTGACGGAACCGCACCCGGTCACCGATGGCCAGTAGGCCGGACTCCTGCGCGTGCGTCACCGCGTCGTCGGGGACGCCGAGTTGCTCCGCCGCCTCGCCCAGGAGTATCGGGCAGCCGGTCGGCTCTGCTGCTGCGATTAATAGCAGGGTCCGTGTCTCGATGGGGAGTTCGGCCAGTCTCGCCTGGTAGCTCGCCTCGACCTTCCCTGAGGTGGGCGACGCCGCGGGTAGCACGAACCCGCCCGCGAGGTCGGCGGTGTGGGGCAGTTCGAGGAGGGCGAGCGGATTACCGCGTGCCTCGGCAATGATGCGGTCGTGTACGGCGCGGTCGACAGGCACGTGGATCCGAGACGCGAGGAGGCGACGGGCATCGTCGTCGGCCAGGCCGCGAAGCATCAGTTCAGGGAGGCCCGCCAGTTCGTGGCGGTCGCTCGCATCGCGTTCGGCGAACAGCAGCGCCACGGGTTCGTCCTGAAGCCGGCGCGCGACGAAGGCCAAGGCTTGCGCGGATGCCTGGTCGAGCCAATGCGCGTCGTCGATGACGCACAGCACAGGCTGCTCGGCCGCAGCCTCCGAGAGGAGGTTGAGGACCGCCAGGCCTACGTGGAAGCGGTTCGGCGCGCCGTCCCCGGTCTGCCCGAACGCAGCATCAAGCGCCCGGCGTTGCGGCGCGGGCAACCGTTCCTGCCAGCGCAGAGTCGATTTGCAGAGCTGATGGAGTGCGGCGAACGCCAGTTCCGACTCGAACTCGGCGCCGACGGCGCGCAGCACCTTCAGGCCCGGTGCCGCCAGTGCGTGGTCGATGAGCGCGGTCTTTCCGATGCCCGGCTCTCCCCGCACCACCAAGGCGCCGCCGCGCCGGGACCGGATGCCGTCGAGCAGCTGGTCCAACACGTCTGATTCGCTCCGTCGGCCGAGAAGTCCGGGACGTTCGGTTCCCAGGCAGGGTCTCCGCATCAGCGGGCCCGTTCGGTGCACACGTCCATGTCGACCGGCGGTGCGACCGACGAGGCGTACGCCCTCTCGCCCCAAGCGCTGGCACTCGCCAGTGTGCCGCGGTGTCGGTTGTATAGGTGGGTTCTGCCGACGCGAACACGGACTCCGCCTGCGAGTTCGGTCATGGGACTCCTTCTCGTTTCCCGAATGCGACGCAAGCCGACGCGTCTTGAGAGTCCCATCAGCCTTGTTGACATGTCAACAACTAGTGGTGATCTTGCCAGCGTGTCGTCGCAGGCACACTCGCAGGCCTTCGGAGGCATCCGAGAAAGCCCTGTCTCCAGTCGTACACCCGCTTGGAGGAGGCAGCTGTCGAAGACACCCGCACCCCAAACCCGTATACGTGGCCGTCGGCGGTGGCACGGCGCGCTGCATGTGCTGCGACGCACCCGCGCCCACACGACCCGGCATCCCGTACCCCTGGGCCGGCACACCCACGCCCGGGCCACCCGGTCAGGGCCACCCAGCGCATGTACCAGAGAACCGATGACGACACTCGCACCCCGCAAACCCCAGAAGACGACCCCTGACCGGCCGCCGCCCTTCGACCCCGAACTCGCCCTGGCGCTCGCACCACTGGCGGAGTCCTGCTGTCGGCGATCCTGCCGTCCATGCTCTCCTCCATGCGTCATTACATCGCCGGCCAGCGGCCGTCGGACGAAGACCTGGCGCACGGCGGGGCGATCGAACTGCAGGAGCGTCGGATCCCGGGGCAGCCTGGCGCACCCGAGGTGGCCTACTGCCGCTGCCTTCGGGCACCACGCGAAGCCGCTTGAGGCCATCCGGCTACGATTCCCGAACCAGTGGACACACACCCAGAAGATTGGCCTCATGAACGAACCACGCTGGCTTGACTTGCGTGAGGCAGCTGTCTGGAAAAAGTACCGGGACCTGCAGCGCCAGCTGCAAAGCGCCCTGGACCGGCAGCTCGCACACGACTCCGTGTTGTCCGGAGCCGACTACGCGGTACTCGCCCCCCTGTCCGAGTCGCCGGACGACGTCCTAAGGGCCCGGGATCTCCAGGTCGAGCTGGGCTGGGAACGGAGTCGGCTGTCGCATCAGATCAGCCGCATGGAGAAGCGCGGCATGGTCGCCCGCGAGCCGTGCGAGGACGACGCACGCGGCTCGATGGTGCGCATGACCGCCCAGGGCCGGGCCGCGATCGAGGGTGCCGCGCCGCAGCACGTCGAGACCGTCCGTCGCTACTTCTTCGACCCGCTCTCCCCCGACGAAGTCGAAACGCTGGGCGTACTCTTCGACCGGCTCCTCGACTCACTCTCACGCGACACGGACTGACCGTTCCCCCATCCACCCCTTCGCATGGCTGATCACGGGGCAGTGCCCCGACGCGCCGAGCAGCGCCGCACTGGGTCGCCGTCGGCAGACCCTACGTAACCCCGCCGCATAGGCGACTGTCACCGACGCGATTCGGCCGACGCGCTGCGAGTGTCGGCTGTGGCAGACCTACGTGAGGAGTCGGGATGAAGATCACCGTTGTGGGACGAGGACGCGTCGGAGGCGGCCTGGCCGGTCTGTGGGAGAAGGCCGGCCACGAGGTGACGGGTCTTGGCCGCGACGGCGGCGACGCGGCCGGTGCCGACGTCCTGGTGATCGCGGTACCGGGCCCGGAGATCTCCGATGCGCTGGCCCGGGTGTCCGGGCTGGCCGGACAGGTGACCATCGACGCCTGCAATCTCTACGGACCGCGGGACGACTCCTACCCCTCGCTGTCCCACCAGGTGAAGTCGATCGTCGGCGGACCGACCGCGAAGTCGTTCTCGACGAACTTCGCCGCGATGTACGACCAGATCGAGGCGCAGCGCGTTCGCCCGAGCAATCTTTTCGCCGCCGAAGCGGCCGCGCGGGAGACAGCCGAACAGCTGATCCGGGACGTCGGCTACGACCCCGTCTTCGTCGGCGACCTTGATCCGGGTGCCCGCCTGCTCGAAGACAGCTCGGCACTCACCCGTGCGCTGGCCGGACAGCTGGGCCCCTTCTTCTACCGCTACGGACCTCCCGGCGAGCTGTGAACCGCCACCGACCGCCACACTCGCCCAAGGAGCAAGCCGCCCGAGATCGGTGACGCCGTGGCGTACCACCGCCAACGCGGTTCAACCGCGAGTACCGCGGCGCCTACGGCCCGCCTCCCGGACAGGACGCGGCCCGGCTTCCACAAGTCGTTGACGGGCCGAGGGCGGGCCCTGGGGAAAGCGCTGCGGTCTCGTTCAAGCCCTTGGAGCTCGCAGGTGTTGACGTCGGGCCAGCTCCTCGTCGTCGACCAGAGTGAGCATGGGCTGACCGGGTGCACACAGCATGGTGACGAGGAATCGGCTCCAGACGTCTGTCTGGTTGTTGCCGTCCTGGTAGTGGATGACATCGCCACCTGGCTCCCAGAACGTCTCCCCGGCCCTGATCACCCGCTCGGGCTCGCCTTCCAGCTCGAAGAGCATCTCCCCCTCCAGCATGTAGCCGAAGGCGGGTCCCGAGTGCCGGTGGGGAGGGGTGCCAGGATCACCGGGAGGGAATTCGACGAGAACCGTCATCGCCTCTGCCCCCTCCGGAACGAGCGACGGTTTCGCCGACTGCAGCACGGTGAGCGCCGTCTTCCACGCTTCCGAGCGTGGCCGGATCCCGGCGCTGCCCGCCGTCGGTTCATTGTTCGCCATGGGTGTGAGGCCTCCTCCGGTAGGCGGGCCGGGTCAGGAGAGCCAGTCCGTGTAGTGCGTGGGGGCGATACAGGCGTCGCCCATGGTGGTGAGAACGTCGCCGCTGACAGCGGCGAACATGCCGGCGGTGACGACGCTGTGACCGTCGGGACGGGCGTTGAGGGTGATCCGTCCGAGGTCGTCGAGGAGGAAGACGTCGGGCCCGCCGACGTTGAGAGTGCCGTTCAGGGGGTACCCGCGGCGACTTCGGCGACGGCGTCGGAGACGTCCTGGGCGGCGATCGGCTGGATCGGGGTGGCGGGCAGATGGACGACGTCACCCCCAGTGGTCCACGAACAGGACTGCGGCGACGAACTCCAGCGGCACGGCCTCGTGCCCTATCGCGTTCAGCTTCTTCACGACCTGCGATCCGATCAGGCCCGTACCGCCGACCACTGCGAACTTCATCGGTCACCTTTCGTCGCGTACTGCTGGGTCATGCCCCCAGCCTGCGACGGCTTGGCGCGCGGCGCACGCGGGCCGTGCCCGGCCAGTCGGCGCCCCCCGTGGCGTACCCGTGCTGCTGAGCTCTGAGGCGGCACACCGGGTGGTGCTCTGGTTCGGCAGCGCTCTGCCACCGTCAGGTCACCCAGGCCGCACGGGCCGTAGCAGCCGAAGCGGTCCGGCTCGATCGAACATACGATGGTCAGGAGCGTGCTCGGGCAGCTCGTCGTGCCGACCGTCGGAAGCGCGTAGGGCGGAGGAGTATGGCACAGGCCACCGACGCAACGCGGATCGTCATCCTGACAGTGGACGACGACCCGGGAGTCTCCCGCGCCATCGCCCGCGACCTGCGGCGCCACTACGGCGGCGGCTACCGGATCGTACGCGCCGAGTCCGGCGAATCCGCGCTGGAGGCGCTGCGCGAGCTGAAGCTGCGCGGCGACCTGGTGGCCGTGATCCTCGCCGACTACCGGATGCCGCAGATGAACGGCATCGAGTTCCTCGAACAGGCCCTCGGTCTGTACCCGGGGGCGCGGCGCGTGCTGCTAACCGCCTACGCCGACACCGACGCTGCCATCGACGCGATCAATGTCGTCGACCTCGACCACTATCTCCTCAAGCCTTGGGACCCGCCCGAGGAGAAGCTCTATCCAGTCCTGGACGATCTCCTCACGGCCTGGCGGTCCAGCGACTACCGGCCGGTACCCACCACCAAGGTGGTCGGGCACCGCTGGTCCGCCCCCTCCTCGCGGGCGCGCGAATTCCTCGCCCGCAACCAGGTGCCGTACCGCTGGTACTCCTCCCACGAACCGGAGGGACAGAGGCTTCTGGCGGCGGCCGGGGCCGACGGCCGACGGCTCCCTCTGGTGATCACGCCGGACGGTACCGCGCTGATCGAGCCGGAGCCGACCGAACTGGCCGCCCACGTGGGGCTCGCGACCACGCCGACCGCCGCGTTCTACGACCTCGTCATCATCGGCGGCGGCCCGGCCGGACTCGGCTCGGCGGTGTACGGGGCCTCCGAGGGGCTGCGGACCGTACTGGTCGAGCGGTCGGCGACCGGCGGACAGGCCGGCCAGAGTTCCCGCATCGAGAACTACCTCGGCTTCCCGGACGGCGTGTCCGGTGCGCAGCTGACCGATCGTGCCCGCCGCCAGGCGAGCCGCTTCGGTGCCGAGATCCTCACCGCTCGCGAGGTCACGCGGCTGGAGGTGAACGGTTCGGCGCGCGTCGTACGCTTCTCCGACGGCTCAGCAATCGCCGCGCACAGCGTCATCCTGGCGACCGGCGTGTCGTACCGGCAGCTGGGGGCGCCGGGATGCGACGAGCTGACCGGTTGCGGGGTGTACTACGGCTCGTCACTCACCGAGGCGTCGTCCTGTGAGGGCCAGGACGTGTACGTCGTCGGCGGCGCGAATTCCGCCGGGCAGGCGGCGGTGTTCCTGGCTCGGGGCGCGAAGTCGGTGACCATGCTGGTGCGCGGGGATTCCCTGACAGCGTCGATGTCGTACTACCTGATCCAGCAGGTCGACGAGGCCCCGAACATCACCGTGCGGCTCCGGACCGTCGTCGAGGAGGCGCACGGCGAGGAGCACCTGGAACGGCTGATTTTGCGGGATACCGTGACCGGCGCCACCGAAGTCGTCGATGCCCAGTGGATGTTCGTCTTCATCGGTGCCGCCCCGCTGACCGACTGGCTCGGCGGGACTGTGCTGCGCGACGAGAACGGCTTCATCCTCGCCGGACCGGATTTGACGCCGGACGGGCGCCCCCCTGCCGAATGGGCACTGGACCGGCCGCCCTACTACCTGGAGACCAGCATTCCGGGTGTGTTCGTGGCGGGCGACGCGCGCGCCCGGTCCGCGAAGCGCGTCGCGTCCGCCGTAGGAGAGGGAGCCATGGCCGTGATGCTCGTCCACCGCTTCCTGGAGCAGTCATGAGCGCACAGGTCATGGCCTGCGACCCGCACGAGATCGGCTCGCTGTTCCTCTTCGAGAAGCTCTCCCCGGAGCAGCTCGGACGGCTGTGCTCCGAGGGACGGATGGAACGGTTCGAACCCGGCCCGGTGTACACCGAGGGTGACCCGGCGACCTGCTTCTACGTGATGGTCGAGGGAACCGTCGTACTGTCTCGCCGGGTCGGCGGCGACGATGTGGAGGTCAGCCGGACCTCGCAGCGCGGCGTGTACGCGGGGGCCATGCAAGCATATCTGGGCGACCAGGTCCCGCAGACGTACATCAACTCCATGCGGGTGACCGAACCCACCCGGTTCTTCGTACTGCCCGCACAGTCGTTCGCAGACGTCATGCGGGAGTGGTTCCCGATGCCGACGCACCTGCTGGAGGGGCTCTTCTTCGGCTCCAAGAACACCCAGCGGGCCATTGGCCAGCGGGAACACCTGCTGGCGCTCGGATCGTTGTCCGCCGGACTCACCCACGAGCTCAACAATCCGGCCGCGGCCGCCGTCCGCGCCACCGCGGCGCTGCGTGAGCGGGTCGGCAGGATGCGGAACAAACTTTCGGTTATCGCCCAGGGCCGCTACTCCCGAGTTGTCCTCGCCGAGCTCATCGAGATCCAGGAACGCACCGCCGAACGCTTCGCCAAGGCACCAATGCTGACCCCCCTGGAGGCGTCCGACCGGGAGGACGAGCTCGCCGGCTGGCTGGAGGATCACGGCATCCCGGAGGGCTGGCGGCTCGCGCCGGCCTTCGTCCAAGCCGGGCTGGACACTGACTGGCTGGACCAGGTCGCGGCGACCGTGGGCGAAGGCATCCTGCCGGGGGCGATCGGCTGGCTCAACTACACGGTCGAGACCGAGCTGCTGATGGACGAGATCGACGACTCCACCACCCGCATCTCCCGCCTGGTGGACGCGGCCAAGCAGTACGCGCAGCTCGACCGCGCCCCGCACCAGGACGTCGACGTCCACGAACTCCTCGACAGCACGCTGCTGATGCTGTCTGGCAAGATCGGCCCTCGGGTGAGGGTGGTCAAGGACTACGACCGTTCCCTCCCCGAAATACCCGCCTACCCGGCGGAACTCAACCAAGTGTGGACCAACCTCATCGACAACGCGGTGGCCGCCATCGGCAGCACGGGCCACGACGGCACCCTGACGGTCCGCACGGCCAGGGAGGGCGACCGACTGCTCGTGGAGTTCCGCGACACCGGCCCCGGCGTCCCCGAGGACATCCGCAGCCGCATCTTCGACCCCTTCTTCACCACCAAGTCCGTCGGGGAGGGCACCGGCCTCGGCCTCGACATCTGCTGGCGGATCGTCGTCAACAAACACCACGGCAGCCTCCAGGTCGAGTCCGTACCGGGCGACACGCGATTCCAGGTGCTGCTGCCGCTGACCGCCCCCGAGACCGAAACCACAACCACCGAGGAGCCCGTATGACCGACATCGACGGCATCGCGGCGAACGTCCCGCCCAGCACTACCGGCTGCGCGGATTGTGATGTAGTGGGGGGCTGGTGGTTCCACCTCCGGCGCTGCGCGCAGTGCGGCCACATCGGCTGCTGCGACTCGTCACCGGCGCAGCACGCCACCGCCCACTGGAAGTCCTCTGGGCATCCCGTGGTACAGAGCTTCGAGCCGGGTGAGGAGTGGTACTGGAACTACGCCACCGACGTCCTGTACGAGTCCGGACCCGAACTGGCCCCGCCGACCAGCCACCCAGCCGCCCAGCCGACCCCGGGACCGGCCGACCGTGTCCCGCAGAACTGGCCGGACCTGCTCCATCCCTGAGAGGGTGGTTCGTGAGGTTTTGAGTGGCTCTGTCGTCGCCTGATGGTGTGGGTGCGGACGGAATCTTTCGGTCCGCAGCCGGTGGCCTGCTGATGTGGTGGGGTGAGTGAACGCAAGCCGTACACGAGCGACTGCCAGATCGAGGGCAAAGCGATGAGCAAGCTCCGGCACCCCTCACGCTCCCATGAGCTGCAGGACTACCTCAGCGACGCGTGACGCACGCCGCTTGATGTTCCAGGCCCGCTTGATCTGCGGCAACCAAGCCGCCCACCAAACCGCAGCAGGGAGCCGGTGTACCGGCTTGCCCACCTCTCGTTCAGGACTACAGTCCCGACGAGAGAGCCCTCCGGCTTGCGGTCGCTTCGGATGAGAGACCTTCGGCCTTTTGCGCGCTGGTCGGTTGCCCTTCTGCTGCTACGTCGGTGCGGTCCGACTGGGCGACGTTGATCGGCACGGCGGAGGGCGGGGACTCGTTTCGGGTGTACGCAGCGTCCGCCGCGCCTTGGCTGACCTGCTTTGCGGACCCCTCGAAGCGAATACCGATGCCGAGTTTTTCCTTGATCTTCTTCTCGATCTCGTTGGCGAGGTCGGGGTTGTCCTTGAGGAAGTTGCGGGCGTTCTCCTTGCCCTGGCCGAGCTGGTCGCCCTCGTACGTGTACCAGGCGCCCGCCTTGCGGACGAAGCCGTGCTCCACGCCCATGTCGATCAGACCGCCCTCGCGGCTGATGCCCTGGCCGTAGAGGATGTCGAACTCGGCCTGCTTGAAGGGCGGTGCGACCTTGTTCTTCACGACCTTGACGCGGGTGCGGTTTCCGACGGCGTCGGTGCCGTCCTTCAGCGTCTCGATCCGGCGGATGTCGAGGCGCACCGAGGCGTAGAACTTGAGCGCCCGGCCACCGGTCGTGGTCTCCGGGGAGCCGAACATCACTCCGATCTTCTCGCGGAGCTGGTTGATGAAGATCGCGGTGGTCTTGGACTGGTTGAGCGCGCTGGTGATCTTGCGGAGCGCCTGGCTCATCAGGCGGGCCTGCAGACCCATGTGAGAGTCGCCCATCTCCCCCTCGATCTCCGCACGCGGCACGAGCGCAGCGACGGAGTCGATGACGATCAGGTCGAGGGCGCCGGAGCGGACCAGCATGTCCACGATCTCCAGCGCCTGCTCGCCGTTGTCCGGCTGCGAGAGAATGAGGTTGTCGATGTCGACGCCGAGCTTCTTCGCGTACTCCGGGTCCAGAGCATGCTCCGCGTCGATGAACGCCACCGAGCCGCCGAGCTTCTGCGCGTTCGCCACGGCGTGCAGTGTCAGCGTCGTCTTGCCGGAGGACTCCGGTCCGTAGACCTCCACCACGCGGCCGCGCGGCAGACCACCGACGCCGAGCGCGACGTCGAGTGCGGTCGACCCGGTCGGGATGACCTCGATAGGCTCCTTCGACCGGTCACCCATGCGCATCACCGCGCCTGTGCCGAACTGCCGCTCAATCTGCGCTAGTACCAGATCCAGCATCTTGCCCTTGTCAGCCATGCGCAGCTCACCCCTCACTCTTCGCTCCGCACGACTGTCGCCCGGAGGGTACGACAGCGGGTCCCGACGTGAAAGAAGAGGGAAATCGTGAACGCGTGCGCGCGCACTGAGGCGTATCTCATCGATATGCGTGTCGCTTGCATGCTATCAGCAAAGCGTCACAGCTTGCCGGAGCGCAACGGTCGTTGAGGCATCTCGCCAGAGCAGATTGGCCCGAATCAGTTCGACTGCCGGGTAACGGAGCTTTAGGCGCCCGGCTACGCAAACTCGTTAATGCGCGGGCTGACAATTCAAGACCTTTTCCGACGGTCCTGAGGCGGCAACTCGCCGCCCATTCCTACCTCTTACCGATGTTACTTCTTCACTCTGGCGCGCCAGCCGACAATGTGGTCGAAATTGCACTGATGTTTACATGCGGTGTGGTGGGAAAATGGAAAAGCTGGTTCGCAGAGGCTTTGCGCGCTCATCCGTGTGACCGCGTCGATCTCTGCGCTCCCACTCTTGCCCACTACCGACCAAACACGGCCGGAACTGAGCGGTGGGACGGCCATACGCCCTGCATCACGCTCCAGCACGGCCGAGCGCGGCACCGCACGCACAACGAGGTTTTCAAGTGTTTCCTGGTCTGGCAGCTGAGGGGGAGCCCGAGCAATATGCTGCCTACTCCAGACATGTGAGGGGGAAGCCATGACCGCTGAGGTCGAAGTGGCGGTTCAGCCGGGGAGCGGCAGATTTGCTCCAGAGGATCAGCCATGGCTCGACCAGGTCGCGGCCCTGCACACGGCGCTACGCGAAGAGGTGGGGGCGGTCGTCCGGCGCGGTGTGCCCCAGCCGGGCGAGAAGGGCGCCTTCGACACAACGGTGCTCGCGTTGGGATCTTCCGGCGCGCTGACTGCTGCCGTGGCGTGCTTCCGGGCCTGGCTGGCCCGGGACAAGTCCAGGACATTGACCGTTACCTGGACCGATGGTGCGGGAGCCGAGCAGAGGCTGCAGGTCATCGGCGACAACATCGACCAGGCGTCCTTCCAGGCGCTCACCGAGGCACTCGGGAGCCGGTTAGGGGACAGCTGATGGCGGAGAGCCAACGCTACCGGGGGCTGCTGATCGGCAACGCCACCTTCCCCCGCGACCCGCACGCCCTGCCCGCCCTCAACGGCCCCCTGGACGACATCGCAGAGCTGAGGCAGGTGCTGACAGACCCACAGGTCGGGCTGTTCGACCCCGCCGATCTCGAAGCCCTTCCCGACCACGGCATCCAGGACCTCAGGGAAAAAGTCGACGACCTTTTCACCACTGCCACCCGCGGGGACGTGCTGCTGCTGTACTACAGCGGCCACGGCCAGCTGGACGAACGCGGCATCCTCTACCTGTGTGCCAACGACAGCCGTACCACCGGTCTGCGAGCCTCTGCACTGAGCGCCATCGAGATCAACAACATCATCGACGGTTCGCCGGCGACCAGCACGGTCGTCATCCTCGACTGCTGCTACAGCGGCGCGTTCAAGGGCACCGCCCCGTCAGCCCCGGTCGCGGGCCGTGGCCGCTACGTCCTCACCAGCAGCAGATCCACCCAGCTCGCCCAGGCGGCCGACCGCCCCGGCCAACCCAGCCCGTTCACCCGCCAGCTCGTCCGCGCCCTGCGCACCGCGCAATCCGGCAAGGCCGCCGGTCACCTGACCGTCGTCGAGGTCTACCGGCAGGTGCACCACTGGATGACCGCGGACACCGTCATCGCCCCGCAGCTGAGGTTCGCCGGGGAAGGCGACGTGGCCATCGCCCGCCGCCCGATCCCGCTCCGACCCGCGCCACTGCGGGAGACCGAGCCACCCAGCGCAACGCACCTCCGCCCATCTTCCCCCGACAAGCCGCGAGCCCCTGGCGGAACACCTGCCCGCGCGGACACCCCCGTCCCGGGCTCCCTCTCGGCCGCGCAGCGACCGGCCTCTCCGGCGCAGCTGGCCGAGTCGCAGACCACCATGGGTGGCGACCGCGGGCACACACCTGCGGACACATCCGAGCCCGCGCGGAAGCCGATTCCCCGACGGGCCGCCATCGCCTTTGGAGCCGCGATCCTGGCAGGCAGCCCGCCCCCCGGCCGTGACACCAAGCGGCGGCGGCGACTCGTCCTCTCCCTGATCGCGGTCGGTGTCGTGGCCGTCTCCCTCGCTGTCTATGTCGGCACCCAGCTGCCTGGCGACCAGAACGACCACAAGGGCACCGCAGACGGCAAGCCGGACCGGACGTCCACCCTCAAGCCTTCAACGGACGGCTCTGCCGGGCGCTCCAGCGACACTACTTCGGCCGGGACTTCCGCAACGCCCTCCGCAGCCGGGGGCGGATCCGCGCATGGCGGCAATTCGTCAAGCGGTGGAGCCGGCGGCTCATCCAGCAACGACACCACCGGCGGCTCACCCGGGAGTGCGTCCGGGGATGCGTCCGGCGGCAAGACCACCGGCGGCAAGCCCACCGGCGGGTCGGGTGACGCGGGCGGCTCCCGCGGAAGCAATGGTTCCAGTGGGGCGTCGACCCCGGCGACACCGCCCGCGTCCAACGACCGCTTCCAGCTCAGGGACGTCGGCCACGGCAAGTGCCTGGCCGTGTCCTACGGCGTCGTGTTCGCCACCTGCGCGGACAGCCCGGCGACCAACTGGACCGCAAAGGCCGGCTCGGGCGGTTCCTACACGCTGTACAACGAGTCCGCCGACCAATGCCTGAATGTCAACATCAATCAGCTGTCCATGGCCGACTGCGGCTCCAGCGGCCAGAGCTGGCGCACGGGTACCAGCAGCACCGTCGTGAACCTGGACAGCAGCCTGTGTCTCGAGGAGAGGTCCGGCTGGCCGGTCATGGGGTCCTGCGAGCCGTCGAAGTCGACTCAGCACTGGGCGAAGGAGTGATCTAGCGCCCTGAAGGTGCGAGGCAGGCTTCACCCGCCGTCTGCCCCAAGGACGCGCCTGGGGGCCGACGGGGCCGCACCCCGGTCGTGACGGCCAACGGGCGGAATTCTGTACGCCTGTCGGTGGCCGGGCTGATCGCCACGTGGCCCGGCTCCCGCACCCGGCTGTGCCACCGCCTGCGCTCCCACCCTGCGGGCAGAGGCAAACGCCGCAGCAGGGGCGAGCGCGAATTCATCACCCTGATCGGGGGCCCACCAACTGGTCAAGGCGCCGATCGTGCTGGTGCCAGAAGGGCTGAACACCCACGTCTCCCATGCCGTGCGTGAGCTGATCAACCAGCGTGAGTAGCTGACGGTGTTCCTACTGCCCGCCTACTCGCCCGACCTCAACGCCGTGGAATGGGTCTGGGTGCACGTCGAGCTCAGCCTGGCCAACCTCGCCATGGTCGCCCTCGACGGACTCGAAGCTCCCGTACGCAACCGACTCAAACGCCTCCAGTACCGGCCCGAGACCCTCGACGGCTTCATAGTCGACACCGGCCTGACCCTCGACACCCCAACGTCACCCTGACACGCCGCGTGAGGGACCGTGCTCGTCACGCCACCGCTTGGTGGCGCTGCCCGCCATGACCACCGATACGACGTCTTCGGCAAGTTCTGGCGTGATGGGCAGGTGCCCGAAGAGCACACGGTAGTACGTGGTCGACGCCAGCATGTCCAGCAGAAGATCGATGTCCGCATCGGGCCGGATGTCACCCCGGTCGATGCCGCGACGCAGCGCTTCGGCAGTGGTGGCGCGGCGCGGATGGAAGAAGGTGTCCTTGAACTCCTTTTCCAGTCGGGGGTCGTCGGCGAGGTCCGCAACGAGCCCCGGCAGCGCTCTTCGGCCCACGGTGCTGGTGAACGCCTCGCTGAGGGTGCCGATTCCGGCAATGAGGTCGCAGTGCGTGCAGCCGGTGTCGGGGGTCGGCGTAGTGCCGATGGTCCGGGCCAGAGCCGACACGACCAGGTGCTGGCGGGAGCGCCAGCGGCGACGTAGCGCGGGTGTGCTCGTACCGGCGCGGGCGGCCACCGCCTCCAGCGTGAGGCTGCCGTAACCGACCTCGTTGAGGATCTCCATCACCGCTTCGGGCACGGCCTCGTCGATTCGGGTATCCCGCGGCCTGCCGGAGGCTTTGCGGGCCCCGGCTCTTCCTCCGTCGCTCTTGGTGTTGACCATGCGGCAAGTATAGGTAGCATTCAATTACGTTCCGATGTAGAACGGAATGAAATCTCTCGAGGAGTCCACTCCATGTCCCACACCTCCGCCGACGCGAAGGACAGCGACCCCGCGCACGCCCCTGAAGAAGCCCCACCCTCTCCCCCCGCAGAGAACGGAACCGGTAAGGAGGGCGTCTTCTCGGGCACGTACCGCGCGCTCACCCTCGGCGTCCTGCTGTCGGTCGGCATGGTCGCGTTCGAGTCCCTCGGGGTGGCCACCGTGCTGCCCGGCATCGCGGAGGACCTCGACGGCCTGGGCGCTTATGGGTGGGGCCTGTCGGCACTGATGCTCGCCAACATCATCGGCACCGTGCTCGCCGGGCGCGCCGCCGACCGCCAGGGCCCCTGGCGCCCGATGGCCCTGGGCATGCTCGTTTTCGCGGCGGGCTGCGCGGTGGCCGGGGCCGCACCCTCCTGGCCACTGTTCCTGGTCGGCCGCTTCGGACAGGGTCTGGGCGTAGGTGCCGTCATGTCCATGGCCTACACCATGATCGGACTTGCCTACCCCGAGCGCCTGCGGGCCCGGATGTACGCCCTGGTGTCCTCGGCCTGGACGCTACCTTCCCTCGTCGGCCCCGCTGTCACAGGCATCCTCGCCGACCTCATCACGTGGCGCTCGGTCTTCCTGCTCATGCTGCCGATTGCCGCCGTGGCCGCGCTGCTCACCCTGCCCGGCCTGCGCCGCCTGCACCGCGCAGAAGCAGCCGCCACCGCCCCGGCCCCGGCCGCTCCGTGGTGGAAGCGTCCGCTGCCCAGCGCGATCCTGCTCACCGTGGGCACCGGCGTACTGCTCCAGGCGCTGCTGCTGAAGAACCTCGTCCTGCTGATCGTGCTGGCCGTGGCCGGTGTCGCCATTGCTGTGCCCGCGCTGCGCTGGGTGACCCCGGAAGGCACCCTCAGCGCCCGGGCCGGCCTCGGTGCGGGTGTCGTCGTCCGTGGCCTGCTGTGCGGTGTCTATTTCGGCAGCGAAGCCTTCCTGCCCCTCGGGCTGCAGCAGCTGCGGGGCATGGGCACCACACTGGCCGGTCTGGGCCTGTCCGCCGGAGCCCTCACCTGGGTTGTCGGCTCAGGTCTGCAGGCCAAGCGGGACAACGGGAAGCATGGCACGCGCACGGCTTCCACCGTGCTGGGCTTCGCCATCCTGCTGGCGGGCGTCGCGCTGATCGCGCTGACGATCCTGACCAGCGCAATCCCCTCCTGGACCGCCCTGGTCGGATGGGCCATCGGAGGCCTCGGCATGGGTATCGGCTTCAACGCCTCCACCACCGACACCCTGGAGCAGGCCCCGCCGGAGCAGCAGGGTGAAGCCAGCGGCGCGCTGCAGCTCGCCCAGACCCTGGCGACCGGCGTGATCGCCGGGCTCGGCGGCGCGGCCATCGCATTCGCCCAGAACCACGGCGGCTCCACCCGCACCGCACTGCTGGGCGTCTTCGTCCTCACCGGCCTGCTCTCCATCGCGGGCATGCTGATCGCCCACCGGCTGCGCCCCAAGGCAGCACGGCAGGGCTGACCCCCGCAGCGCCGCGTCGGACCGCGTCACCACGCGCCTGACGGGGCGCTGCCGTACAAGCGCCAGAGCCCTGGGCCCTGTCGTCGAACTCCCGCTGAAAAAGAGACGACCGTGGACGAAGTACGTATGCTCGGCCTGTTCGCCGGCGCAACCACCGACCCCTTCGGGGAGCTTCTGCTGCGCGCACTCGCCGGGCCAGGGCCCAGCGGTGTACGCATTGACCTGTGCCAGGTGCCCGAGGATCTTCCCGCGCACGCCGACCCCAGCACCTCTTCCCTCCCGCCGCAGGTGCAGAAGCTGCGGGCGCTGGTGACGGACACGCACGCGCTGCTGATCGTTCTGCCCGAAGCTGACGGGCCACTGCCATGGCCTTGGTCCACAGCCCTGAATTGGCTCGGCTGGCCGTCCACGGGCTCTCCGCTGCCGGCCCTGCCGACCGCCGTACTGACCACGGAGGCCGCCGACACGCCCCTGCCTTCTTCGTTCACCTCCGCCGAGGAACTGCTCACCAGCGCGCGCTGCAACCTCATCGGCCCGCGGACCGTCGTTCCCTGCGCAGCCAGGACACTGCGCCCGCAGCCCGACGGGCGCGTACTGGTCACCGACCCCGGAGTCATGCTGCGACTGCTGATGCACATCCACCGAACCGCAGCGGCAGCCCGCTCCGCCGCCAGGGACTCCGGGCCACAGCAGTGAACACAATGAACACAACTGTGTCCCGCAACTGCACCGCTCCGGTTTCCTTCACGTACCGCACGCATGCCTGGATACCGCGCTGCCAGAACGTGTTCTCCGGCTCGATGACCCGCAGCTTCACGAACCGCGCAAGCAACGCCGGATCCCTGGGCGACGGAGGATTCTTCTTGTCGGTCGGCAGGGGTGTCGGTCGAGCAGGGCCAGCAGATCGTCCAGGTCGGAGGTGGTGAACCTCCACCGGAACAGCTGTGCGGTCGTGTTGTAACGGTCTTCGAATGCTCGGAGCCGGTCCTGGTCTGTTGGGCCGGTGCCTGCGGCAGCTAGGGTGCCGCCATGGCCACCACCCGCGCCCCTCGACCCTTCCTGGTGCAGCCCAGGGGGGCGTGCTCCACGGTGTTCGTCTCCCTCTTCGCTGCGGTCCTGGCGCTGGGCTCGGGGGGCGCGGCGGTGTTCTGCGTGGTGTCGGTGGCCACAGTCGACGGTGCGACCCCCGCAGTGGCGATTCCGGTGGTTGAGGCGCTGGTTGCTGCGGCCTTCGCGCTGGCCATGGTCAAGATAGTTCTCTTTCTCTGGGACAACCGGCGCGCGACTGTGGAACTGGCCGCCGTCGGCGTCGACGCGAAGGCCCTGGTCCTCTCGGCGGTCTTTTCGCCGCTGGGGGGCGAAGAGCGCCCCGACGTCCGGCTCCATGTGCGGATCAGCGGACCCGGGTTCGAGCCGTTCGAGACCGACAACACGGTGGAGGTCCATCTATATCCCGGTGTTGCCGAGGGCGCGGTACTGCGGGCCCGGGTCAACCCGGCCAACCTCAACTTCTCGATGTAGTCGGCGCTGCCCTGGCCGGTACGGATTCGTTCGGGCCGACGGTGCCGATGGCGGTCAGCTCCGGCGGTCAGCGCAAGGCGGTGAAGTCCAGCCGGATCGTCCGCGTCTGCTTCCGGATGCGTATGGGGGCGGGCCCGATGACCGCTTTCACCGGTTCGACAAGGTGGGGCTCGGAGCGCGGCGGCCGGGGTGGACGGGTGAGACGGCGGGCCATGAGGGTGATGAAGGTCCAGGTGATGTGGGCCTCGCTGTGGGAGATGAGCCGCTCGTAGTCGCGTACGTTTCTCCTGGCCCTTGCGGCGGGGCACCGTCTTGAGGGTGATGCCGAGGAAGTTGTGGGACCAGTCGACGAGGGTTCCGCCGTAGGCGGAGTCTGCCCAGGCGACGGCGACTTCGGGATGGGTCAGACGCAGACGGAACAGCTGGTCACGGGCGGGGATACTGTCCTGCGGCGAGGCCTTGGTGAGGCACTGTCACGTTGGCTGACAGGATGGGATGATCTTCAGGTTGGTCATTCTGGGAGGGGTTGTCCGTGGGCTGTACTCCGCCGTCGTACAAGGGGCACCGGTACCCGGTTGAGGTGATCTCCCGCTGCGTGCGGCTGTACTTCTGCTTCCCGCTGTCATTCCGTGAGGTGGAGGAGCTGATGCTCGAGCGCGGTGTGATCGTCTCGTACGAGACGATCCGGCGTTGGTGCGCAAAGTTCGGCCAGATCTATGCGAATGAACTGCGCCGACGCCAGCCACGGCCGGGTGACAAGTGGCACCTGGACGAGGTCTTCGTGAAGATCAACGGCGAGCGGAAATATCTGTGGCGGGCCGTCGACGCCGACGGTAACGTGCTCGACATCCTTCTCCAGGGCCGCCGGGACAAGGCCGCGGCCCGGCGCTTCTTTCGCACACTGCTCAAGAAGATCTGCTCGGTGCCGCGGGTGGTGGTCACCGACAAGCTCCGTTCCCACGGCGCGGCCCACCGCGAGGTGATGCCCTCCGTCGAACACCGTTCCCACAAGGGTCTGAACAATCGGGCGGAGAACTCGCACCAGCCCACCCGGCAGCGCGAACGGGCGATGAAGGGCTTCCGCTCCGCCGGCGCCGTACAAAGGTTCCTGTCCGCCTTCAGCGGCATCTCACCCCACTTCAGGCCCCGCCGCCACCTGATGACCGCCGCCCACTACCGCGCCGAGATGACCATCCGCTTCGCGATCTGGGACCAGATCACCGGCGCGACCGCCTTGCCCGCCGCGGCCTGAGCCCGGAGCCGGAACCCGGCCCCACCACCCCCGACACGCCGTCAGGCACTCACACCTGCACAATGTGACAGCGCCTTCCGTAGGCCTCCGAAGTCAGCATTCCGTCCGGTGTTTCACCCGGATCGAGGAATACGGGAACGGTCAGGGAAGCGATCTTCCCTTGACCGGGTTTGATTCGCAGGGCGAGTCCGGCCGTTTGCACGATATCGATCATCGATCCCCGTGCATCGCAGAATGCAACGGAGTCACAATTCGCTGTATCGACACCCTCGCCCAGTACCTTCACCGAGCTTGGTAGGCGAGACGTTCCTCGTCGCTGCGCGCCGGGTCCGGGCCGGGGGTACCGGGGAAGGCGTGGTGGCGAAATGCTGCCTGCCCTGGCAGGTTGTCGCCGGCCATGCTCCGCGGGCAAGGTCCTGGCCGGCCAGAGGTGTGCACTACGGCGGCGTCGCCGCTGGGGCGGCCGCAGCCGGGCCGGGCTGACACGGCGGCAGCCGAGGCCCAGGCCGTACCGGCATCCGGGGGCGGGACGCCCATACAGCCGCGCGGTTGCGCCTGGAGCCTCGGGCGCTTGCCGCGCGGGCCTGGTCCCCGACCTCGCCCGGCGCGTCCCGGAGGCAGGTGTGGGTCAGGTGCCGGACGGGGTGTCAGGTCTGGTTCCGGACAGCGCGTCGGTGTAGATGCCCGTCATCGCGGTCACAGCCCGTCGGCGGTCCAGGGCCGGGTCCAGGCGGTGCTGGACGTTGATGCCCAGGGTGCCGCCGAGCAGCGCCGCCGCGACGGCCTCCGGGTCGGTGACGTGCGCACCAGTCGCGCGCAGGTGGTCGGCGTACAGGCCGCGGATCTTGGCGTACTCCTCGGCGTACGTCGTGCGCAGGGCCGACTCGCGGCTCACCGCCTCGATCAGGAGTGTCGAGAAGATGTGCGCCTCGGGCCGGGACATCAGGGCGAAGTTCGCCTCGATCAGGGCCTCGATTCCGGTGTCCGGCCCGGCGACGGCCAGGCGTTCGCGCATGAAGTCCGTGCCCCATCGGAACGCTTCCTCGATCACCGCCTTCAGCAGCCCGTCCTTCGAGCCGAAGTGCCAGGCCACGGAGCCCCGGCTGATGCCGGAGCGCTCCGCCACAGCCTGGACGGATGCCGCGGCGGACCCGCCCTCGGCGGCGAGTTCCCACGCGGCGGCCACCAGCCGGCGCTGGGTCTCGGCGGAGATCTCCTGCTTGCGGGTCGCACCCACGGGTGTCCTTCCCAACGTTGCGGCGGCCTGACACGGCCGATTCTGTCACGCCGGCCGGGCGGCGCCGGGGCCGGCAGGCTCTTGCCTATGCTATCGGTCCAATTCTATGCTGAGTGTCCAATAACTAAGAAAGGTTTCGTCATGGAACTGATCGACCTCACCAGGACGCTGGACCCCGCCGACCGCGAGCGGCTCCCCGAGCAGCTGCGCCCGCTCGCCCCGGTGATCGCGCCGGCCGTGGCCTACGCGCACCCGACCGGCGAGGGCCGAGACCAGTTGGCCGCCGCCATGCACTGCAGCGTCGAGGACCTGCCCGACGGCGAGGGCTGGGGCGCGGAACTGCTCACCGACTTCAACTCCCACCTCGGCACCCACGTCGACGCCCCGCTGCACTACGGCTCGACCTGCGAGGGCAGGCCCGCCCGCACCATCACCGACATCGCCCTGGACGAGCTGTGGTGCGAGGCGCTCGTGCTGGACCTGCGCGACCGGTGCGAACCGGACGCCCCGATCACAGTCGAGGCTCTGGAGTCCGCCCTCGCCGACAACGGCGCCCCGGTCCCGGCCGGCGGAGCGGTCCTGCTGCGCACCGGCCAGGAGCGCTACGGGCTGTCCGACCCCGAGTTCTTCCGCTACCCGGGCATGAGCCGCGAGTCGACTCTGCTCCTGGCCGACCTCGGGGCCAAGGTCCTGGGCACCGACGCCGCGGGCTGGGACCTGAGCTTCCCCGTGATGGCGCGCAAGTTCCGCGACAGCGGCGACAACTCCGTGCTGTGGGACGGCCACCGGGCCGGCCGCGAGCGGGAGGTCTTCATCGTCCAGCAGCTGGCGAACCTCGCCGCACTGCCTCCGTCGGGGTTCCGGGTGGCGTTCTTCCCGATCAAGATCGCCCGCGCGAGCGCCGCCCCCGCCCGCGTCGTGGCCTTCGTCTGACCCCCGATCCCCGCAGACCGACCCCCGCACCCTGCCGAGGAGAGGAACCGACCATGAAACTCGCAACCGTGGAGCACGACCGCATCGAGCGGACCGCGCTCGTACTCGATCAGGGCGAGCGCCTGCTGCTGCTCGACCGCGCCCATCGCCTGGTGACCGGCGAGCACGCCCCAGCGCTGACCACCATGCAGACGATCATCGACGGCGGCGAACCCGCGCGGCAGACCCTGGAGCGGCTCGCCGCACAGGCCCCGCCCGAAGCGGTCGTCGCCGCATCCGAGGTGCGCTGGCTCTCCCCGCTGCCCAGGCCCGTACAGATCCGGGACTTCGGCAGTTTCATGGATCACTTCCGCAACGCCCGCTCCCGGATCCAGGGCATCCCGGCCGATCAAGTCGAACTGCCCGTCATCATGCTCGAACGCCCGCTGTACTACGTGACCAACCGGCTCTCCGTTACCGGCCACGACAGCGACATCCACTGGCCCGCGTACTCCTCCGTGCGGGACTACGAGCTGGAATTCGCCTGCGTGCTGGGCCGCGACGGCACGGACATCCCTGCAGCGGACGCTCCGTCGTACATCTTCGGCTACACGATCTTCAACGACTTCAGCGCCCGCGACACCCAGCTGGAGGAGATCGCCACCGGGCTGGGCCTGAGCAAGAGCAAGGACTTCACCGACTCGAACGTCCTGGGCCCGTGGATCGTCACTGCCGATGAGCTCGGCGACCCGTACCGGCTCACGATGACCGCCCGCATCAACGGCGAGGAGGTCAGCCGGGGCACGTCCTCCGACATGCACCACACTTTCGCCGACATGATCGCCTTCGCCTCCCAGTCGACCCGGCTGCACGCCGGAGAGGTCCTGTGCTCGGGCACCGTGCCCACCGGCTGCGGACTGGAGCACGGCCGCTACCTGGAACCCGACGACACCGTGGAACTCGAAGTCTCCGGCCTGGGCGTGCTGCGCAACCGAGTGGTGTCATGAACCGCGAAGCACTCATCCTCGGCGTCGGCGCCACCCCCTTCGGCCACCACCTCGACCGCAGTGCCGGCGACCTCGCCGGCCAGGCCGCACACGAGGCACTGCGCGACGCCGGACTCACCCCGGCCGACGCCGGCGCAGTTTTCCACGCCACGGTCAGCCAGAAGGCGATCGACGGCCAGCACATGATCCCTGGCCAGGTCGCCCTGCGCCCGCACGGGTTCGCCGGGGCACCCGTAGTGAATGTGGAGAACGCCTGCGCGGGCGGCGCCACGGCCCTGTGGCTGGCGATCGCCCACGTACGGGCGGGCCTGTCGGACGTAGCCCTGGCCGTCGGCGCGGACAAATTCGTCTGCGCTGATCCCGCCCAGGGGCTGGCTGTGTTCGACGGGGCCATGGACATCGCCCACCGCGAGGAGACCCTGGCCGCGCTCACCGCCCTGACCGACCCCCTGCCGCCCGAATTGACCGTGGACGGCGACCGGTCGGTGTTCATGGAGATCTACGCCTCCCTGGCCCGCGCCCACATGCAGCGCTTCGGAACCACCGAAGCCCACCTGGCCGCGATCTCGTCGAAGAACCACGCCCACTCCGTCCACAACCCCCGGGCCCACTTCCGCCGGGCGTTCACCGCGCAGGAGATCCTGACGGCGCGGCGGGTTGCGTGGCCACTGACGGTGCCGATGTGCTCACCGGTCAGCGACGGGGCCGCCGCCGTCGTCGTGACGCGCGCCGACTTCACCCGCGACGAGTCGGCCGTGGCGGTACTGAGCAGTGTCCTGTTGTCGGGCACCGACCGGGCGCCGGACGACGCCGGGCGGCACATCGGCCGCCGGGCCGCGCTCGCCGCCTACGAGAAGGCCGGCATCGGCCCGCAGGACGTCGACGTGGCGGAGGTCCATGACGCCACAGCCTTCGGCGAGATCCAGCAGGTGGAGAACCTGGGCTTCTGCCCGATCGGCGACGGCGGCCCATGGTCGGCCTCGGGCGCCGGCGCGCTCGGTGGCACCGTTCCGGTGAACCCGTCCGGAGGACTCGAATCGCGCGGCCACCCGGTTTCCGCCACCGGACTGGCGCAGGTCTTCGAACTGGTCACGCAGCTGCGCGGCCGGGCGGGCGAGCGCCAGGTCCCCGACGCGCGCATCGCCATCGCCGAGAACGGCGGCGGCCTCTACGGAATCGAAGAGGCGGTGGCCGCCGTGACCATCCTGGGGAGGACCCGATGACACCCGGCTACGCCGACCTGATCCTGTCGGCGCTGCGCAGGCGGCCCGAGCGCACCGCCTTCCGCTTCACCGGCGACGACGGGACAAAGCACACCTGGACCTACGGTGAGACCGCGGAACGGATCGAACGCACCGCGGCCGCGTTCGGACGACTGGGCCTCATGCCCGGCAACGGGCTCGCCCTGCTGTGCGGCCCGAACCCGCAGGCGTTCACCGTCATGGCCGCCGCCTGCCTGGCCGGACTGCGCTACACCGCCCTGCACCCGCTGGCCACCGCAGACACCGACCGGACCGTCCTGCGCGACAGCGCGTCCGACTACCTGGTCGTGGACGACACCCGCTTCGCCGCCCGCGCCCGCCCCGACGGCACCAAGGCGATCACCCTCGCCGAACTCAACCGCATCGCCGCCGACATACCCCCCGGCCCGAACGACCCGCGCGGCCCCGCGCTCTACCTCTTCTACACCGGCGGCACGACCGGCGAACCCAAGGGCGTGATGCTGCGCGACCGCTCACTGCTCGCCAACGCCTGGGCCTGCTCCACCTGGGCCTGGCCACCAGACACCCACTTCCTGATCACCACCCCCATGTCGCACGCCGCCGGGCTCCTCGTCGCCCCCGGCCTGCTCCACGGCGCCAGCTTCGAACTCCACCCCTCCTTCGACCCGGACCGCGTCATCGACGCGATCGAACGCGACGGAGTGAGCGCCACGTTCGTCGTCCCCACGATGCTGTACACCCTGCTCGACCACCCCCGCCTCCCCGCAGCCGACCTGTCGGGGCTGAACTGGGTCCTCTACGGTGCCGCCCCCGCCGCCCCCGCCCGGCTCGCCCAGGCACACCGGCTCCTCGGCCCCGTACTCAGCCAGCACTACGGCCAGGCCGAGGCCCCCAACGCGCTGACCGTCCTGGACCCAGCCCAGCACCGCGACGACCCGCACGTCCTGGGCAGCTGCGGTCGGCCGATGCCCGGCGTGGAGATCGCCCTGCTTGATCCGTATGGCCGGCACGTACCGGCAGGCGAGCCCGGCGAACTGTGCGCCCGAGGACCGCTCGTGATGGACGGCTACTGGAACAAGCCCGAACAGACCGCAACCGCGCTCGACGGAGGCTGGCTGCACACCGGCGATGTCGCCCGCCAGAACGACACCGGCCTGATCACAATCATCGACCGGATCAAGGACACCATCATCACCGGCGGATTCAACGTCTACCCGCGCGAGGTCGAGGACGCCCTCGCCACGCACCCGGCCGTCGCCGCCAGCGCCGTCTACGGCACCCCCGACCCGCACTGGGGCGAAGCTGTCACCGCCACCGTGGTCCTGCGCCCAGGACAGCAGGCCACCCCAGCCGATCTGACGAACCACGTCCGCGCCCGCAAGGGCGCACTCTGGGCCCCGAAACTGCTCCATCTCGCCGCTTCGCTGCCCCTCACCGCCCTTGGCAAGATCGACAAGAAGAAACTCCGCAACCAGCCCTGAACGGGGCTCGGGCGCGCAAACCGCCCCACTTCCTCAGATGACACACGGTCGGCGCCGAGCGCACCCTGGCGCGTGCTCCCGCGCCGGCCTCACGCTCGGTTTCTCCCATGGCCTTCGGAGATCGGCTGCCAACGGGCGGGCGAGACGGAGTTTGGTGTAGGCGGCGAGGATGAGCCAGGTCCACCGGTCGGCCGCTTCCGGGGCGCGGATCTTTGGGCAGGCCCAGCCGAGAGTCTGTTTGAACAGCTCATCCAGCTGCGGCTGTACTTCGTTCACAGCGCAGCACTGTCGATCACACCGCCTTCCGGCCGGGCGATTTTCGGGCGACCTCAACCGCTATCACACGAAGATCGGCACTCACGCTGCGTACGCGACCAGAAGAAGCGGACCAGAGCCGACAGTGAGCAGCGCTTGGCAGCAGTTCGGGAGGCGCTGCGGTGGCTGGCTCGTGTCAAATATTCACGGCTTTGGGCAGCAGCTCAGGGGCAGTAGGCGAGATCGGTCGTCTCCGCTTCCGAAGGGGCAGGGCAAAAGCGTTGGCTACGGGGGCAGGTGGTCTGTAGCGGCGGCACCGTTGCCGGGTGTCAGGCGCGTGGTCCATGTTGCTGCTCAAAGCCGTGAACATCGGCATCACTGCCGTGCGGGAGCCTCCCGCAGCGGTGAGCAACTGCTGACGCGAACCGTGAACAATGCCACAGACTCTCAGCGCGGGTCCTTGCGCATGCACCAGGTGCGAGGGCCGTTGTCAGGGAGCTGGACGTCGGCTGTGACCTTGAATCCGAGTCGCTCGTAGAAAGCCACGTTCCGTTCGCTGGAGGTTTCAAGGAACGCCGGGCATCCGGCGTGTTCGGCCTCTTCGAGGCCGGGAAGCAGCACTGCGCTGCCAAGGCCCTGCCCCTGGGCCTCGGGGGCGGTTCCTACCGTCTCCAGGAACCATCCCGGCTCCTGCGGCCGGTAGGGCGCGACGGCCTGCTCAGCAGAGGCAGAGGCAGCCACCCGATCACCGCTGAGTTCGCCGAGTATCGGGCCGAGCTCGGCGAATGCGGGCGAGGGGTTCTGGCCGGGTACGGCCCAGACAGCCACAGCGCGGCCCCCGTCGGCTACCCACACCCGGCCGTACACCATTCCGATGCGGGTCAGGCACAGCTCCTGGTAACGCCGGATCCGGTCCTCGTGACCGTCGGCGGCGATCACGTGCCGGGTGAAGGGATAGTCGGCGAAGGCCCGGGCAAGAGTGTCGACCGCGGTGGGGACATCGGCGTCGGTGATGGAACGTACGGAAGGGGCGTTCTGGTGCTGCTGCATGTTCACCAAGCGACCTTGACAGCAGATTTGTTCCCTCGGCAACGCATTTTGGGCCGGGCACTCATGCCCTGCACAGTCCGGAGTCAGCCGACACTCAGCACCCCCTTCACGGAAAATGAGCTCGTACGTTCACTGCCGCACTCGATCTGGGTGTGCAGGTTGGTTGCGTGGAGTGCAGTTTCGCTGGGCCGCTACTTGGTGTGGTCGTCGGGCGATGCTTCGGTGTGGTTTCCGAAGGGGCTTGGTGCTGGTGGGCGGGTTGGGCTGGTTGAGGCTGAGTAACAAACATTGACGCTTGCTGGGGGTGGTGTGGTCTGGCTGGTTGGCAGGGGGCGGGAGCCGGTTGGGGGCATGCGGGTCCCAGGGCATGAGACGGGGTTGCGTGGCTGGGGTGGACGCGTCCGGGGCGGCCAGGCCGGGGTCTTTGTCCGGGGGAGGGGCTCATGCGGCCGCAGGTTGGCGAAGTGCAGGTCACGCTGTTGTTGGCTGGGCCATCATTTACCGACGTCTCATGCGGATGAAGGGCTGAACGTTGTGCTGATCTACGCTTTCCGTGATTCCCGCGGCACCTGGTACGGCGATCCTGACGCCGCCATCCACGACAGCCAGCCGGGTCGCGGGGTTTTGACCCTCCCGCCTACCGCGCCAGGCGAAGACCCTGGCCTGTTCGATGGCCAGCGGGTCGAGGTTCTCTACGCGGCATGTGATCTGGAAGCGAGCCAGACGAGCTACCGGCTCGAGGACGGTGACTCTTTGGTGGCCACCTGGCATGTCCACGAATTACTGTCTCCGGCCCACCAGTGTGTGCTCACGACCCCTGCTATCGCGCGGGATGCGTCGGCAGTGAGACTTGAGATCAGCAGTTCGCACCGCCGCTACAGCCTGCATGCCGACCTCCTGGCAGAGGGCCGCGCCGAGATCACTGTCGTCGTGTGCACCCCTGACGGCGTCATCCACGGTGAATTGACCGGAGAGGTGGACGCGTGTGACCTCAACGAGGTCGGCCGTCTTATCGCTTCCGTTCCCATCGCCTCCGCTGTGGAGACCCCTCCAACTGCCACTTCTCCGGCCCCCATCAAAGCCACCCGCCACGGCCAGGCTTGGACCCCCGAAGCCATCGCCTACCTTGAAGAGCATTACCGGGCGGGCAAGGGCCCAGAGCAACTGGCTGAGGAACTCGGGCGTAGCGAGAAATCCATCCGCTGGAAGCTGCACGGTCTCAAACTCGCGCCCTACCCCAGCGACCTCGTGCCCGATCCACGCCCTGCGGCTGAGCCGGAAGTACCCAGGGTGTACACCGTGGAGGCGAAGCGGCGACTGCACCCCCACGCATACAAACCCTGGGAGCCCGAAGACGAACAGCGGCTTGCCGAGCGCTGCGCCCAAGGCACCTCTCTGTCCGAGTTGTCGCAGGAATTCGGCCGCAACGAAGGTGCCATCGCCTCTCGGCTACTGAAGATCCAAGCGGAAGGGCCGGCCGCCGATGCCGCCTGGGAGTACGGCGGATAGGGCGACATCAAGCTGACGTGGATCGCTGTCTATGGCTGGCCGAGTTGTGCGTTGCCGAGCTTCGCCTGCGGGGCGCGCACAGCCGCCCCTGTTCTGTGGCGTACAGCGTCGGTCTACGCGGGGTGGATGCCGATGTTGGTGAGGAGGTGTTGCTGCTGGGGGTGGAGGGTGGTCCAGCGGGTGCGTTGCGTGTTGGCCCAGCGTTGGAGGGCGGGGGAGTGGGGCTGGCCGGTGTCTGGATCCAGCCACTCGCACCAGCATGGCCAGCGGGACCTGTCCGGGTGAGAAGCAGCGGTAGTACGCCAGTTCGCCGGTGCTGCGGTTGCGGCGGATCAGCAGTTGATGAGTATCGGGTTGGGGGTCGGTGAGGTCGATGACGGCCCAGTCGTAGGAGCGGTGGCCCTTTGCTCCGGCCCCGGCGGAGAGCTTCTGCCATGCCCGCCTGGGCAGCTTCTTGACGAGCGTGTCCCCGCGGAACTTCCCCGCGCTGGTGGTGACTTCGTGAGAGCGGGCCACCGCCAGGACATAGCCGGTGCCTCGCACCTCCAGGGCGCTTCGTAGCGTCGGGTTGCCGCCGTAGACCTCGTCGCCCGCGACCCAGGCAGCGCGGTGGCCGGCGTCCAGGAACCGGGTCACCATGCGGGCGGCCAGTTCCGGCTTGGTGGCGAAGGCGTTCTCCTGGTCGAGACCAGCGGCGCGGCAGCGGTTGGGGTCGGCGGTCCAGGAGCGCGGGACGTACAGTTCCCGGTCCACGGCGGCGTGCCCGCGCTGACCGGCGTAGACCAGGTAGACGGCGACTTGGGCGTTCTCGATCCGGCCCGCAGTTCCGGTGTATTGGCGCTGGACGCCGACCGTGGCGGTGCCCTTCTTCACGTCGCCGGTCTCGTCGACCACCAGTACCGCCTGGGCGTCGTGCAGGTGCTCGACGACGTAGTCGCGCACGTCGTCGCGGACCTGGTCCGCATCCCACTTCGCCCGCCCCAGCAGCTGCTGCGTGCCGACCGGTGTCTTCTCGTCAGCCCATTCGGCGATGGTCCAGCAGTTCTTGCGCGGCAGGTCCGACAGCAGCCCGAGTATCAGACTCCGGACCCGGCGCCGGGGTTCGACGCGGGCGAACCGGCCCGTGATGCGACCCATCAGGCCCTCGAACGTCTCCTGCCAGCGGGCAGGGTCTACGCTGTGACCTGCGGCCACCGCGTGATCGTTTGTCTTCACACGCCGATGATCAACGTTGGCCGTATTCATGTGCCGACCGGTCCTGGCCAACAAGACCGTCAGGTGTGCGGCCGACTGGAAACAGCCGAACGCCGCCGGTCATACCGGCTTGAGCACACCCCGCGCGATAACCGCCTCATGCAGACGCGCGGCCATCGAGGCCGCCTGCTCCGGCGACAGCGTCAGGACCCCGTGCTCTGTCATCAAGGCGTGGAACTGCTGCTCACGATAGGGAACGCCGGGCGGCAGGGCGGCGATGTGCCAGTGGAGATGCGCATTGCCGTGCTGGCTGCCGAGTGAGTACAGGTACGTGCGCTCCGGCTCGCAGACCGCCTCGACGGCGAGGGCGATCTCTCGGACGAACAGCATGAGCCGGCTGTAGGCCGCCTCATCCAGGTCGCGCACGACGTGCTCGACGTGCGCCCTTGGCGCGACCAGGACCTTGCCCGGCACCGTGGGCCACCTGTCCAGGAACGCCACGTGATCGGCATCCTCAAAGACCGTCGCATGCAGGTAGTCCGGGTTCCCAGCCAGGAACGCACAGACGAAGCAGAGGCCGGTTTGGCTCCGCTCCACGTACTTCTCAAGATCCATCGGCTGTCGATCCGTTGACACCTGCGCACCTCTCTGTAGGGGGTGCACCAGTCTGCCGCAGACCTACTACCTGCACCGGCGCAAAGAGGGCCATCGATTCAAGATCGGGATCTACAACTGGAGTATTAGTTGCTCCCTTCGGGGTTCTGGTAGATGCTGGCGGCCATTGATCCCAATTGCTTGTTGGCCTTTAGTGCCAGGTCGATCGCGTCGCTGACGCTGTTACTGGGGACGGGGATGTTGTTCACGTAGATCGCGAAGACGAGACGGTGACCATTCTTCGCGTCAACGTATCCTGCAAGCGCCTTGGTGGTGAGAGCCAGCTTGCCCTTGAAAGCGCCGACCAGGGTGCCGGTCTTCGCGCGAATGTGTCCTGCGGCAGGGTCGGTGTGCGCGATGACATCCGCGAGTGATCCATCGACGCCCAGGCTCGGCATAGAGTCGTAGAAGGTGCTGAAGTCGCGACTGCGGGAAAGATGCCGCAGCAACTCCGTCTGTGCGGCTGGTGTGGCCTTGTCCCCGGTCAAGCCTTGGGCATCGACGAGAGTGAACGAATTCGGGTCAATACCTGTGTCGGCGAGAAAGTTCCGCTCGATCTGCATTCCGTCGGCATAGGTGTGCTTGCCGTGATGGACTGCCATCAGCGGTGGCAAGAGGTTGGCGCCGAGATTGTGGCTGACCTTATTGATCAACTTGACGTATTCCCTGAAGGGCGGTGACGTGTACGTCGCCGAGACAGTCAAGGCCTTCACCTCCTCCGATGACGGAAGGTCGGAGCCGGGGTTGGATCCGAGCGTCGGGGCGCTGACGGTGACACCATTCCGCTCAAGAGCCTCGATGAGCACGGTGCGGGCAAATGCTGCGGGGTCGGGTACTTGGAATGTCGCCACGAATGGTGCGGTGGCGTCAGCGGGCACCGAGCCTCGAACCCGGATGTGCCCGGGGGCGTTGCTTTCGGTCTTCACCGTCGGCTTCGTGCCGGCGGGCGTGGTTGTGACGTTCGCATCGACGGTGAAGGCTGCCGTCTTGGGCCGCCAGTCGACCTTCGCCGGGTTGCCTGGCGTGCCGGGCGTGATGAGCAGGTCAATGAGGTTGTCGTTGACCACCGTTGGCATGACAGGCGTCCCACCGATCGACACCGGGTCCCAGAGCCGATTGTCGATGATCACGTTGCCGTCCACTTGACGGATGCCGCTTGCCGCGACCTGACGAGCCAGGTCATTGATGCCTGCCAGCGGGTCTTCCCGGGTGATGGTTGCCATTCCCGGCACGGCGTTTGCGTCGTAGTGGTCGAAGTCGGGGACGTCCAGTTGTCCTGCTGCAGTCGTCCGTCCGCCGAGAGCCAGATCGCCGCTTCCCACCATGATCAGGTTGCCCGTGAGTCGTCCGGCCTCCGATATCGCACCGCTGTGCACGATTGGCGTACGGAAACGGTGGTCGCTGCCGAGGTCGTCGAGGGCTGCGCCTACCGCGAAGGTCTTGGCTGTCGATCCAGTCATGAACTTGGATTCGGCGTTCTTCGACTGGAGGACTTTTCCTGTTTTCAGGTCGGCGACCTGCACGCCCCAGTCGCCTGTTGCCCACGGTGAGGCGTCCATGAGCTTTTGCAGCTCGGTGCTCACGCCTGGAGCGTTCGGAGACGCGGAATTCGAGTGATCCTTTGAGTCATTGGAGCACGCCGACATCGTGACGGCCGCAAGGGCCGATGCCACAGCTGCTGCGGCTGCGCGGGTACGCAGGCGGCGTGAATCGTATCCAGTAGCCTCCCGCCGTATGGTTCCCGCCCTCCGATGGACTGCGGCCCTGGGCTCCCTTCGGATGCGATTCCTCATGAGATCAGGGACTTTTGTAAACATTGCGAGGATACCTTTCAATTTCTAACGTTAAACGAGGGGAGTGTCATGAATTCCCGGCGGTCGTGCTTTAGGTGATCGAGATACGCCGGCGCCACCGCATGGAGCACGATTTCAAGAACGTAATGCCAATCCGCGCCACCGATAAATTCCTTTTCTGTCTTGGTGGGATAGCCAAGGAATGTTCGGGAACCAGCGGAAACCACGGGTGCGCGACTCACTGCACTGCCAGTGGCGGTGCTCGCCCAGCTGAACCGGGCAACCCACCGGACTCTTCCAGTCTGGCCTAAGGGAATCGCCCGAACAATGCGGGCAGCGGGAGAGAGTATGGTAGGGAAAACCCCCGTTCCTCATATCCAACTAGGGGTGTGCAGATCTCTAGCTCGTGGCTTTCCCCTCGCTGATTCGTTGGTCTGGCATGAGCAGGTTGGAAGGGAAACGAGTCGTGCTGGCAGTCAAGTTCAGGGCGATTCTGCCGCACCTAAGAGTTGTCCCTCAGCGACCAGGCTCGCGGGGCCCTGCCACCGGACCAGCTTGTCCAGTTCTGATCCGGCCTGCGGCATCAGCAGAAACCTGTCAAACCAAGCCGAACTGGACGCCGTCGAGCAGTCCCAGGAGTTACGGGACAGCCTTTAGGCGAGCGACAACGTCGCTTTTTTTGAAAGGAGCGGAAGTCTGGTCCCTCGGTCACGGCGGGACCAGAGTGGCCGCCGGTGTCCGTGAAGCCGCTGTGGCTCTCGGAATGAGGGAGCTCGACTCTGGAGAAGCCCCGCTGGGATGCATCCGCTGGCCCGGAGGTGGCCGCAAAATCGTGGTCGACCTGAACCCAGCCGTTTGAGAGGCGTTCCTCACGCTGGTCGAGCCACCAGTTCGACCCGGCCCGCCATGTTCCAGCCGCGCTCCGTCCAGTACGGGGGCGAGCTAGATGCGGATCTGTCGGCGCCTGAGACCGATCAGGCCGTCGGGGGAGCGGAAGAATGCCATCCACTTATTCAATCAGGTGCTCGAATCTCGGCGCAGTCCCGCACGGCGACCGTACTTCTGTAGGTGGCCCGGCTGCGGTGGGCGGCAGGGCACCCAGCGAGGCGATCATGTCCTGGAACGGCGCACGCCCCACTGGCACCGGCCCAGGGATCATTTACGGTACAGCCATCAAGGCGCCTCCCTCTTGCCGATGACGATGTCTCCGTTACGGGTGTGAATCCTCACGGCATGGTCACTTGTGTCGTCTTTCATGACATCCACTGTGATGTCGCCCTTCTTGGCGGCCGTGTCGACTGCGTACGTCGCCTCCGGCAGGCCGAGCCGAACGTCGCCGTCCTGGCTTCGCACATCGACGAGGTCAGGTGCGGAGACGAAGTTCAGCTCGTTGTCGCCGTTCCGTGAGGCGACAGTGACCGACCTTGCGGAGATCCTGTCGCCCTCGATGGTTCCGTCGCGGCCTTCCAGATCCAGATGGGGCCCGCTGAGGTCCGACAACCGCATGTCGCCGGCTTTGGCCGAGAAATCTGCGGTGAAGCCCGTGGCTTCAACGAGACCCTTGTCGTTCTCGGCAGTGATCGCGACGTCGCGCGGTACCTTCACGGTGTACTTCGCACCGCAGTTGACGGAGAGACCCGTGCAGTCCAGCGAGAGCGTGAGAACGCCCCCTTCGAGCTTCCATCCGGATTCTATTTCGCCGCCTACTTTCGTACCGCTGACCTGCCGCGTCACCCGAACGCCCTTGACATCGGCGGCTACGAGTTCCAGGTCGGCGGAGTCGGACTTCACGGTCAGGCTGTCCCCACTGAAATCAAACATTTTCGATTCCACGACTGTGTTCGCCGGGTTACCGTCCGGGCCGCATCCCGTTGCTGCGACAGCGAGGATCGCGACGCCCCCGAGGGCGAGCAGAGTGTGAGGCCTCATTCCCATTGATTCATTCCTTCATAATTCTGGACATGCAGGTGACGCATGCCGTTCATGGTGGTGGTGGTTGGTTCGAAGGACGCGATCGCGTCGGTGGCGAGTTCGTTCCGTGGAGTCAGCAGGCAACCTGAATACCGGCCGGGGGATTCTGCTGTCGCGGCGGTACGGACGTCGCCCTGCTTCACGAGCGCGGAGCCCGGGCTGCGACCGTGCGCGACACGCGGGCGGCTTGGAGGGCCAGAGCGAGGCAGGTGGTCAGGAGCGTCACGCCGGCGAGCACGCCGAGAGTCGCCCAGGGGAGGCCGTCCAGAACCCGGACGACGCTGATCTCGGCGCCCACGGCGACAGTGGCACTCGTCACCGCGATGGCGATCGCGCCGAAGACGATCGCCGTCCCCGCGTAGATCACTCCCTCATAGATCGTTGACCGGGTGACCACGCCTGGTCGCGCACCGGCGACCGTCACGATGGCGGAATCACGTGTGCGTTCCCGCCCGACCAGAGCGATCACAGCAAGGCCGCCGACCCAGGACACGACGAAGACCCAGCCCAGCACGACCAGGACATCGCCCAGCCCGGCGGTGCTTCCGGGCATGACGTTCCCCATGACCATGAAGAGTCCGACGAACGACAGGGAGAGGGCGAAGGGCAGCACCATGGCGACGCTTCTCGCCGCGCGGGTGCGGCACGATTGCACGGCAAGGTGCCAGGCGACACCGCGCGAGGGCACGAGTGCGGTCCAGAACCTCATCAGAGGTGTGAGCACCCACGGCCCCATCAGCAGCAACAGGCAGATGAGAAAGAGGTCGCCGGCGAAAGCGAAGGCCGTCCGCTGTTCGATCCCGCCCTCGAGTTCGAGTCCCAGCCCGGGAATCCACATCCCGACCACACCGGCGAGGAGGCAGAGGGCGAGAACGCTGCGCGTGACGCCGGGCCGCGCCGGTGGATCGGAGAGGTCTCGGAACGCGCGCATCTCCGGTGTCTTGGCGGCACGGTGGGTGACTCCCCAGCCGCCGAGCAGACACGGAACCACCCCGGACAGCACACTCGCCCCGACGTGCCAGAGGTGGAATCCGGCCGTGGCTCCGTGCAGGTCGAGTCCCGTGGTCGTCCACTGTGCGAGGGCGGTGCTCGCGACGAGAGGGGCCAGCGGTACTGCCAGCGCGCCGGCTGCAGCGCCGAGCACGACCAGTTCCGTGCGCAGAATGAATCTGATGCGATTGCGAGGGATCCCGAGGATCGCCCACAGGGCATGATCGCGTCGCTGGGTCGTCAAGGTCAGACCGACGGTGGATGCGACGATGCCCACGGCGGCAAGCACGGTGAAGAAGACGATGTTGCCGCCGAGCGCGATCGACGCGGAGACCATCCGCGCATCACCCGCCGCCCGCGCTGTCGAGACAGCGGTGAACATGGCGATGACCGAGCCCGCTGCGCATGCCGCACCGACCACTGCGCACAGGAACGTCCACAACCACATGGACGCCTGCATCCGAATGTCCGACAGGACAAGTCGCATCACGACGCCTGCTCACCCGCTTCGTCCTCCGCCTGCGCCGCGAGGACGGCATCGCTCACCGCGTGGGAGTCGCCACCAGGAATGACGGCGTGCACTTGCCCGGACCCCAGCACCACGACCTGGTCAGCACGTGCGGCCGCATGAGGGTCGTGTGTGACCATGAGGACCGTGGTTCCCTGCGCGGGAAGTGCCTGCAGCCAATCGAGCACGACGTGACCCGACTTGAGGTCGAGCGCGCCCGTCGGCTCGTCGGCGAAGACGATCCGCGGCTGATTCGCGACGACCCGGGCCACCGCGACGCGCTGGCGTTCACCTCCGGAGAGCCGGTCGGGGCGCCGCCGCGCGTGCTGGGCGATACCGAGCCTCGACATGGCGTCGCCGACCCTCGACCTGGGCACCCGATGGCCGGCGAGTCGCGCCGGCAGGGCGATGTTGTCCTCGACCGTCAGCGAGCTGACGAGGTTGTACTCCTGGAAGATGAATCCGACGTTCTCACTGCGGAATGCGGCCTGCTTGCGAGGGGGGAGCGACAGGACATCCGTTCCCAGGACCTCGATGGAACCCGCGGTCGCTTGCTCCAGACCAGCAATGCAGAGCAGAAGCGTCGACTTGCCCGACCCGGAGGGGCCGACGATGGCGGTCAGCCGGCCTTCGGGAATGTCCAGGTCGATATCGTGCAGGACGCGCGCCGTCTCGCGTCGACGGCCCGGAACGGGGAAGTCCATATGAAGGCCGCGCAAACGGATGCACGGCACGGAAGCAGCAGCTGAGATAGGCATGCATCGAGCTAAGCAGGGCACGGCGGGAGCCACACGGGTGCCTGCACTGCTTAAAGGTAGACCTAGGTCTACCTTTTGCGCGATCCACAGTATGTGACAATGGCGGGCATGGCGCAGATTCGTATTGCCCGGAGGGTGCTGACGGAATGCATCGCGGCAATGGCTTTTCCGATTCTGCTGCTTTCCATTCTCGTTGCGCCGGTCTCGGCCCCGGTGGTGGCGGAGACGGACCGTTCGAGAGCCCGGTGGTGCGGCGTCGAGACGATGCCCCTGAAACCCTCTGACCACAGCTGGGCCCAGTGGGTGGCACCCCGGCTGCGTTCACGGTCGATGTGGCGCACCGACCTCCCGGTTTTCGTGACCGCCGTGCTCCTGTCCGCACTGTCACTGCTGGTGGCCTTCTTCGGATTCATCGGCGCTGCCGCGTTGGTGTTCTCCCCCGTCTTCTGGCTCTTCGGCACCGCCGCGCAGGTCGGTCCATTCACCCCTGAATCCGTTGGGGAAACCCTCCTGGCGATGCCCGCAGGCATCGTTCTCGGCGCGGTCACCACTACCGTACTGACCGGCACATCATTTCTTCGCGACCTTCTCCTGCGCGCCTTCTCCAGAAGCCGGGACCCGGATCTGCTCGCGAAACTGGAGGAGCTCCGGACCAGTCGGGCTTCGCTGACAGCGGCCTTCGAATTCGAGCGACAGCGCATCGAACGCGATCTGCACGACGGCGCCCAACAGGAACTCGTCGCCGTCGTCATGCGTCTCGGGATGCTGGAAGCCACGGCCACGGCCACGGCCGCAGCCGCCGACCAGGAACGAATCGTGCGGCTGGCACGGCAGGCCCAGGCTCACGCGGAGCGCGCACTCGAACGGCTGAGGGACACGGTGCGCGACATCCATCCCCGTGAACTGAGCGACCTCGGTCTCATCGCCGCCGTCCGAGAGCTGGCCGCGCGATCACCTTTGCGGGTCGAATTGACCAGCACCGGCGATGACGCCCAGCTTTCGTCACCGACTGCGACCGCCGTATACTTCACGGTGTCCGAAGCCCTGACGAACATCTCGAAACACGCAGGTGTGGGAAACGCTCGGATCGACCTACGATGCGTCACGACAGACGTACACGTGCGTGTGCACGACGATGGTGTCGGCGGTGCGAGAATCGACACGGGCTCCGGGCTCGCCGGACTGCGCGAGCGAATGCGAAGTGTCGGCGGGAATCTCGAAATTCTCAGCCCACCGGGTGGCGGGACGCTGGTTGTGGCGTCCGCTCCAAGTCAACCCCCATGGTGATAAATTGAAGCAGGACGTTCCCCGGGGAGGGGGGTCATGAGAATTGTTCTGGCAGATGACAGCGTGCTGATAAGGGCCGGAATCCGGGAAATCTTGACCTCCCACGCTCATGATGTCATCCGCGAATGCGAGGACGCCGACGAACTGGTTGCCGCAGTCGACGAGCTGGTGCATGCCGGAGCCGCCCCGAACATGGTGATCACGGATGTCCGCATGCCCCCCAAAAACACCGACGACGGGCTGCGTGCCGCGATCGATCTGCGCTCCCGGAACCGGGACCTGCCGGTGTTGGTTCTCTCCGCCTACGTTACGGGCCCCTATGTGAGGGAGCTTCTGAACGGCCCGGGTGCCGACGGAGCCGTCGGGTACCTGCTCAAGGAGAAAGTGGGCAGAGTCGCCGACTTCCTGCGAGCTGTCGAGACGGTCTCCGCAGGTGGCGTCGTGATCGACCCCGAGGTTGTTCGCCACGTCACCCGCGCGGACTCGCCACAGGGGCCGCTTGCCCGGCTCACCGCTCGTGAAAGGGAAGTGCTCGCCCACATGGCCGAAGGGCGCTCCAACCCAGAAATCGCGACGGAGCTGTTTCTTTCCGGCGCTGCCGTGAGTAAGCATGTGGCGAACGTTTTCGTGAAGCTCGGCATGCCACCCGACGAGGACAACCGACGCGTCAAGGCCATTCTGACCTGGTTCGAATACAACTGAGGACTGGCCCCCGGGCACCGTCCAGCAGCTCCCACAGCTCCGTGAGCCCCGCGCTGGTGCCGCAGGTCCTAGGAGCGCTCTCAACACGTGTCGGCCCCCGAATCCTGGTCCCGTCGGGGCCCCCTCGGACACTCCCAGCGACGCTTCCCTCAGCGCCCGCCGAAAGGTGTCCAGGTGGATCGCCGGCGCCACCGGCACATCGACAAGTGCCGTCGCCAACCGCTCGGACGGGAACAGCGGCGCGTGCGGGTCGGACGGGGTGCTCGGTGGACGCCACCATGCCCGCCTCGACAAGGAGTCTTTCGTCGCTAAGGGCTGTCCCGTAATCCCTGGCGGGCGTGCGACGACAGCTACGGCACCTCGCCGCGTTGTCGGAACGCCCGAATACATCCAGTATGAGGGCGTCCCTCCGCCTTGCGATGCACCGCATCTGACGCCGCACGCTGATCCACCAGGGATTACGGGACAGCCCTTAGCTCCTGAGTATCAGCCGAATGTGTTTGGAGCTCGACGAATCGGTCTTGTCGCTTGATGTTCAGGATGAGACCGCAAAGACGGCGCAGCGATACGGAGGTACCCATGGCGGAGACAACCGCGTCGTCGGTGGTCACGGAAGAGGAGACCTGGACACCGAGCCGGATCAGAAGGACAGCCTGGGCCTCCCGCTACGGGTCCTGCCCACCACGACGACCGGACTCGGCACCGGAATCATGAACTTCGGCGGCCAAGTAGCTGGCGTAGTCGCCCCAGTCACCCCCGCCCCCGCCGACGGCGCCGGCAGGATGCGGACCTGGACCCCTCAGCCAACTCGATGGACAACGAGGCCGTCTATGGGCGGAAGTTCTTCGACTATCGGCTGGCGACGGCGGTCGCCGACGGCCGGGCTGCGGAGCGACAGCGTCAAGCCAGGCCGCGTTCCCACGCTGGGCACGGCCTCCCGGTCGGAGGGCTACTTCTCCCGCAGAGTTCGACTTCGGCGGCCAGTACAGCCATGTCGCGGACGTGCGTGTAGTACCTGGTCGCGTACTCGTCCTTGATCGCCGGGAGAACCTTCTCGAACACCGCCGTCAGCCGGATCAAGCCTTCACCGCGCTGTTCGTCGAGCGGGTCTTTGAGAACGCCCAGGGCGTAGCCGTAGGCGTCCGCATCAAGCGTCACCATGTCCTGGTCCTCGATGTCCAGGCCACGGAAGCTTGGCGGGAACGGCATGACCGTGTGCTCGGCCATCGTCTGCGAGAGCGTTTCGAGCTTCTCTTCGAGCATGCACAAGATCCTGCCGGATCTCACCCGGCGAACCAGTGCGGTCACGGCACCAGATGGATGGCCGTCGCCCTGGGCTCCGCGGGGCACCCGGGGAACAGAACCCCGCGTACAGCCCGACTCGTCCGCCGCTCACCTCGCCCCGGGGCGTGCCGCCCTTCCGCTGACCGGGGTTCACCTCAGCCGCCTCCGCCCTCGTCGGGTGCCCCAACAGCCCTGGAACTTGGGTGGGTTCGGTTTCGGCGTGCGTGTGGTTGGCTGGAAAGTAGCTGTTGGTGTACGGAGTTGACGTGTGGACGGCGTTTACTTTTACAATTTGGACACTTCGTCAACGCATTTGCAGCCTGTTCCTGTGCGTCAGCCTGGCTGAGGGGAAGCCATCTCCCTTATCACGGCCGGGCGTTCAAGAGGCTGGTTCACGACGAACTCGGGTCACCGGCAGACTATGCAGATAGTAAGATCTTCTCGCGCGACACTGTGGCTAGCATGAGCGAGTACCCGGTTGGAAGATCGTCGTCCTCTTGGCGACCCCCTTTCCGACCTGCGGCCGCCATGAGTCGGCTGCCCCTTTTCTTCTGATCTCATGGACCGAGGGACCGCGGAATGTCAGTGCCTGCACCGCTCAGTCAGCACCGGTCGGCGAAGGCGCCGCGCACCTCGCCGACCACGCCTCTGGTCGTGCTGGTGGTGAGTGCCGCAGCCGGCGGCGTGGCCGTCGCCCTGGCGCCGTCCGGCGCCCGCACCTGGGCGCTGACCGTGGCGGCGGTCGCCTGGGTGTGCGTGGCCGCGACCGCCATGGTCAGCCACCGGCTCGTCCAGCGGGCCCGGCGCACTGCCGCCGCGCAGACCTCCGAGACCGGCCGTCTCAAGGCGCAGTCGGCGCAGCTGTCGGCGCAGACCGCGCACCTGGTCAACGTGACGCTGCCCGCCGTGACCAATCGGCTGCGGGACGGCACGAGCGCGGCCGACGCGCTGGGCAGCGTGCCCCCGCCGTCCGACCCGCAGCTGGGCCGGATCGTGCACACCTTCGCCACCGCCGTCGAGGAAGGCGTGCAGCACGCGGCCGCCCTGGACGGCGCGTGCCGGCAGGCCCAGTACGAACTGAACGAGGCGACCACCGCGCTGGGGCGGCTGGAGCAGGAGACCCTGCCCGCCGCGGTCGCCCGGCTGCGCGAGGGCCAGTCCGCCGACACGGTGCTCGCTGAACTCGACCTGCCACGGCTGCCCATGGTCCGCATCCCGACCGAGTCGTTCGTCCGCGAACTCGCCCACAGCGAGCGGCGCGCCGCCGCGGCACAGGCCGCCTCGGCCAGGGCGCTCAGCCGCGTCCAGGCCAAGTCCGTCAGCATGCTCGCCGACCTGCGGGACATGCAGGAACGACACGGCGAGGAGGTCTTCGGCGACCTGCTGAAGCTGGACCACAGCACCTCCCAGCTCGGCCTGATGACCGACCGGCTCGCGCTGCTCATGGGCGGCCGGTCCAGCCGCGCCTGGAACAAGCCGATCGTGATGGAGAGCATCCTGCGCGGCGCCGTCGGCCGAATCGCCGCCTACCAGCGGGTGCGCCTGCACTGCTCCACCACCGCCGCGATCTCCGGCTTCGCCGCCGAGGGCGTCATGCATCTGCTCGCCGAACTGATGGACAACGCTGCGAACTTCTCCCCGCCCATCGACGAGGTGCACGTCTACGTCGAGGACCGCAGCGCCGGCATGGTCGTCACCATCGAGGACAGCGGTCTGAAGATGGCCGAGGCGGCCATGCGCCGCGCCGAGGAGGCGGTGTCCGGTCACCTGACCGACCTCGCCTCGCTCCAGGGCACCCGGCTCGGCCTCGCCGTGGTCGGACGGCTCGCGGTGAAGTACGGCATCAGCGTCAACTACCGTCCCTCGTCGCACGGCGGCACCGGCGTCGTCGTCCTGCTGCCCCAGCAACTGCTCGCTCAGCAGAGCGAGTCGGTGTCGCGCGGGGCGGCCGGCCGGCCCGCCGCGGGGACCGCGCCCACGCGGGGCCCCGCCACGTCGTCCGCCCCGGCGCCGGCACCCGCGCCCACCTCGCTCCCGGAGCGGCCCGCCGCCAGGCCGGAGCTGCCCGAACAGGGACAGCCCGGGCTCACCACCGGCTCCACGCTGAACGGCCTGCCCGTCCGCGCCCCCGGCCGCACCATGGCCGAGGCGGACCGGGAGCGCAAGGAGCGCCGGTCGGCGTCCGAGGCGGCATCCGGGGCCGCGTCCGAGACGGCGGACGGAGACCGCCCGGAGCAGCGTCCGGCACGCGACGCCGGCGCACGGTTCGGCGCCTTCCACCGCGGGCGCCAGGCCACGGGCGGCACCGCCGGGCCGGATGCCCGGCCCGGGTCCGAGCCGCCGGCCGCCCCGTAGCCGCCGACCCCTTTCCCGTACGGCGCCCGGGGCGTCGGCGCCCACTTCCCGCTCGTTCGAGTTCCTGAGATTGGAGGAACGGGCCGGTGACCGGTCAACCGGCACCACCGTCCCATCACCCATCATGCAGACCACCGACAACAGCCTCACCTGGCTCCTTCAGAGCCTCCTTGAGCGCACCCCCGGCACCCGGCACGCTCTGGCCCTGTCCCGGGACGGCCTGAAGCTCTGCTGGACCGAACATCTGACGCTCGACCAGGGAGACCAGCTGGCGGCGATCTGCTCCGGCATGCAGGCCTTGGCCCAAGGCGCGTCAATGGAGTTCGGCGACGGCACCGGCGGCGTCCGGCAGTCCATGACCGAGTTCCACGGCGGCCTGCTGTTCATCGTGGAGGCCGGCGAGGGAGCGCATCTGGCCGTCCTCGCCGAGGAGGACGCAGACCCCGGAGTGGTGGGCCATCAGATGACGGACTTGGTGGAGCAGATCGGCGAGCACCTGCGCGCCGAGCCCCGAGAGCCCGTTCCGGGGAGTACCGCGTCGTGATGCGCAAGCCCGTGGACACCGGTGCCCCCGACCGGCTCTACACGGTCACGGCCGGCCGGAGCCGCGCAGACGACTCCTTCGACCTGGTCACCCTGATCGTCAGTGAGTGCCGGCCCACGGCGGGAATGCAGTCGGAGCACGCCCGGATCCTGGAGCTGTGCCAACACCCCACGGCCGTCGTCGAGATCGCCGCGGAGCTGAAACTGCCCATCACGGTGGTGCGGATCCTGCTCGGCGACCTACTCGACATGGGCCGCATCACCGCCCGCCACCCGCGCGCGGCGCAGTCCGTCGCCTCGCTCCCCGATTCCGCCCTTCTCAAGGAGGTGCTCCATGGGCTCCGCAACCTCTGAGCTGCCTCCCCACCGCACGCCACTGGCCGACGCGGCGGAAACCGGCCTGAAGATCGTCATCGTGGGCGGTTTCGGTGTCGGCAAGACGACCCTGGTCCGCTCGGTGAGCGAGATCCGACCGCTGAACACCGAGGAGGTGATGACGCAGGCCGGCGTCGGCGTCGACGAGACAAGTGCGGTCGCGACGAAGACGACCACGACGGTGGCGTTCGACTTCGGGCGGATCAGCCTCAACGAACGCATGGTGCTGTACCTCTTCGGCGCGCCGGGCCAGGAACGCTTCTGGTTCCTGTGGGACAGGCTGTTCTCCGGAACGCTGGGTGCCGTGGTGCTCGTGGACACGCGCCGGATGAACGACTCCTGGTACGCGATAGACCGGCTGGAGCACCACAGGACGCCATTTGTGGTGGCCGTCAACCGGTTCGACGACGACACCCACCGGTACTCCCTGGAGGAGATCCGCCAGGCGCTCGCGCTGCCCGAGCACGTGCCGATGCTCGACTGCGACGCGCGGGTCCGGCAGTCCGGCAAGGACGTGCTGGTCACCCTCGTGGACCACCTGTACGAACTGGCGATGGCCCAGGAGGCGACCCCATGACCGACCTCTCTTCCGCGCAACCGGCTCCGCCGGGCTGCCCCGCCCACACCGACGCGGTGCGCCTGGCGGGGCTCGAGTACCAGCAGACGCCGTCGCAGCTGTACCGCGCGATGCGCCGCGAGCACGGCGCGGTCGCGCCGGTGCTGCTCGACGGGGACATCCCGGCCTGGCTGGTACTCGGCTATTCCGAGGTTTCGTACGTGACCAGCCACGACGAGCTGTTCGCGCGGGACTCCCGGCGCTGGAACCAGTGGGAGAACATCCCGGCGGACTGGCCGCTGCTGCCGTACGTCGGCTACCAGCCGTCGGTGCTGTTCACCGAGGGCGACGAGCACCGGCGGCGGGCCGGAGTGATCACTCAGGCGCTGGAGGGCGTCGACCAGTTCGAGCTGGCGCGCAACTGCCAGCTGATCGCCGACCGGCTCATCGCCGAATTCGCGGGCAGCGGGCAGGCGGAGCTGATGACCGGCTACGCGCACGCCCTGCCGATGCGGGCCGTGGTGCAGATATGCGGGATGCCGACCTCGGGTGAGGACACCCAGCAGCTCGTCGAGGACCTGCGGGTCTCGCTGGACGCGGCGGAGGGCGACGACCCGGTGGCGGCGTACGGGCGCGTGGGCGAGCGGCTGCGGCAGCTGGTGAAGGACAAGCGGGAAAGCCCCGGTCCGGACGTCACCTCGCGCATGCTGCTGGATCCGGCGGGACTGACGGACGAGGAGATCGTCCAGGACCTGATCTCTGTGATCGCCGCGGCGCAGCAGCCGACCGCGAATTGGATCTGCAACACGCTGCGGCTGCTGCTGACGGACGAACGGTTCGCGGTGAACGTGTCGGGCGGCCGGCTCAGTGTGGGCGAGGCGCTCAACGAGGCGCTGTGGCTGGACACGCCGACGCAGAACTTCATCGGGCGCTGGGCCGTTCGGGACACCCAGCTGGGCGGGCGGCAGATCCGGGCGGGCGACTGCCTGGTGCTGGGGCTGGCCGCGGCCAACACCGATCCGCAGATCTGGCCCGATTCGCATGTGGGCGCGGAGAACGCCGCGCACCTGTCGTTCAGCAACGGCGAGCACCGCTGCCCCTATCCGGCACCGCTGCTGGCGGACGTGATGGCGCGGACGGCGGTCGAGACGCTGCTGGAGCGGCTGCCCGACCTGGTGCTTTCGGTGGAGCCGGAGACGCTGACCTGGCGTCCGTCGATCTGGATGCGGGGGCTGACGGCGCTGCCGGTGCAGTTCACACCGGTGGTGCAGTAGGGCGGGCGACCGGTCGTGCGGCTGCCCGGCCCACCCGGTGGTGCGGCAGCGGGGGCACATGAGTCCCTGGGCGGGGCCCATCACCTCGGCGGTGGTGCCGGCGAGGCGGTCAGGCGGCTGTCACGGGCGTGAACCGCACCGGCAGGCGCTGCGGTCCGCGGGTGAAGACGCCTTCCTCAACCGGGTCGAAGCCGTCTGCGAGGCGTATGTCGGGCATGGCGTCCAGCAGCTGGCTGACGCCGGTCTCGACCTCCGCCTTCGCGAGCAGCGCGCCGACGCAGAAGTGCCGGCCGAGCGCGAAGGCGAGGTGGTCGGCGGCGGCGGAGAAGGCGGTCGTGGTCGTCAGGTCGTCGCGGAAGATATCGAAGCGGTCGGGGTCGCGGTAGCGGCTCTCGTCGCGGTTGGCGGCGCCTATCAGGCAGGTGACGGTGACGCCGGCGGGTATGGTGCCGCCGCTGAGCTTCACCTCGGTCGCGGACTGCCGCATGATCATGTGGACGGGCGGGGTGTATCGCAGGGTCTCGGCGAAGGCCCGCGGGATCAGGTCGCGGTTCGCGCGGACGGCGGCGAGCTGGTCGGGGTGGAGCAGCAGGTTCGCGAAGATGCTGGCGATCGCCTTGTCGGTGGTATCGCCGCCGGCGGCGAGCAGCAGGCTGCAGAACGCCTTGATGTCCTCGTCGCTCATCCGCACACCGTCGACCTCGGCGGCGCACAGTGTGGACAGCAGGTCGTCGCCCAGGTTCTCGCGGCGTTCCCGGATGATCGGCAGCATGTACTCGGCGAACTCGACACGGGTCCGCTCGCCCGCCGCGGCCACCTCGGGGTCACCCGAGAGGTTGCCGAGAAAGGCGATGACGGACGTGTACCAATGGTGGAAGCGCGCGTGGTCCGCCTTGTCGAGGCCCAGCATGTCGGCGATCACGTTGACGGGGAAGCGGGTGGCGTAGTCGTTGACCAGGTCGGCGGAGCCGGAGTTCCGGAAGGTGTCGATCAGTTCGCGCGAGTTGCGCTCGATGACGGGGAGGAACTTCTCCTGGAGGTCAGCGCCGCGGAAGGCGGGGGCGACGAGGGCGCGGCGCACGGCGTGCTCACGGCCGCTGAGCTGGAGGATCGTCTTGCCGTGCACGGGCTCGATCTGCCAGTCGTAGTTGTCGGTGGTGAACTCGCCGTTCTTGTCCTTGAAGACGCGCTCGACGTCCTCGTAGCGCGAGATGATGTAACTCTGCGTGGCCTCGTGCCAGATGAGGGGCGCGGCGTCGCGCATCAGACGGTACGCCGGGTAGGGGTCCGCGGCGAACTCGGGCGAGAGGATATCGGGCACCTGCTGCGCGGTGGACATGGGGCTCCCTCAAGGTCAGTGACTGGCTTACGACACAAGGTAATTGATCAATAGTCAGCCAATACAGCCCTCATCGCCTCCCTGGCTGCCCCACCAGCAACCGTTGGCTGAAAACCGCCACTTGAACTCGGCCAAAGCGGCCGTGCCGTCGTATCGGCCCATGCCTTTTTTGCCTGCACCTCGGGGGCGGCAGCGTCCGCCGTGGACAGCAGGGCTCAATCGGCCGACGCCGCCCGGCCTTCGAGCATGTGCCTTTCGGCCGGTCCATGAAGTCCTGCTTGGTGCGTGGCGCAGTCGCTCGGGCGGTCGGTCAGGACCTAGTCGAGGGGTCGGCGCAGGGTGAGGGCAGCGCCGGGCGAGGAAAGCCGGTAGTGCCGGAGCATGTCCTCGGGATAGACCGCTAACGGTGGGATCGGGTATTGGAACTCTCGGAATGCCTGCCTCACGCCCTGGCCATTGAGAGTTAAAGCGTTGCCACCGAAGGCTGATGATCAGTAGGTTTGCGCCATCATGAGGACGCGAAATCTGAGGTTCGGCTTGTACGCAGACGAGCAGGGGCTGGCATGGGTCAGGGACATTGTCGACCGGACTGCAGGTTCCCGGAGTGCCCAGATCGTCAGGTTGGACGTTGCACGCACCTATCCCGATAGCGACCTCACGACCGCTGAGATGTACGACCTTCTGGCAGAACAGTGGGCCCTCGAACATCATGGTCAGAACAGCGGCGACCGGGAAGCGGTTGAGCTGCGGGTCCACCTGAGGTGTTCCCTGCGGACATGGCGAGCGATCCGCAAGACAGTGATCAAGACTCTGTGTCCGGAAGGCATGGCGCCGCACGCTTGCCGTGTTCCATGGTGCGCCTGAGCTGGTCCACGGTTCTCGGCGAAGCACCGCGATGCCCTCTCTCCGCCGTCGACGGCGCATTTCATGAGCTATTCCTTCGGCTGATCTCGGCTGCGTAGGCGCCCCAGTCACCGGCGGCGGCTCGCTGCCATTTGACGGCAACCGTGATGTCGACGCCGAGGGTGCGGGCGAGGACAGCGGCGGGCAGTTCGGTAGCGAGCTGGAACAACGCGGTCGAGCGGGCCTCGGCGAGCCGGATGCCGAGTTTGCGGAGCCGTTCGCCCATGGCCCAGGCACTGATCGGGCGGCCGGGCTGGCCTCCGGGGAAGAGCCAGGGCGAGTCGGTGCGGCCGAGGACGGCATGGCTGCGGCGAACCTCGACCTGTTGGAGCGCCAGTTCAGCGACGGGTGCGGGAAGCTCGACCGGGACGGCGCCGAGGTGGATGCGGACGCCTCCGTCCGTCTCGTCGATGTGGTCGACGGTGAGCCGGGAGATCACAGCTGGCCACTGGGCATAGAGGAGCAACAGCAGGCCGGCGAGGCGGTCTTCGTGCCTGAGAGTGTCGTCGTGCAGCAGGCGTCGGGCGGTGGCCCAGCGGGCTTCGTCGTCCATCGGCTGGGAGGGGCCGTTCCAACGCTCGGCCGGGAAGCTGAGATCGCGGGCGATCTTCTGGGCCAGAGCCCAGCGCACGAAGTGGCCTGCCTCCTGGCGAAGACGGGCGTCGTCGCTGGTCATCCAACGTTCAAGATCGGTCTGTCGGCAGGTGGCAAGGGGCAAATTGGGCGTAGTACGTGGAAGGGGCGATCTTGCAGTCGTGTCCGGTGAGGGTTCTGCAGATCGGGTCGACGCCGCCGAAGCGGCCCCGGTGCTCGTCGATGAATGCTACGAGCGTGTGTGTGGCTGGTCGAGCTCGGCCGCGAAGAAACTCGCCGCAGCCTTCAGGATCTCGTTAGCCCGCTTGAGTTCGGCGTTCTCCTTCTTCAATGCCTTGAGGTGGGCAGACTCTTCTGTCGTCGTCCCAGGTCGCGTCCCCGCGTCGATCTCGTGCTGCTTCACCCAGTTCCGCAGCGTCTCGCGGGACCCGATGCCGAGCTTCTCGGTCACCACCTGCAAAGCGGCCGTCTTGTTCGGGTGGTCGTCGCGCACCTCGGTGGCCATGCGCACCGCACGGCGCCGCAGCTCAAGGGGATAATGGGAAGGTCGTGCCATGAATCGAACCTTTCATGAAACCGAGCCTCCACCGATCCCGGGGCGGTTCACCCCTGCTTTGCCGAAGGTGACTTGATTCCCACTGACCGCTTGTCGCGCATATGGCATATATGTGTGTGTGGTTGCAATCCAACAGGGGAGAGATCATGCGGTCGACCAAGAAGCTCAGAGCAGGGATAGCCACGCTCGCCATTACCGGGGCGGCGCTCATGAGCACGGCCACGGTGGCCAGCGCTAACGAACAGGGAACCACGGCAACGTGTGCATACCCTTACGTCTGTTTCATCAAGAACGGCAGCATCATCGGCCAGTTCCAGGATGTGACATCGACCTGGCAGGCGCTGCCCTCCAAGCCGACGGCGCCGCTCACCGTAGTGAACACCCGCCACGATGATGTCGCATACATTCGCTGGGTCGGTGGCGGGACAACGTGTATCCCTCCGCAGCAGTCCTTCGGTGTCACGGGCGGCCAGCTCGATGCAGTGCGCATTTCCAGCGCAGCTACCTGCTGACTACCCAGCCACCCCGAGGCTCACGGCCGCGGCTCGGCCGTAGCCAACGCCGAATGCTGCCCGCCACTGCACCCACTTGGTGGCGGGCAGCACCTTGGCCTGGCGCAGACGGGACACCACCGCTGTCTGGCTTCGTTCACTTTCAGCAGCAGTGTTTGTCGATGAGTTTCTCAGCGGCATCGGTATCCGACGTTCCACGGTGACCGCAATCTCCTTACCCCGTGCTGTCCAGCGATCCGCCGCGGGGCGCGGCTCGGGCCCCCGGTCAACAGGTCACCGCTCTCGCCGTTCCCGACGGGTGCGCGCTGAGAGCCAAGGCCACCTCTGTGAGCTTCAAACCTGGGGACAGCTGATGTCCTTCCTACGGGCGGTCGGCTGATTGTCCGCGCACGCGCGTCGAGGAAGGGCAGTGGGTTCGCGGTGTTGTCGACACTGCTTTGGGGGTCTTCCTGATTATTCGCCGTCATTTCATTGCTAACGTCCTGCTGCTCGCGGCAGCCAGTGCAGGCTGTTCAGACAGCAAAACGAGCAGTGAGCCTTTTCCAACCTGATGCTGATGGCCGCGTGTTGGACGGTTCTGCGGAACGGCGAAGCTCCTGGTGGACGGGTTCTCGACCAAGATCGCCCGCAGCTACCAGGAGCTTCGTGTGCTTGTCTGCCCGTCGTCGATCGACCTGTCCAGTCGCACGCTGCGGTGCCTGACCGAACGGCTCGCTGTGCGGCGTGGGGAGATCGGGACCCGGTGGCGGCGTCTGACCGCCGGTCGTCAGGCTCTCCTCGCCCTGGCCCATCTGCGATGCGGTGACACGTACGCCCAGCTCGCCGCGGGGTTCGGCATCGGTATCGCGACCGTATACCGCTGCATACACGAGGCGGTCGAGGCGTTGGCCGGCCTCGCGCCCACCCTGGCCGAGGCGATGCACATCGCGCGGACCAAAGCGTTCATGATCCTGGACGGGACCCTGCTGCCGATCGACCGGATCGCCGCCGATACCCCGTACTGCTCGGGCAAACACAAGCGGCACGGCATGAACGTGCAAGTCCTCACCGATCCCTTCGGGCGGCTGCTGTGGGCCTCGCCGGCGCTGCCCGGCTCCACCCACGGCATCGTCGACGCGCCTGCCGAGGCGGGCCTCAAGTGCTGGGCCGACAAGGCGTATCAGGGTGCCGGCGGATCCATCCGGATGCCCTTCCGCGGACGTCGCCTCAAGTGGTGGCAGCGCCGGCACAACAGCACGCACGCCAAGATCCGCTGCGTCGGCGAGCAGGCCATGCCCGTGCTGACGGGCTGGCGCCTCCTGCGGAAGCTCCGCTGCAGCACCAACCGCATCACGGCGATCGCCCAGGCCGTCCTCGTCGTTCATCACGCGTCAGAGTGAGGTTGGAAAAGGCTCACGGCCCTGGCCAAGGAGAGCCGACTGATCGGGAGAGGTGGTAGATATGGCGCGACGCGTCCTTGTCCAAGCCTCGGGCTGCTTTAATCCCTGACTTTGAGGAAACGCATCCGGGTCGCCCCGTTGCTGTCGGTACCGCCGGCCTCGGCGTCGGTGATCCTACCGCCGGTGAGGACGAACATCAGGTGCAGGCGGACCGTCCGGAGGCCGGACATGGCGGTGTACTCGGTCATGATGTGTGTGGTTCCGCCCTGATGCTCCTGCCCTGCCGCGTTGATCGCCGCGATCTGGGTGAAGCTCGTCAGGAGGGTGTCTGTCGTCTCGTCCCTGAGCCAGCCGATGATGTAGCCGCTACCGCCGGTGGCGGTACCGAGCGCGTACCGTACATCGCTGTCGATGTGGTACATCCCGGCCTCCGGGAGCACGATGTCGGACTCAGGGATCGGCACGTCGGTACCGATCTCGGCCAGGAGGTTGGCATGCTGCCGCTCGGCGTTGAGGAACGCGCTCACCGGCGTGAGGCGGGCGCCAATCCTCCACTTTTCGGGGCAGCCGGGCATCTCGGCGATGTCGATGTCCACCGACCGTTCGAGGCTGCTGTTGCCGCCCGGCGCGATGCCCATCAGGTCGACCCGCGGTACGAGTAGCCCGCCGGCCGTGTTCCGCGCGGCGTTGCACGGGGACGGGTCCAGAGCGGGTGTGTCGGGCGCGTACAGACACCCGTCGCTGCCCCGGGTGATGGCGTTGCCCAGGTCGGTGGAGATGCACGGGGGCCGGGCGGTGGAGCATCCTTCCTGGCAGGAGGCGACCGGGATAACCGGCGGGACCGGGGTGTAGGGGGTCGCGCCGTCGAGGGTGTCGGTCGTGCATGTGATCGCGCCGTCGCAGTTGCGGCAGGTTGTACGGAGGAACGGCCTGCCGCAGCCCGGGGCTGATGCCTGGACAGTGAGGACGAAGCTGTCGACGGTCCACTGCTTGGGGCCGACTCGGCAGGTGTCGTCGTTGCCTGTTTCGAGGTTGAGCTCGACGACGATCCTTCCCGCGAGGACGTCCGCGAGGGACACGGTGGTCGGTGGGATGACGCCGTTGTCGTCACCACCCGCCGGTAGATTGGGTGGGCCCAGGAGATCGGTGCGGATCGGGGTCGTGCCGTTCCACAGGGCGAAGCGACCGTAGAGCTGGCAGGCCGCGTTCGGGCCGTTGTTGTGGACATGGACCGAGGCACTGATCGTGAGGCTGGTGGGGTTGCCGCACAGTGACGCGGGGTCGATGTGCACGACACCGGCGAGCCAGGTGTGTTGGCCGTTGTGTGTGCCGTTGTCAGCCGGGAACGTGCCTGTACCGCCGTTCAGGATGGTCTGAGCGACGACAGGGTCCAGTGCGGCATGGGTGTTGGCGATGGTGTAGTAGGGCGTCGGGTCGGTGCTGTCGGCGGTCGCTGCGACCCGGTACGGTGCGGAATCGCACAGTGGGGTCGTCTCACAGTGCTGGCACGGCTTGGAGCCGGGACAGAGGACGCCGACGGGGAGACAGGCCGCTCCGGTGGGCTGACAGCCGCCGATGACGATCGGGGACTGCCTGCAGCCGCATCTACTCATGGTTCAACTCCTGGTGTGAGGTGGGGTGGGGTGGTGACAGCGGCGGTGTGCACTGTGCCTCTTCGGCGCCGTTGCGCCCGGGGTGGTGGTGTGCTGGCTCGCCAGCCGCAGCGAACGAAGTCGCGCTGGCGCAGGCCCGTTGAGGGATACCGGCGGCCCCGGAGCCGGTCGCAACCGGGCAGAGGAAGACGGCCGTCTACCGGACCGCTCATCGGGCCGTGGCTGATACGACGTCGGGCGTCAACCAGCTACGTGTTCCCTAAGCTGGTCACGCCCTTGAGGTGGGAAAAAGAAGCGGCCAGGCCGACCCCTCTTCGAGAGTCTGCTGCTGGGCAAACCGCGTGGGGCGCTCGGACATGGGCAATCTGCAGCTCAGTCACTTACCGTCTTCGTTACAAGACTTAATGTACTATTCCAGCAACTGTCTGGCATTACTCCGTTAGGGTGGCTGATTTCACCGTCGGGTGGCAGAGCGCTCGCATCCTTCCGCCAGACAGACCCGGGGGTGCCTGTTGAGTCGGCACGGAGCGCCGTGCCGGTGTTGCCATCGGTCCGTTTCTCCGTGCCGCTCGCCGAACCCCGCGTACCCGTCTCTCCGCGGACTCTGCCGTTCAGGCGTGGTTGAGGCATGCTGCCGGAAGGGCTCGTTGTGCTGAGGCATTGCCGCACGCAGAGAATCGGACAGCCGGTTTGATCCCACGCGTTCGAAGATTCCCAGTTCCAGCACCGGCGCGGTCGGGCCTTCGGTTTCGTGCTGCTCGTAGAGCGTGGCCACGCGCGCGGCGATGACTTCAGCCGTTCGCGGGAGAACAACAGCGGCATCTACATAGCGTTGAATCATCTCGGATTCTTCTTCCGGCCCGCCAGGGCCTGTGCTGCGCGGCGTATGTACTACGCCGCGCAGGGGCGAACAGAGCGAGGCGTGCGGCCTTCACCGGACCTTGGCGGCCGGTGATCGGGGCGCCGGGTAGCACGAAGTCTCCGCGACCGCTGGTGTCGTTGAGGAGCAGGTGGTCCGGCTCGACGCGGACGAGTACGGCAGCCCACAGGATCGGGGGCCGCCAGTTCTCATACGAGGCCCTGGTCTGCGGCTCGCTCGCGTGCGCCGCCCATGCCGCCGCGGACACCGACATCACGACCATCCGTACTCTGTGATCAACGGGGAGACCTGTCGGCCGCTCATGGCTATCCGTGCTGCTGCGACGGCGAGTAGTTGCGGCACCACCCGATGCCCGGGATGGTGCCGCCCCCGGCCTTCGCTGCCTTCTCTCAAGACCGCTCCCGCGCTCTCAGTGCTCTCGGTAGTGGTCCGTGACGGCGGCGAACGCGGCCACCAGAGTCTTCTCGAGTTCAGCGGGGGCGGATGCGGGCGCTTCACAATGTTGTCGGCACACGAGCCCACACCGTCTTGGCTCCGCTGGGGGAAATCGACCATCCCCAGTCCGCGCTGAGCCGGTTCACCAGTTGCAGTCCTCTACCGTCGCAGTTCATTGGTTCGTGTGGCCGTAACCGTGGCGGCGTGCGGCTGGTGTCGGTGACAGCGCATACGACTGCCTCTTCCCTGTGCACCAGTCCCAGCCAGGCGGTGCGTTCTGCGCCGCCCTGTCCATCGCCACGCAGTGCGTGTTGAACGGAGTTGGCCACCAGTTCCCAGGCCACGGCCTCGACCGCGTCCACACCCGCGTTCACATTCCATTGCTCCATGACCGCACGGGTGAACGCTCGCACCCGCGCGCCGGATGACGCCTGGGCGCCCACGCTTCTTGCGGCGAAGCCCGCGGTACTCACGCCTGGGGCAAGGCCCCAGTCCGGGGGGTTTGAGAGGAGGAGGTTACCAATTTTGAGTGGGATCACTCCGGCCAGGTCGGCCAGTTCCGTATCACCGGTTTCGTGACAATCGGTGATCACGCCTGGTATTCGCGCCACTCGTGCCCCCTGATGAATGATCAATTACTCGGTTCAGCCGTCGGCTCGCATGGCTAGTATCCGGCCCAAAATCCCGCCCATGCAATTGCATCGGGAATTGCACAATGAAGGGAGGGGGTGGCGGCGGGGTTCAACGAGCGCGACAGCTCTGGATGTCGTGGAAGCAAGAGGCGAAGGAGTGCAGGGGCAATGAGTGTTTACCGCAATGGGATTTCCGCCGATTCACTCGATGGGGTTGCCTGGGTGAAAAGTCGGCACAGCGTCCATGAGGGCAACTGTGTAGAGTTGGCTGCACTTCCGGACGGCGCTGTTGCCGTGCGGAACTCTCGCTACACGAACGGTCCCGCACTGGTGTACACGCGTGCGGAGATCGACGCATTCGTCTCCGGTGCCAAGGACGGCGACTTCGCTTCCTTCACCAACTGACGATAGTCGGACATAACGCTTTCTTGGCGTTGTCGGGGCTCCTGCATGGGACAATTCAGCTCCTCATGTCCCACCGCAGGAGCCCCCATGTCCGAAATCCTGAGCCCCGGTTCCCCGTCCCTGGACCGGATGCTCTCGGAACCCGGTTCGAGTTCCACCGTGCTGCGCATCACGATTGGCGCCCGGCTGCGAAGGCTGCGTGAAGCGGCCGGGATTTCCCCCGCGCGGGCCGCTGTTCATATCCGCTGCCACGAGTCGAAGATCAGCCAGCTTGAGTGCGGGAAGTCACCGCTGAAGGAACGCGATGCCCTGGACCTGCTTGGTCTGTACGGCGCTCACCCCATGGAGCAGGCCGCGGCAGCCGAACTGGTGGAGCTGTCGAAGAGGCCGGGCTGGTGGGAGCGGTACCGCAGCATCGTCCCGGAGTGGTTCGACAAACTGATCGGCCTTCAAGAAGGGGCCGAGGTCATCTGGACCTACGAGGTGCAGCTTGTTCCGGGGCTCTTGTAGACGCAGCGGTACGCATTCGCCGTGACCGAGGCCGGCTTCCCCTTTGCGGACCGTGTCGACATCGAAGCGCGGGTCCGTCTCCGAGGCGAACGGCAGAAGATTCTCAGGCGGAAGAGTGGCCCCAGGCTGTGGGCACTCATCGACAGCAGTTTTCTGGAACGCCCGATCGGATCCCGGGCGGTCATGCGGGGACAGATCAAGCACTTGATCAACCTGACGATCACCCGCGGATCACACTGCAGATCGTTCCCAGGGACTTCATCACGGTGGGCACACCGGTCACATTGATCCGGTTCCCGCTCGACCTGCCCGACATTGTCTACCTGGAGAACTCGCTGGGAGCCCAGTACCTGGACCGGCCGAAGGAGACGGAGCACTTCAGGGCGCTGCTGGACCCGTTGTCGACGACCGCGCAGAGCCCCGAGGAGACCCGCAGGATGCTGGTCGCCGCCCTGGAGTACTATCAGTGAATCCGGCCTACCCCCCCCGTACTCGAACACACCCCGTGGTTGGCTGTGCGTGTGTTCCGTGCAAGCCCAGGCGGAGATATCTCCCAGGCCAGGTTCCTCCAGCGACAGCCCCGCGAAGAAGCTGCCGACCTCATCCAGGGTGCGGACCTTGCCCCAAACGGCGTCTGTCGAATGGCGCATGACGTGCGCGACGCGCTCGCGCATCCGGGGATCCGCGCTGACCCACTGGCTGAGCACGAGAAAGCTCCCGGCGGGAAGGCAGGCCAGCAGGCTGCGCAGCGCCGCGCCCGGCTGGTCTTCGTCGGGAATGCAGTGGAGCACGGATGTCATCAAGACTGCCACGGGCTTTTTGAGGTTGATGAGCCGTTTGACCTGACGGTGGGCAAACAGAACGTCGCCGTCGAGTAAGTCTCCTTGTACGACCGCGGTACGGCCGTGTTCGTCCAGCAGGGCCCTGCCGTGGGCGACGACCATGGGGTCCTTGTCGATGTAGACGACGCGGCTGGACCAGTCGACCTGCTGGGCGACTTGATGGGTGTTGACCCGCGTGGTAAATCCGCAGCCGAAGTCGAGGAACTGGCGTACTGCGTGGCGTGAGGCCAGGTGCTTTACTGCGGCGAGCGCGAAGGCCCTTTGGGCTTCGGCCAGTGCTACTGCGTTGGGCATCACGTCAACGAGGGCTTCGCACCCGGCCCGGTCAGCCGGATAGCTGTCTTTGCCACGCAGGAGAAAATCGTACATCCGGGCAACGCCTGCCACAGTGACATCGACTGTCCTGGCCAGCGGTTTCGGCCCGAGTCCCATTGCGTACTCACCCACGTATCCCCGCTGGCTGCCCCGGTCACCAGTGAGCATCCCACGTTAACCACTGGGATTGCAGCAAGACTGATACGGCGCTCACACGAAGTGGGGTCAGCAGCAGAAAGCCATGTGACATGCGCATATGACACACGCCCGGCGTGCGCCGGAGTCCTGGGGGTGGCTCCGACGCACACCGGATGTTTCACGCAGGATTGAGCAGTATCGACATCCCCCTCCTGAGTGAAGCCGTCACTTCCGGGACTCCCAGACCCATCAGGTCCGCTGTCTCCGCAGTGCTCAACGACAGTCGGTAGCGCAGCAGTACGATGTCCGCCTGCTGTCCGGGCAGGGTTCTGTGCACGGTGTCGCGTCCATGGCCGCCGGGGGCTACCTGGGTGTCCCGGGCTGCTGCTGCGACATGGGAAACGAGCACCTTCCACGCCTCGGAGGCCGGCCGGTCGCCGCTCATGATCCGCGGCCATTGCTCCACCAGTGCCTGCAGAACGGATTCCACCACGGCCCGGGCGCGGCCCGGTTCGAGGGACCTGGCTCTGGCGTACTGGACGTAACGGTCCTGGTTGCGCAGGCAGAAGGCCTTGTATCCCAGCGCCAGCGGATTGCCTGTGGTGCGGGCGAGGCCGCGCCCCCGCCGTGCCGCGCGAGGCGCCGCGGTCACCACGCCTGTCCTTGCTCCGGATCTCCCTCTGCTGCCGCTTTGGGCGCAGGATCGCAGGCGCCGAGGATGGAGTTGTAGACCGCTTCCCACTGCGGGCGGATGTCGGCCGGGTATCCACCCACTGCACTGACGAAACGGCCTGTCCTTTCCCAGCTGGGCACCTCGGTCCCGGCAAGAATCTCTTCCACCGTCTCCGGGGCGAGTTGTCCGTTGCTCTGCTCGCACACCTCCTGTACGCCGGGGCAGCCAGCCGCCAGATGCAGTCCTCGCAGCAAGCCGTTGAGGCGGGTGGCTGCCTCGATGAAGTCCTGCGGTGTCGGCGGAACTCCCTCCGTGATCTCCCACAGCGCACGCAATTCCAGTGGGTCACCCCCGAGTACCTCCACTATCTGCTGCACCACCGGCCAGCTGGGCGTGCGGTCCACGGACAGGATCCGCGATACATAGGAAGGGGACAGCTCCGTGTTCCGGGCGATCTGCCGGATCAGCAGCCCCGAGCTCTGATGCAACTGCGACAGAGCTGCCGCCAGATGCCGGGAGGCCCGGCCTGCCGCTTCACGGCCTTCCCTGGGACGAACATCCGGAATCGGAGCCGGGGCCTGCCGGGTAGCTGCCCGCTCCACCGACCGCACCGCCAGCCGGCGCTTCACCTTCATCTCACCCCAGCGGGCCCGCGCCGTCGCCACGCTCACCGAGGCGGACCTCGCCGCCACTTCCCAGCCGAGGCCGCTTTGCCGCGCATCGCGTACAGCCGCACTGACGTAGCAGTCCGTCTCCTTCGTCAGTGCACGAGACCTTTCCAACAGCTCTTCCAGACCGGCCCCCCTGTACTCCGCCTCCAGCAAGTCGAACGCGAGGCTGTACAGCTCCTCCGCGATGGAACGCCCCATGGGGAGCGAGTTCTGGGGCGGCTGGCGCCGTTGACCGTCACGCTGGCGCTGAGCACGGCGACGGCAGGCGAGACTGCAGTAGTCCCTGCGCCGTCCACGCCCGTCATTCTGCGGGAAGTGCCTCGCACATACTCGGCACAGCCCGAACTCCTCACACTCCTGCGTCACTTCGACCACTCCCGCGTGCCCACTTTTTCTCCTGCGACGCAGCACCTGCTTCCCGTGAAGCGAAGAGGAATTGGGCGCTTCGGACGCGAACGGTTGACCTGATATGACACCGAGCCTGTCGGCCCGCCGATATGCGGCGGGCCGACAGGACACAGTGCGATCAGAAGTGGCGAAGGCGCTGGTAGCGGAAGGAGGAACGGCGAACGGCCCGGATGGCGATCCACACGATCGCTGCGCTTGCCGGTGCCTCCCACACCCCGGTGATCAGCATCAACGGCAGGATCACGAGGCTCACGAACAGCCCAGCCTGGAAGGTGACATCCCAGGCACTTACGTATCGGGTTTCACCTACACCGCGAACAGGAATGTAGCGTCGTAGCCAGTTGCAGGACGGAAGCGTTCCGCAGCATTGATTCGGTCGGGCATGGACGATCCTCAGCTTTCATTCGAGGGCGTGCTTGATCCATTCACACGAGGGGGCCCTTCGTTGCTTGGACGCCTCAGGGGCCCCGCTCGCATCACGGAACGCTATCCTGTCATCACTCTCGGTTGCCCTTCGTTCCACTTCGTTCCACTTCGTTCCACTTCGTTGCGCAAACAGCCATGCACTGCGCGAAGGCAAATTCAGGTGCTCCGCATACCCGCAGCGCGGGCCCTCTCTCGAAGATTGATCAAAATCTGTCAAGCTCGCTCATGTTTCGCAGAGAATTCAACTGTCGCGGTCGTCGCGCAATTGCACGAGACACCCGCTGAGCTGGGAGTATGTGACGCACGTCTCGCATATTTGCCCCGCGAAGCCGCGTCGCCACCAGCAATCCCCCTTTCATCCCGCCAAAGCATGCCCGCAATTCAAGTGCATGCGCGTTAGCAAATCAGCTGATGGTTGATGCTTCGCCTGCTCGCAGGCAGGTGAAGAACGGCATCTGCCTCAATCTCGAGGGCAAGACCAACCCCGGCACTATGCCCAGGTCCTCATCAGAACGATCAGCAGACAAAGCGCTCTGGCTGTGGCTGAGCATGCTCCCGCCCCGGGATCGAGCAGCGCGAGATCCGAGGGTGTGTGCTCGACATCACCGAGGGCGAAGAGATAAATCTTCCAGGCCGTTTCAGTCAGTAGTTTCGCCCTGCGTTCCCTGTGCCCTCCCGAGGTCGCCAACCTCCAGGCCAAGCGCCTGGCCGAGCGCGGGTGGTTGCTCCAGGAGGCGTCGGGGGCGTTCAGTGCCGGCCGTCGGCTCGTGGCCGGGCCAGTCGGCGGCTCATCCGCGTGATTGTGGAGAACGGCGTGGTGGGGGTTCATGCCAGCCGGTGCTTACGACCTCGGGAAGATCAGGGTCGAGTTCAACCTCGGTGACAGGCGTGCGTGACGGGCATGCGCGTGACCGGCGTGCGTGGTGAAAGCGGCATCCGGCGGTCACGGCAGCCGCTTCTCCACAACCGGAACCGATTGATCGGTCTCAGTCAAATGTGACACGTGTATGTACAGGCGTTCACATCTTCGACATGCTGGCGCACGCCCTCTTCACACCATCGACAGGAGCACGTCATGCGTCGTCGCATCGCAGTCCTCGGCACCGGAGCCGCCCTCTTCGTGGCCGCCGGAGTGATGACCGCCCCCTCCGCCTCGGCAACCTCCTTCTGTTTCACGTCCCAGGGCAGCAACTGGGGCTCCGTCAGCTGCCAGACCACCCTCCCCAAGAATAGCTGGCAACTCGTCCTGGTCTGCAACAGCAACAGCGTTTACGGCGCCCAGGTGACCGTCAATGGCCGCTGGTACACGGGCGACGGCTCCGACACCCTCTACTGCCCCACCGGCTACAGCACCGCTTACACCAAGGTCAACAACAACAACTGACCCCGGGCGCGGGGCTGGAGGCCCACCGCCCAAAGAAGCGGGCGGTAGCCCGTAGGGGTGTCATACCCGGGTATTCAGGGGCTGGTTGGCCCCCTGGCATGACCGCCGCGGTCCGTCCCCGCCCGTAGCGTCTCCTGCGTAACAGCTCGTGAGCGGGAGACATCATGGGCAATCCGGGACGGGCCGTGGCGGCGTGGTACCGGCGGCGACGACGGCGCTCGGCATGGCGGTAGATCGCGCTCTCGCACACCGTGACACCAAGCGGCGGCGACACGTCCTCTCCCTGATCGCGGTCGGTGTCGTGGTCGTCTCCCTCGCGCGCGGCGAGGCGACGGTGACCACGCTGGACGCAATCGAGCGTGTCGCGGACGAGCTTCGGATTCCGGGTGCCCTTCTGGGACTTGCTGCGCGACCCTGGGAGCACAGCTCCCCGAGACCACACCCGGAGTCCTAGGATGGAGACGACCCAATGAACCGCCGCCAGATGCTGCGCGGCGCCCTTGCAGCCGGCCTCACCACAACGGCGCTCACCGCCCTCACCGAATCCCGCCAGCCGGTGGACCTCGCCCTCACCGCCGACACCTCCCCGGCCGATCTGTCCGACCTGGAGACGGCCGCCGAGGTGTACGGCTACGGCTACCACGGCCAGCCCCCGACCCGGGTTCTGACTGATCTCGCGAGCGACTTCGTCAGCCTCCGCCCCTCCTCGACAGCCCGCGGTCAGTCGCCACACGCATCCGGGTGTGCCGCGCTGCCGGGCAGATGTCAGGGATGATCGCGATCGTGCTGCTCGACCTCGGCGCCCGGAAGGAGGCCCGGAAATGGTTCGCCACCGCCTCCATGGCCGCCAGGGAGTCCGGCGACCGACAACTGCACGCGTGGGTCCTGGCCCGCGAAGCGATGGTGCCGATCAACTACGGCGCCCCGCGGGCCGCCCCGCACCTTGCAGAGCAGGCCCGGCAGGCCGCCGGGAACCGGCCGACAGCCGCCGCAACTCTGGCCGCCGCTGTCGTCGGCCGCGCCTACGCCCTGTCTCACCAGCCAGATCGTGCCCGCGAGGCGCTCACGGCCGCCGACATGCTCATGGAATGGCTCGATGCCGGCGCACGCGCCGACACCTGGCTGACCCACGGCGAGCAGAAACACCACGTGCACCTGTCCCACGCGCTCACCGCACCCGGCGACACCCCACGTGCCCACGAAAACCAGCAGCGGGCGCTGGAACTGTCCAAACCGACCAGCACCATGACTCGCTCGTTGCTCCCTGCTCGCCATCGACGCCGCCACATGCTTCCACCATGACGGCGATACCGAACAGGAGTGTCAGCGTGCGGTCGCGATCATGGCCGCCCTCCCGGATGCCTACCGCACCGGACTCGTGCACCGCCGCGCACTGGACCTCTACTACTCGATTCCGGCCCATCACCGCGAGGAGACCGCGGTGCGCGAACTGCACGACGTCCTTGCCGCCTAGAAGACTCATGAAGATCTTGTTGAGGGGCTGTCCGGTCGCAGGCCGGGTGGCCCCTCGGTCTATGCGGTGGCAGCGCTGATAGTCCAGGTGCTGCCTGCGCGGGTAAGTCCGAGGTTGAGCAGTCGGCGGAGGTTGAGTGCGGCGGCTCGGGTGTGGAGCCAGGTGTCGTTCTTGATGGTGCCGCGGTAGCGGAGTTTGCGGTTGCCGTGGTGGACGAGCCATGCGACGGCGCGTTCGACCGGTGGTCTCCAGCGGCGGTAGTCGGTTTGCCGGTCGAGGTCGGTGGCAGCCCGGTGACGGGCCGATGCCTGGAGGTCGTGGTGGGGGCGGATGGTCAGAATGCGGCCGGCCTTGGCCTTGGTGCACCGCTCACGCAGGGCACAGTCGACGCACAGGCTCTTGAAGGAGGCGGTGCGCTGGTGGTGCTGTCCGCCGGGGTCGGAGAGGGGGACGGTGTGTCCAGCGGGGCAGGTCACGGTGGCAGCGGCGGTGTCGATGACGAAGTCGTCCAGAGTGAAGCCGCCGGGGACTGCGGGCCGCAGCGGGGCGGGCTTGAAGAACAGCCGGTGACCTGCCTCTTCGAGGGCCTGGCGGGCGTCGCCGGTGGAGTAGGCGGTGTCGCCGAACGCGTCCACCGGCTCGTGCTCGTCAGCAAGCAGATCGAGGCCGACGGCTGCTTCATGGTGCTCGGGCCCGGCGCCAGGCGTGAGGGCGACGGCGGTGTATAGGCCGGTCTCGGGCTCGACGGCGAGGTGTGCTTTGAAGCCGTCCTGCCGGTGGGAGCGGGTCTTGTGCACGTGTCGGGATTCCGGATCGACGGTGGAGATCATCCGGTCGTAGGCGGTGCCCTGGGTGATGCGCCAACACCCGTTACCGCCATCGGAGTCCTCGGCCGGCTCCACGTCCTGGCCGGCGACCAGGGCCAGCAGGCCGACCGCGTTCGCCGCCTTCGCGCCCAGCTCCTGCTCGGGCAGATGCCCCAGGAACGTGAGCGCGTCACCGACCAGTGCATCAACGAGTGCGGCGCGGGCCTGCTCGTCGTTCCAGGCGATCCTTGGTTTGCCCGGATCGCTGTAGTCGTGCGCGGTGCACTGCGCGGCTGCCACCTGGTCAGCTCCTGGAACCTCCCGGATGACCGCGCGGACGGCGGCGATGAGCTGGGTGACGGTGTCCTGGGTGGCGACCGCGTCGTCGAGCACGGTGGAGTCCAACACCCGCCGGTGCTTGCCCTTGAGTGTCCCGGTGGCCTTGACGACCTCCCGCACGGCCTCGAACACCCGGTTCGGCCGGGTGGAGCGGGCCAGTCGGCGGCGGAAGTAGGCCAGCAGTGACGGATCGAACGCCATATCGTTCAGGCCCAGCCCGCACGCGGCCTTCCACCGCAGGTCACACCGCAGTTCCTGGACCGTCTCGAAGTCCGACAGCCCGTGCAGGGCCTGCAGCGTGATCGCGGCGGCAAGGATCTGCGGCGGCATGCTGGGCCGCCCGTTCGCCGACGGGTACATGTCTTCGAACATCTCCACCGGGAACAGCGCACCGCGATGCTCGGCCAGGAACGCGAACACACTCCCGGCCGGGATCAACTCCCGGCAGGTCTCCCACACATCCGGCCCGACCGTCTCCCCGGCCCATTCCCCCATCACCACGAAAACGAGTCTGGCCCCGCCGCTCACGCGGCAGGGCCAGAACCCCAAGATCTTCATGAGTTTTCTAGTGTTCTGAGTCGTGAATTCTGTTTAGATAGCTGGCGAGGCGTTCGAGGATTTCGTCGGCGGACTTCGTCCAGACGTAGGGGTTCGGGTCGGTGTTCCAGGCAGCGATCCAGTTGCGGATGTCCTTCTCCAGGGCCTGGACGGATCTGTGGACGCCTCGCCGTATCTGCTTGTTGGTCAGCTCGGCGAACCATCGCTCAACGAGGTTCAGCCAGGATGAGCCGGTCGGGGTGAAGTGCAGGTGTAACCGGGGGTGGGAGAGCAGCCACTTCTTGATGGCGGGTGTCTTGTGAGTGGCATAGTTGTCGCAGATCAGATGGACATCCAGGCAGGCAGGCACTTCCTTGTCGAGCTTGGTCAGGAACTTCTTGAACTCCTCGGCCCGGTGTCGGCGGTGCAGGGAGCCGATGGCTTTGCCGGTGGCGACCTCGAGTGCGGCGAACAGTGTGGTGGTGCCGGCGCGGACGTAGTCGTGGGTGGCCCGCTCGGGAACCCCGGGCATCATCGGCAGCACGGGCTGGGACCGGTCCAGGGCCTGGATCTGCGACTTCTCATCCACGCAGAACACCAATGCCCGTTCGGGCGGGTCCAGGTAGAGGCCGACAACATCGTGGACCTTGTCGATGAAGTACGGATCGGTCGACAGCTTGAAGGTCTCCGAGCGGTGTGGCTGCAGTCCGAACGCCCGCCAGATCCGTGACACTGACGACTGCGACAGGCCCATCTCCTTGGCCATCGACCGTGTCGACCAGTGTGTTGCGTTCTTCGGAGTGGATTCCAGTGTCCTGGTGACCACCGCGGCAACCTGCTCGTCCGTCACCGTCCTGGGGCCACCCGGACGCGGCATGTCACCCAGACCGGCAATCCGGTACTGCACGAACCGGGCCCGCCAGCGGCCCACCGCCTGTGGCGTGGAGCCGAGTTCAGCAGCCACGTCCTTGTTCGAGGCACCCTCAGCGCAAGCCAGGACGATCCGACACCTCAGTGCCCACGCCTGCGGCGTGGAACGACGCCGCACCCACCCCTCAAGTGCGGCCCGTTCCTCGTCCGACAACGTCAACTCAGCCTTCGGCCGCCCCATCCGCGCCATAGAACAAGCCTACATATCTTCACGGAATTCACGACTCAGAACACTAGGCGCCACAAGATAAATGCCCTCTAAACTATGGAAACGCGGGTTCAGGGGGCATTTTTGGTGCGCATGCGGTACGCACATGTGCGCGCATGTGCGCACGCCAAGGCGGGGGCGGGGCATGCGGCCGTTTTTGGCATGCATATGTTCTTTTGGTGAGCCGGGTCGGACAGGGGCTCCACCGCCCGGCCGGCCCCCAGGTGCATCGCGCGGGACGGCGAGCCGGGGGTGCCCCCGGTGCCGCCGCGATCCGCCCGGCGATCGCGGCCGGTACGGCAGGAGCGGGTGCGGAGTTTCCGGGCGGCCGCGATTTTTCTTCCCGTCGTTTCAACACATGCGGTGGGGCGCGCGTATCCCGTAGCGAACATCGTCTCGGGAGATGGGGAAGCACCATGAACGCCTGGCGCCGAACGGATGCGAGTAGCCGTGGCTGTAAGCGGTAACCCGCTGCGGTGGCTTCGCGGACGGACGGCGACGACCGCCCCGGAGCCCGTCAGATTCCGGACGGAGCGAGAGGTGGGGGCTGCCTACGATCTCCACGGCGGCGAACTCTTCGGGTTCGCCTTCAAGGCGCTGGACGACCGGCAGCTCGCCGAGGACGTGGTGCAGGAGACCTTCCTCCGCGCCTGGCGGTCGCCACGCGGCTTCGACCCGGGGCAGGGCAGTCTGCGGACCTGGTTGTTCGCCATCGCCCGGAACCTCGTGGTGGACGCCATGCGGCGGCGCAAGGTCTGTGAGGGGCCCGGCCTTGCGCCGTGGGACGTGGCGCCCGAACCGTCGCCGGCGTCCGACGACATCGATCAGCTTCTTGACCGGATACAGCTCGGGGAGGCCCTGGAACGGCTGAGCCCGCAGCACAGAGAGGCGGTGGTGGGGGTGTACCTCGGCGGCCGTACCTGCGCCGAACTGGGGGAGGAGCTGGGAATTCCGGCTTCCACCATGCGCAGTCGCCTGTACTACGGAGTGCGGTCGCTGCGGCTCGTCCTGGAGGAGAACGGGTGGCTGGCGCCATGAACAAGGAATGTCTTCCCCACCGCGCGCTCCTCACCGAGCTTCTGCTGCTCGGGAGGCCGCTGCCGAAGGAGCTCGCCCGGCATCTGGTCCAGTGTCCGGACTGCACACGTGAGGCATCCGAGACCCAGGACGTGGTCCGCACACTGCGGCGGGCGAACCCGCACGGGGGCTGGGAGCCCGCACCGGGTGCCGGACCGCAGGCGCGCCCTTCGTGGGGGCTCGGGCACCGCATCCGTCGGGAGGCGGCCGGCGCCGGGACCGCCCGGTTCCGTCCCTGGCGGGTGGCCGCGGTGGGCGTCGTCGTCGCCTCCGCCGTGGCCGTCGCGGTGATCATCCCGCTCGGCGCGGCGGACCGGGCGGGCCGCACGGCCGACGCGGCACCGGTGGTGATGGAGCGTCAGGGAAAGATGGTGGACCGCCCCGGGGGCACCGAGGTCCCGGTGGCCCTGTCGGGCCTGGCGGCGGGAGAGACCTACCAGGTGATGACCGTCAACGCCCGCGGTGTGCGCATCTCCGCCGGCACGGTACGGGCCGAGAGCGGCGGGCGGGTGTCCTTCCGCATGGTGACCGCCATGCGGAAGGACACCATCACCGAACTGGTCGCAGAGGATGAGAACGGGCACGTGGTGAGCCGCTTGCCCGTGGGCTCCTCCTCGGGCTGACAACCGCGGGGGCAACGGCCGACGGGGCGGCGTCCTCGTCGGCCGTTGCCCGCCCCTCCCGCCTGGCGGGTCGGCGAAGCCCCGTGAACGCGCGCTGTTCTCCGGTCCGTTCGCTCCACGTGCGGACGGCGGGGCCTTCCGGGAGCGGACAGGTTCCGTGGGTCCGGCGCCGCCTCTCCCGACGATCGGGCGGCCTTTCGTTCAACGCGATGCGTTGCTGGTGCGTATCCCTCATGAAAAGTAGTCACCGGGCCGGCGGAGAGCGCGAGCGGCACGCAGCAGAGCCGCTCTCTGGATGCGGCCGCGGTCATGTCGCGCGCACACGGGCGCGGACCGGAAAAGGGTTCACGCACCTCGGCGAAGCCTCTGGTGGGAACCGGTACGGCGAAAGCCGCCGGTGACCTTGTCCGTACAGGTTCGGGGACTCGCGTCGTGCAGGACCGTACAGGCATCCACAGCGGGTGGGTGCCCTGAAACAAGGAGATATTCCAGGTGAAAAACGCCAAAGTAACTCGTCGGGTACTTTCCGGCGCCACTGCCGCTGCCGTCCTGACCATCCCGGCCGCGATGGCTTCGGCGGACGAGAGCCCGGCCGCGGCCCCCGCGCGGCACGCCGCGGTACCGGCGTTCGGCGCCTACAGCGGAACCCTCGGCGGAGCCCCCAAGCCGTTCGACCCGCACATCAGCAACAACACCATGGCGGTCAGCCCCGACCAGCGCGTCGCGGTGGTCACCAATTCCACAACGGACCACCTCGTCGTCATCGATGTGCGCCGGGGCCGGAAGATCACGGAGATCAACGGATACGTCAGCCCGCGCAACATCCTCTTCGCCCCGGACGGCAAGACCTTCACCGTGTCCGACAGCACCCTCGGCGTCGTGGACCGGATCTCCCTGAGAAGTTTCCAGGTGGTCAAGCGCCTCCCGCTCGGCGCCGGAGTGTTCGGCACCGCACAGTCCACGGACGGCAGGTGGCTGTACGCCAACAACGAAGCGGCGGGCACGGTCACGGTGGTCGACCAGGCCGGCAGCAGGGCGGATGCCGTGCTCACCGGCTTCGCCGAACCACGTCAAGGGGTCAAGCTCGCCCCCGCGGGGGACAAGCTGTACGTCACCAACTACAAGGGCGACCGGATCACGGTCGTCGACGTCGAGACCAGGAAGACCCTGCGGCAGATCGAGGGGTTCAAGGAAGTCCGGGGACTGTCCATCAGCCGCGACGGAACCCGGCTCTACGCGGCCAACAGCGGGACCGACACGGTGTCCGTCGTCGACACCGCGTCCGGCGCGACCCTGAAGCGGATCGCGGTGGGGAAGAAGCCCTACGGTGCCGCGCTCTCTCCCGACGGGAAGGTCCTCTTCTCCGGGAACCTGGAGGGTAATTCGCTGACCGCCGTCAACCCGGCCGACGGCGAGGTGCGCGGCACGGTGAAGGGCCTGAAGGGACCCCGTCAGGCCATCAGCTTCAGCGCCGACTCGAAGACCGCGTGGGTCCTCAACGAGGACCTGACCGTCGCCGAAGTCGACGTGGCTGCCCTCAAGGTGACCCGGACGCTCGGAACGCGCTGAGCCTCAGTGGCAGGCGGCCGTGAGGCCGCCTGCCACGGCGCGACAGTCAGGGCGGTCCGCTGCGGTCCCGCCCGGCCCGGGTGAGGCTGGTCCCGGCAGTCCGAGCCGCTGCGGCAACGCTGTTGTCGGCCAAATCCGCCAAGGTGTCCGGGAGCCGGTATCCAAGGGAACCGAGGGACGCCGCCTTGCCGGCGGGCGCCGGAAGCGCTGTGTTGCAGGTCATCGTTGGTCTCCGCCTGCTTCCCGTCCCGGACGGCGGAGATCGGTGTGCGGCTGCTTCGGAGAATGCCTGTTCTCAGGGTCGTCGCCCCTGGTCATCCGCACTGTGCTGGATCGGCGCCGGATACGGCGAAGCCGCGGCGGTCCGGCCGGCCGGCAGGGGCCCGCGCGGTGGGGCGCGGAGGGAACCCAGGCGTATTTGTCGACAGACCACGGATGGCCGAATTAGGGGCACTGTGGGTCACTGGTAGTCACGCTTTGGGCGCAGGCAGGCCGTTGAGCCGCCGGAAAAGGCTGCCTTCACGACAACGGGGGAAGAGAAATGGTCAGTACAATCAGAGTGTCCGAGAGCGCCATACCGCGTTCCGCGACCTCTCGGTGTGAAGCGCGGGATGGCGGCGAACGCGGCGCCCGCGGCAGGACACCGGTCACCTGTCACTCTGCTGTGGCCTGAGGCACCGCTCTTCACCAGCCGCCCTTGCGGTGTGCTGATTCATGGGTTCCGGAGACAGCGACCCTGTTCATCCGGCGCCCCGCGCCCTGATGCCCCGGCGTCCGAAGGCGGCGGCGCCGCGACGTCCGTGTCCGGATGTCCGGTGCCCCGGGCAGGTACGCGCCGCGCCGGGTGCATGGGCCTCTGTGCGTTCCATTCATCCCAGAAGGGCGTTCCAGGTCCTGTCCGCCGTCGGGGGTGAGTGGAACCTCGACGCGGCGCGCTCCGGCCATGTCCGTGGTGATCGGGTAGGCGTCGAAGGCGCGCCAGCCGTAGACGACCTCGTCGTCCGGGCCGTTCGTGAACGCATGCAGCGTCTGGAGGGCGACCCCCACCGAACCGCTGCTGATGATCACGGACTCCGGCTGGACGTCGCACCATTGTGCGACGGACCGGATGAGGTCGTCGGCGTAGAACTGCGGATAGCGATGTACCTCGGGAATGCAGTCGGCTATGGCTTTCTGCACGCTTTCCAGGGGCGGGTATGGCGTCTCATTGAGCGTCAGATGATGCAGGGTGAGCGGAGTCTCGTCGGCCACCGTCATGCTTCTCCTTCCTTTTTCTCGTCCGCCGGGGGATGCGTTCACGCACCGCCGGCCCGCTCCAGCTGGAAAATAACGGTGTTCGCCGGCGTGCTGTAGGCGTGCTGCCGTACGCACTTCCAGCCGGACTCCTCGAAGACCGATTCCCATTCCGGTCGAGTGGGAATGTACTGGCCCATCAGCGCGTGCGCGGTTTCGAATCCCATCGTGAAGAGAGGGAGGTCGGCCGTCGCGTCGTCCGGGCTCCGGTGGGTGTCGCAGAGCAGGAAGTGCTTCAGATTGGGGAGCTGCGTGCGGAATTGCCGGAACAGTTCGACGTAGTTCTCCCACGGCCAGAAGTCGTGCCCCATGAGGAAGGACGCCATCAGTTCCACGTCCTTGAACTCCGGACAGTCGCCCAGCTTCCTGGCGTCAGCCGAGGCAGCAGGGCGTCTGACCAGCAAACTGGGCTCCTACCTGCGGCCGAGCGTTCTCGTGGTCGATGAAGTCGGCTACCAGCCCCTCGAACGCGCCGAGGCGAACCTGGTCTTCCAGGTCATCTCCAAGCGCTACGAAAAGGGCTCCATCATCCTGACCTCGAACAAGTCCTTCGGCAAAGCGCACATGTTCCGGCGAACCTGTGCCAGGCACCGCCGAAACTTCACAGGTTCCGGCCGGAACTCGGATGCTGCATGATCGAACGATGCTGGTCGAACTGGTGAAGGTCGCAAAGTTTCCCTCGTCGAGCCGAACGCCGCGAACACCGGCCAGAACATCACCCTCACCCGCGACCTGCTGGCCGCGGCCGGCATCGTCCCGGCAACGGTGATGCTGGTCTCCAAGCCCTACATGGAGCGCCGGTCCTTCGCCACCGCCCGCAAGCTGTGGCCCGGCATCGACATCGTGTGCGCCTCGGAGCCCCTGGAACTGGACGACTACGTCAAGAGCATCGGCGACGCCAAGCTCGTGGTGGACATGCTCGTCGGCGACCTCCAGCGGGTCATCGAGTATCCCAAGCAGGGCTTCGCCATCGCCCAGGACGTCCCGGAGGACGTGCATGCCGCCTACAAGTCCCTCATCCACGACGGCTTCACCAGCCGCCTCATCTCCTGACCTGCCCTCGCCGGGCGGGCGGTGAATTGCGCCTGGCGGCGGGCGACCAGTGCTTGGGACCGTTCGAGCTGGTGCTGGAGTTCGTCGCGGTGGCTGGCGTCGGTGACGAACTTGTCGCAGGTCAGACAGGCATTTCCCTTGGAACAGACCTGTTTGGGCGGCAGCATGCACCAACCGTTGGGCAAGACCCGGTCAGCCCGCTGGTCCAGATGGAGCAGGTCGTAGAGGTCGCTGGGGTCCACCTCCGCCCTCCGGCCGTCGGCCGTCACCTTCTTGTAGCGCAGGAACTCGCGCTCCGCCGTGACAGCCAGGGTCTTTAGACCGTGTCCTGTGTGGTGATCGCTCGTTGGGCTGTTCATGGGGCGGGATACGTGGAGTTGGATTGTTCCGGACGGGCTGTGGGAGATCGTGAAGCCGTTGATCCCGCCGCCAAGGGTGCGGCCGCAGGGCGGCGGGACGCAGGAC
>NZ_JBHVPX010000028.1:0-79342 GCF_042887155.1 Streptomyces sp. NPDC057963
GCCCGGAACCGTTCCACACGGTTCCGGGCCCCTTCTGCCTGTCCAGGACGGTTCAGTAGTCCTCGTGGCGCGTCGCGGCGGCAGCCGCTTCCGCCTTGCGGACCTTCTCGGCCTGCTCCTGCGCCTCCATCTCGGCGAAGACGTCGATGGGCGGCGGCGCCTTGGCGAGGAACACCCAGGTCAGATAGACCGCGAGCAGGAACGGGGGAATCTTCAGCGCGACCAGGACCCAGCCGAACTGCGTGGTGTCGGCCCACCAGTACAGCGGGAAGAGGATCGCGCACTTGGCGAGCAGGATCAGACCCCAGGCGTAACTGGACTTGGCGTACGCCTTCTTGCGGCCGGGGTTCCTGGTGCGCCAGGAGAGGTTCTCCTTGAACACCGGGCCCAGGATCAGGCCGATCAGCGGCACCCCGGCGAGGGTGGTGATCAGGTAGGCGAGGGCCAGGCCGAGCGTGTAGAGCATGCCCGGCAGATAGAAGTCCTTGGCATTGCCGGTCATCATCGCGAAGACCACACCGAAGGCCACACCGAAGACACCGCTGAAGGCGTGCTTGACGGTGTCTCTGCGGATCAGCCGTACGGCGACGAGGACCAGGGAAACCACCAGGGCCGCGATGGCCGAGAGGTGCAGATCCTTGTTGATCGTGAAGATCGTGACGAAGAGCAGCCCGGGAAGGACTGTCTCCACCATCCCCCGGACACCGCCGAACGCCTCGAAGAGCGCTGCCTCGGTGACCGCCTTCGCGTCAGCCTCCTGCTGGTCGGTGCGGGTGATGCGGTCCGTGTCGGACGTCGGCTTGTCAAGAGACGTCACCGGCTACTCCTTGCCGAGCGGTCGGAGTTCGTATTTGGGGTTGAACAGCACCCGGCGTCCATGGCTCATGGCGATCCGGCCCGAGGCGATGAGCTTGCGTCCCGGTTCTATGCCCACGATGGAGCGCCGGCCCAGCCAGACCACGTCCAGCGGCGCGGTGCCGTCGAAGAGCTCGGCCTCCAGGGCGGGCACTCCGGCGCGCGGCCGCAGGGTGACGGTCCGCAACGTACCAGTCACCTTCACGATCTGCCGATCGGTGCATTCGGAGATCCGCGTGCACCCCGACGCCTGCGCGTCCTCCTGAAGCTCCTCGGACTCCAGGTCCTCCTGGGAACTGGACAGCCGGTCGAGCATCCGCCGGAAGCGGCCGGACGGTTTCGCCGCCTTGCCGGGCTTCTCGAATCGAGGAACAGCACTCATAACCGAAGGGTACCGGTCTCCTGTGCTCCGAGCGGGTGTCCCGGGTCTCACTCGACCGGGTTGCCCACCAGGGTTGCGGAGCGGGGAAGTCCTGCGACGCGGAAGGCCGCGGAGCCGGGCCGCCCTGCGACGCGGGGGAGGCGAAGCCCGGCCGCCCTGCGACGCGGGGGGGGTGCGGAGCCGGGCCGTCCGCGACGTCAGGGCGTGCGCGTTGCCGGGCGCGGCCCGTTCAGCCGCGCTCGAAGCGGTAGCCCATCCCCGGCTCGGTGACGAAGTGCCGCGGGTGCGAGGGGTCGGCCTCCAGCTTGCGCCTCAGCTGCGCCATGTAGACCCGCAGGTAGTTGGTCTCGGTGCCGTACGAGGGCCCCCAGACCTCCTGGAGCAGCTGCTTCTGGCTGACGAGGCGGCCGCTGTTGCGGACCAGCACCTCCAGAAGGTGCCACTCGGTGGGGGTGAGCCGTACGTCGCGGCCCTCGCGGTGGACCTTCTTCGCCGCCAGGTCGACGGTGAACCCCTCGGTCTCGACGGTCACGATGTCGTCGGAGCCGTGCTGGCCGACGGGTTCGGCGCGGCGGACCGAGGCACGCAGCCGGGCCAGCAGCTCGTCCATGCCGAACGGCTTGGTGACGTAGTCGTCGGCGCCGGCGTCCAGCGCCTCGACCTTCTCGTCGGAGGTGTGGCGGGCGGAGAGCACCAGGATCGGCACCCGGGTCCAGCCGCGCAGCCCCTTGATCACCTCGACGCCGTCCATGTCGGGCAGTCCGAGGTCGAGGACGACCACATCGGGGTGGCGGGCGGCGGCGAGCTGAAGGGCGGTCGCGCCGTCGGGCGCGGCGTCCACCTCGTACTTGCGTGCCTTCAGATTGATCACGAGGGCGCGTACGATCTGCGGCTCGTCGTCGACCACAAGCACCCTGGTCATGGGGGCCCTGCCTTTCTGCTGTACGGCGATCTCCCGGAACGTTGCGGAGATCATGAGATGACCTGCGAGGTCATGAGGTGACCCGCGCGGGCAGGTCGGGGCTGACCGGAACGTATCCCGATGCCGCCTTGAGCGTCAGCACCATGGTGAGGCCGCCGCCGGGGGTGTCCTCGGCGTCCAGCGTGCCGCCCATGGATTCCACGAAGCCGCGGGCGACGGCGAGGCCCAGTCCGACGCCCGCACCGCGCGGAGCGTCGCCGTAGCGCTGGAAGGGCTCGAAGATGCGCTCCTTGGCGTCTTCGGGGACGCCGGGGCCGCGGTCGGCCACCCGCAGCTCGACGCGTGAGCCGAGCGCGCTGGCGGACACGATGACGCGTTCGCCGTAGGGGCTGTACTTGACCGCGTTCTCGACGATGTTGGCGACGGCCCGCTCCAGCAGACCGGGGTCGACGTCGACCATCGGCAGGGTCTCGGGGATGTCCAGGTCCACACTGCCCTCGGGGACGCCGCCGAGTGCCATCGGGACCACCTCGTCGAGGTCGATCTCGCGGATCAGCGGAGTGACGGTACCGGTCTGCAGCCTGGACATGTCCAGGAGGTTGCCCACGAGGTGGTCGAGGCGGTCGGCGCCGTTCTCGATGCCCTCCAGGAGTTCGGCCTCGTCCTCCTCGGACCAGGCGACGTCGTCGGAGCGGAGGGAGCTCACGGCGGCCTTGATGGCGGCGAGCGGGGTACGCAGATCGTGGCTGACCGCGGCGAGCAGCGCCGTCCTGATCCGGTTCCCCTCGGCGAGCCGCCGGGCCTCCTCCGCCTGGCCGACCAGGCGTTGCCGGTCCAGTACGACGGCGGCCTGGGCGGCGAACGCGCCGAGCACCCGGCGGTCCTCCGCGGGCAGCACCCGGCCGGAGAGCGCGAGCGCCATGTGGTCGCCGACCGGCATGTCCACGTCGGCGTCCTCCGGCCGGGCCACCGGGGCCGGCCCGACGCTCCCGGCGCAGGTCCACGGGTCGACATCGCTCTGCCGTTCCAGCAGGGCGACGGACTCCATGCCGAAGGTCTCGCGGACCCGGTCCAGAAGCGCGTCCAGGGTGGTCTCGCCGCGCAGCACGCTGCCCGCCAGGAAGGAGAGGATCTCCGACTCGGCCCGCAGCCGGGCCGCCTGGTGCGTACGGCGGGCCGCCAGATCGACGACCGAGGCGACCGAGACGGCCACCGCGAAGAAGATCACGATGGCGACGAAGTTCTCCGGGTCCTGGACGGTCAGCGTGTGCGTGGGCGGGGTGAACCAGTAGTTCAGCAGCAGCGAGCCGACGGCGGCCGAGGCGAGGGCGGGCAGCAGACCGCCGAGCAGGGCCGCGGCGACGGTCATGAAGAGGAAGAGCAGAACGTCGTTGGCGAGCCCGGGGCCGTTGTCCAGGCCGGTCAGGAGCAGGGTGAGAAGGGCCGGGCCACCGACCCCGACCAGCCAGCCCCAGATGATCCGGACCCGGCCCAGCCGGGCGCCGCGGGCGATGGGCAGCCCGCGGCCCTTGGCGACCTCTTCGTGGGTGACGATGTGGACGTCGAGATCGGGGCCGGACTCCCGGGCGACCGTGGCGCCCACGCCCGGACCGTAGATGTACTGCCAGGCCTTGCGGCGGCTGGAGCCGAGGACGATCTGCGTGGCGTTCACCCCACGGGCGAATTCGAGGAGCGCCGACGGTATGTCGTCGCCGATGACGTGGTGGAACGTGCCTCCGAGGTCCTCCACGAGGGTGCGCTGGACGGCGAGTTCCTTGGGCGAGGCGGAGGTCAGTCCGTCGCTGCGGGCGATGTAGACGGCGAGGATCTCGCTGCCGGAGCCCTTGGCCGCCATGCGGGACGCGCGGCGGATGAGCGTACGGCCCTCGGGGCCGCCGGTGAGTCCGACGACGATGCGTTCGCGGGCCTGCCAGGTGGTGCGGATGTTGTGCTCGCCGCGGTACTGCTGAAGGTATTCGTCGACCCGGTCGGCGACCCAGAGAAGGGCCAGCTCGCGCAGGGCGGTCAGGTTGCCCGGACGGAAGTAGTTGGACAGCGACGCGTCGATCCGGTCCGGCTTGTAGATGTTGCCGTGGGCCATCCGGCGGCGCAGTGCCTGGGGCGACATGTCGACGAGTTCGAGCTGGTCGGCCCTGCGGACGACCTCGTCGGGGACCGTCTCGCGCTGGCGTACGCCGGTTATCGCCTCGACAACGTCGCCGAGTGATTCCAGGTGCTGGATGTTGACGGTGGAGATCACGTCTATGCCGGCCTGGAGGAGCTCTTCGACGTCCTGCCACCGTTTGGCGTTGCGGGAGCCCGGCACATTGGTGTGCGCCAGTTCGTCCACCAGGGCGACGGCCGGGGCGCGCTCCAGTACCGCGTCCACGTCCATCTCGGTGAAGACGGCCGAGCGGTACTCGATCTCGCGCCGCCGGATCTGCTCCAGGCCGTGCAACATCACCTCGGTGCGCGGGCGGTCGTGGTGCTCCACGAAGGCGACGACGCAGTCGGTGCCCCGCTCCACGCGCCGATGGGCCTCGGAGAGCATCGCGTACGTCTTGCCGACGCCGGGTGCCGCACCCAGGTAGATCCGAAGCTTGCCGCGTGCCATGGCCCCATTGTCTTCTCTGAACCGGCTGCGGCCGATGCGGCAGCCGGTTCGAAGCTACCCCGAGGATTCCCGGCATATGGGACGCGGGGTGGGGTGAGGGACCGAATTGACAGGATTCTGACGCGCGGGCCGCCGCTCAGCGGGTCGGCCGTGCGGGATTCCGGCGCCCGGGGCGGGCTCGGTGGCCCGATCCGGCGGGATCGGAGCCCACCCGGGCGGGCCCGGCCTCCTCCCCCGTCCCGTGCCGCCCCGCCCGCTACTCGTGCTCGACGATGTGCCCGTCGCTCAGCTCCAGCACCCGGTCCGCCAGCCCCAGCAGCTGCGCGTCGTGCGTCGCCACCAGCGCGGTGACACCCTCGCTCCGTACCACCGCCCGCAGCAGCTCCATCACCGCGAGCCCGGTCTCCGCGTCGAGCTGCCCAGTCGGCTCGTCCGCGATCAGCAGCGCGGGGCGGTTGGCCAGCGCGCGGGCGATCGCGACGCGCTGCTGCTGGCCGCCGGAGAGTTCCCCGGGGCGCTGAGCGGCATGGTCGGCGAGGCCGACCATGGAGAGCAGCAGCGCCACCCGGTCCTCGCGCTCGCGGGGGTCCGCCTTGCGCAGCCGCATGGGTACGCCGACGTTCTCCGCGGCGGTCAGGATCGGGATCAGGCCGAACGACTGGAAGATGAAGCCGATCCGGTCCCGGCGCAGTTCCAGGAGCTCGTTCTCGCCGAGGTCGGCGAGGTCCGTACCGTCGACGGTGATCCGGCCGCCGTCGGGGCTGTCGAGGCCGCCGACCAGGTTGAGGAGCGTGGTCTTGCCGGAGCCCGAGCGGCCCTTGAGCGCGACCAGCTCGCCGCGCGGCACCTCGAACGACACCCCGCGCAGCGCGTGCACGGCCCCGGCGCCGGAACCGTACGAGCGATGCAGGTCCTCGACCCGGAGCATGGGTCCGCGGGCCGGGTCCTCGGCGACTGCGGCACCGCCCTGCCCGCCGGTGCTCGTCCGGCCCGTGTTGTCGGTCATGCTTCTCCCCCGTACATGTCTCTCCCCCGTGCGTGCTCGGTCCCGTCGGCCGCCAGTATGTGCATGTGACCCGGGGCTGGGCAATGGCCGGAGGGCGTTGATCAGGAGTCCGGGCGGTCCCGGCGCTGCGCCGGGGCCGCCGCAGGAGCTCCGCGAGAGCCGAACGCGGGCATCCGGCACGGGCTTGACGGCTCGTCGGACCCGGGGGCCGGCGGCCCGGCGGCTCCCTCATCGGAGGACGACCGCTTCCCGACAACTTCCTGACACCGACTGACCAGTCTGGCCAAGGTCCACCGGGGCGAGAGCCCCGTCCTTGAAAGGGAGCGTATGACGTTACGAAGGAGTCTTCCCGGGCTGGCCGCCGGAGCCCTCGGAATATCCCTGGTCCTGTCCGCGGTACCGGCCGCCACCGCCGCCGGGGAAGCACAGGCCACCACCACGGCCGGGAAAGCACAGGCCCCCACCGTCTCCGAGCAGCAGGTGATGCCCCACCTGCGCGCGCTGCAACGCATCGCCGACCGCAACGGCGGCAACCGCGCGCACGGCACGAAGGGGTACGCGGACTCGGTCGCGTATGTGAAGAGCGCCCTGGACCGGGCGGGTTTCCGCACGAAACTGGTCCCCTTCACGTACGACGGCGCCACCGGCAGCAACCTGATCGCCGACTGGCCGGGCGGCGACCCGGACCACGTGCTCCTGACCGGCGCCCACCTCGACAGCGTCAAGGAGGGCCCGGGAATCAACGACAACGGCTCGGGCTCGGCCGCGGTCCTGGCCGCCGCCCTCCAGGTGGCCGAGTCCGGTCTCAAGCCCGAGCGGCACCTCCGGTTCGCGTGGTGGGGCGCGGAGGAGCTGGGGCTGATCGGCTCGGCGGACTACGTCGGGAAACTCTCCGCCGCCGAGCGCCGCAAGATCGACGTCTATCTCAACTTCGACCAGGCGGGCAGCAAGAACACCCAGCAGTGGCTCGTCGTCCACGACAACGAGCACGGTGAGACCGAGGCCCAGCAGGCGTTCGAGGCGTGGTTCGCCGAGCGGGACATCCCCACGTTCGACATCGGTGTCGGCGGTTCGGACCACGAGTCGTTCGGAAACGCCGGCATTCCGTCGTCCGGTTTCAGCACCGGCATCTCGGACTGCATCCACGAGGCGTGCGACGACCTCGCCAACGTGGACCCGAAGACGGAGACCACCAGCACCGACGCCCTCATCGGCGTGCTGTGGAAACTTGCCGCCGCCGCTCCCCGGCGTTGACCCCCATCCCAGGAACGAGACATGCGCAGACTGCTGAATCGACGCCGCAGGACCGCCGCCGCCCTCGTGGCCGCGGTCGTGAGCGGCTCCCTGCTGGCCACCGTCCCCGCCTCGGCCGCCATCGGCGGTCCGGGCGTCGGTGACCCGTACTTCCCCGACGACGGCAACTCCGGCTACGACGTGTCGCACTACGACGTCCGCATCGCCTACGACCCGGCGCGCACCGACCGCCTGGACGGCGACACCACCGTCACCGCCCGCGCCCTGACCGGCCTGGACCGCTTCAGTCTGGACCTCAAGGGCTTCACCGTGGCATCGGTCTCGGTGAACGGCACCCCGGCGAAGGCGTTCTCCCGGTCCGGCGCCCACAAGCTGGTCATCACCCCGGCCCGCCCGATCGCGAAGGGCACGACGTTCGCGGTCCGGGTGACGTACGCCGGCAAGCCCGACGCCGAGGGCTGGCACACGCTGAAGAGCGGCGGCGCGTACGTGACGGGCGAACCGCACGCCGCGACCTCCTGGTATCCCGCCAACGACCACCCGTCCGACAAGGCCACCTTCGACCTCACCGCGACGGTGCCCGAGGGCTGGACGGTCGTCGGCAACGGCCTGCCCGGCCCGGCCACCGCCAAGGACGGCAAGAAGACCTTCCGCTGGTCCGAGGACCGACCGATGGCGACATACCTCAGCACCGTCGCCATCGACAGGTTCACCGTCCACCGGGGGAAGACGTCCGCCGGAACGCCGGTCATCACGGCGTACAGCCCGGACGCCGTCATCGACCTCGACGCGGAGGCCGAGCAGACGGAGATCCTGGACTTCCTGACCGCGAAGTTCGGCCCGTACCCCTTCTCCTCGGCGGGCGCCATCGTCGTCGGTGCCACGAAGGATCCCACCGACGGCCCCGTCGCCATGGAGACGCAGAGCCGCCCCACGTTCAGCACGATGTTCTTCGACAGCTCGCTGGTCCACGAGAACACCCACCAGTGGTTCGGCGACAGCGTGTCGTTCAAGGACTGGCGGGACGGCTGCATCGCGGAGTGTGTCGCCCAGTACGCCGGGCAGCTGTGGGAGGAGCACAAGGGCACCGACCTCGACAAGGACTACTACCTCCCCGAGGTCGAGGAGAACAAGGACGATCCGTCGTTCTGGTCGACCAGGCTCTACGACCCCGGCCAGGGAAAGGAGCTGGACAGCGCGCTGTACTTCAAGGGTTCCCTGATGCTGCACGCCCTGCGGCGCACGGTCGGTGACGACGCGTTCTTCGGAACGCTCAAGACCTGGACCCACGACCACGCGTACGGCAACGCCTCGTTCCGGCAGTTCGAGGCGCTGGCCGCGAAGGTCTCGGGCAAGGACCTCACGGGCTTCTTCGGGGCCTGGGTGGACGGCACGGTCGTCCCGCCGGCGAAGTACCTCTACCCGGGCAGCCTGGGCACGTCCTAGACCGGAACGCCGGGGAGCCCGACGGCACCGAGGTGTCGTCGGGCTCCCCCGAGCTTCCCGAAAGCCGCTCAGCCCTCGTTCACCAACTGCTTGAGGGCGATGTTGAGCTGGAGGACGTTGACCCGCGGCTCTCCCACGAAGCCGAGGATCCGGCCGTCCGTGTGATGCTCGACGAGCCTCTCCACCTGGGCGACGCCGAGATGGTTGCGTTCGGCGACACGGCGCACCTGGAGCCGTGCGTACGCCGGGGAGATGGCGGGGTCGAGGCCGGAGCCCGAGGAGGTGACGGCGTCGGCCGGCACATCGGCGGGGCTGACGGGGTGGCCGGGCACGGAGTTGTCCTTGACCACCGCGGCCTTGGCAGCGGTGACCCAGTCGATGAGTTCCTTGTTGTCGCCGGAGCGGTTGGTCGCGCCGGAGAGGATCAGCTTGTACCGGGTGTTGACGCTGTTGGTGCCGAGGCCGTTGGACGGGCGCGGCTGGAACCACTTGAGGTCCGGGGCCGCGGTCTGCTGTCCCTTCTTCAGCGGCAGGTCGTAGCGCTGGCCGATGAGTTCGGAGCCGACGACCTTGCCGTTCGCGGTGATCTCGGAGCCATTGGCCTTGTCGGGGAAGACGCCCTGGGCGACACCGGTGACGGCGAGCGGGTAGAGCACGCCGCAGACGACGGTGAGGACGAGCAGGGCGCGCAGCCCGGCCCAGAGCAACCGGGCGGTGTTTGCTACGGAGTTGTTCATGGCAGGTCAGCCGATTCCGGGGATGTGGGAGATGATCAGGTCGATGATCTTGATGCCGATGAACGGGGCGACCAGACCGCCGAGTCCGTAGATCCCGAGGTTGCGCCGGAGCATCGAGTCGGCGCTGCTGGGCCGGTAGCGCACGCCCTTCAGGGCGAGCGGGACCAGCGCGACGATGATCAGCGCGTTGAAGACGACGGCGGACAGGATCGCGGACTGGGGCGAGGACAGCTGCATGATGTTGAGCTTGTCCAGACCGGGGTAGACCACCGCGAACATCGCCGGGATGATCGCGAAGTATTTCGCGACGTCGTTGGCGATCGAGAAGGTGGTCAGCGCGCCACGGGTGATGAGCAGCTGCTTGCCGATCTCGACGATCTCGATCAGCTTGGTCGGGTTGGAGTCCAGGTCCACCATGTTCCCGGCCTCCTTGGCGGCCGAGGTTCCGGTGTTCATGGCCACGCCGACATCCGCCTGGGCCAGCGCGGGCGCGTCGTTGGTGCCGTCACCCGTCATCGCGACGAGCTTGCCGCCCGCCTGCTCCCGCTTGATGAGGGCCATCTTGTCCTCGGGGGTGGCCTCGGCGAGGAAGTCGTCGACCCCCGCCTCCTCGGCGATGGCCTTCGCGGTCAGCGGGTTGTCGCCCGTGATCATGACCGTCTTGATGCCCATGCGGCGCAGCTCGTCGAACCGCTCCCGCATGCCCTCCTTGACGACGTCCTTGAGGTGGATGACCCCCAGGACGCGGGCGCCGTGCTCGTCCTCCCGGGCAACCAGCAGCGGTGTGCCGCCGGCCTCGGAGATCCGGTCGGTGAGCGCCTGCGCGTCCGGGGAGACACTGCCGCCGCGCTCCTTGACCCAGGCGACGACCGACCCGGTCGCGCCCTTGCGGACCTTGCGTCCGTCGACGTCCACGCCGGACATGCGCGTCTGGGCGGTGAACGCGACCCACTCGGCCTGCCGCAGCTCGCCCTGGTGGCGTTCGCGCAGCCCGTACTTCTCCTTGGCGAGCACGACGATCGAGCGGCCCTCGGGCGTCTCGTCGGCCAGTGAGGACAGCTGGGCCGCGTCCGCCAGTTCGGCCTCGGTCGTGCCCCGGACGGGGACGAACTCGGCGGCCTGCCGGTTGCCGAGCGTGATGGTGCCGGTCTTGTCGAGCAACAGGGTCGAGACGTCTCCGGCGGCCTCGACGGCCCGCCCCGACATGGCGAGCACGTTGCGCTGCACCAGCCGGTCCATACCGGCGATGCCGATCGCGGAGAGCAGGGCGCCGATGGTCGTCGGGATCAGGCAGACCAGCAGGGCGGTCAGCACGATCATCGACTGCTTCTGGCCCGCGTAGATCGCGAAGGGCTGGAGGGTGACGACGGCGAGCAGGAAGACGACGGTGAGGGACGCGAGCAGGATGTTCAGCGCGATCTCGTTGGGCGTCTTCTGCCGGGCGGCGCCCTCGACCAGGGCGATCATCCGGTCGATGAACGTCTCGCCGGGCCTGGTCGTGATCTTGATGACGATGCGGTCGGAGAGCACCTTCGTACCGCCGGTGACGGCACTGCGGTCGCCACCGGACTCCCGGATGACCGGCGCCGACTCACCCGTGATCGCGGACTCGTCCACGCTCGCCACACCCTCGACGACGTCTCCGTCGCCGGGAATGATGTCTCCGGCCTCGCAGACCACCAGGTCGCCGACGCGGAGCTCGGTGCCCGGCACCCGCTCCTCGTTCCCGCCGGTCATCCGCCGGGCGACGGTGTCGGTCTTGGCCCTGCGCAGGGTGTCGGCCTGCGCCTTGCCGCGCCCCTCGGCGACCGCCTCCGCCAGGTTGGCGAAGATCGTGGTCAGCCACAGCCAGACCGCGATCGCCCAGCCGAACCAGTCGCCGGGGTCCAGGCACGCCAGCACGGTGGTGAACACCGAACCGATCAGCACCACGAACATCACCGGGGACTTGACCATCACCCGGGGGTCGAGCTTGCGTATCGCGTCGGGGAAGGACTTGAGCAGCTGCTTGGGGTCGAACAGGCCCCCGCCGACGCGTCCTTCGCTCTGGTGACCCGTGGGCGCGTCCTGGTGCGGTGCCCGGGTGGGGGTGAGAGTGGACATCGAGTCCTCTTGCTTCGTACGAGTGGTCATGACGCCAGCCCCTCGGCCAGCGGCCCCAGCGCCAGGGCCGGGAAGTAGGTCAGCCCGGTGATGATCAGGACGGTGCCGGCCAGCAGTCCGCTGAAGAGCGGCTTGTGCGTGCCCAGGGTTCCCACGGTCGCCGGCACGGGCTTCTGCTCGGCGAGCGAACCGGCCAGCGCCAGCACGAACACCATCGGCAGGAACCGGCCCAGCAGCATCGCGAGACCGATCGTCGTGTTGAACCACTGCGTGTCCGCGTTCAGCCCGGCGAACGCCGAACCGTTGTTGTTCGCGCCCGAGGTGTACGCGTACAGCACCTCGGAGAATCCGTGCGCACCGGTGTTGGTCATCGAGTGGGGCGGGGTGGGCAGCGCCATCGCCGCGGCGGTGAAGCAGAGCACCAGCGCCGGGGTGATCAGGATGTAGCAGGCGGCGAGCTTGATCTCGCGGGTGCCGATCTTCTTGCCGAGGTACTCGGGCGTACGGCCGACCATGAGACCCGCGATGAACACCGCGATGATCGCCATGATCAGCATGCCGTAGAGGCCGGAGCCGACACCGCCGGGCGCGATCTCGCCGAGCTGCATGCCCAGCATCGTGATCCCGCCGCCGAATCCCGTGTACGAGGAGTGGAAGGAGTTCACCGCACCGGTCGAGGTCAGCGTGGTGGCCACGGCGAAGATCGACGAGCCGGCGATCCCGAACCGGGTCTCCTTGCCCTCCATCGCCCCGCCCGCGATGTCGAAGGCGGGCCCGTGGTGGGCGAACTCGGTCCACATCATCAGGGAGGTGAAGCCGAGCCAGATGACGCCCATCGTCGCCAGGATCGCGTAGCCCTGCCTGAGCGAGCCGACCATCCGGCCGAACGTCCGCGTCAGTGCGAACGGTATGACCAGGATCAGGAAGATCTCGAACAGGTTGGACAGCCCGTTGGGGTTCTCGAACGGGTGGGACGAGTTGGCGTTGAAGTAGCCGCCGCCGTTCGTACCCAGCTCCTTGATGACCTCCTGGGAGGCCACGGCACCGCCGTTCCACTGCTGCGAACCGCCGGTGAACTGGCCGACCTCGTGAATGCCGGAGAAGTTCTGGATGGCGCCGCAGGCGACCAGCACCAGCGCGCCGGCCACGGCGATGGGCAGCAGGATCCGTACGGTGCCGCGCACCAGGTCGGACCAGAAGTTGCCCAGCTCACCCGTGCGGGAGCGGGCGAATCCCCGCACCAGCGCCACCGCGACGGCGATGCCGACGGCGGCCGAGACGAAGTTCTGCACCGCGAGGCCGCCGGTCTGCACGACGTGGCCCATGGCCTGCTCGCCGTAGTACGACTGCCAGTTGGTGTTCGCGACGAACGACGCCGCCGTGTTGAACGCCTGGTCGGGGTCGATCGAGGAGAAGCCGAGCGATCCGGGCAGACTGCCCTGGAGCCGCTGCAGCAGGTAGAGGAAGAGAACACTCACCGCGGAGAAGGCGAGCACACCACGCAGATACGCGGGCCAGCGCATCTGCGTGTTCGGATCGGCGCCGATGGCCTTGTACATCCACTTCTCGACGCGCAGGTGCTTCTTCGAGGAGTAGACGCCGGCCATGTAGTCGCCGAGCGGTCGGTACGCCAGCCCCAGCGCCGCAACGAGCGCGAGGACCTGGAGCACACCAGCGAGGACGGGGCTCATATCGGGCTCAGAACCTCTCCGGGTACAGAAGGGCGAGGACGAGATAGCCCAGCAGGGCAACGGCCACGACGAGGCCGACGACATTTTCGGCGGTCACAGCTTGGCCACCCCCTTGGCGATGAGAGCCACCAACGCGAACACCGCGATCGTGGTGACGACGAAGGCCACATCGGCCATCGTGTGCTCCTAGATGAGGTACGGAATCTCTGACCGCTTGAGCAAACCTCGCGTTTCGGCCGTTCCGGCCTGCGTTGATGGCTTCCTTACGGGCGGGGGCAGGCCCTTGACGGCGCACATACGTGCCCCATACGCGCCCCTTACGCGCCCCTGCCGTGCACACCGGGAGCTCGTCCCGGGCCCTTGGGACGCATGCGAAAAGGCCGGTGGGCCGGACCCCCTGGGAAGGGGATACGGCCCACCGGCCTTCGGCTGTGCCGGGCGCATGCCCGTATCAGCTCGGCGCACGTCGGTTCAGCGTGCGTCGGATCAGCGGTTCAGCGCACCTCGGTGATCTCGGGGCCGCGCTGGAGCTGGCCCATGCCGCCGGAGAACTTCGAGCCCTCCTGGCTCTCCTGCTGGACGCCCTCGGGCACCATCTGGGCGTCGTTGGGGAGCTTGAGGACGATCGGGTCGCGCGGCGCCATCGGGCCCTCGCCGCGGACGACCACGGTGTCCCGGAAGACCGTCTCCAGCAGCCCCGCCGCCTCCGGCTGCACGGCGCCCTGGCCGGAGATCACTCCGCGCAGGAACCAGCGCGGCCCGTCGACGCCGACGAAGCGCACCAGCTGCACGCCGTTCGTCCCGTCCGGGAGCTGTACGGGGACCTGGGCACGGAGCTCCCAGCCCAGCGGGCCCTCGACCTCGTCGATGATCCCGCCCTGCTGGGTGATGCCCCCGGCGATCTCGTCGCGGACCTCGCCCCAGATGCCCTCCTTCTTGGGGGCGGCGAAGGCCTGCAGCTGGATGGCGCTGTCGCGCAGCACCACGGTCGCGGCGACGATCGCGTCACCGGCCACCTCGACGCGCAGCTCCATCCCCTCGACACCGGGCACGAAGATGCCGCCCAGGTCGACCCGGCCCTCGCCGGGCTGGGAGACCTCGGTGATGTCCCACGGTCCGTCCGGCCGCGGCGCCGGCGGAAGATTCACCCGACGCGAGCCGCTGGCGGCCCCATCGGCGTCATCGAGCTCGTCGACGACCTGCTCGGCCTCGCGCGCTTCGTCCGCCACGTCCTCGGCGGAACCACTCTTCTTGCGACGTCCGAACACGTCACTGTCCTTCCCGGTCGGGTACGACCGAAGCGTAGCTGTTCCCGCCCTGGGTGATCCCGCCCCTGACGCCATCGACATCACCGGAAGCATGGCCTCCGGTCGATCCGAACCCTCCCTCGCCGCGGGCCGAGCCGGGAAGCTCCGCCACTTCGTGGAAGCGCACCTTCTCGACCTGCTGTACGACCAGTTGGGCAATCCGGTCGAACCGCTCGAACCGCACGGGCTCGCGCGGGTCGAGATTGATGACGATCACCTTGATCTCTCCACGGTACCCGGCATCAACCGTCCCCGGGGCATTCACGAGGGCGACTCCGCAGCGTGCGGCGAGACCGGACCGCGGGTGCACGAACGCGGCGTACCCGTCGGGCAGCGCGATCGACACCCCGGTGGGCAGCACCGCCCGCTCGCCCGGAGCCAGTTCGGCGGCCTCGGTGGTCACCAGGTCGGCCCCGGCGTCGCCGGGGTGCCCATAGGCCGGAATCGGCACCTCGGGGTCGACACGGCGGATCAGTACGTCCACGGGACGGCGCATCAGGGGTTCACCTCGAACGCGCGGGCGCGCTTGACCTGGTCCGGGTCGGCCATCGCGGCCTGGATCTCGGCCGGGCGGCCGTTCTCGATGAAGTGGCCGACCTCGACCTCGACGAAAAGGGCCTCGGCACGGACCGCCACGGGTCCGTCCGGCCCGCCGATCCGGCCGGTCGCCCGGGAGTAGATCTTCCGGCCGTGCATCGCGGTGATCTCGGCGTCGAGGTGCAGCACCGTGTCCACCGGCACCGGCCGCACGAAATCGGTCTCCAGCCGCCCGGTCACCGCGATCACCCGCAGCAGCCAGTTCAGCGAGCCGAGCGTCTCGTCCAGCGCGGTGGCCAGAATGCCCCCGTGCGCCAGTCCCGGGGCGCCCTGGTGGGCTGCCTTCACGGTGAACTCGGCCGTGACGCTGACGCCCTCGCCGGCCCGTGCCTGGAGGTGCAGTCCGTGCTGTTGCCCCTCGCCGCAGCCGAAACAGTGTTCGTAGTGCGCGCCGAGGAGTTCGCCGGGTGCCGGGGCTTCGGGGTGCCGGACCGGTTTCACCGCGCCGACCGGGGGCTTCAGAGCCGCAGATGTTCCACTCACAGGCGCAGACCTTACCCGCGCGGCCACCCGTGGGTCGCGCCGTGCCAAGCTTGGCTTCATGCAGCCTTCCGCCCCGCCCTTCGAAGAACGACTGACCGCGCCCCGCTCGTGGTGGCTCATCGCCTTCCTGGTCGGCATCGCCTGCGCCCTGATGCTGCTGCCGCTCGGCACCCTGCCGCTACTGGCCGGCCTGGTGGGCGGTACGGCCCTGTCCGCCGTCGCGGTGAGCTCGTACGGTTCCGCCAGGATCCGCGTGGTCGCGGGCGCCCTGGTGGCCGGTGACGCACGGATTCCGGTGACGGCGCTCGGCGCGGCCGAGGTGCTGGACGCGGAGGAGGCGCGCGCCTGGCGCTCGTACAAGGCGGACACCCGCGCGTTCATGCTGCTGCGCAGCTACATCCCGACGGCGGTCCGGGTGGAGGTCACCGACCCGCAGGACCCGACGCCGTACGTCTATCTGTCGACCCGCGAGCCGCAGGCCCTGGTCGCGGCACTCAGTGCGGTGCGGGCCTAAGGGCTGTGCCGTGGCGGGCGTGCACCGACAGCTACGGCATCTTGCCGCGTTGTCGGAACACCCGAATACATCCAGTTTGAGGGCGTCCCTCCGCCTTGCGATGCACCGCATCTGACGCCGCACGCCGATCCACCGGGGATTACGGGACAGCCCTTGGGCACACGGCGCGGTGCGGGCCCGGACGCAGGACGCGCCGAGGTCCGTCGGGCGGCCCCGGGGAACGCCGGCTACCTCTCCGGCTCGCCCGGCAGGCCCTTGCGCAGGACGTCCGGACGCTCCAGCGGCGGCAGCTGCGGAAGCCGGTCCCAAGGGATCTGGCGCTTGCGCAGGTCCTTCCTGACCCGTTCGGCGAGCTTTCTGGTGTCGCGCCGGTTCATCACCGCGCCGACGGCGGCACCGACCATGAACGGGACGAGATTCGGTAGATCGCGCACCATGCGCTTCATGATCTGCTGGCGCAGCTCACGTTTCATCTGGCCGCCCAGCGCCGCGTTGACCGTCGTCGGGTGGGCGACGTCGATGCCGCGTTCCTCCGTCCAGGAGGTGATGTAGGCGCTGGAACGCTGGATGACCCCGCCCGGTGGGCGCAGCCCGTAGACCTCGTGCAGCTCGGCGACGAGCTTCATCTCGATCGAGGCCACGCCGGTGATCTCCGCCGCCAGCTCGGCGAACATGGCGGGCGGTACGGGCATCATGGCCGCCGCGCCGATACCGGCGCCGACGGTGGCGGTGGCTCTGCTCGCGCCCGCGATGAGCTTGTCGGCCAGCTCCTCGGGCCCGAGGCCCGGGAACTGCTTGCGCAGGGTCGCGAGATCGCGCACAGGGATGCGGGGAGCGTTCTCGATGATCAGGTCGGCGATATGACCGATCGCGGCCCTGGCGCTCTCCCCGCCCTTGCGTGCTCCCCGTTTCACTGAACTCAGACGGCCTGCCCCGGTCACGGGCTCCGTCCTGTCGACCTGTCCGGCCCCATCGGCCGTGTCGACTCCTTCGTGTCCTTCGATTGCCGTGACTGCTTCTGCCGTGACTGCTTCGAGCGAGGCCGACAGGCCCCGCTCGTCGTCCCACTCCCCCGGGGAGGGTGGCAGGGCGGACCGCTCGGCAGGCGCTGCTACGCCTTCCGCCGGGCCTGTACCGCCCTGATTCGCCTCCGACGACCTCTTGCGCCGCAAGCGTCGCTTCCGGAACGGTGTGTCGCCTGCCACGGCCGGCTCGACCTAGTCGCAGTCGCGGCAGATCGGCTGGCCGTTCTTCTCGCGTGCCAGCTGGCTCCTGTGGTGCACGAGGAAGCAGCTCATGCACGTGAACTCGTCGGCTTGCTTGGGCAGGACCCTTACGGCCAGTTCTTCGTTGGACAGGTCTGCGCCAGGCAGCTCCAGTCCTTCGGCCGCGTCGAATTCGTCGACGTCGACGGCGGACGCCGTCTTGTCGCTCCGGCGCGCCTTGAGCTCTTCAAGGCTGTCCTGGTCGACGTCGTCATCGGTCTTGCGTGGGGTGTCGTAATCCGTTGCCATGTCGCTCTCCCCCTCTGGGTGTCTGCGGTGTCTCAGCGCTCGTAACGCGTGAGAGGCCGGACTTGTGCCCGACCCGAGGCGGAGATTTTGCCTCACATCAAGGTCTGTTACTCAATCGACACCCAAAAGAACCGCTCGCGAGCGATCGGCTTGGGTGGCGATGGGGACCGTACACGGTCCCGGTGTCGCGCTTCACGGGCGCCACCCCGTGTACTTCCCGTGATATCAGACCCCGAAAACCCCGACTTTTGCGGGTTTTCCGGTGAAGACCCTGATCACGGAGCGTGGGTGTGCCCGCATTCGCTTCTGTGATCGATCACACACGGCCGATCCGGGCCCAGGTCCCGAAAATTCCGCTCAAAGCGAACAAAGTAATACGCGGGCGGATCGCCTCGTCCAGCCCGTCAGGCCGGCAGTGAGACACGCATCACAAGGCCACCGCCCTCGCGGGGTTCCGCGAGGATACGGCCGCCGTGAGCGCGCGCCACGGACCGCGCGATCGACAGGCCGAGCCCGACCCCCTTGTCGCTGCCCGTTCGCTCGGTACGCAGCCGCCTGAAGGGCTCGAAGAGGTTGTCGATCTCGTACGCGGGCACCACGGGGCCCGTGTTCGAGACCACCAGCACGGCCTGGCCGGACTGCAGCTCGGTGGTGACCTCCACCCAGCCCTGCTCGGGGACGTTGTAGCGCACGGCGTTCTGCACGAGGTTCAGCGCGATCCGCTCCAGCAGGACGCCGTTGCCCTGGACAACGGCGGGGGCCCGCTCGCCGCGGATCTCCACGCCCCGCTCCTCGGCCTCGCCGCGCGTCTGGTCGATCGCGCGCGAGGCCACCTCGGCGAGGTCGACGGGTTTGCGCTCGATGATCTGGTTGTCGCTGCGGGCGAGCAGCAGCAGGCCCTCGACCAGCTGCTCACTGCGCTCGTTGGTGGCCAGCAGGGTCTTGCCGAGCTGTTTGAGCTCCGGCGGGGACTGCGGATCGGAGAGATGGACCTCCAGCAGCGTGCGATTGATCGCGAGCGGGGTGCGCAGCTCGTGCGACGCGTTTCCGACGAACCGCTGCTGGGCGGTGAAGGCGCGCTCCAGACGGTCGAGCATCTCGTCGAAGGTGTCGGCGAGCTCTTTCAGCTCGTCGTCCGGGCCGTCCAGCTCGATCCGGCGGGACAGATCGGTTCCGGCCACCTGGCGGGCCGTGCGGGTGATCCGGCCCAGCGGGGAGAGCACCCGGCCCGCCATGGCGTAGCCGAAGGCGAAGGCGATGACGCTGAGGCCGACCAGGGCCAGCAGTGACCGGTTCAGGAGGGTGTCCAGCGCCTGCTGGCGCTGGTGGTTGACGCAGGAGTTCATGGCCGCGTTGGCGGCGTCGGAGGTGGTCTTGCCGCTGAAGCTGAAGTTGCACACGTCACTGGTGACCTGGCCGCTCACGATCTTGAACGGCAGTTCGCTGCCGACATGGAGGGCCTGGGCGGCCAGCATGTAGATGATCGAGAGGAGCAGGATGCCCGCGATCAGGAACATGCCGCCGTACAGCAGCGTGAGCCTTATCCGGATGGTGGGGCGCAGCCAGTAGGGCGGCTCCTGCTGTTTGGGCTCCCAGGTGGGCTTCGGGGGCGCTGCCGGCGGCGCCGGGACGGTGGGCATCGGCCGTCAGATCCGGTACCCGGAACCGGGCACGGTGACGATCACCGGCGGCTCGCCGAGTTTGCGCCGCAGTGTCATGACGGTCACCCGGACGACATTGGTGAACGGGTCGGTGTTCTCGTCCCAGGCCTTCTCCAGCAGCTGCTCGGCCGAGACGACCGCGCCCTCGCTGCGCATCAGAACCTCCAGCACGGCGAATTCCTTCGGTGCGAGCTGGATCTCGCTCTCGCCCCGGAAGACCTCGCGGCGGTTGGGGTCGAGCTTGATTCCGGCGCGCTCCAGGACGGGCGGCAGTGCCACCGTCGTACGCCGGCCCAGCGCCCTGACCCGCGCGGTGAGCTCGCTGAAGGCGAACGGCTTGGGCAGATAGTCGTCGGCGCCCAGCTCCAGCCCCTCCACCCGGTCGCTGACGTCCCCGGACGCGGTGAGCATGAGCACCCGGGTGGGCATGCCCAGCTCGACGATCCGGCGGCAGACGTCGTCGCCGTGCACGAGAGGGAGGTCCCGGTCCAGCACCACGACGTCGTAGTCGTTGACCTCGACGCGCTCCAGGGCCGCGGCTCCGTCGTACACGACATCGACGGCCATGGCCTCACGGCGCAATCCGGTGGCCACCGCATCGGCGAGCAGCTGCTCGTCCTCCACGACGAGTACGCGCACGGCGCTGTCCTTCCCTAGAAACTTCAGAACGTCGAAAACTTCGGAACGTCTCGATGCGCTCACGGTCCGTGATGCGGGCCGCTCATCGGCATCGGTCTGTGCTGCTCCATCCTGCCCGCAACGCGTATAAACCGGCGGTAAGGCGGCGCTGGCCGGCCGGGGCCGCGGGGAAGCCGCAGGATTTCCGGGCCAGTTGAGGTTTCTCTGAGCTCGGTGCCGGGGAGGACGCATTCACACCCGCGATCACGCCTTGAATGTGGCGCGCCACTGGCCACTCCGTCCCCGGAGAGTGCGTGATCACCCGCCCTACCGCCTCCGTGCGGAGGGAAACCCGGGCACACCCCCGTGCCACCGACCCACGATGAGGGGGCGCATTATGGACGCTTTCACCGCAGGTCTGCTGCAGCGCATCAAGACGACCGAGTCCGACCTCACGAAAGCTCGCGAGACGGGCGACGACTTCCTCGCGGATGTCGAGCAGGGCGAGCTGGACGACCTGCACCGCCTCGCCGCCGAGCACGGCGTCGAAATCGGCGCCTCGCGCGTCTGAACCACGTGACGGGCCCCTGATGCCGCATCCGGCGTCAGGGGCCCTCTCGCGTGCCGGGACGGGCCCGGACGGCCCCTCAGTCGTGCCAGGCGCCGAGCTCCTCCAGCAGGGCCTGCAGCGGCTCGAAGACACCCGGTGTCGCGGCGACCGTCAGATCGCCGTCGGCGGGCAGTCCGGGGCGGCCGCCGGTGTACGCCCCCGCCTCGCGGGCGATGAGATCGCCGGCTGCCAGGTCCCACGGGTGGAGCCCGCGCTCGTAGTAGCCGTCGAGCCGCCCCGCGGCCACATCGCAGAGGTCCACCGCTGCGGAGCCGCTGCGCCGGATGTCGCGCAGCCGCGGGATCAGCTGCTGGGCCACGTCCGCCTGGTGCGCACGGACCCGGCCGACGTAGTTGAAGCCGGTCGAGACGAGCGCCTGATCGAGCGGCGGCGCCGGCCGGCAGCGCAGCGCGGTGCCCTCGCCGTACCCACCGCCGGTCGCGTACGCGCCGCCGCCGAGCACCGCCCGGTACGTCTCGCGGCGCATCGGGGCCTCCACCACACCCACGACCCGCTCGCCGTCCCGCTCGGCGGCGATGGAGACGGCCCACGTAGGCAGTCCGTACAGGTAGTTCACGGTGCCGTCGAGCGGGTCGATGACCCAGCGGATTCCACTGCTGCCCTCCGCGCTGGCCCCTTCCTCACCGAGGAAACCGTCCTGGGGGCGCCGCTCGGTGAGAAAGCCGGTGATCAGCTTCTCGGCGGCGATGTCCATCTCGGTGACGACATCGATCGGGCTGGACTTGGTCGCGGCCACCCCCAGGTCGGCGGGGCGGCCGTCGCGCAGCAGCGCACCGGCGCGGCGGGCGGCCTCCAGGGCGAGGTCGAGCAGTTCGGACAGGTTCGGGTCGGTCACGGCGCTCCAAGGTCTCCGGGCGAACGGCGGGGGCTGAGGGCTGTCCCGTAACCGCTAGGCGTACGGACTGTCGACGCCTGCGGCGGCGGGCTTGAGGGCACGGGCCGGACAGCAGCCGACCGGGCAGAGGTCATGGCTCGGGCCGAGCGCTCCCAGCGCGCACCGCTGCGCACCGCGCCCCTGTTCGGTGGCCGCGCGCTCCAGCACCAGTTCACGCACGGCCGCGGCGAATCGCGGGTCGGCGCCCACGGTCGCGGACCTGCGCACCGGGAGTCCGAGCTCGGCGGCCTTCGCGGTGGCCTCCGTATCGAGGTCGTACAGCACTTCCATGTGGTCCGAGACGAACCCGATGGGGGCCATCACCACGGCGGGGACCCCTTCGCCGTGCTGCGCCTCCAGGTGGTCGCAGATGTCGGGCTCCAGCCACGGGATGTGCGGGGCGCCGCTGCGCGACTGGTAGACGAGCTGCCAGGGGTACTCGACGCCGGTCTCCTCGCGCACCGCGTCGACGATCAGCCGGGCGACGTCCAGGTGCGCGGCGACATACGCGCCGCCCTCGCCGTGCTCCTCCACGGGGCCGGAGGTGTCGGCGGCGGAGGTGGGGATGGAGTGCGTCGTGAAGGCGAGGTGCGCCCCGGCCCGTACACCTTCGGGGAGGTCGGCCAGGGAGGCGAGCACGCCGTCCACCATGGGCCGCACGAATCCGGGATGGTTGAAGTAGTGCCGGAGCTTGTCGACCCGGGGCACCGGCAGCCCCTCGGCCTCCAGGGCCGCCATCGACTCGGCGAGGTTCTCGCGGTACTGCCGGCAGCCCGAGTAGGAGGCGTAGGCGCTGGTGGCGAGTACGGCGATGCGGCGGCGTCCGTCCGCGACCATCTCGCGCAGGGTGTCCGTGAGGTACGGCGCCCAGTTGCGGTTGCCCCAGTACACCGGCAGGTCGAGTCCGTGCTCGGCGAAGTCCTTGCGCAGGGCGTCCAGCAGGGCCCTGTTCTGGGCGTTGATCGGGCTGACGCCGCCGAACAGGAAGTAGTGCTTGCCGACCTCCTTCAGCCGCTCCTCGGGGATGCCGCGGCCACGGGTCACGTTCGCCAGGAACGGGACCACGTCGTCCGGGCCTTCGGGGCCGCCGAAGGAGAGCAGCAGCAGGGCGTCGTAGGGAGCGGGGTCGCGCAGATCGGACATGGCATCGATCCTGCCACTCGCCTCGGGCGGTGCTCCCACCGACGTCGATTACCCGGCCCACCCCGCTGTCGGACCGACCACCCCGACCGTAAGCTGTACCGGCCATATTCATGCATTACAGGCGCGTGCGATCACGCTGTTCCGGAGACTTCCTTGTCCAGTCCCTACCGCGCGATATTCGCCGCCCCCGGCACCAAGGGGTTCTCGGCGGCCGGATTCCTCGGCCGGATGCCGCTGTCCATGATGGGCATCGGTGTGGTGACCATGGTTTCGCAGCTCACCGGCCGCTACGGGCTCGCCGGCGCGCTCTCCGCGACGCTGGCGATGTCAGCGGCGGTGGCCGGGCCGCAGATCTCCCGGCTCGTCGACCGGCACGGGCAGCGCCGCGTCCTGCGCCCCGCCACCCTCGTCGCGCTGGCGGCGGTGGCCGGCCTCCTGATCTGCGCGCAGCAGCGGCTGCCGGACTGGTCGCTCTTCGTCTTCGCGGCGGGCGCGGGCTGCGTGCCCAGCGTGGGTTCGATGATCCGGGCGCGCTGGGCGGAGATCTACCGCGGTTCGCCGCAGCAGCTGCACACCGCGTACTCGTGGGAGTCGATCGTCGACGAGGTGTGCTTCATCTTCGGACCGATCATCTCGATCGGTCTGTCCACCGCCTGGTTCCCGGAGGCGGGGCCGCTCCTCGCGGCCGGGTTCCTGCTGGTCGGCGTCTACTGGCTGACCGCGCAGCGCGCCACCGAGCCGGTGCCCCATCCGCGCGAGCAGCACACCGGCGGTACCGCGCTGCGCGCCCGGGGCCTCCAGGTGCTCGTGGTGACGTTCGTGGCGACGGGTGCGATCTTCGGGGCGGTCGACGTGGTGACGGTGGCCTTCGCCGAGGAGCAGGGCCACAAGGCCGCGGCGAGCCTCGTACTGGCCGTGTACGCGCTGGGTTCCTGCCTGGCCGGAGCCGTCTTCGGCCTGCTGCGCCTCAAGGGGAAGGCGTCCGCCCGGTGGCTGGTGGGTGTGTGCGCGATGGCCGTGAGTATGATCCCCCTCCAACTGGCCGGGAGCCTCCCGTTCCTGGCCGTGGCGCTCTTTGTCGCGGGCCTCGCCATCGCACCGACGATGGTCTCCACGATGGCCCTCGTCGAGCAGCACGTACCGCGCACGAAACTGACCGAGGGCATGACCTGGACCAGCACCGGGCTCGCCGTCGGCGTGGCACTCGGCTCCTCGGCCGCCGGCTGGATGGTCGACGCGTCCGGGGCCGAGGCGGGGTACGCGGTGCCCGCCGTGGCGGGAGCGCTCGCGGCCGCGGTGGCGTTCCTGGGATACCGCCGGCTCAGCGGGCCGGTTCCTACGGAAGGGCGCGGGGAAGATGACCGACACCGCACGGACGACGACGAACGCGTGGCGTAACTGGGCGGGGAATGTCAGCGCCCGTCCGGTACGGGCCGTGTCCCCCGCCTCGGTGGCGGAACTCGCCGAGGTGCTGCGCCGGGCGTCCGAGGACGGCCTGCGGGTCAAACCGGTCGGCACCGGGCACTCCTTCACCGCGACGGCGGCCACCGACGGCGTGCTGATCCGCCCGGATCTGCTCACCGGCATCCGGGAGATCGACCGCGAGGCGATGACGGTGACCGTCGAGGCCGGCACCCCGCTGAAGCGGCTGAACACCGCCCTGGCCCGGGAGGGCCTGTCGCTCACCAACATGGGCGACATCATGGAGCAGACGGTCGCCGGCGCCACCTCGACCGGCACCCATGGCACCGGCCGCGACTCGGCGTCCATATCCGCGCAGATCCGCGCCCTCGAACTGGTCACCGCCGACGGCACGGTACTGACCTGTTCGCAGAAGGAGAACGCCGACATCTTCGCCGTCGCCCGGATCGGGCTCGGCGCCCTGGGCGTTGTCACGGCGATCACCTTCGCGGTGGAGCCGGTCTTCCTGCTGACGGCCCGTGAGGAGCCGATGGCCTTCGACCGGGTCACGGCCGGCTTCGACGAGCTGGTCGCCGAGAACGAGCACTTCGAGTTCTACTGGTTCCCGCACACCGGCAACTGCAACACCAAGCGCAACAACCGCAGCGCGGGCCCCGCCGCCCCGCTCGGGAAGGTCAGCGGCTGGATCGAGGACGAGCTCCTCTCCAACGGGATCTTCCAGGTGGCGTGTTCGCTCGGCCGGGCGGTGCCCGCCACCATTCCGTCGATCGCCAAGCTCTCCAGTCGCGCCCTGTCGGCCCGTACGTACACCGACATCCCGTACAAGGTCTTCACCAGTCCGCGCCGGGTCCGATTCGTGGAGATGGAGTACGCGCTGCCGCGCGAGGCCGCCGTGGAGGCGCTGCGCGAGGTCAAGGCGATGGTCGAGCGTTCGCCGCTGCGGGTCGGCTTCCCGGTGGAGGTCCGTACCGCCCCGGCGGACGACATCGCGCTCTCCACGGCCTCGGGCCGGGAGAGCGCGTACATCGCCGTCCATCTGTACCGGGGCACGCCCTACCAGGCGTACTTCACGGCGGTCGAGCGGATCATGACCGCCCACGCCGGCCGCCCGCACTGGGGCAAGGTCAACACCCGCGACGCCGAGTACCTCGCCGGGGCGTACCCGCGGTTCGGCGAGTTCACCGCCGTACGCGACCGGCTGGACCCGGACCGGCTCTTCGGCAACGACTACCTGCGCCGGGTGCTGGGCGACTGAGCACGACGGCCGTTCACTGCCCGGTGTCCGTGCCCGTGGTGGCGCGGTCGCCCTGCGCCGGGGCGTCGCCGCCCGCACCCGCGGGGTTCGGGTCGGTGGCGCCGCCGTCGCCGGGCGCCGACGGGGAGGGCGTGGCCTGCGGGGACGGGCTCGTCCGGCCGCCGGTGCCGTCGGACGGCGTGGGGCTGGGAACCGGGTCGGCCGAGGAACGGCCGCCCTGGCCGGGGTCCGGGTTCCGGCTCTGCCCGCCCTGCGAGTCCGTGCCGGGCGTCGTGCCGCTCTCCTGCCCCGGGCTCTGCTTCCGGCCGGGGTCGGTGCCGGTCGACGGTGCCGGGTCGTTCGACCCGGAGCCCCGCTCCCCGCCGCCGCGCACGACGGAACCGACGGTGGTCCCCGGGCCACCGCTCAGGCCGTTGCCGGAGACGAGCTCGAACGTGGTGATCCCGCCCATCGTCACGGCGAAGACCACGGCCGCTCCGAGTGCCGACCGCTTCCAGCCACGGAGGCGGGTGCCGTGAGTGGTGGCCTCGGAGAACTCCTCGTCCGGGGCCGACCGGGCCGTGGCGAGCGACGGTGACCCGTCGAGCGGCCTCAGCAGCCGCGTGCGGTCCGGATCGTCCGCCACGTTGCGCAGTACGGTCGTGGCGTCCGTCTCGCCCCGTACGGCCGCGGCGTCCACGGCGCGCATCATCGTGGTGGCGTCCGCGGCTCCGTCAGGTGTTCCGGCCGCCGATGGCCGCGGCCCCCGAGGGGTGCCCGTCTCCCGCGTGTGCACGGTCACCTCACGGCCCGGCTGCTTCGCCTGGACCGTCACCTCGCGGATCTGCTCCCCCGTGCGGCGGAAGAAGTGCTGGAAGACCGAACCGCCGCAGGTGGCGACGACGCTCATGACCCCGGCGCCGAGGATCGTTCCGTACACACCCAGCTGCGAGGCCGCCACCGCTGCCGCGACTGCCGCCACGGCGCTGCCCGCCACCTGAGGCAGGCTCAGGTCTATACGCCTTTCTTTGGGCTCTATGTCACTTTCCGGCTTCTGCACCATTTCCAGCCCTTGATTGACATCTCTCCCACCATGCAACAGGAAGGGACATTTGAGCGAAGTGAATAGTTCCACTTCAGGGGATTCTGTGAAGCAGGACACGCGCGAAGGGCGTTCCGCACCCGCGGGGCGACTCAACTCCCGCACCTCAGGAGAAGTTCGGTGGCGCGGCGGTCCACCCGCATGGCCCGAATGGAGTACTGTGGCGAGCCCTGGGGCCGGACTCCCACACGGGTGTCCGGGATCTTCGGGAGGGGGCCGAAGGAGGCACTCGATCCGGCGGCGCCACGTCATCACACGGGGACTGGCTACACGAGGTGACCATCGGTCGCTTTGTGTTGCACAATAGGTCACCGTGTCATACCGGCGATCAAGGGCTCACGCCCGACACGCCGGGCAACACGGCAATGTTGTGGCAGGCTGCACCCGGGCAGGCCACACTCGACTAGCGGAAGCAGCGACGCACGTGACGTCGGCAGGCACCACCCGGGAGGTCCCCATGCCCGAACTGCGTGTCGTGGCCGTCTCCAACGACGGCACACGACTGGTGCTCAAGGCTGCGGACAGCACGGAGTACACGCTTCCGATCGACGAGCGGCTGAGAGCCGCCGTGCGCAACGACCGCGCGCGGCTGGGCCAGATCGAGATCGAGGTGGAGAGCCACCTCCGCCCTCGCGACATCCAGGCGCGGATACGAGCCGGTGCCTCCGCGGAGGAGGTCGCTCAGTTCGCCGGGATTCCGGTCGACCGTGTCCGCCGCTTCGAGGGCCCCGTGCTCGCGGAGCGCGCCTTCATGGCCGAGCGGGCCCGGAAGACCCCCGTGCGCCGTCCCGGCGAGAACGCCGGCCCCCAGCTCGGCGAGGCCGTGCAGGAACGGCTGCTGCTGCGCGGTGCCGACAAGGAGACCGTCCAGTGGGACTCCTGGCGCCGTGACGACGGCACCTGGGAGGTCCTGCTGGTCTACCGGGTCGCGGGCGAGCCGCACTCGGCGAGCTGGACGTACGACGCACCGCGCCGGCTGGTCCAGGCGGTGGACGACGAGGCACGTTCGCTGATCGGCGAGACCGATGACGTCGCCGCGCCAGAGCCGAGCTTCCCGTTCGTGCCCCGGATCGCCCGGCTGCCCCGCGACCGGCCGCTGGACCGCGCCCTGGACCGCCAGATGGAGCGGCCCACGGCCCCGGCCCCCGTGCCCGAACCCGAGGAGCACTTCGGGGGCATCTCGGCCGGGGAGCGGGATTCGCTGACCAGCCTGCTGGAGGCCGTACCGAGCTTCCGCGGCGACATGGTGGTGCCGGAGCGTCCCGCACCGCCCGAGCCGCCCGCCCTCGAACCCGCCGCGCAGGGGCCGGAGGCCGACGAGCCGCCGGCCGCGGCAGCCTCCGCGGGTGCCGGTTCCGCCTATGCGGATGTACTGATGCCGCGGGCGGTGGCCGGTCATCGCGACCGGCTGACCGGGACGACGGACCGCCAGGCCGAGGCGGACGGCGTCCGGCCGGGCCGCCGGGCAGCCGTGCCGAGCTGGGACGAGATCGTCTTCGGTACGCGCCGGAAGAAGCAGGACTGAGGCGGGCGACCGCAGCATGACGAGGGCCCGTACGCCGCTGCGCACGGGCCCTTGTGCCGTATCCGCCCGACGCGTCACCCGTACCGTGCGGGCGGCGCGTGCCGCGCCCGCCGCATGCGGCCGGATCCCGCCAGGTCGGCTCCGGCCCCGACGGGCGGCGCGGATTCCGTTACCGGGGGTCGGGGCCCTTGGCGACCGGGCGGGACTCGTCGGCGGACCACTCGGACCAGGAGCCCGCGTACAGCGCCGCGGGAATCCCGGCGACGGCCAGGGCAAGTACCTCATGGGCGCCGGAGACACCGGAGCCGCAGTAGACGCCGATCTCCGGCGCCCGGTCCGCGCCGAGGCCCTTGAAGCGTGCCGCCAGCGACGGGGCGGGCAGGAACCGGCCGTCGTCCCCCGTGTTCTCGGAGGTCGGTGCCGACACCGCGCCCGGAATGTGGCCGCCCACCCGGTCGATCGGCTCCACATCGCCCCGATACCGTTCCGCGGCCCGCGCGTCGAGCAGCAGACCCGAGCGGGCCAGCGCCGCCGCTCCGTCCGCGTCCAACAGCGGAAGAGCGCCGGGGACCGGCCGGAAGTCGCCCTCGGCCGGGGTCGGGATCTCCGTCCCGAGCACCCCCTCCGCGTCCTTCCAGGCCGTGAGACCGCCGTCCAGGACCCTGACGTCCTCGTGCCCCGTCCAGCGCAGCAGCCACCAGGCGCGAGCCGCCGCCCAGCCCTGGCCGCCGTCATACACGACCACCGGGGTGTCCCGGGAGACACCGGCCCGGCGCATCACCGCACCGAATTCCTCCGGATCGGGCAGCGGATGACGACCGCCCCTGCCTGCCGGACCGGCGAGTTCCGCATCCAGATCGACAAAGACCGCCCCGGGGATGTGCCCGGCCTCGTAGTCGGGACGGCCGTGCGGACCGCCCAGCTGCCAACGTACGTCCAGGAGCACCGGCGGACGTGGCCCCGCCGACTCGCTCGCGTATTCGGATGCCGTGATGATGGGCTTCATGAGTGCCATCCTCGCGCAGCAGCCTCCCCACCCGTAACAACGTCGAAGAGGACGTTTCTCGCCAAAACGGTGTCCCTCCGTCGAGATCGCGGAAAGTGCGGCGCGGCCGGGGCGCATCATGGGCCGGGTGGTGCAACATCTGCACGGGGCGCACACATCCTGTACCGCACGGCGGCATACCGGCCCCGTTCCCCCCGTACGGCCACCCCGATGGTCCGAGGAGAGAGTGACGATGACCGAGGCTGCCGCCCGGCGCACGCCCGGAACACCTTGCTGGGTGAGTCTGCTCGTGCACGGCCTGAGCACGACCCAGGACTTCTACGCCCGTCTGTTCGGCTGGGAGTTCGTGCCGGGCCCCGACCAGCTGGGTCCGTACGTCCGCGCGCTGATCGACGGAGAGGTCGTCGCGGGCATCGGGCAACTGCCGCCCGACCGCCATCTGCAGGTCGCCTGGACGACCTATCTGGCCACCGACGACGCCGATGCCACGGCGGAATCGATCCGCTCCTGCGGCGGCACGGTCGCGGTCGGGCCGCTCGACTCGGGTGACGCGGGTGAGGCGGGCCGGCTCGCCATCGCCTCCGACCCCAGCGGCGCGGTCTTCGGGATCTGGCAGGCCGCCGCGCACCCTGGTACGGCGCTTGCGGGGGGCCCCGGCACACCGGTCTGGAACGAACTGGTGACCCGCGAGACCTCGACGGTCTGCAAGTTCTACCAGACGGTTTTCGGCTACGAGGCGGAGGCGGTCGTCTCCGCCGACTTCGACTACCAGACCCTTCATCTGCACGGTCGTCCGGTGGCCTCGCTGCACGGCGTCGGCCATGCCCTGCCACGCGACCGCGGCCCCCACTGGATGACGTACTTCGAGGTCGACGACACCGACGAGGCAGCGCATCGCGTGGTGGAAATCGGCGGATACGTCCTGCAGCCGCCCCGGGAGGGGGCGGGCGGCCGGGTGGCGATGGTGGCGGACCCGGAGGGTGCGGTGTTCACGATCGTACGGTCGGCCGCCCGCTGAGCCGCCGGGCCGGGGCGGACCGGCCCCGGCCGCGTGGCGGGGTCAGCCGGTCCGGACCCGTTCGACATGCCGATGGGCGGGACCGGCCAGCCGGGAGTGCAGTTCGTCGAAGAGTTCGGACGCCTCGGTTCCGCTCCACTCGGCGGGCAGCAGTTCGCGTGGGACGCCGGGGTCGAGATAGACGAGCCGACGCCAGTCGGTGAGGACCCTGATGTACGTCGTGAACGCCTCGCGGTCCGTCACCCGGCCGCCGCTCGCGATCCGCGCGGCCACCGGACGGTGCGCCGCGAGGAACTCGACGTACAGCTGCTGCAGCCGGACGGTGTCCCACCAGGAACGTACCTTCGCGGGCAGGTCCCCGTTCCCGTCCTCGCCCTCGTCCCCGGCGACGGAGAGATAGTCGGCCCGGAAGAGATCGGCGTACGAGCGCAGCCCGTGCCGGGCCAGCATGTCCTCCACCTCGCCGTGGACATGTCCCGGCGCGATCCACACCCCGGCGGACACGGAACCGAAGCCGAGCCGGGCCAGCTGGGTGCGCAGGGTGTGCCGCTTGGCGCGCTCGGACTCCGGCACGGAGAAGACGACCAGCACCCAGCCCTCTTCCACGGTGGCCCTTCGGGCCGCGAAGATCCGCGGATCGCCGTCGCGCAGCATGCGCTCGGTCTCGGGCGAGATCCGGTAACCGGCCGACCCGGACACCGATTCGGCTTCGAGCAGTCCGGCGCGCTTCAGCCGGGAGACCGAGGACCGTACGGTCGGCCCCTCGACGCCGAGGGCGTCGAGCAGCTGGATCAGCGCGGCCACGGACATCCAGCCGCCGGTGTCGCGCGCGTACAGCCCGTAGACCGTGACGATCAGCTGCCGCGGCTGCACCTTGCCCGACGGGCCCGGTTCCGCCTCGGCCTCTGTTCCGCTCACCGTGTTCACAGCGTCATCCTAAGCATCCGTGCCGGACGCCCGGAGGGACGGGTTCAGGCCGAGGTGACGGGCAGCACGTCCGGCGAGAGCGCGCCCGCACGGGCGGCGGCGCCGGTCGTCCTGCGCCGGCGGTGCCGCCGGCACAACACCTCGTAACCGACCTCGCCCGCCTGCTCGTTGACGTCGCCCACGACCACCTGGGCGCCTTCGACGACCGTCTCGCCGCCGACCGTACGGGCGTTGTGCGCGGCCCGTGCGCCGCACCAGCAGAGAGCTTCGGCCTGAAGGGTCTCGACCCGGTCGGCCCGTTCCCTGGGGTCCCGGCTGCCACGAGAACAACGGGCAGGGCTGGCTTCATGCCCCCGGCCCGTCGTTGGCCGCAGGGAGAGACGTCTCGCGCTCTGCTCACAGGCCGGGTGCCTGGAAGCCGTTCAGATACCAGAAGGCGGCGGCGTACCAGATCAGGGCGATCGCGGTGACGAGGGTGCCTCCAGCCAGAGGGAGTGCCCAGCTGGGCCAGTGGCGGTGGCGGACCACGATGACCTTGGCGACGAAGGCCCCGTAGAGGAAGCAGCCGGTGAGCGAGTGCAGCGCCAGGCGGGTGTCGGTCAGCTGGACGCCGTAGGTGGTGATGCAGTGCTGAGCGATGGGGAGGGAGAGGAGGAAGGCGGTCAGACCGATGAGGCGGTGCGTCGTGTTGACCCGGTGCGGTGCGGTTCGCAGTGCGGGCAGGCGGCCGTACATCCAGAGGGCGAGAAGCAGCTGAACCAGCGCCAGGCCCAGTAGCGCGGAGCCGAGTTGGGCTTTGAGCAGTCTGGCGTCGTCGCCGCGCTGCCCGAAGAGGCTGTTCTCGTAGACGGGGGTGTGTACTCGGCCGTACCAGTAGAGGCCGACCATGACCGCCACGGGCAGGAGCATCCACAGGACGCCGTGGAGCCGCTGGCGGCCGGCAGGGTGAGCGATGCCGTCCACGGGATCAGCCACCCCCGCTCCCGATTGTGTCGCCCTGGAGCTGGACGGCACACCACGTGGTGCCGAGCGCGGCGCCGGGAGTGCCGGTGGTGTGAACCGACGGCCCGGAGACGGAGTGAGGATCGGTGCGGGCGGATGCGACCGCCGCCGGTGCGGGCTGCGGGCTCACGGCGATCGTCGTCCTTCTGCCGCCGGAGCAACCGTTGTGCACCATGGCGCGCATGGCGTCAACGGCGGCCCGGGCGGTCGCGAGGGGAGGGTTTCTCAACAGGTTCTCCAGGCATTGCGGGCCGATCTCGCCAGTACGTCCGAAGAGTCGCTGCCGGGTCCAGTCGGCGCGCCAGCAGGTACGCGAATCAAGGAGAGCGGTTGGGCCGGACGGCCGATGAGAGCGACATGCCGACCCGGGTGAAGGAGGGGCCGTGTTCGTGGAGCCATGGGTGCCCGGGTCTTCGGACCGCCTACGGCGCCGGCCGGGACGACGAGGGCGAGCGGACGGACATGGCCGAAGTGCGGCCCTTCGCAGGTGCACGACGGTGATCGGAGCGCGTTGTGCGGGCTGGAAGCCCACAGCGGAGATGGCCCTCGCGTGTGGCGATGTGCAGTGATCAAGGCTGCGACAGACGTGAATCACGTTCGCCGATGGATACCCTGCGACGACGTGTTCCCCTACTTGGCTTGGGGGTTCGGAGTCATGGTCTGTGGAACGACGGGTCGTGCTGCTCGCCGAGTACGGCCTGCCCGATGGTCGCCAGGACGTGGTCGTCGTTGTCATGGAGCTCGTAGAAGGTCAGGTCGCGCAGGATCCGCTCCACGGGGCTCGGGCGGATCAGGCTGCGGGCACCGCAGGCGCGGATGACGTGGTGCACTGTCTCTTCCGCCGCATGCTCGATCACATGCCAGGCCCTGCTGCCGGCGATGCGCGCCTCCTCGACCCTGCCTTCGTCCCACAGACCGGCGACGTGGCGCAACCAGAGGCGGGCGGTGTCGATGTTGACCGCCATGCTGCCCACCCGCTGCTGCACATGGGGATCACCGCCCTTGCCCTGCCGCATCAGGTACCCGAGCCCGTATTCGTTCGCGGCCAGAGCGCCCCCGAGGAAGCTGGCAGCGTAGTGCGGGATGAAAGCGGTCTGCCAGTGCCCTTCGAAGTAGGCGCCGGGGCGGCCGATGAGATGCTCGCGCGGGACGAAGGTGTCGTGGAACCGCACCACATGGCTGACCGTCGCACGCATGCCGATCGGGTCCCACCACGAACTGTCCACAGTCACAGTCGGGTCGGACAGGTCGCAGGCGAGCAGCAGGAGTTCTCCGTGGGCCGCTCGGCTGTGCCGGGCTCCGCCGGGGCCGGCCGGATCGACGAGCAGGATCGCCCACTGGGCTCCGGTGGCGCTGGTGGCGAACGCCTTGCTGCCGCGGAGGGTCCAGCCGCCGCGGACGGGTGTCAGCATGGTGCCGAAGCGACCGGTCTCGCCCGGCTTGGGGGCCTGGGGTTCGCCGCTCCATGCGGCCCATTTCTCTCCGTGTTCGACCACGCCGGTGAACCAGTGCCGCTTCTGCTCCGGGCCGGCCAGGGCGTCGATGAGGACGAGCGCGTTGGCGTGCCCCTCCCAGCAGCGGGCCAGTGACAGATCGGCCTTGGCCAGCGTGGTGGTGATCTCCCACAGGGGCAGGGTGTTGCGCTGCTGGGGGCCGTAGCCCAGGCCGCCGTGCTCCCGCGGCACAGGGGCGGCCAGGAACCCGCCGGAGAACAGGTCGTCGAAGTCCTCGGCGGGGAAGGCGGCCCTGCGGTCGTATTCCTCGGCGCGGGGGGCGAAGTTGTCCGCGGCCAGCTTCGCCACGGCGTCGAGAACGACCCGGTCGCCCCCGGCCACCGGACCGCGGGCCGGACCGTGGCCCAGGTCGTCGGTCATAGCAGGACGGCCCCTTCCGAACGGTAGAAGTGGGCGCGGTACATCACGTTCGGTGTCTGCGGATCGGCGGTGTGGACGGTATGGACATCGATGGTCAGCAGGCCGCGGTTGAGGTAGCCGCAGAGGAGGACCCGGCGGGAGCCGAGCGGACCTTCGGCGAGGAAGGCCACGGCCTCGCGGGCGTCCATGTCATCGGCCAGCGGGACGGCGGGCAGGGGGGCGCCGGTGACGGGCGTTGCGGTCCGTACGGTCGCCTCTTGTGACGGGTCCGGGGCGCCGCGCTCGGTGATCCGCAGCATGAGCCGGCTGCCGTCGACCTCGGCATCGACCCGGTGGATACCTGTGGCGGTGGTGTCGAAGTTGACCCAGCCACCGGCCAGCGGCGCCGCATCGACCGTTCGTGCCGTCATGTCCGCCCCTCCGCCCTGTGGAAGAACGAGCGGGCCCAGTGGTCGGCTCCCCCGCCGCCATCGCTGAAGATATTGCTCGTGGTGGCCACCAGGATGCCCGTCTTGTGGTAGGCGCACAGGACGGTGCGCAGCGAGCCGAAGTGGTAGATCGCCGAGAACGACCAGGCGGTCGATGGGGTTCCTGGCGCGGTGTACACGACCGCCGGCACCTCACCCCAGTCGCGCGACTGCGGGCTGCCGGTGCCGAAAGCCCTGACGAACAGGCCCTTCTCGTGCCCCGTCACGTTCAGCCGTAGGGCCCCCTGCGAACTGCCCTGGTCGGTGTTGACCCAGTCGCCCAGCAGCGCCGAGACGTCGGGGGTGTCCGGCGACCGCGGTGCGGCCGGTCCGGCGGGGGAGGCCGAACGGCTTGTCATGGCGCCTCTCCGCTCGTGGGTTGCATCGGGGACGGTTCCTCCGGCTCGGTGGGGTCGTGGACGTCGGCGCGCCCGACCTGGCCGAAGCAGAGGGAGCGCAGTGGCAGCGCGTCGGGGAACGGATGGCCTGTCAACAGCTGGAATTGTTCGCTCACTTCGACGAGCAGGACGTCCCAGCCGTCGATGCCGATCAGTCCGCGGGCGCGGGTGGCGTTCATGAGCGCGGTCGGCGGATCGCGGTAGACCATTTCCAGCACCGCCGCGTCCGGGTCGACGGCGGCAACCGGAAACGGTTGCCTTTCCGCCAAGGGCGTGGCGTGGACGAGCACAGCGTGTCCTGCCGGGGAGAACCGGGAGAGCGGTACGTAGGGAGCCCCGAGGCGCGAGGAGGCCTCCCGGCCGCGCGCATGCCCCCGGTTGACCAGGGTCACCCGGGCTCCGGCCTGCAGCAGGGCCAGCGCGACGGCCTGCCCGGTGCTGCCGCAACCGATGACGGCGGCCCTGCGGCCGCGGGGATCGACCCCGGCCCGGGCAAGGATGTGCAGGGCGGCGGCGGTGTCGGTGGTGGCCGCCCGCCAGCGCCCGGCATCGAGCCACAGAGCGTTGGCCGCGCCGCACCGCAGCGCCTGCGGGCCGACGACGTCGGCCACTTCGACCGCGCTCTGCTTGTGGGGAGCGGTCACGGTCAGCCCGCGTAGCGGCAGCCGGGCCAGCGCCCCGAAGCCGTTGGCCCAGTGCCAGAAGCGGGGGAACGTGTCCACCTGGAAGGGCAGGTAGAGCGCGGGCAGCCGCAGCTCCCGCAACGCCGCATTGTGCAGCCGGGGTGACAGCGAGCGTCCCGGGGCATGGCCGGCAATGCCGAACAGGGCGCTGAGCGGTGGCAGAGCGGGCAGTCCGTAGTCGCTCTGGAGTTGGCCCACGCTCGGCATCCCGTCAGCTCCCGGGGCACCGGCCCGGCCGAAGGCGAGGGGCGCGCCCAGCCACGGCGCCAGCACCCGCGTCCAGGTGCCGGCCGGACCGGACGCGAACGCCGTCACGTCGGAGCGCCCGAGCCCGGTGAGCAGCAGTGGCGAGGCCGACCCGTACTGGGTTCCCGACTGCGGCACGAGGAGGTACAGCAGCGCAGGTGTGGTGGCCATCGCGGCGAACCGCTCCCGCAGTTCCGCGGATGCCTCCAGCACGTCTGCCCCGCGGGCGGCGCTCCGCTCGGGGCGTGCGGGTTCGGGCTGGTGCCAGGAGACGCGCCGCTGCCGGGCGGGGATGCCCGCCAGCAGTTCCGGGACCAGGTCGTCCACGGCCTCCAGATCGACCACGTCATAGTGGTCCGCCGCGCGGAGGAGCCGGGTGCGGCGTTCGACCGGGCCGGCAGCCGAGCGGCCGCCGTGGCGCGGGGTGCGCAGGCTGTAGGTCACCGGGCCGGTGAAGTGTCGGCGCAGCCGGTGCGGATCGGGGTCGCCGACCAGGTCGGCACGCACCTCCAGCGCGTCGGCCACCTCTGCGAGGCCGCGCAGGCGAGGCGTGGTGAGATCCTCGGGTTGGGCGATCACTGCGACTATGTGAGCCCGCCGCGTGTCGGCGGCGTCGCACCCGTTCGTCAGCCGCTCCATTGGACGTACTCCTCCGGAAGGGCCTGCGGCAGGACGAACCGGTTGGCAGCCGGGGTGCACACGATGGGGAGGTCGGAGTCGATGCCCGGCCGCAGGCGCAGGACGTCCGCGTAGCCGGCGGTCGGCGGCCTGTAGGAGCGCAGGTTGTCGCGGAAGTGCGCCCGTGCGGCAGCGGTGTCCGCGGCGGCGTCCCCCTTGGCCGGCAGCGCTCCCGACCCGGCGGCGCGGGCACGGCGTTCGACGACGTCGGCCGGCGACGGCGGCCGGGCGGCGTATTCGGGCGTGGGCCGATCACCGTGGTCGAACGCGTCGCACAGTGCGTCCACCAACGCCTCCGGGATGCCGCCGATCACCGCGATCACCTGCCGCACCCGGGTGTTGCGGTTCGACGGTGCGCCGCGACGAGGTCGGAGCGAAGGAGTTCGCCCAGGCGGACGCGGACGGACCATTGGATGTGCCGGGCGCACCGGCCGTACACCTCCGGGGACTGCCCTTCCGGATTGGGGATGTCACAGCGCGGATCCAGACACAGGGTGCGGCCCTCGGCCTCGGGTGCCACGGCGATCACCCTGTGGCGATGGGCCCGGGTCATGCAGTAGATGACGGAGCTGTCCCGGCAGAGCTCAGGGGTGACCGGGCGTGCTCGGTGAAGCCGGGGATTCCCCCGGCCCGGCACTCGGTCCAGTCCGAGCTCGGCGAGCGCGGACCGGGCCTCGGGAGCCATCGGGTCCCCGGGCCGCGTCGTCGCAACGCCCGCGCTGGAGAACCGGAAGGCGTACGCGACTCCCGCCTCCGCGGCCTGGGCCCACGCGATGACCTCGGCCATGGGCGAACGGGAGGTGTTCCCGCCGCAGACGAACAACACACGGCACGCCGCCCCGGTGGCGCGTGCCCGCCACCAGGTGACGGCCGACGGGTAGGACAGCGCCGCCGCCGCGCCGACGCCGAAGACGAGCGCGAGGAGCTGTGCGGCCCCCGGAGCTCGGAGCCCGGCCATCCACGCCAGCGAGAAGGAGGCGGCCAGACCGGACATCAGGCTGGCGAACGCCCATGCCGGCACGCCCCAGGTGTACGCGCGCCGGTCGAGGTAGATCAGCGAAGCGAAGACGAACAGCACCTCGTACGCCACGCCTGTGCCCGCCGCCGCCCACGCGACAGGGGTACCGAGGAATGTGGTGAAGCCCGCACGCAACTGTGCTTGCCCGGCCAGTGCCCCTGCCGCCAGCAGCAGAATCAGCCAAACAGGTGCGGCGACATGCTCCTCCACGAAGAAGCGGCGGTCTGTTGCGAGAACCCCCGACTTGGCCACCCGGCTCATGATTTCGAACCGGCCCACGTAGCCGACGAGGTAGATCAGGACGCTCAGCACGGCAGCCAGCGTGAGGTGGTAGCTGTTCACATCACCGAGTGCCACTGAAACCGCGATCAGGCTGAGGCACAACCCCACCCAGGAAGATGTCGTCACCCGCCGTTTGCGCGCCTTGTCGACCAACGGGGAGACAGCCAGAACTCCCCCGCGCATCAACAACAGCATGAAGAGGATCGAAATGCCGGAAAAAGTGTAGTTCATCGTGGTGGTGCCGATAATGAGCGAAGCAAAGAAGCCGGCTGCCAGCGTTTCCCGACCGGCCGCTGGAATCCGACGCCCCCCGATCTCACCCCGCCGCATGTGCCGCCACCAACCCGACAGGGCTACGAACACAGGCATCACCACGAGCTGCCCGAGGGCCGCTGCGGGCAGCAACTCAAAGCCGTTGACCGGCTTCCCCGAAAGCGGAGTCACTCCGCTGGCCAGTGCCTTCACCAGCATGGCGTACGGAACATAAGATATGAAGTAATAAAAAGTGAGCCATCCCATGCGCAGGCCCCGTTTCCGATCGAATGTTCGGGATATTCCTACAGGTGGAGTGGCGAAGTGCGGCAGAAGGTACTCAACCGTCGAGGGGCTCCCTGGGAACGACGTGCCCGTCGCTCGAAAACAAAACCCCGCGACATCTGCTCTGGTTCAGACCGGAACGCACGGTCAATTTCCAGACCGACACGCACGGTCGCGCATCGGTCCCGCTCGCGACCGCCTGTTGTGCCGGTGTCGCGAACCGTCAGGGCGCGTCTCAGGGCAACAGAATCACGTCATCCCAAGACTGCGCATCTCATGGCTCGTGCAAGAAATTCGAGCCTCGTCATCAGCCGGGTGCGCTTTCCAAAAAAATTCTACGGTTCGCGCGGACACGCGGTCAGCGCACGAAGCGCACGCTTCCTGTCCATACTCCCTCTTCGACAGCCGGCCTGCCACTTGTCGGCCGGCTGGTGGGCCGCCGCACCGGGTCGTGTCCGCCGTGTGGGAGGCGCGTCGGTGTCTGGTTCATCTGTCCGGCGCCATGGTGCGGAGGTCGGGCCGCGCTCGGCTGGTCTCGTCGTGCGTGCGGCCGGGTGCGACGGTGTCGCCGGAGCTCGAATACCTGCCGGGCCACGACAGTCAGCAGGGTGAGCGTCTCGGCGACGAGGCTGAGCAGCGCCTGCGGGGCGGGCTGCAGGCCGCGTTCGGTGAACCCGAACAATCCGATGGTGCGGGATGCGGCGAACCCGGCGAGCGCGCCATGGCGATTGCGGCGGCGGCGATCCGGAGCAGCAGGGGCGCCGCCAACAGGAGAAGTGCGGCAACCGCGAAGGCGGCGCCGGCCTGCAGCAGGAACAACGGGCCGATGACGTGGTTGGAGCGGTATCCGTCGATGTAGAGCTGGGCGTGGATGTATCCGCTTGCCGCGAGCGCGGCGGCGAGCACCAAGCGCAGTACGAGGGCGGGCAGGCTCCGGCTGCTCATGCCAGTTTCTCGTCCTTGACCGCCAGTGCGTGGCTGCCCTGCCGGTAGCTGACGGTGCGGATGCCGAGTGCGTCCTTGAGGCGTCCGGCGGGCAGCACCTGCGGAATGGGTCCGGGGCCCTGGCCGGGCTTGGGAAACGGGTAGCAGGTGGGAGCGGCCGAGTGGAAGGTGATGTTGCCCTCGGTCTTGGTGAACAGCTGGTGGACGTGCCCGTTGAGGCACGTGACCGACGAGAAACGACGCAGCATCGACAGCACCTGCACCGCATCGTCGGTGCCCCAGCCCCACTTCGGATACATCGCGAACAACGGGATGTGACTGAAGACGACGATGGGGGTGTCCGACGACAGGCCGGCGATGTCCTTGCGGACGAAATCGATCTGCTCGCTGCCCAGGTGGCCGAGTTGCTCAAGGTGCAGAGTGTTGACCAGCGCGATGAAGTGCACACCGTGGGTGTCGAAGCTGTACCAGCCGTCACCGAGGGTGTTTTTGGCGAAAGCTTTTCGGTATGCGCGTCCGTTGTCCCCGATCGAGTCGTGCTCGCCCGGCACGGTGAAGATCCGGTCCGTGCGCAGCTGCGACAGCATCTGCTTGACCTGGTCGAACTGGGCGGGGGTGGAAAGGTGTGTCAGGTCGCCGCTGTGCATAACGAAGTCGGGGCGGAATCCGAGTGAGTTGACCTGGTTGATCGCTGCGGTGAGCGTTCCGGCGACATTCAGGTTGGCCGGGCCGTGGAAGCCGATGTGGCTGTCGGAGATCTGCACGAATCGCAGGTCTGTGCTGCCCGCCGGGGTGGGGTCCGTCGAGCCCGGGATATGGCTGATCACCTCTCCCCCGGTGACTGTCAGGATGACGGCGCCACCGAACCAGGCGGAGTGCCGCATGAGCTGACGGCGGGACATGCCGTGCTCGCCGTCGTCGCTGGAGTCGTGTGCGGGTCCGGTCATGGGGTCACCTCCACGGTGGCGGTCATGAACGGGTGGATGGTGCAGTAGTAGGGGTAGGTGCCGGGTTTGGTGAAGGTGTAGCTGTAGGTGTCGTTGGTGGCCAGGCCTGCCGACTTCAGCGGCCCGCCCGATCCTTGTTTGCTGGTGACGGTGTGAGTGTCGGGGTCGGTGTTGGTCCAGGTCACCTTCGTGCCCGCCTTGACCGTCAGTTTGGCCGGGGAGAACGCAAAGTTCTTGATCGTCACCGCGTTGGCGGCCGCCGGAGCGGACGATTGGCCGGCGGTGGGTGAGGTCGAGGGCGTGATCGGCGGGGGGCTGACCGTACCGCCCGTTCCGGAGGCACCGGGCGTTCCGGGCAGGGTCTGGCCAGTGCCGGGACTCAGTGCGCCCGATGGTTTGGGTTGTGACGATCCGCCGCACGCACTGAGCAGTCCCAGTGCTCCGGCAACGGCGACAGCGGCCAGGCACATGCGTGACCGCCGGACCAGCACAGAGGAGTTCGCATTCATGGTCATCGTTCCTTCTACGCATTCCCCGCCGCACAGGCGGGTGTGATCCAAGACCGATCCGGGATTGGCCTTTTCAGGCAGATAGGCGACCGGATCATGCCCCCTCGGTGGGTATTCGAAGGGCGTAACCCGGTGGGTTACTTTAGGTGGGGGGTCAGTGGATTCCATTCAGCGAAACGAATCCCACAGCGAAGCCTTCGTAGTTTCACTGTGACGGCGGTAGCGGCCCGGAGCCAGGAGAGTTTCTGTGGTGTCCGTACTCAGGGCTGTCCCGTAATTCCTGGCGGGCGGGCGGCGACAGGTACGGCACCTCGTTCCGGCCCCCTGACGTGGGCGGCGTCGCAGTGAGCCGGACCGTGCGGGTCGCCATGCCCAGCAGTGCTGGGCGGTGCGTGGTCATGACCACTGTCCGGCTTGCGACCAGCTGCCGCAGAGCCCCGATCACCAGCGGTTCGGCGTCGGCGTCCAGGCCGGGCGTCGGTTCGTCCAGCAGCCGACGGCTGCTGCACCGGCCGCCTCGTCGACTTCGTCCGCGCCGAACTCCCCATCACCCTTCAGGTCGTCAAGCGGAGCGACGAGACGACCGGGTTCGTGGTGCTGCCGAGACGCTGGATGGTTGAGCGGACCCTGGGCCGGTCGAGTCCGGCGAACGAGCAGGACGCCGCAGACGGGTCATCGAGCGCACCATGTCCTGGCTGACCGGCTACCACCGACTCGACCAGCGCTACGAACGTCTCCCCCGCAACTACCTGGTCCTTCTCAGCCTCGCCGCCGCCCTCTGCTGCTACAGAAGCTTCCTCGAACTCGCCACACAGGACACCATTCTGGGCTGCTTGCGGAGCTTCCTCCGGTTGCCTTTGACGATCACGATGCAGTGGGCTTCGCGACCGAGAAGGTAGTCGGCGTGCTCGCGCTCGAAGGTGTGCGTGGCGTCGCTGGTGACGACCACCCCGGCCAGGTCGGCCACGACATCCAGCTGCGGCTGGAAGCAGGTGCCCCGGGTGCAGGCGGAGACCGGAGGCTCTGCAGACCACCGCACAGTGGGCCACGGCCTTTCGGCCGGCAACTCTCAGTCAGAGCCCACCGGCAGAACGTCCGGCGAGAGCGCGCCGGCACGGACGGAACCGCTCGTCATACGGCGACGATGGTGACGCCGGCACAACACCTCGTAGCCAACGTCCGCAGCGGGGCTGCTCACGTCACCGACCACGACCTGCTCACCTTCCACCACCATCTCGCCACCCACCGTGCGGGCATTGTGCGTAGCACGCGCCCCGCACCAGCACATCGCCTCCACCTGCAGCGTCTCAAGGCGGTCCGCCAGCTCGATCAGCCGCCGCGAGCCGGGGAAGAGCTTCGTGCGGAAGTCCGTGGTGATCCCGAAGGAGAAGACATCCAGGCCCAAGTCATCCACGACCCGCGCCAATTGATCGATCTGCACCGGCTCCAGGAACTGCGCCTCGTCCACGATCAAGTAGTCGACCTTGCCGCCCTGCGACACCCGGTCGACGACATAGGCATACAGATTCATGCCCGGCACCGCCTCGACCGCCTCGGTCACCAGCCCGAGCCGTGAAGAGAGCTTCCCCTCCCCCGCACGGTCGTCACGGGTGAAGTTCAGACCCTGCAGCCCCCTCGCCGACCGGTTGTGCGCAATCTGCAGCGCCAGCGTGCTCTTTCCGCAGTCCATCGTTCCGGAGAAGAACACAAGCTCGGGCATGAGGGGCTGAGCACCTTTCGGGCGGGGCGAAGCGGACCTGGGGAGGCGGTAGCGGGGAAAAGCGGCTACGAGCGTACTTCAAGGAGTGGAACGAGCTGCTCGACGGGGGTCATCGAGCCGTGCATGCCCACCATCGCGGACTCGTGCGGCTCGTTGACCGAGGCGGTGATCACCACGTCGTCGTGGGCCGCCGCGACGACATCGCCGATCCTGCCGTGCACACGTTCGTCGATCTTCGGGCCGAACCAGCCCGCCTCGATCGCCTCGTCCCGGCTCGCCACCCAGAACTGCTCGCCGAGCACCTCCCGCCAGACGGTCAGCACGTCGTTCTCGGCCCCCGGGACCGCGTACACGTGACGGGCCCGGCCCTCGCCGCCGAGCAGGGCGACGCCCGCGCCCAGTTCCCAGTCCTCGTCGAAGTCGATCCGGGACTGCTCGTCGAAGGGGATGTCGATCATGCCGTGATCGGCAGTGATGTACAGCGCCGCACGGGGTGGGAGCTGTTCGGCCAGACGTCGGGCCAGGCCGTCCACGTACATCAGCTGCCCGCGCCAGGCGTCGGAGTCGACACCGAAACGGTGGCCCTTGCCGTCGACCTCGCTGTAGTACGTGTAGACGAGCGACCGGTCACCCGCGGCGAGCCGTTGGGCGGCGACGTCCATCCGTTCCTCGCCGGAGAGCCGGCCGAGGAACGAGCCCCCGCTGAGCGCGACCTTGGTGAGCGGGGTCTGCTCGAAGGCGGGGGCGGAGACCTGGGCGGTACACACCCCCGCGGCATCGGCGAGCGTGAAGACGGTGGGGTACGGCTGCCAGGCTTTCGGCGGGGTCCACGGCTGCCAGCGCAGCTGGTTCATCAGCTCGCCGGTCTCCGGGTTGCGCGCGGTGTACCCGGGAAGTCCGTGTTCCCCCGGCGGAAGTCCGGTACCGACCGACGCCAGTGATGTCGCGGTGGTGGCCGGGAAGCCCGCCGTGATCGGACGGCCGGTGCCACCGCGCGAGGTCGGGAGCAGGGAGTGCAGAAACGGTGCCTCGTCCGGGTGGGCCTTGATCTGCTCCCAGCCGAGGCCGTCGATCAGGAACACGCAGTTCCGGTCGGCGGGGGTGAGTTCGGGGATCGCCGCGGTGAAGCCGGGCACTCCCTGTCCCGCGGCGAGCGTGGGCAGCAGATCGGCGAGCGAGCCGCTGCCGTACTCGGGAACGGGGGCGGTTTCGACGGGGAGCGGGACGGGGTCCTGCCAGGCCGGCTGGGCCATCAGCGGCCGGTCGCCGCGGTCGCGGCCGTGGCTTCGGAGAGGGACTGCGCGAAGGCGAGGGTCTGGCGCACGGTGTCCGGGCCGTCACCGGCCTCGCTGACCCGCAGGCTCAGGTCGTCGGCGGTGGAGCTGCCGGTGTAGCCGTGGTCGGCCTCGCAGTTGGGGTCGCCGCAGGCAGCCGGTTCGAGATCGATGCGGGAGACCGCGCCCCAGCCGATGGTGAGGACGACCTCGCGGGGCAGCGTGCCCGGTACGTACTTCTCCGGATTGGCCACGACGCGGCTGACCACGACCGACGAGATCCGGTCGAGCTTGACCGACTCCGTGGAGGTGGTGGCGTACGGCGTCGGAGAGCTGGTGTCCGCGTTCTGCTCGTCGGTGTGACTGACGATGAAGCGGGTGTCCGTCAGGACCAGGACCGTGACGTGGCGGCGCACCTCGTTGGAGTCGAAGGTGGTCTCCTGATGCACCAGGTACGAAGCGACCGGCTCACCGCCCACGGCGGCCTCCACCGCCTCGGCCACGAGGGCCGGGTAGTAGCCACTGCGCTCGATCGCCGTGCGCAGCCCCTGGGTCGTCGTACCGGTCTTAGCCATGAGGACCATCCTACGGGGGACGGATGACTGCCGGGGACGTCGTCCGGCAGGGCGACCGGGGCCCGGCAGGTGAGGAGACCGGCGCGTTCGCGGCCGTCCTGCGGCCGGGGACGGAGCGATGGCGTTCGGCCGGTGGCCGGTCAGTAGTTGGGGAGGCGGCGGGGCCCGAGGTCGGTACGGGCCGGAGGCGGCGAGAGCCGGACGCTCGCGCCGAGAACGGTCAGCCCCTGGGGGGAGACCACGACCGGTTCCAGGGCGATGGAGACGACCTCGGGATGGTCGTCGACCAGCCGGGACACCCGCAGCAGCAGCTCTTCGAGGGCCGCGGTGTCCACGGGCGCCGCGCCCCGCCAGCCGAACAGCACCGGGGCCGCCCGGATGGACCGGATCAGCTCGGCGGCGTCACGGTCGGTGGCCGGAACGAGACGGTGGGCGGTGTCGCCGAGGAGTTCGGAGGGCGCGCCCGCGAGCCCGAAGGAGAGGACGGCGCCCGCCGCCGGATCGATCGTGGCCCGCACGACGGTGTCGACACCGCGCGGCGCCATGGCCTGGACGACCGGTCGGAGTTCGGTGGGCTTGCCGAGCAGAGCGGTCAGTTCCCCGTACGCCCGGCGCAGCGCGCTCTCGTTGGCGAGGTCCAGCCGGACACCGCCGAGATCGGCGCGGTGGCGGAGGTGGGGCGTGGTGGTCTTGAGCGCCACGGGATAGCCGAGCCGCGCCGCCGCGGCGACGGCGGCTTCCGGGTCGGGGGCCGGCAGGGTCGGCCGTACGGTGATGCCGTAGCGGCCCAGAAGTTCGCCCGCCTCCTCGTGCGCGAGCGGCCTGCCCCGCGGATCGGGGTCCGGGCCGAGCAGGGCATCGATCAGGCCGGCGGCGCCCTGTTCGTCGATGGTGTCGTCGAGGAATTCGGGCACCTTGCCGGGCACGGCCGCCTGCCGTCGCCACTGCGCGTACCTCACCGCTTCGGCCAGGGCGCGCACGGCCCGCTCGGCGGCGGGGTAGGCGGGGATCCGGCCGGCACGGGTGCGGGGGCCGGAACCGGGGCCGGATCCTGCGCCTTCCCGGACGTCGGTGCCTGCCTTGCCTTCCGGGCCTGCCTTGCCCTCCGCGCCGGGGTCGGCGGTGGCCGTGCCGGGGGCGGCGGCCGAAGTGGTGTGCGCCGGGGCGGGGCCGGTCCGGGCTTCGGCTCCGGCGCGCGAGGGGGGCGCGGCCGAGGAGGACTGCGTCGAGGGGCGCTGCTGCGCGACCGTGCTGGTGGCCGCGGCGAGCGCCTCCGCCAGGCCGCCGATCTCCACGTGGACGACGGCCACCGGCTTGGCGGGGCCGGCCGCCGCGGCCGCGTGCAGGGCGGTCGCCAGTACCTCTCCGTCGCCCGGTTCCGCCTGGCCGTCCTCACCCACCCACGGGATGGCCGTGACGACCACCGAGTCGCAGCCGTCGTCGGCGAGGGCCTCGGTCAGGGCGTCCCGGAAGTCCTGCGGGGTCGCGGCGGTGGTGAGGTCGAGGGGCGGGCGCGGGCGGAGCCCCTCGGCCAGGCAGGCGTCGTACGTGAGCAGGCCGAGCGACTCGGAGTTGCCGAGGATCGCGACCCGCGGGCCCGCCGGGAGCGGCTGGTCGGCGAGGAGCAGGCCCGCGTCGACCATTTCCGTCACCGTGTCGACCCGGATCACGCCCGCCTGCCGCATGAGCGCGGAGACCGTCGCGTCCGGGATACGGCTGACCGGTACCGCGTGGCCGGGCGGGGTGGATCCGCTGTGCCGGGCGCCCTTCACCACGACCACGGGCTTCACCGCCGCGGTGCGCCGTGCGAGGCGGGTGAACTTGCGGGGGTTGCCGAGCGATTCGAGATACAGCAGGGCGACGTCCGTGTCCGGGTCCTCGTACCAGTACTGCAGGAAGTCGTTGCCCGAGATGTCGGCGCGGTTGCCCGCGGAGATGAAGGTGGAGAGCCCGGCGCCGCGCCGGTAGAGCCCAGAGAGCAGCGCGATGCCGATCGCTCCGGACTGGGTGAAGAGGCCGATGCGTCCGGGAGCGGGCGGCTCGGGGGCCAGGGAGGCGTTCAGCCGGACGGCCTCGGCGTTGTTGATGACGCCGAAGGCGTTCGGTCCGATGATCCGCATCCCGTACGAGCGGGCCTGGCGGACCAGCTCCCGCTGCCGTTCCCTGCCCTCGGCTCCCCATTCGGCATACCCGGCGGAGAGCACGACCAGCCCCTGGACACCGTGCTCGCCGCAGTCGGCGACGGCCTCGGGAACCCGGTCGGCCGGGACGGCGACGACCGCGAGGTCGACCGGTTCGCCGATCTCGCCGATCGAACGGTGGGCCGGGACCCCGTCGATCGTGCCCTGGTCGGCGGCGAAGGCGCGGTTCACGGCGTATGCACGACCGGTGAAACCGGCCCCGAGGAGATTGCGCAGGACCGTGCGGCCGACCCCGCCGGGTGTGCGGCCGGTACCGATGACGGCGACGGAGCCGGGGGCGAGCAGCCGTTGTACGGAGCGCGCCTCGGCCCGCTGTTCCCGGCCGCGCTGGACGGCGAGGGACTCGGCGGTGGGTTCGAGGTCCAGGGTGAGGTGGACGGAGCCGTCCTCGAAGCTGCGCTGCTGGGTGTACCCGGCATCCCGGAACACCTTGATCATCTTGTTGTTGGCGGGCAGCACCTCGGCCGCGAAGCGGCGGATGCCGCGCTCCCGGGCGACGGCCGCGATGTGTTCGAGGAGCGCCGAGGCCACGCCCCGGCCCTGGTGCGCGTCCTGGACGAGGAAGGCGACCTCGGCCTCGTCGGCGGGCGCGGAGGCGGGCCTGCCCCGCTCGTCGATCCGGTCGTAGCGGACGGTCGCGATGAACTCGCCGCCGACCGTGACCGCGAGCCCCACCCGGTCGACGTAGTCGTGATGGGTGAAGCGGTACACGTCCTTGTCGGACAGACGGGGGTACGGAGCGAAGAAGCGGTAGTACTTCGACTCGTCGGAGACCTGCTCGTAGAAGCTGACCAGCCGTTGGGCGTCGTCCGTGGTGATGGGCCGGATCCGCGCGGTTCCTCCGTCGCGGAGGACCACGTCTGCTTCCCAGTGGTCGGGGTACGCGTGATGCGGACTCTGCTCCGGCGAGGGCTGCATGGGCAAAGACTACGACTCCGTCAGCAGTCGCGTAGGCCCTGGGGCCGGGGCAGTCTGAGGGGGCCGAGCGGCGGTGCGGCACGGGCTGTAACGCCTGCCGCGGGTCGGCCGGAGCATCGCGCACTGCGTGAGAGACTGGTCTAGACAACTATTGATTCGTGAAGGGCAGAACCATGGCTGAGCGCCGCGTCAACGTCGGTTGGGCCGAGGGCCTGCACGCCCGCCCCGCTTCCATCTTCGTCCGTGCCGCCACGGCTTCCGGCGTCCCCGTGACGATCGCCAAGGCCGACGGCAACCCGGTGAACGCCGCCTCCATGCTCGCGGTGCTCGGTCTCGGCGCGCACGGCGGCGAGGAGATCGTGCTCGCGTCCGAGGCCGACGATTCCGAGGCCGCCCTGGACCGCCTGGCGAAGCTGGTCGCCGAAGGGCTCGACGAGCTGCCGGAGACGGTCTGACCCGTTTCCTGCCCTCCCCTCAAAGAGCCGCGACACCCTTGACCGGGTCCGCGGCTCTTTCGCATTCCCGGTCCGGACCGGGCAAATACATTCCCGTGCGAAAAGGTAATTCGGGCAGCCTGAAGAAAGCCCCACGGAATGGCAGCTCTTTGTATACGGCGTAATGGTTAATGCCGGTCGCCTGTGGCGTTTACGGGATGTTACGGAGCCCTCACCGGGCCGGTGCGGGAGGCGGCGGGTCCGCGTTCCGGCCGGTCGGTGCGGGATGCCGCGGGTCCGCGTTCCGGCCGGTCGGTGCGGCGCAGCCGGTGCGCGGCCGCGGCCCGTTCGGCGTGCTGGGCGGCCATCGCCCTGGCCCGTTCCGCGTCGCCGCGCGCCACCGCGTCCACGATGGCTCCGCGTTCGGCCCAGCAGTCCGCCGGGCGGGCCGGCTGCTCGACCTCGTACATCCAGGCGATCTTGTGCCGGAGCTGGGTGAGCAGCGCGATCAGGCCGGGGCTGCCGGAGGCCTGCGCCAACGTCTCGTGGAACCAGCCGCCCAGCGAGCGAAGATCCTCCCTCTCACCCCGCCCGACCCGCTCCTGGCCGAGCCCGACCAGGCCGCGCAGCACCTTGAGATGCGCCTCGGTGCGGCGGTGCGCGGCACGTGCGGCACCCAGTGGCTCCAGCAGCATCCGGACCTCCAGCAGGTCGGCCGCCTCCTGTTCGGTGGGCTCGGCGACACAGGCGCCCGCATGCCGCCGGGTGACCACGAACCCCTCGGACTCCAAGGTGCGCAGCGCCTCCCGTACCGGCACACGGGAGACCCCGTAACGGCGCGCCAGCAACTCCTCGGTGAGCCGGCTGCCGCGTTCGAAGACACCGGAGACGATGTCGTCACGGATTGCCGTGCATACCGAATGCGCGGGAATGTGCATGCCCGAACCTCCGCCTCGATCCCCGCGGAACGCGGCCGGCCGACGCCTGTTCCGCGACTCTATTCCAATGCGGCCGCATTTCCGATGCCGGGCAGAAATTCATGAATATCTTTTGGCCACGGACGGCGCGGCGGGCAGGAACCACGGGAGGGCGCCGGAGCCGGGCACTGCGGGTCGGCACGGCGGGCCGGGCCCGGCGGGCACGGCACGGCACCGCGGGCACGGCACGGCACCGCGGGCACGGCACGGCACCGCGGGCACGGCACGGCACCGCGGGCACGGCACGGCACCGCGGGCACGGCGAAGGCCCCGGCGTATCGCCGGGGCCTTCGAAGGGGTGCTGCGGGGGCGTCGGTCAGACGTTGACGCCGTGGGCGCGCAGGTATGCGACGGGGTTCATGTCGGAGCCGTACGAAGGCGTGGTCCGGGCCTCGAAGTGGAGGTGCGGGCCGGTGGAGTTGCCGGTCGAACCGGAGAGGCCGATCCGCTGTCCCGCGCCGACGCTCTGGCCGACGGAGACGCCGATCGAGGAGAGGTGGCCGTACTGCGTGTACGTACCGTCCGTCATCCGGAGCACGATGTTGTTGCCGTACGCGCCGCCCCAGCCGGCCTCGACGACCGTACCGGCACCGACGGCGACGACGGAGCTGCCGGACGCGGCGTGGAAGTCGATGCCCGAGTGGCTGCCGGACGACCAGAGCGAGCCACTGGACTTGTAGCCGGTGGTGACGTACGAACCGGCGACCGGGAGCTGGAAGGCTCCCAGGCGGGTGCGCTCGGCGGACCGGGCGGCGCGCGCCTTCTCGGCGCGCGCTTCGGCCTCGCGCTTCGCGTCGGCCTTGGCCTTCGCCTCCGCCTTCTTCTTGGCTTCGGCCCGCTTCTGGGCCTCCGCCTTGCGCTGAGCCTCCGCCTTCGCCGCGGCATCGGCCTGGCGCCGCTGCGCGTCGGCCTGGGCGTCGATCTGGCCGGCGAGGGCGCTGTCGATGGCGATGACCTGGTTCAGGCCGGTCTCGCTGACGGACGCGTCCGCGGCGAGGGCCGGCGCGGCCATGCCGCCGACGACGCCGGTGGTGGCCAGGGCCGCGACGCCGGCGATCTTCGCGCTCCTGCACGTCAGTCGGCTCGGGGCACGATGCTTCCCGGTGGCACGGGTGAACGCCATGAAGTGGCTGGTCCTTTCCTTCCTTCTCGCCTACCGGGTTAGCTGACGGGTTCGGAGCAGGAAGGTCTCCTACGGACGCCCCGGCCTCACCGAGGCCCAGACATCCGATTCACCCCAGGGACTGCGTGGGTCCCCGGCTCCCCAGGCTCGCGCCTGACGGGGACTCGGCGATGGCTGCCCGGTGCGTCGCGGATGCGGCGTACGAGTGACGGACAGCCCAGCCGACGCTAAGCGGGGTCACTTTCATTCACCAAACGGACAGGCCGTTTTGTAGCGCATCCCACAGGGCAGACAGGCAACCCCTCCACCAGAACGGACAAAAAGGAAGGCTCCAGCGAGATCTCGCTCACAGGAGCCTTCCTCTTGTCCCGGTATGTGGACACATGACACCGGATGGTGGGCCAGCTGGGGGGCCGAGCGGCGCAGCCGACACTCGGTCCGCCCCGTCGGTCCTCCGCCGGAAGAGGCGGCCGAGCGGTGAGGCGGCACGGGCGGACCGCCACCGGCGGACCGCCACGCGCAACGGGCCGGCCCGGTCAGCCGGCGACCACCGACACCTCTCCGATGCCCAGCGCCCGGACCGGCTCCTCGATCTGCGCCGCGTCACCGACGAGGACCGTGACCAGCCGGTCGCCCGGGAAGGCGCTGACCACCGCCGCGGTCGCCTCGACCGTGCCGGTCTCCGCGAGCCGGGCATAAAGATGCGCCTGGTAGTCGTCCGGGAGGTGCTGCTCGACCTGGTCGGCGAGGGTGCCTGCGACGGAGGCCGCCGTCTCGAACTTCAGCGGTGCGACACCCACGAGGTTCTGCACGGCCGTCTCGCGCTCCTCATCGGTCAGCCCTTCGGCCGCCAGGGTCCGCAGTACCGTCCACAGGTCCTTCAGCGCCGGTCCCGTGGACTCCGTGTCCACCGATCCGCTGATGGCCAGCATCGCGGCACCGGTCGGCCCCGCGGCGGAGTCCGGGGCCGACGACCGCAGCACCTGGGCGAAGGCCCGCACGCCGTAGGTGTAGCCCTTCTCCTCGCGCAGCACCCGGTCCAGCCGGGAGGTGAGCGTGCCGCCCAGGCAGTACGTGCCGAGCACCTGGGCCGGCCACACGCTGTCGTGCCGGTCGGCGCCGATCCGGCCGATCAGCAGTTGCGTCTGCACCGCGCCCGGCCGGTCGACGATCACCACCCGGCCGGTGTCGTCCGCGGTGATCGGCGGGGCGGGACGGGGCTCGGCGGTGTCGCCCGACCAGTCGCCGAGGGTGTCGGCCAGCAGGGTGTCCAGGTCGATGCCGGTGAGGTCGCCGACGACCACGACGGTCGCCGTGGACGGCCTGACATGGGCGTCGAAGAAGGCGCGCACGGCGGCCGAGTCGATCCGCTCGACCGTCTCCTCGGTGCCCTGACGCGGGCGCGACATCCGCGCCGAGGCCGGGAAGAGCTCCTTGGAGAGCTGTTTGGCGGCGCGGCGGGCCGGGTTGGCCTGCTCGTGCGGGATCTCGTCGAGCCGGTTGCGCACGAGCCGCTCGACCTCGCTGTCGGCGAAGGCGGGCGCTCGCAGCGCCTCGGCCACCAGCGCGAGCGCCTTGGCCAGCCGGGAGGCCGGGACCTCCAGGGAAACCCGGATGCCGGGGTGGTCCGCGTGCGCGTCGAGGGTGGCGCCGCAGCGCTCCAGCTCGGCGGCGAACTCCTCGGCGGTGTGCTTGTCGGTGCCCTCGGAGAGCGCCCGCGACATGATCGTGGCCACACCGTCGAGGCCCTCGGGCTCCGCGTCCAGCGGGGCGTCGAGGAAGATCTCCACCGCCACGACCTGCTGGCCGGGACGGTGGCAGCGCAGCACCGTGAGGCCGTTGGGCAGAGCACCGCGCTCCGGCGCGGGGAAGGCCCAGGGGCGGGCCACGCCGGGGGCGGGCTGCGGGTGGAACTGCATCGATACTCCAGTCGCGGCAGCGTCGGTCACTTGTCCGCTCCTTCGTGCGTGTCGGTGTCGTCGGCGTCGGTCTCGTCGGTGTCCGCCGATTCCGCGGGCTCGACCGGCTCGTAGACCAGCACGGCCCGGTTGTCGGGGCGCAGCTGGGACTTGGCGACCGCCTGGACCTCTTCCGCGGTGACGGCGAGCACCCGCTGCACGGCGGTCAGGGCGAGCTGCGGATCGCCGAACAGCACGGCGAACCGGCAGAGTTCGTCGGCGCGGCCCGCGACCGTACCGAGCCGGTCCAGCCACTCGCGTTCCAACTGGGCCTGCGCACGTTCCATTTCCTCGGGCGTGGGGCCCTCGGCGGCGAACCGGGCGAGCTCCTCGTCGACCGCGGCCTCGATCTGCGGCACCTCGACGCCGCCGGACGTCTTGACGTCCAGCCAGCCGAGGGAGGGCGCACCGGCCAGCCGCAGCAGCCCGAAACCGGCCGCCACGGCCGTACGGTCACGGCGGACCAGGCGGTTGTGCAGCCGCGACGACTCGCCGCCACCGAGCACGGTCAGCGCGAGGTCTGCCGCGTCGCACTCGCGGGTGCCGTCGTGCGGCAGCCGGTAGGCGGCCATCAACGCCCGCGCGGGGACCTCCTCGTGCACTTCCTCGCGCAGCTGCTCGCCGATGGTCTCGGGGAGCGTGCCGTCGCGCGGCGGCTGCTTGCCGTCGTGGGACGGGATGGAGCCGAAGTACTTCTCGATCCAGGCGAGCGTCTGCTCGGGGTCGATGTCGCCGACGACCGAGAGCACCGCGTTGTTGGGCGCGTAGTACGTGCGGAAGAAGGTGCGCGCGTCCTCGAGGGTCGCGGCGTCCAGGTCCGCCATCGAGCCGATCGGCGTGTGGTGGTAGGGGTGGCCCTCGGGGTAGGCCAGGGCCGTCAGCTTTTCGAACGCCGTGCCGTAAGGAACGTTGTCGTATCGCTGCCGCCGCTCGTTCTTGACGACGTCGCGCTGGTTCTCCATGGACTCCTCGTCGAGCGCGGCGAGCAGTGAGCCCATCCGGTCGGCCTCGAGCCAGAGGGCCAGCTCCAGCTGGTGCGTGGGCATCGTCTCGAAGTAGTTGGTGCGCTCGAAACTGGTGGTCCCGTTGAGCGAACCGCCGGCTCCCTGCACCAGCTCGAAGTGTCCGTTCCCCTTCACCTGGCCGGAGCCCTGGAACATCAGGTGCTCGAAGAGGTGAGCCAGACCGGTGCGTCCCTTGACCTCGTGGCGCGAACCGACGTCGTACCAGAGGCAGACCGCGGCGACCGGGGTCAGATGGTCCTCGGAGAGCACCACGCGCAGGCCGTTGGCCAGACGGTGCTCGGTCGCTGTCAAGCCGCCGGAGCCGGCCTGGGCTGTGGCCGTGTGACCCATGGGCATGTACGTCCCTTCGATCGCGATAATGGATTTCCTGCGAGACCTGCCACTGTAAGCAAGCGCACAGACACCTGGCGAAGTTCCCATACCGCGGAAGTTCGCGTGAAAGAGGGGCGCGTCCCCCGCGGGACGGCCGCCAGACCCCTCTCGGCAGGGGTCGGGAACGCCTCTTGGGACGGGTCGAGGTCGGCGATGTCAGTGCGGCGGTCCACAATGGTCCGCGTCAGAACCTGAGGTTGCCCGGACAGAATCCGTCAGAATCCGTGAAGGAGTCGCAGCAGCGATGGCCCGCCGCAGCACGAAGACCCCGCCGCCGCCGGACGATTTCGAGGAGAAGATCCTCGACATCGACGTCGTCGACGAAATGCAGGGCTCCTACCTCGAGTACGCGTACTCGGTGATCTACTCACGGGCCCTGCCGGACGCCCGCGACGGCATGAAGCCGGTGCACCGCCGCATCGTGTACCAGATGAACGAGATGGGCCTGCGCCCGGAGCGCGGCTATGTGAAGTGCGCCCGCGTGATCGGCGAGGTCATGGGCAAGCTGCACCCGCACGGTGACGCGTCGATCTACGACGCGCTGGTGCGGATGGCGCAGCCGTTCTCCATGCGGCTCCCCCTCGTCGACGGGCACGGGAACTTCGGCTCGCTCGGCAACGACGACCCGCCGGCCGCCATGCGGTACACCGAATGCCGGATGGCCGACGCGACGTCGCTGATGACGGAGTCGATCGACGAGGACACCGTCGCTTTCCAGTCGAATTACGACGGCCAGGAGCAGGAGCCGGTCGTCCTCCCGGCCGCCTATCCGAACCTCCTGGTCAACGGCACGACCGGGATCGCGGTCGGCATGGCGACCAACATGCCGCCGCACAACCTGGGCGAGGTCATCGCCGCCGCCCGCCATCTCATCAAGCATCCGGGCGCGGACCTGGAGACCCTGATGCGGTTCGTCCCCGGTCCCGACCTGCCGACCGGTGGCCGGATCGTGGGCCTCGGGGGCATCAAGGACGCCTACGCGGCCGGCCGCGGCACGTTCAGGATCCGCGCCACCGTCGCCGTGGAGAACGTCACGGCGCGCCGCAAGGGCCTGGTCGTCACCGAACTGCCCTTCAGCGTCGGCCCGGAGAAGGTGATCGCCAAGATCAAGGACCTGGTCTCGGCGAAGAAGCTCCAGGGCATCGCGGACGTCAAGGACCTCACCGACCGCGCGCACGGGCTGCGTCTGGTCATCGAGATCAAGAACGGCTTCGTGCCGGAGGCCGTGCTGGAGCAGCTGTACAAGCTGACGCCGATGGAGGAGTCCTTCGGCATCAACAATGTGGCGCTGGTCGACGGCCAGCCGCTCACCCTGGGCCTCAAGGAGCTCCTGGAGGTCTATCTCGACCACCGCTTCGAGGTGGTGCGCCGGCGCAGTGAGTTCCGCCGGACCAAGCGCCGCAACCGGCTGCACCTGGTCGAGGGGCTCCTCATCGCGCTGATCGACATCGACGAGGTCATCCGGCTCATCCGGTCCAGCGACAATTCGGCGCAGGCGAAGGAGCGGCTCATCGAGCACTTCTCGCTGAGCGAGACCCAGACGCAGTACATCCTGGACACCCCGCTGCGCCGGCTGACCCGGTTCGACCGGATCGAGCTGGAGAGCGAGCGGGACCGGCTCAACGCCGAGATCGACGAGCTGACCGCCATCCTCGATTCCGACACCGAGCTGCGCAAGCTCGTCTCCTCCGAACTGGCGGCGGTCGCCAAGCAGTTCGGCACCGACCGGCGAACCGTGCTGCTGGAGTCGGCCGGCTCGCAGGTCGCCTCGGTGCCGCTGGAGGTCGCGGACGACCCGTGCCGGGTGCTGCTGTCGTCGACCGGCCTGCTGGCCCGTACCGCCCATGACGATCCGATCGTCTTCGCCGAGGACGCCAAGCGTGCCAAGCACGATGTGATCGTGTCGGCCGTGCCGGCGACGGCCCGCGGCGATGTGGGCGTGGTGACGTCGACGGGGCGGTTGCTGCGGCTCGCGGTGATCGATCTGCCGCAGCTGCCGGACACTCACGCGGCGCCCAGTCTGTCGGGCGGGGCGACGGTTTCGGAGTTCCTCACGCTGGAGAGCGACGAGGAGGTCATCTGCCTCTCCACGCTCGACGAGGCCTCACCCGGCCTGGCGATCGGCACCTTGCAGGGGGTCGTCAAGCGGGTGGTGCCGGACTATCCGTCCAACAAGGACGAGCTGGAGGTCATCACCCTCAAGGACGGTGACCGGATCGTCGGCGCGGCCGAACTGCGCACGGGCGAGGAGGACCTGGTCTTCATCACGTCCGACGGGCAGCTGCTGCGCTACCAGGCGGCGCAGGTGCGGCCGCAGGGAAGGCCCGCGGGCGGCATGGCAGGCGTCAAGCTCGCGGCGGACGCCGAGGTGATCTCGTTCACCGCGGTGGATCCGGCGGTGGACGCGGTGGTGTTCACGGTGGCGGGCTCGCACGGCACGCTGGACGACTCGGTGCTGACGTCCAAGCTCACCCCGTTCGATCAGTATCCGCGCAAGGGCCGGGCCACCGGTGGGGTGCGCTGTCAGCGGTTCCTCAAGGGCGAGGACGTCCTGGTGTTCGGCTGGGCGGGCGCGACACCCGCTCGGGCCGCGCAGAAGAACGGCACGCCGACCGAGCTGCCGGAGCCGGACCCGCGGCGTGACGGTTCGGGGACACCGCTGGTCAAGCCGGTCGCGGTGGTGGCCGGCCCCGTCTAGGACATGGCGCGGGCAGACGGCCGTGGCGGCGGGGGAGCTGCCGCTATGCGTCGTCGTCGGACCCTTGTACGTATCGCAGGACGCCCCACATGCTTCGCTCATGTGCGGCGTCCTGCGTCGTGCCCGGTACCGGGGCGGCGCTCTCGCGGCAGTCGGCCAGCTCCTTGTGCAGCCGGTCCGGGTCGATGCCCGAGCCGATCAGCACCAGCTGGGTGAGGTGCGGTTCGTCGCGTGCCCACGGCCGCGGGGCGAACCTCAGAAACCTGCCGACCGCGTGCAGGACGTACGTGTTGTCGCGGTCGCCCACACCGAAGTCGACGAACCCCTTGATCCGGTAGAGGCCGTGCGGCCTGGAGTCGAGGAACTCCATCAGGCGGCGGGGGTTCATCGGTACGTCCGAGGTGAAGGAGACGCTCTCGTACGCGGCATGCAGATGGTGCTCGTGCCCGGCGCCGGCCTCTTCCTCGGCCCGTTCCGCCAGGAGCAGGTCCTCGAAGGTGAGCTGGCGGGCCTTCTCCTCGCCGTCCGGCCGCAGCGCCGGGTCGAAGAGCAGCTCGGGGTCGATGCGTCCGTATGTGGCGCAGATGACGGCGGCCGCACTGCCGCCCTCCGCCTCGCCGCCGGCCGGGGCGCCGGTCGCGGCGACGACGTCCCTGATACGGGCCTGTTCCTCGCTCCCGACCCGGTCGGTCTTGTTCAGCACCACAAGGTCGGCGACGGCGAGATGGCGTTCGATCTCCGGATGACGCTCCCGGGTGGCATCGAACTCGGCGGCGTCCACGACCTCCACCAGGCCCCCGTACACGATGTGCGGGTTGTCGCTGGCCAGGAGCATGCGCACCAGCTCCTGCGGCTCCGCCAGCCCGCTGGCCTCGATGACGATCACATCGAGGCGGGCGGCAGGCCGGGTCAGCGCCTCCAGAAAGGTGTCGAGCTCGCTCGCGTCGACCGCGCAGCACAGGCATCCGTTGCCCAGTGAGACCGTCGAGCCGACCTGCCCCGAGACCGTCATGGCATCGATCTCGATGGAACCGAAATCGTTGACGATCACGCCGATCCGGTTTCCCGCTCGGTTGCGGAGAAGGTGGTTGAGCAGCGTCGTCTTGCCGGATCCCAGGAACCCCGCAAGGACGATGACCGCGATCTGCTGCTTGCGGGGCGGGGACGACGGGTTCAACGGAGACCTTCCTCGGATATGTCAGGGCGCCGGGACCGGCTGCGGCGGGGGCGTACCGACATAGCGGGCCGCCGGGCGGATGATCTTCGAGTCCGCCGCCTGCTCCAGGATATTGGCGCTCCAGCCGACCACCCGCGCCGCGCAGAATGTCGGCGTGAACATCTCGCGCGGCAGCCCGCACAGCTCCATGACGACTCCGGCGTAGAACTCGACGTTGGTGTGCAGCTCACGGCCGGGCTTGAGCTCTGCGAGGATCGCCTCGACCTGCCGCTCGACCTGGACGGCGAAGTCGACGAGCGGGCCGCCGAAGCCCTGGGCGATGCCCCGCAGCATGCGTGAGCGGGGGTCCTCGGTGCGGTAGACGGGGTGGCCGAAGCCCATGATCCGCCCGCCCACGCGCACCTGCTCGCGGATCCAGCCGTCGATGCGGTCGGGGATGCCGATGGCATCCAGGGTGTCGAGGGCGCGGCTGGGCGCTCCGCCGTGCAGCGGCCCGGAGAGCGCGCCGACGGCCGCCACCAGACAGGCCGCCACATCGGCTCCGGTGGAGGCGACGACCCGGCCGGTGAAGGTCGAGGCGTTGAAGCCGTGGTCGATGGTGGAGATCAGATACTGCTCCACGGCCCTGACCCGTGCGGCATCCGGTACGGACCCGGTGAGCATGTACAGGTAGTTGGCCGCGTGGGGCAGATCGTCGCGCGGCTCGACCGGTTCGAGGCCCTGGCCGAGCCGGTGCAGGGCGGTGAGCACGGTGGGTACGGCGGCACAGGCGGCCAGGGCGTCGCTCCGGCGCCGATCGGCGTCGATGTCGTACACCGGCCGGAATCCGGCCGAGGCTCCGAGGAGCGAGAGGGCGGTGCGCAGACCGGCCAGGGGTCCTGAGGCCGCTCCGGCGCGGGCTATGGCGGGCAGGGCCGCACGGACCTCGGCGGGCAGATGGCGCAGCGCGGCGGTACGGGCGGCGAATTCGGCACGGGCCGCGGTATCCGGCAGCACACCCTCGAACATCAGGTACCAGACGTCTTCGAAGCTGCGGGTCTGCGCGAGGTCGATCGCCGAGTACTGCCGGTAGTGGTAGAAGCCCTCGCGTCCGCGGACATCGCCGAGGGCCGTGTCGGTGACGACGACACCCGCGAGTCCTCGGGGTACGTCGAGCGGGGTTCGGATTCCGCTGGTCATGGTCGGCATCTCTTTCGTCGGTGACCCTCTCGACGGGTCTCATCCATATTGATTCGACCTTCTAAGGTTGACTTCATTCTGTCAATGTTGATTGAATCAATATGGATACGGTGGGCGGCATGAAGGATCAAGCAGCATCCGGTGACGACCGCGGCGCGACCGACTCGCACCGGCTCAGCACCCGGGAGACGGCCACGCGTCTCGGCGTGAAGCCGGAGACGGTGTACGCGTACGTCAGCCGGGGGCAGCTGAGCAGCAGGCGCGCTCCCGGCGGGCGCGGCAGCACGTTCGACGCGGCGGAGGTCGATGCGCTGGCCCGGCGCACGGGCCGCCGGGACCCCTCCCCCGCCACCGGCGACCTGGTCTTCCGCACCGGCATCACGCTGATCGAGAGCGACCGCTACTACTTCCGTGGCGTCGACGCGACCGAGTTGGCCGGGCGGTACGCCTACGAGGAGGTCGCCGAATGGCTCTGGACCGGCGATCTGCGGCCCGGCATCCGCTTCACCGCTCCTGACGAGGCGCTGGCCGCGGCACGCCGGGCGGTCGACGCGCTGCCCGCGCACAGCGGTTCGACGGACCGGCTGCGGGTGGCCGTGATCGCCGCGGCGACCGCCGATCCGCTCCGCTTCGACCTCTCGCGGGAGGCGGTGCTCGCCAGTGCGCGGAGCCTGATCCCCACCCTGGTCGAAGCGCTGCCGCCGGCAGCGGGCGCATCGCCGGCGGGGGACGGGGCCGAAGCGGAGGCGGCCGGGAGCGGGGCCGGGCTGGCCCGGCGCCTGTGGCCGAAACTCACCGCCCGACCGGCCGACGAGCCTTCGATCGCCACGCTGGACACCGCCCTCGCCCTGCTGATCGACCACGATCTCGCGGCGTCGACGCTGGCCGCCAGGGTCGCCGCATCCGCCCACGCCCATCCGTACGCGGTGGTCTCCGCCGGCCTCGGAGTCCTTGAGGGCCCCTTGCACGGGGCGGCGAGCGGCCTGGCACACCGGATGCTGGCCGAGGTCCTGGAGCGGGGCAGCGCGGTCCCGGTGGTCGCGGACCATCTCCGTACCGGACGCCGGGTGCCAGGGCTCGGCCATCGCCTCTACGGCGAACAGGACCCGCGGGCGCGGACCCTGTTCGCCCTCCTCGCGGACGTCCCGCAGGCGGCTCCGGCGCTTGCGGCGGCGCGCGACGTGGTCACCACGACCGCCCGCCACACCCCCCTGCACGCCAATGTCGATCTGGCGCTCGCCGCGCTCTCGGTCTCCTCCGGCATGGCCGCGGAGGCAGGCGAGACGGTGTTCGCGGTGTCGCGCACGGCCGGCTGGATCGCCCACGCCTTGGAGGAGTACGGGGAACGACCGCTGCGCATGCGCCCCACCGGCCAGTACGGAGGCCCCCGCCCCCCTCAGCCGCTACCGACCGCCACGGGCGAACCGCCGCAATAGGCAGTCCGCACAGCGCAAAATTGCGACAGTCAGCGGGAGGCTGTGCGCGGCGGCCGCGCGGTGGAGCCCCGCACGACCAGTTCCGGCTCGAAGAGCAGTTCGTCGGAGGGCACCGCACGGCCCCCGATCTGCGCGCAGAGCAGTTCGACGGCGGCGCGCCCCATGGCTTCGATCGGCTGCCGGACGGTGGTCAGCGGAGGATCGGTGCAGGTCATGAAGGCCGAGTCGTCGTAGCCGACGACCGAGACGTCGGCGGGGACCGAGAGGCCGCGGCGGCGCGCGGCACGCACCGCTCCGAGCGCGAGCGGGTCGCCTGCGCAGATGATGCTCGTGACTCCCCGGTCGAGCAGGCGCGTGGCGGCGGCCTGCCCGCCCTCCAGCGAGAACATGGTCCTGGCCACCCACTCGTCCGGCACGGTGGCGCCCGCCGCCTCGGCGATCGCGCGGGCGGTGGCCAGTTTGCGCTGCGAGGGGACGTGGCCGGAGGGGCCGAGCACCAGGCCGATGCGCTCGTGGCCGAGCGAGACGAGATGGCGCCAGGCGTGTTCGATGGCGACGGAATCGTCGCAGGAGACCGCGGGGAACCCGAGGTCAGCTGTGGCCGCGTTGATGAGAACGACCGGGATCCTGCGGTCCGCGAGCAGTCCGTAGTGATCGTGCGGGGCGTCGTCCTGCTGGTAGAGCCCACCGGCGAAGACCACGCCCGACACCTGCTGCTGAAGGAGCAGTCCGACGTAGTCGGCCTCGGAGACGCCGCCCTTGGTCTGGGTGCACAGCACGGGGGTCAGGCCCTGATGGGCCAGCGCACCGCCGACGACCTCGGCGAAGGCGGGGAAGACCGGGTTCTGCAGCTCGGGCAGGACCAGGCCGACCAACCGGGCCCGCTCACCGCGCAGCTGGGTGGGGCGCTCGTATCCGAGGACGTCGAGCGCCGAGAGGACGGCCTTCCGGGTGGCGTCGGAGACGCCGGGCTTTCCGTTGAGCACCCGGCTGACCGTGGCCTCGCTGACTCCCACTTTCTGCGCCACTTGCGCAAGTCGTCGCGTCATACCCGCAAGAATAGTGCAAATAACGCAAGCGGGTTGCGTAAACCTGAGGACGCGGAGCCACCGGAAGGCGCGGAGGAATGGCAGAGGGAATTTCGGAAAGGACCGGAATGCCCTCTACCGTTCATACGATGAGCGCCCCACCGCCCGCCGTCGGAAGGGCCCGCCGGCTCGGCTGGCCGCAGCGGGTCTTCTCCCAGGTCCTGCTGATGCAGCTGGCCATCGCCACCGGCGTCACCGTACTCGCCACCGGCCTCTTCCTGGCGCCCCTCAGCGCGCAGCTCGACGATCAGGCGATGCGCCGCGCACTCGCCATCGCGCAGAGCACGGCGGCCCAGCCGCAGATCGCCGAGGCGCTGCTCGCCACGGCCCCGGGACCCGCCGGCCCCGTGCAGTCCGCGACCGAACGGATCAGACGCGCCACCGGCGCCGAGTACGTCGTCGTCATGGACCGGCGCGGGGTGCGCTGGTCGCACACCGACACCGCCCGGATAGGCAGGGTCGTCTCCACCGACCCGAGCGACGCGCTCGCGGGCCGCGACGTCATGGAGATCGACAGCGGCACGCTCGGCCGCTCGGCCCGCGGGAAGGTACCGCTGCGCGACGAGGCGAACCGGATCGTCGGGGCGGTCTCGGTCGGTATCGCGTACGACAGCGTCCGGGCCAGGCTGCTCGCGGCGATTCCCGGACTGCTCGCCTACGCGGGCGGAGCGCTCTCCGTCGGGGCCCTGGCCGCCTGGCTGATCTCCCGACGTCTCCAGCGGCAGACCCATGACCTCGCGTTCTCCGACATCTCCGCGCTCCTCACGGAGCGCGAGGCGATGCTGCACAGCATCCGGGAAGGGGTCGTCGCGCTCGACCGGAACGGCCGTGTCCGGCTCCTGAACGACGAGGCCCAGAGGCTGCTCGGGCTCGGCCCCGACGCCGCGGGCCGCCCCCTCGACACCGTGCTCGGCGAGGGCCGGACCGCGGATGTGCTGGCCGGCCGGGTGGTCGGCGACGATCTGCTGACGGTGCAGGGCGCCCGGGTGCTGCTCGCCAACCGGATGCCGACCGACGACGGCGGCGCCGTCGCCACCCTCCGCGACCGCACCGAACTCGAACACCTCGGCCGCGAACTCGACTCCACCCGCGGCCTGATCGACGCACTGCGGGCCCAGGACCACGAGCACGCCAACCGGCTGCACACACTCCTGGGGCTGCTGGAGCTGGACATGCACGAGGACGCCATGGAGTACCTCACCGAGGTCGTCGGCGTGCACCGGGCAACGGCCGAACAGGTCACCGAGAAGGTGCGCGACCCGCTGCTGGCCGCGCTTCTGGTCGGCAAGGCCACGGTCGCGGCGGAGCGCGGTGTCGCTCTGCGCGTGGCCCCGGGGAGCCTGCTGCCGGACCGGCTCGTGGATCCTCGTGGGCTGGTGACCGTCGTCGGCAATCTCGTGGACAACGCGCTGGACGCGGCAGCCGGAACGGACAACGCCCTGATCGAGGTGGGCCTGCGCGCCGAGGGACGTACGGTGGTGCTGCGCGTCCGCGACAGCGGCCCCGGGGTTCCGCCTACGCAACGCGCGTCGATCTTCACGGAAGGCTGGTCGACGAAGGAACTCCCGGCACACGGAAGACGTGGCCTGGGGCTCGCACTGGTACGGCGGCTGGCGGAACGGCAGGGGGGCGACGTGACGGTGGACGGGCCCGCGGGCGGCGGTGCCGAGTTCACCGTCGTACTGCCGGAGGCCCTCGCCGATCCGGGGATAACAAACCCGGAAACGGCCGGACCGGAGACGGCCGGAACCGGCAGGAGCGAACCAGAACGGACCGAACCGAATACCGGCATCGCAGGAGAAGCGCAGTGATCGAGGTCCTGGTCGTGGACGACGACGTCCGGGTCGCGAAGGTCAACGCGGCCTATGTCTCCAGGGTGCCCGGATTCCGGGTGACCGCTCAGGCGCACTCCGCCGCCGACGCCCTCGCCACGATCGGGGAACAGCGCGTGGACCTGGTCCTGCTGGACCACTACATGCCCGGCAGCAACGGACTGACGATGGTGCGGGAACTGCGCAGGCTCGGCCACCACACCGACGTGATCATGGTGACGGCGGCGCGCGGCGTCGCCACCGTCCAGGAGGCCATGCGCCACGGCGCGCTGCAGTACCTGGTGAAACCCTTCACCTACGCCGGGCTGCGCACCAAGCTGGAGGCGTACGCGGCGCTGCGCCACACCCTCGAACGCGGCGGAGAGGCCGAGCAGGGCGAGGTGGACCGGCTCTTCGGCGCCCTGTGGGCGGCGGGTGAACCCGACCTGCCCAAGGGCCACTCGCCGACCACGGCGGAACTGGTCCGCCAGGCGCTTCGCAGCGCCGAGGGGCCGCTCTCCGCGCAGGAGATCGCGGAGAGCGCCGGGATGAGCCGGCAGACCGCCCAGCGTTATCTGAAGCTGCTGGAGAGGACGGGCCGGGTGCGGCTGACGCTGCGGTACGGCGAGACGGGCCGCCCGGAACACCGCTACACCTGGTCCACCGGCGGACAGGCCTGAGACCCGGTCCTCACACCGCTCGGATCCGGTCCTTACGGGGACCCGGCCCGTGCGTACGGGCCCCGGTCACACCGCCCCTGCCCCGGTCAGCGCACGGACTTCGGTCTCCGCCTGCTTGGCGGCGTCGGGCGGCTCGGCGGAGGTGATCGTGCCGATCCAGCCGGCCAGGAAGCCCAGCGGAATGGAGACCAGACCGGGGTTCTCCAGAGGGAAGAACTGGAAGTCGACGCCGGGGAAGAACGAGGTCGGGCTGCCGGAGACGACCGGCGAGAGCAGCACGAGCAATACGGCGGGAACCAGACCGCCGTAGACGGACCAGACCGCTCCGCGGGTGGTGAAGTTTCGCCAGAACAGGGAGTACAGCAGCACCGGAAGGTTGGCCGAAGCGGCGACTGCGAAGGCGAGCCCCACGAGGAACGCCACATTCAGATCCTGGGCGACCAGGCCCAGTCCGATGGCGGCCACCCCGATCCCGGCTGCGGCGACGCGGGCCACAGCGACCTCGCTGTACTGCTTGGAGCCCGGACGCCTGAGCGAGGCGTAGAGGTCATGGGCCACAGAGGCGGACGAAGCAAGGGTGATCCCCGCGACGACGGCGAGGATGGTCGCGAAGGCGACGGCTGCGACCACGGCGAACAGAATCGTCCCCCCGGTGGATCCTTCGCCGCCGCCGAGCACCAGGGCCAGCAGCGGAACCGCGGTGTTCCCCGCCGGATTCGACGCCCGCACCTCCGCCGACCCGACGAGGGCCGCTGCCCCGAATCCGAGCGCGATCGTCATCAGGTAGAAGCCGCCGATGAGCCCGATGGACCAGACGACCGAACGGCGGGCCGCACGGGCCGTCGGCACGGTGTAGAACCGCGACAGGATGTGCGGCAGCCCCGCCGTGCCGAGTACCAGGGCGAGGCCCAGGCTGATGAAGTCGATGCGCGCCGTCCAGGTTCCGCCGTACCGGAGTCCGGGCGAGAGGAAACGGCTTCCGTGCCCGCTCCGTTCTGCCGCGGAGGTGAGCAGGGCGTTGAAGTTGCCGTGGAAGTGGACCAGGACGAGCACGGTGAGCACGACCGTTCCCGCCATCAGCAGAACGGCCTTGACGATCTGGATCCAGGTCGTCGCACGCATCCCGCCGAACGACACATAGATCACCATGAGCGCCCCGACACCGATGACGGTCCAGGAACGGGCGGCACCGCTCGTACCACCGAGGAGCAGCGCGACCAGGCTGCCCGCACCGACCATCTGCGCCACCAGATAGAGCACGGAGACGGTGACGGACGAGGTGCCCGCGGCGATCCGGACCGGGCGCTCCGCCATGCGCGCCGCCACCACGTCGGCGAGGGTGAACCGGCCGCAGTTGCGGACCAGTTCGGCAACCAGCAGCAGGACGACGAGCCACGCGACGAGGAATCCGACCGAGTAGAGCATGCCGTCGTAGCCGAAGAGGGCGATCAGCCCCGAGATGCCGAGGAAGGACGCGGCCGACATGTAGTCGCCGGCGATGGCGAAACCGTTCTCCATGGGAGAGAAGAGCCGGCCGCCCGCATAGAACTCCTCGGCCGAGCCGTGCCGGTTGCGGCTCACCCAGGTGGTGATCGCGAGCGTCACTGCGATGAAGGCGCTGAACAGCAGGAGCGCCAGCGTCTGGTGGTTCCCGTTCAACGCCCGATCCCCCGCGTCATCTCCTGCGTCTCCCACCGCAGTTCGAGCGCGGCCCGGTCCCTGCGGAGCCGCGCGTGCCGCGCGTATGCCCCGGTGAGAAGGAACGTCGTGAGGAACTGCCCGAGTCCCGCGACCATCGCGACATTGACCGCTCCGGCCACCGGACGGGCCATCAGCCCGGGTGCGGTGATCGCGACGACGACGTACGCGAGATACCAGACGAGGAAGGCAAGGGTGGCCGGGACGACGAACCGCCGGTACCGACGGCGCACTTCCTGGAAGGCCCCGCTGCGCTGCACCTCCAGATAGATTTCGGCCGCGCTGGGGCTGCCCTGCTGATCTCCGGGCCCTGGTCGCCCGGCGGGAGCGAAGCTCCCCGCACTGTCCAGCTCGCCCCATCCGGAGGCCAGCGCGTCGTACCACGGGTCGTCGAGCCGCAACACTGCGGCCTCAGGCCCTGCTTCCTTCTCCACCGAACAACTCCCCTTGTCCACGGACCACTTCGGCCGCGTACCCAAGAATGGGCAGATCGGGAAGATCCCGGGCACTTCATTCGCCGGTCTTCACCTCTTCAGGTGAAGGTCGACCCGGGCGGCTGTGCGAGGCCCCGAACGTACGCGTACCGAACGGCCTGTGCCCGGTCGCGTACGCCGGCCTTGGCGAAGAGGTTGTTGATGTGGCTTTTCACGGTGGCCTGCGAGATGTGCAACTTGCGGGCGATCTCCAGGTTGGACAGTCCCTCCGCGATCAGGACCAGTACTTCCAGCTCACGTGGTGTCAGGCTGTCGGGCAGTTGCGGCTCCGCCGCCGGGCCCGGCGGCGGCTGTGTGGTGACGTGCTCCAGCAGACGGCGCTGCACGGAAGGCGAGAGTCCGACCTCGCCCGACAGCACGGCCTGGATGGCCCGCACGATCTCCTCTCCCCCGGCGTCCTTGGTGAGATAGCCCCTGGCCCCCGCCTGCAGCGCGGGGAAGAGCGAGTCGTCGTCCGCGAAGGTCGTGAGCACCACCACCTGGGTCCCGGGATAGTCCTTGCGGATCCGCCGGGTCGCCTCCGCCCCGTCGCAGCGGGGCATCCGCAGATCCATCAGCACCACGTCGGGGGCCAGTTCGGCCACGAGCGCGACGGCCTCCTCCCCGTCCTTCGCCGATCCGACCACCTCGATTCCGGGCAGCAGCCCCAACAGCATCACGATTCCTTCGCGGACCACCGACTGGTCGTCGGCGACCACGACCCGCGCGTTCACGCGGGCACCCGCAGACTCACCACGAAACCCTCCTCGCCGGGACCGGCCTTCAGCGTCCCGCCCATCAGCTCGGCCCGCTCCCTCATCCCCAGCAGACCGTATCCGGAGCCGCTGACAGCGAGCTCGTCCTCGGGCCCGCGTCGACCCGAATCCTTGATCTCCAGGGCGACTTCGTCCGGCAGATACTCCAGCCGGACAAGGACCCGGGCCCCGGGCGCGTGCTTGCGCACGTTGGTCAGAGCTTCCTGTGCCACTCTGCGGACCGTCTGCGACGCCTCCGCGGTCAGTGTCCGCTGCTCCCCCTCCACACTGACCTCGGCCGGCTCGGCGGCCACCAGCTGCCGCAGGAAGTCCTCCACCGGGGAAACCTCCCCACGCAGCGCCGAGAGCGCCTGACGGGTCTCCGCGAGACCCTCGCGTGCCATGGAACGCGCCGCCACCACCCGCTCCAGCACCCGGTCCCTGAACTCCCCCGGGGGCTCCCGCTCGATCAGGAGCCGCGCCGCCTCCAGATGCACCAGCTGCGCCGAGAGGCTGTGGGCGAGGACGTCGTGGATTTCGCGGGCGATCCTGGCCCGCTCGTCCAGGGCAGCCGTCTCGGCCTCCGCCGCACGGGCCGCCCGCTCCTGCACGAGGAGTCTCTGGGCATTGCCCCGGGCCTCCGCGTCCAGCCGCAGAACGTAGCCGGCCAGACAGAGGCCTCCTGTGGTCATGGCTGTAGCCAGCCAGCTGTCGGTGTTGACGGCTGCGTAGGCACCGAGTGCGACGGCCGTGGCGGGGAGACCCGCCACAAGGGGCAACCGCTCCAGGGCAGCGACGGCGCACCCGCACCACAGGATCACCGCCGGCACTCCGGCACCGGCCTGTTGTGCCCCGAGTGCTGCCGTCATCAGCAGTGCGAGAAGTACCAGCGACGGCCGCAGCCGGTGCTCCAGGCTGGTCCGGAAGAACGCCCGAGCGGCAATCGCACAGGCCGCAACGCCCACCAGGCCGAACGCCACCTCCCAGCGCCCGAACCGTCCGCTGGTGAAGGTGCCCCAGAGCATGGCGGTGAGCAGCCCCACCCGGACGGACCAGGCGATCATCGCCCGCGGGCGGGTGCGATTCCCCGAAGAGAGGGCTTCCCGGGAGGGCCAGCTCGTCCAGGTCGTACGAGTCACACGCGGTCCTTCCACGCCGACTGCGACGACTTCCCGTCGACAGAGCCACCGTACGCCGGACTCATCTGCCCGGCCCGCCACATCACCACACCACTGCGCACCGCCAGCGTCACCGCGAGGGCCGACATCAGTGCGGCACTGCCCTGGTGTATTCCCATCAGCGCGGCGGCCCCGTAGAGGGCCGCACGCAGCGCCAGGCCCCCGGTCCAGACGAGGACGGTGGCCTTGGTCCCCTTGCTCCACAGCGAACCGTCCGCCTCGCGCCACAACCGCGAAGTCCAGCCCCAGCCGGCGCCGGTCGCCAGCCCCACCGCCAGCTCCGCGCCCAGGACGGCCACGGACAGCGCTTCGTGATGCGCATCCACCAGCCCGTGGTCGCGCAGCGACACGACGAGGAGAATGCCCGGCAGGATCCACCACCGCCTGCCGTCGGAGATTCGCCGTGCCGAGCACTGGCGGACCACGACGACGGCGACGACAGCGACGATCACCAGGACATTGACGAGCCCGGACATGGCTGCCTCCGAGATGCGGGAAGGTTCGTTGACACCTTCGACGCTACGGAAACGACCTGGTCAGGGGATCGGCTCAGGGGTTGATCGCGGGTGGAGAAGCCGTCTCCACCCACGGGTGGAGACGGCTTCGCTCAGGCGTCGATGCGCGAGCGGTCCAGCGTCGCGGCCGAGCTGGCGATGAACTCCTTGCGCGGTGCCACCTCATTGCCCATCAGCAGATCGAAGACCCGCTCGGACGATTCCAGATCCCCGATGTTGATCCGCCGCAGGGTGCGGTACCGGGGGTCCATCGTGGTCTCCGCCAGCTGGTCGGCGTCCATCTCGCCCAGACCCTTGTAGCGCTGGATCGAGTCCTTGTACCGGACGTTCTTCCGCTGCAGCTCCAGCAGCCGCTGACGCAGCTCGTTGTCGGAGTACGTGTAGACGTACTTGTCCTGACCCTTCTTGGGCTGGACCAGCTCGATCCGGTGCAGCGGAGGTACGGCCGCGAAGACCCGGCCCGCCTCGACCATGGGCCGCATGTAGCGCTGGAACAGGGTCAGCAGCAGACAGCGGATGTGCGCGCCGTCGACATCTGCGTCCACCAGCAGGACGATCTTCCCGTAGCGGGCGGCGTCGATGTCGAAGGTCCGCCCCGACCCGGCTCCTATGACCTGGATGATCGCGCCGCACTCGGCGTTCTTCAGCATGTCCGAGACGGACGACTTCTGGACGTTGAGAATCTTGCCCCGGATCGGCAGCAGTGCCTGGAACTCACTGTTCCGCGCGAGTTTGGCCGTGCCGAGCGCGGAGTCCCCCTCGACGATGAAGAGCTCGCTGCGCTCCACGTCGTCGCTGCGGCAGTCGGCGAGCTTCGCCGGCAGCGAAGAGGTCTCCAGCGCCGTCTTGCGGCGCTGTGCGTCCTTGTGCTGGCGGGCCGCGATGCGGGTGCGCGCGGCTGCCACGGCCTTGTCCAGGACCGCCCTGGCCTGAGCCTTGGAATCGCGCTTCGTCGAGGTCAGGAACGCCTTGAGCTCCTTGGCCACGACATTGGCAACGATCCGGTTGGCCGCCGAGGTGCCGAGCACCTCCTTGGTCTGCCCCTCGAACTGCGGCTCCGCCAGCCGTACGGTGACGACCGCGGTGAGCCCCTCCAGCGCGTCGTCCTTGACGATGTCGTCCTCGGCGACGCGGAGGAGCTTGGCTGAACGCAGCGCCTCATTCATCGTCTTGGTCACGGAGCGTTCGAATCCGGTCACATGTGTGCCGCCCTTGGGGGTGGCGATGATGTTGACGAAGGACTTGAGGTTGGTGTCGTATCCGGTGCCCCAGCGCATGGCGATGTCGACGCCGAGTTCACGGGTGACCTCGGTCGCCGTCATGTGACCACGCTCGTCCAGGACCGGCACGGTCTCCTTGAATGTGCCCTGGCCGGTCAGACGCAGGACGTCGCAGACCGCCTTGTCCTGGGCGAGGTACTCGCAGAATTCGCTGATTCCGCCGTCGAAGCAGAAGGTCTCCTCGGCCTTGCCCTCGCCGTCGAGACCGCGTTCGTCGCGGACGACGATCGTGAGGCCGGGGACGAGGAAGGCCGTCTGCCGCGCCCGCTGGTGGAGCGTCTCCAGATTGAGCTTGGCGTCCTTGAGGAAGATCTGCCGGTCCGCCCAGTAACGCACCCTGGTCCCGGTGCGCGCCTTCGGTACCCGCTTGCCCTTGAGCAGGCCGTTGGCCGGGTCGAAGGGGCTGTCCGGCCCCTGCTCGGTGAAGATCCCCGGGACTCCGCGGCGGAAGCTGATCGCATGGGTCGCGCTGTTGCGGTCGACCTCGACATCGAGCCGGGCGGAGAGCGCGTTCACCACGGAGGCGCCCACGCCGTGCAGACCGCCGGACGCGGCGTACGAGCCGCCACCGAACTTTCCGCCGGCGTGCAGCTTGGTCATCACGACCTCGACGCCGGACAGGCCCGTCTTGGGCTCGACGTCGACCGGGATGCCGCGCCCGTTGTCCCGGACCTCCACGGAATTGTCCTCGTGGAGGATGACCTCGATGTGATCGCAGTAGCCGCCCAGGGCCTCGTCGACGGAGTTGTCGATGATCTCCCAGAGGCAGTGCATGAGGCCGCGGCTGTCGGTGGACCCGATGTACATCCCGGGGCGCTTGCGAACCGCTTCGAGCCCCTCGAGTACGAGCAGGTGCCGCGCGGTGTAGTTGGAACCGTCTCGGTCTGCTCCGGTCAGCAGCGCAGTGGACGGCACGGACGTATCGGCGGTCACGCGGTTCGCTCCTCGCTGAATTTCATTTGAGGCCCAAGTGGGTAAGGGCTCGGCTTCGGTCACCGCTGAGAGGGTACCGAGGCCTGGTAGAGCGGTTGTAACGCCACCCTCCGAGAACCCTCACACTAGTCCAGCCTCGCATGCATGTTCGATCTCTCGCGGGAGTGACGCGCACATCACGTTCCCTTCCAGGCATGAACCATTTAGGCTCCGGGCACGTCCTCATGAACAAACCGGCAAGCCAGCCGGGAGGATCCACCAAGACAAGCAACGCGAAACCGTAGCGCTACGCAATACGGCACATTCGCCGCCAACCGGCAACAGACAGCCATCTCGAGAAGAAGTTTCGAAGAAAAGCCACGAGCGGGAACGTTTTGGGCCTGGTTGGATGTTGACCCTGGTACGACAGCTCGTCGAGCTAGAGAAGAGGCGACGTGACTACTGTTCTGACCCCCGCGAGCCCGCTGACCGCAGCAGACCGCTGCGACCGTTGCGGCGCCCAGGCATATCTGCGCGTCGTCCTGATCAGCGGCGGTGAACTGCTCTTCTGCGCCCACCACGGTCGCAAGTTCGAGCCGGAACTCAAGAAGATCGCCGCGGAAATACAGGATGAGACGGACCGGCTGACGGCCGTGCAGGCCCAAGCCGCCGAAGAGGAACAACACTGACACCTCGCATCCACGACGAGCCAGGGCCAGGTTCCGGACCGGCCGACGGGCGGCTTCCCAGGAGGAAGCCGCCCGTTCTCGTGCGCGCGGCTACGCGGTGCCACCGCCAGGCATCCAGCCCATGGCAGCGGAAACACGCGTGTACACACCGGGGCTCCCTGCCCTCCCGCAGCCGTTCCCCCAGGACACCAGCCCAATGAGCCGCCCACGGGCCACCAGCGGCCCTCCGCTGTCACCCTGGCATGCGTCGTACCCACCCAGCAGTTCGCCCGCACAGAGCATCGCCGAGGCGTCGTACGTGCCGTCCTTGCCGCCCGGGTACGCCTGCTCGCACAAGCTGTCCGGCAGGACGCTCACCCGGGCGGAGCGGAGTGACGACGCGTAGTCGCTGTCACCGGTCGTGTCACCCCACCCGTAGACGACGGCACCCGTACCCGGCTCGTACGCCGCGTCACCGGATTCGGCCATCGGGATCACGCTCTTCGCGGGCAGCGCCGCGGCCAGAGTGAGCACCGCCACGTCTCCCGCGTTCGTGAGAGGGTCGAACCCCGGATTGCTCCATGTCGCCTGCACCGGCACTTCCTTCCCCCCGGTCCCGCGCAGGACGTCCCGGCCCGAGATGATCCGCAGATCGCGCACCTTCCCGACATCGCCCCCGAGCGCCTCCCGGCTCAGGCAGTGCGCCGCTGTCAGCACCTTCTTCGGCGCGACCACGACGCCGCCGCAGAACTGGCCGGCGCGCGTCTCTCCGAACCGGTCCCGGCTGGACAGCGCGACCACCCAGGGGCTGTCCTTGACATGCGCGGGCTGACCACCGATGACGATGCTGTCCGCAACCGCCGGTGCGGAGGATCCGAGCGGTATCGCTGCCGCGGCGGCCGCCAGGGCGAGCGCCCCGGTCGTGGCGCGGAAGACGGTACGGGACATGCGCACTCCTGACTCTGCGGTGAACCATTCCCACCCAGAGTCATCCGACCTGCCAGGGACCGCATTCTCAGATAGGCCGAGGGCCCGGCTCCCCTGCGGGATCCGGGCCCTCGGCCTGTGTACTCCTGCGACCTAGTCGAGGTAGTCGCGCAGCACCTGCGAACGCGACGGGTGGCGCAGCTTCGACATGGTCTTCGACTCGATCTGCCGGATGCGCTCGCGCGTCACACCGTAGACCTTGCCGATCTCGTCCAGCGTCTTCGGCTGGCCGTCGGTGAGACCGAAGCGCATGGAGACCACGCCGGCCTCACGCTCGGAGAGCGTGTCGAGCACCGAGTGCAGCTGCTCCTGGAGAAGCGTGAAGCTGACCGCGTCGGCCGGGACGACCGCTTCGGAGTCCTCGATCAGGTCACCGAACTCGCTGTCCCCGTCCTCACCCAGCGGGGTGTGGAGGGAGATCGGCTCGCGACCGTACTTCTGGACCTCGATGACCTTCTCCGGGGTCATGTCGAGTTCCTTGGCCAGCTCCTCCGGCGTGGGCTCGCGGCCCAGGTCCTGAAGCATCTGGCGCTGCACACGGGCGAGCTTGTTGATGACCTCGACCATGTGCACCGGGATGCGGATGGTGCGAGCCTGGTCGGCCATGGCGCGGGTGATCGCCTGACGGATCCACCAGGTGGCGTACGTGGAGAACTTGTAGCCCTTGGTGTAGTCGAACTTCTCGACCGCGCGGATCAGACCGAGGTTGCCCTCCTGGATCAGGTCCAGGAAGAGCATGCCGCGGCCGGTGTAGCGCTTGGCCAGCGAAACCACGAGACGGAGGTTGGCCTCCAGCAGGTGATTCTTGGCGCGGCGGCCGTCCTCGGCGATGATCTCCAGTTCGCGCTTGAGCTTCGGCGCGAGCTTGTCGGAGTTCGCCAGCTTGTCCTCGGCGAACAGGCCGGCCTCGATGCGCTTGGCGAGCTCGACCTCCTGCTCGGCGTTGAGGAGGGGAACCTTGCCGATCTGCTTCAGGTAGTCCTTGACCGGGTCGGCGGTGGCGCCGGCGACGGCGACCTGCTGCGCAGGTGCATCGTCCTCGTCGTCGTCGGAGAGGACGAAGCCCTTGTTCTCGCCCTCGCCCTCCTCTTCCTCGCCCTTGCCGACCTTTACTTCCTCGGCCGCCTCATCGCCGTCGAGGAGCTCGTCGTCCTGCTTTCCGGACTTCTTCGCTGTTGTCTTCTTGGCCGTCGTCTTCTTCACGGCGGTCTTCTTGGCAGCCGTCTTCTTGGCTGCTGTCTTCTTCGCAGGGCCGGCCGCGGCAGCGTCGTCAGCCACCACGCCCACGGTCTCTGCCGACGCGGCGGCAGTGGCCGCGACCGTCCTGGTTACGGTCGTCTTGGCCGCGACAGTCTTGGTGGCGGTGCGCTTGACCGGGCTCTTTGCTGCGACGCTCTTGCGGGCACGTTTGGACGGCTCCGCGGCACTGACCATCAGCGTCACACCCTCTTCCTCGAGGATCTGGTTGAGGCTGCGCAGAACATTCTTCCACTGGGTTGGCGGAATCTGGTCAGCCTCGAAGGCCCGACGCACGTCATCGCCGGCGATCTGCCCATCAGCCTTTCCCCGCTCGATGAGCGCCATCACAGACTCGGACTCGGCGATCTCCGGCGGGAGCGTACGGGATGTGCTGGCCGACACGAACAACCTCTCGGAACGATGGAAACGGCTTCCGGTCCGGCCCTGGGGTGGGCTGGAACCGACGACCGCCGGGCTGGGAATGTACCGACGGCGCGGGTTTGGCCTCAGAACTGCACAGCGCACTGAATGGCTGCTGTATTCCTTCCGCGGCGGTCACCTCTTAAGTCATCGCACTGTTTCGAGGAGTGTTACGCCCAATCCGCGTGGCCCGAGTCACACCTCATTTGCGACGAACGTGACCATGGGTGCCATCTCCCCACAATTGTGCCGCCGGACCGTGAGGGCCCGGCGACACGTGGTTCGAACACCCTGGCCGTGCTGTGCTCAGTGCTCGCGGGGGGCGGGCACCACCCGCTCCACCTCGGGGTGGACGACGAGCAGTTGGCGCATGGCCGCCTCGGCGCCTGCCGAGTCACCGGACGCAAGGGCGTCGACGATGCGGGCGTGGTGGCCGAGGGACGCCTCGGTGGGGCGGTCGCAGCCCGTGACAGGGCCACCCGAGACCTGCAGTGCCGCGGAAACGATGCCGGAGAGGTGCTCCAGCATGCGATTGCCCGCCGCCTGGATCAGCAGGGAGTGGAATTCCGCGTCGGCCCGGGAACAGGTGATCCCGTCACCCTGACCGAGCGCGTGCCCCATGATCTCGACCATGTCACCGAGGCGCTGCTGGATGTCCTCGCGGCCATGGCCGGCGGCGAGACGGGCAGCGAGCGGCTCGATCGTCCACCGGAGCTCGCCCAGCTCGCGGCGCTGATCCTCGCGCTGCGGTCCGAAGGCACGCCATTCGATGATGTCGGGGTCCAGCAGGTTCCAGTCACTGACGGGGCGGACCCGGGTGCCCACGTTGGGCCGGGCACTGACCAGACCCTTGGCCTCAAGAACGCGCAGCGATTCGCGTACGACGGTGCGGGAGACCTCGAAACGCTGACCGATCTCTTCCGGCACGAGGGGGCGGTCGGCACCCAGGTCGCCGGAGACGATCATCTGGCCCAGCTGCTGAACGAGTTGGCCGTGGAGGCCGCGGCCCCGGCTGGCCGAGCCCCGTCGGCCCGCCCGGCCGAGGTCGGCATCGGGACCTTCCCAGGAGCGAAGAGCGGCGCGCTCGCCGGCCGGCGCCTCCGCGTACGGGTAGCGGTCGAGTTCACCCGGGCCGGCGAGGCCGGAATCGGCGGAGCGGGCGGCGGTCATCATGGTGTGCGCAAGGGTACTCACGCATCCTTTGTCGGCGCGGCTCAGCCGACCCTTGAGGTCTTTGGTGAAAAGCACACGAAAGGGTGATCGGCACCCACCCCCCAATTGACGCCTTATTGACTGAAATCGGGCATCTCTAAGGAAGTTGTGGGCCTCGGGGCGGTCCGACGACTCACTGCGATCACCAACGAACCCTGCTGCGAAGGCTGGTGAACAGATACGCGCAGACCAGCGCCGACAGCGACAAGGACAGCGCGGTGCCCACGGGGTGTGCCACCACGCGCACGACAGCGGCCACCCATCGATCCGTCTCGTACGGCCAGCGCGGCCACACCAGCTCGCGAAGCCTGCCCGGAAGTCCGGCCACCGAGTGGGAGCCCGGCCCCGTCAGCACCTGCTGGACAAGCGGAACGACGAGTACGGGAACGGCAAGTACCGCGGCGACGCCGGCCGTCGCCACTCTGAAGACCCCGGCGGCCAAGAGGCCCGCCCAGGCACAGCCGACCGTCAGCCCCGCCCAACTCGCGCCCAGGAACACCGAATTCGACGGCACCTTGATCAAATCTGCGCCGTACACCAGGCGAACAGCCTCGACCGAGGCCAGCACGACCACCACGGCGAGCACCAGCGCGACGCCTGCTGACACGACCAGCTTGGCGAGAAGCAGCCCCAGGCGTCGAGGAACAGTGCCCCGGCCCGCCGCGAGCGCGGGGTAGCGGAATTCGTCGCCGAATGAGAGGGCGCCGATCAGTCCGGCCCCGACCGCCGCGGGTGGCAGCGGCAGCAGGGACGGCCAGCCCGCCAGCATTTTCGGCAGCTGAGCATGGCCGGAGCGGGCAAGGAGGACGGACAGCCCGACCGAGGCGGCAAGAACGGCGGCCATGACCAAGGTTGTCGTTCTGACGCCGAAGAGGCGGCGCAGCTCGTATCGCAGCGGGTGGAGCGGACCGCGGGCCGCGTGGCGCCGGATCGGCGGGAGCGGATCCGGGCCGGATGCCTGCGCGGCCGGTCGCGGTGCGGCTTCCCCTTCGCCGGGGCCTGCGGAAACCACGGGCCGAGCGGGCCCGGCGTCGGCCACTTCGTCGGCGAGCTGGTGCACCGGGAGCCCGTGCCGGAATGCCGTGTCGCCGATTTCCGCGCAGGTGGAGCCGTAGACGGAGAGGCGGCTGTTCGCTTCTGCGACCACCTCGACCGAGCGCCTGGCCGCGCGGGCCTCGCGGGCGACGACGGTGGCGAGGCGGGCCGCGTGCGGAGTCCGGACCGCGACGCGGGGACGGAGACGGGTCCGGGAGAAGTCGTCGGCGTTCTGGTCCGCGACGAGACGTCCGCCGTCGATGGTGACCACATGGTCGGCAGCCCACGCCGCCTCCTTGGGATCGGCCGTGGTGTAGAGAACGGTCCCGCCCTGGGCGGCGTGAGCCCGCAGCAGGCCGTGCAGCCAGCTTTCCTCGCGCAAGGAGAGGCCTTCTGCGGGGTCGTCGAGGAGGAGCGTGTGCGGATCGCCGAGCAAAGCCGAAGCGAGGGCGAGCAGACGGTCCATGCCGACCGAGAGCGTGCCGACGCGCTGATCCCGGAGTGCGGCGAGGCCGACGGCCTCAAGCAGTTCGTCGGCCCGGGACGCCGGCACACCTGCGGCGGCGCAGAGCATGCGGAGCTGACCGCGGGCGGTGCGGGCAGGGTGACCCGGTACGTCCCCGAGAAGTACGCCCACCTCCCGCGCCGGGTGCGGAATACGGTGCAGCGGTCTGCCCCGGAAGTAGGTGACCCCCCGCCCCGGGTCGAGTTCGAGCATCAGGCGGAGGGCGGCGGTCTTGCCGGAACCGGGGGCGCCGAGAAGGGCAGTGACGTGGCCGGGCAGGGCTTCGAAGGTGAGGTCGCGCACGTCGGCCGGAAAGCCGCGGCGGGGGGCGCTGGTGAGTCCGATGACCTGGAGCATCGCTTCTCTCGCGGAAGGTGAGACCGCTCGGCGGCAGGGTGGGTACCGCAGCAAGATAACGCGACATATCCGATATTTAGCGCAGCATCGATCTTGCGGGCGTTCCGCCAGGTCAGACTTCCGGCCTCAGCATCGGCGGGTTGAGCACCGTGGCCGCACCGGCCCGGAACAGCTGGGCGGGACGACCGCCCTGTCGGGTGGTCGTACCACCGGAGGGCACCAGGAAGCCTGGCGTACCTGTCACCTTGCGATGGAAATTCCGCGGGTCGAGAACCACCCCCCACACCGCCTCGTACACCCTCCGAAGCTCACCGACCGTGAACGCGGGCGGGCAGAAAGCGGTGGCCAGAGAGGAGTACTCGATCTTGGAACGCGCCCGTTCGACGCCGTCGGCAAGGATCTGCGCGTGATCGAAGGCCAGCGGGGTCTGGCTCTCGTCCTCGTGGCCGGGCCCGCTCTCCAGCCCGAGCAGATCCTCGACCGGCGCCCAACGCGCACCGTTCGCATCGCCGCCCGCCCGCGGTGCTGGCAGATCGGGGGCCAGAGCGAGGTGAGCAACGCTGACGACCCTCATCCGGGGGTCGCGCCCGGGATCGCCGTAGGTGGCCAGCTGTTCGAGATGGGCACCGTTGCCGACCGCCGGGGCCGCAGGATCCTGGGCGCACAGTCCGGTCTCCTCGACCAGTTCACGCGCCGCTGCGGCTCCGAGATCCTCATCGGCTTTGACGAACCCGCCGGGCAGCGCCCATCGCCCCTGGAATGGTGGCTCACCACGGCGCACCACCAGCGCACAGAGCGCGTGACGGCGCACCGTGAGCACAACCAGGTCGACGGTGACAGCGAAGGGCGGGAAGGTCGACGGGTCGTAGGGCGGCATGCGGTGATCATAGTCGTCTGCCTGACGATAAACACTCCTTTCGCCGTGCTCTTGGGCATGACTGCGTTTGCCGTGCGATCCAGCAGGGCCCCCGGACACGGCGGCTTCGACTCGGCCACTCCGACGTGCCCTTCTCCGCGTTCCTCGTCCGTTATGACGCCGGAGTCCACACCGGAGTCCATACTCGGCCCGGCCATCGTTCCCGGTGCCCTCCCTGACAGCAGGGCACCGGGCCGAACTCGACCGCGGCGCCGATGGCGGCTGCTCGCCGTCCTCCAGGGGCTGCTCATCGCCCGGGAACCTCCGGGGCGCCGACCACCGACGCCCCGGAGATCATCGACTCCGTGCACCACCGCGTGTCCAAGCACCGCCCACTGACCCACCTGCCGCATCGACGGGACGGCGGTGTGCCGGGAAGCTGCGTACGCCGGTCTGCTCATGGCCTCCGCCTACCGCGCGTCATGGACCCTGCTCCCCGCGCGTTGCCGCTCGGGGCACCCACTGCCGGACCGTCGCGAGAGGTGTCACGGAGTGACGAGCGGCTCGGGTCAACGACCGCTCCTGGACCCGCGGCGACCGGAGACCTGCCGGGGTCGGTGTCGGGCAGCGGCCGTTTCGGGGCGGGTGGAGCCGGAAGGGGTCTTCCTTCGCCGCGTGGCGGTCGGGCGTACCGTGCGGGGCCGAGTGTTCCGGTCCGTGCGGTGGGAGCGCCGACCCGTCCGGGCATTGCGCTCACCGCGGAGACAACGACGCAGCGTCTCCGGATCGAGACCTTGATTGCACGCCTCGTGGAGAAGCTGAGCGAAGGTGTACCCGGGGTCCACCCGCAGGGCGAGACCCAGCGCGACCCGTGCACCCGGTTCGTCCCCCGTCGACCAGGAGACCCACCCGGCCAGGGTCAGCGGCGCCGCGGCGTGTTCCTCGTACGGCGCGACACAACGGCGGGACAGCGCGCGCCAGAGCCGCAACGCGGAATCGGCTTCGGCCCCTTCCATCCATTCCGCGGCCTTGTCGCGGGTCTCCCGGTCCTGCAGTCCGAGGATCAGTGCAGCGGCCTCGTCATGGCCGATCAGCCGGTCGTCATTGAAGTCCGACGCGGAGGGCCCCGCCACCGGCACCTCCCCGAGGCGCTTCATGAGCCTTCGGGCGAGCCCCAAGGTCTCCCGGGCCACGTCCTTGCGTCCCGCCTCGTCGAGGATTTTCGGCACCAGTTCGGCCCCGGCCGAGTCAAGTGCGCGCAGCTGGTCCGCCGCCGCCCCGGTGTTCAGCGGTTCGAGCCTGGCCTCCATCTCCCGCAGCGTTCCCCGCACTTGAATTCCCGCGTACGCGGCGGCGGCTGCCATCACCGAGGTGCCGGGCAGAGCCATCTGGTTCCCTTCGGACGGGCAGCAGCGCTTGTCCGGGCAGCAGTACGACCAGTACCGGCCGTCAGAGATGCAGAGTGCTTCGAGCACGGGTACGTCGAGGGCGCCACAGGCCGTACGCAGACGCTGGGCAAGGGGGCGCAGTCGCTCCATGACCTGGCCGCCGTTCTCCCCTTCGGCGGGATCCTGGCAGAGGAAGATGACGATCGCGTCGGGGCGCTCCCCACGTCGATCGCTTCCCTTGATCAGACACTCGGCAAGCTGCTCGGCGACGGACGCCCATTCTTGGGGCGCCTGCGGGATGCCGAGCCTGAGTCGCCCGCCGAAGCGGCCCCGGCCGCCGTGCAGGGCGACCATGACCACGCTGTCGTTCGGATGGAACCCCATGAGATACGGAAGGGCGTCGGCGAGCTCGGCGGGCCCCCGCAGGGTGATCTGCTGCTCGTCGACAGGACCGGTGGATTCGTGGTGCTGGTTCATGGCACGACCGTCCCGCGGGAGGCCATATTCCGCGACCCCTGTGGATAACTTTGTCCACAGGCTTGCGGTGCCGTTCGCGGTTTGTCGTAGCCATCAGGTTGCATGGGGGGCATGACCAACGCAGACCACTCAGCGCTCAGGGCTTCGGCCGATTCTGTACGTGCCCGACTCGCCGGAGGGCACCTCGGGTGCTGCACGGCCGCGGTAGGGCCAGTGGCGGGGCATCGAGGCGCGCGTCGCCGTCAAACGCGGGGCCCGGGGCCCTGATTCGTCCAGTGAAACGGCTGGGGCACGTCCGCCGTGCACTTCGTCGCGGCATCTCTGCTTCCGCGCGGGACGGCCGACCGTGATCGTCTCGCCGCCGCCGGCGTTGATGCGCAACCAGGCCGCGGAGGCGGCCGGGCCGGAATCATCGGAGTTTCACGGCCCTCGCGCCCGATGCCGTTGGACTGGGCGCGCGAACCGTCGGACAGGTCCTAGTAGGGCTTTGTTAGGTGGTGTCGTAGGTCTGCCATGGGGTGGGTTGTCGGCAGGTGGGGCAGGTCCCGGTCCAGGTGGCTAACAGGTGT
>NZ_JBHVPX010000029.1:0-75805 GCF_042887155.1 Streptomyces sp. NPDC057963
CTAGCAAACCTCTGCGAAAGACCTACTTAAACTGCCAGGCTGGGGCCATGAGCCCCATTCTTCGTAGCGCCATCGACACCGCAGCGGGTGGCCGTCAGTGCGCCGTCATCTACTGCCGCATCAGCCGCGACCGCGAAGGCGCCGGCCTCGGCGTAGCCCGACAACGCGAGGACTGCGAAGCGCTCGCCGCGCAACTCGGTCTCGAAGTTGTCGAGGTGTACGAGGACAACGATCTGAGCGCCTACAGCGGCAAACCGCGCCCCGACTACCGGCGCATGCTTCAAGACCTGCGAGACGGGCGCGCAGGCGCCATCCTGGCCTGGCACACGGACCGCCTCCACCGCTCCCCGGCCGAGCTGGAGGAGTACATCGACGTCTGCGAACCCCTTCATGTCGAGACGCGGACAGTGAAGGCCGGACACCTCGACCTCACCACCGCCACCGGTCGCATGATTGCGCGGCAGCTCGGCGTCCAGGCGAGGTACGAGGTGGAGCGCATGGTCGAGCGGCAGCGCCGAAAGCGCGACGAAATGGCCGCCAAAGGTCAGCACTTCGGCGGCCGTCGCCCCTTCGGGTGGGAAAAGGACGGCATGACGCCCATCGAGTGGGAATTCGACTGCATCCGCGAAGCTGCCCAGGCAATCCTTGCCGGCGCCTCTCTGCGATCCCTTGCTGCCGGATGGGTGGCCCGTGGCATCTTGACGAGCACAGGCGGGAAGTGGGAAGGCCCCGAGCTACGCGGCATGCTCCTGCGCCCTCGAAATGCTGGCATCGTGCAGCACCGCGGCGAAGAAGTCGGCCCCGCACTATGGTCTGCGCCGCTCGACGAACCCACGTGGCGAAGCGTCTGCGCCGTGCTCACCGACCCAGCGCGGCGAATTACCCCGGGCAACGAGCGCAAGTACCTGGGGAGCGGCCTGTATCTATGCGGGATCTGCGCCGACGGAACGACGATGCGCGCAGCCACCTCAAACTCCCGCAACCCGGGCTCGGACACGCGCTACTGGGGGGCGTACACGTGCCGGGACAAGAAGCATCTGTCCCGCCGCCGTGACCTTGTGGACGACATGGTGCAGTTGGCCATCCTTGACCGGCTCAGCCAGCCCGACGCCGCCGACCTCCTGGCCGCACGGGAGAACCCTGTCGATGTCCGTGAGGCGCAGACCGGCATGCGGCAGGCGCGGGCCACCCTTGATGAGCTGGCTTCCGCTCTCGGGTCCGGCGCCTTGGATATGCGGTCCTACCAGGTGGCGGCCGAGGCGGCGCGCGTCCGACTTGCAGCCGCGGAGAGCGTGATGTCCCGGGCGGTAGCGGTGAATCCTGTGGCGTGCCTGGTAGGCGTAGAGGACCCTGACGCGGCGTGGAACCGCCTGGACCTGTCCCGGCGGCGGGCGGTGGTGGCGCATCTGGTAGCCGTGACGATTCTCCCCTCGCGGAAGGGGCGTCAGCCGGGCGGTGGGTACTGGGATCCGGACTCTGTGCGGATCGAGTGGAAATAGCAGCGCCTCGCCCTGCGGCGAGGCGCTGCTTGTCCCTCCGGGCTGCCTGGGGGGCGATACCGGAGGGCCGTATTCCTCATAGTGACACAATGTAGGTTTTGCCCTACATACATTCGATCAGTAGCGTCCGAGCGTGGTGGAGTGCCACGCTCCGCCCCACCCCCTGACCACGTACTCGCACGCCGCCGAGCAGCAGGGGACCGGATACGCGCCGCCCGGCTGGCCGCCAGGCTTACCCAGCAAGTCGTTGCCGAGCGCGCTGGCATGGACCGGGCCACGTACAACCGCATCGAACAGGGACACTCCTCCCCACTGCTCGACTCGCTGTTCCTCATCGCCGACGCGATCGGCGTACCGCTCGCCGACCTCGTACGCGAGTAGGGGCCGCCCGGACCCCGGCCGCCGCCGGCCTCGGGTATGGGCGGGATCCCGCCCGCGGCTGGTCGGCGCGATGTCACAGCCGCGGGCGGGAGTCAGGGGGTGTGGCAGGAACAGGCGCAGCCGGCCTTTCGGCACTCGTGATGCAGCGACGGGTCGTCGAATCGTTCGGCGGCGACGCAGAGGGCGCTGACCGGGGAGCCCCACGCGGCCTCCATCCGGGCCAGGTGCGTATCCCATGCCGCCTCGTGCTCTTCAGGGCTCACGAGCGGCAGGCCGGATACGTTCGCGGCTGTGCGCAGGCGGGCAGCGCGCACGGTTGCTCGTGCACGTGGATCGTGATGCCGGGGCCGGTCGCACCGGCCACCTCGTACGCCTTCGACTCCTCAGAGGTCATGGGCTGGTCGCAGCGGTCACACATCATCGGCGCGCCTCCCGCCAGGCGCGGGTGAGCTGGACCGCGGTGGGGCACGGCGAGCAGCGGCAGGCCGCGCACACATAGGTATGGCCGAGGAGCGTGCGGTACTCCGCATCGCCGGGCGCTGGTTTCGTCAGGGTGATCACTGGCGGCCTTTCCAACAGGTCTGGCAGCAGCGGGGGAACCAACGGGCCGCACTTCCGTGCGCGTCGACCGGCCGCGGCCCGAGGTCATGTGCAGCGCCAGCGGCCAGGGTGACGCCACACCAGATGCACGTCGCACCGCGCTGCTGAGCGTTGGACAGCGACACAGGATCAGGCATGGTGAACTCATCCGGCACGGTCGGCTCCATGGGCGGTGGTAGGCGTGCAGCCACAGGAGACGATCGGCCAGCGCCGAGTCTGGCCCGGCAAGACAACGACCCCGTCTGGGACGAGCTTCCGGGTCACGGCGCCGCAGTGCCAGCAGGCTGCGCCGTGGAGGCGAGCAATACTCACCCGTCCCTCGACGAGCACAGGGGTAGTCATGGAGTCCTCCTCTACCTGTGTGATGCGGACAGGTAGAGCGTGGCCCCTGGGAAGAGCTGCAACTGCTACTCCCTGTAGCAGTCCTTCAGACAGCGCCGATCCAATGCGCGAAGTGCGACAAACCCTCAGCATCGGCGCGGTGGAATCGCCGCAAACTACCAGCGACTTCACGAGCCCACGGGTGCTCACGAGTGTGCTGCGGGGCCGCCGCGCGGGCCACCTTGAGGCTCTCGAACGCGTCCGCCTGAAGGCCCGCCCAGTCCTGCGCGCGGGCCAGCTCGATATAGAAGCCGGAGCGGCGCTCGGCCGGCAGACCAGTTGGCGGCTTCCACTCGGTGGCCACGCGCAGGGCACGGTCGACATGGTCGCGGCCGAGGCTGACAGCGACGGAAACTTCGTGGATCCGGACCGAGTCCGGGCCGAACGTGGTGCCCAGGTAGACACCCTCGCGCGCGACTTGGTCGCCAAGCTGCCGGGCGTGCGTCAGGTGGATATCGGCGCCCCCCACGTTCCCGCCTCGCCCAGCAATCACGGCGGCACGCATGTGGAGGGCGCCGCGGGCAGCCGCTTCAGAGCGGGACGATGGCGCGGGAGCGGCCTCGATCGCCTGCTCCAGTGCGGCAAGTCCCACAGCATGGGCCCGAGCCGCGAAGAAGACCTCGGTCCGTACGTACGCCGTGGCGGCCTGGACCAGCGGATCCCCTGAGCGGTCAGCTGCCCAGCGCATTAAGTCGATTAGCCTGGCGGACAGGTCGCGCTCCCCGTACTTGAACGCGATCGCGTCGGCGGTTCGGGCGGCAGCTGCCAGCATTCTGGCAGCTGCCCGATGATCGGTGCTGCGCGCGGCGTGGACGTACCGGATGGCGTCGCCGAGGATGCTTGGGATCGCATCTGCGATCCGGCCGTACTGGGCAGCGAGCCGCCAGGCCACCGCGGTGTCGATGGCCTCCGCGAGTCCGTCCGGTGTCCGCGTCGGAGGCCCCTGCGGGAACTCGTACCCAGCGATTACTGCGGACAGTTCCGGGAGGGCCCGGTGGACGCGGCGCTCGGTGCCGACGTACCCCGTGCGTAGCTGCGTGGCGTCCACCTCAAGGGTGGCTGCGATCGCTTCGAGCACATCGTCGCTGGGTCGCCGCGCACCACGCTCGACGGCCCGGACGGTGGCGTAGGAGACGTGCGAAGCGGTGGCGAGACCGGTCTGAGTGAGGCGACGTGCGCGGCGACGTGCGGCGACCCGCTCACCGACCTCGTGTGGGGAGTCGGCGGACATGACCAGACCGTACCCGCACTGTCACTGTGCGGGTACGGAATCGCGTGTACTGCCTACTCGTCGGTGATCGTGGCCAAGTCCATGAGAGAACCGATCACCCAGTCCGCGGTCTCCTGTACCTGCGGGTCGTTCGCCCACAGATGCCCCCACGGCCCACGTCGAAGATGTGCCGTGCGAAGACCGGCCTGGGCGGCCGGGAAGACATCGTTCATGGGATGGTCGCCGACGTAGAGGGTGTCCCACGCAAGGGCCCCGGAGGCGTCGAGAACCCGGGCGAAGAACTCGGGGCTCGGCTTGGCGCAGCCCCACTCCCCGGAAGTGGCGATGAAGTCCACCGGCAAATCCAGCGCCCGCAACAGCTGACCGGCCTTCACCGTCTGGTTCCCCGCGACAACGACCCGGAGGCCGAGCTCCTGCAACGCGCTGAGCGCGGGGCGCACGTCGTCGTACAGGTCGGTCTCGTCGAGGTGCTCACCGTGGCCGGCGGCCTCGCGTGCGGCGTACTCGGCCGGGACATCAATGCCGGGGCGAAGGAGGCGGAGGGCCTCGGCGTTGTCGAGGCCCTGGGCGGTGACGGCGCCGACGAGCGCAGACAGGGTGTGTCTAGGGACGCCCAGCCAGTCGGCCCAGGACGCCCAGTACCGGTCGTCGCGGACGAGGGTCTCACCGATGTCGAACACAATCGTCTGAATCACCCGGCGAGCCTACGGGCGGCACCCGGGTGTGTGGCACCGAGAGGTGGCCGGAATCAGCCAGTAGTATCCGGCAGTGGCAATCGAACTGACTGATGAGCTAATCGAGCTGGAACGCGCGGCCTGGGCCGAGCAGCAGAACAACGTGCTGACGGTGGAGACCGCGGCCCGGGTACAGGCGGCGATCACCGCCCACGCCGAGGCAACTGGGCAGTCCCGGTACGAGGTCGAGCGTGAGCTGAAGCGGGTCGTCCGGCACCCGGCCGAGGACGACAGCTGACCCCTGGACTCGCGAAACCGCCCCCTGTACGGGCCGAGGCCAGGCAGGGGGCGCCGTGGTTCAGCGTAGGAGCGCGAGCATGCCAGTCGCCGCGCCACCCACCCCCGCAAGGACGCCGATCGTAGGCAGCGGCCACCGGCCACGTTCCAGAGCGGCAACCCGGGCCTGCAGCGCGTCGATGTCTGACTCGACCGTCGCCGTCCGTTGGAGCGCCAAGTCCAGCCGCCCATTCAGCTCGGCGAACCCCGTCCTGATCTCCCCGCGCATCTCCGCGAGTTCAACCGCGACACGGTCGCCACCGCTGCTTGCCGGAGTCACCTGCGATCCCTGACGGTCTCGGTGAGCCCCGGGCCGCCCCCGGCGCCGGACGCGCTGATCGCGGTCAGCACCGCCAGGAGCGCAGCACTTCCGGCAAGCGAGAGACTCTGACCCCAGTCGACATCGAGGACACCCACAGCGTCGAGGCCGGCCGCCGCGATGAAGGCCTGCGCAGCAGTACGCACAGAGCGCTCGCCAGTAGCAACCCAGAACGCGGCAGTGAACATCGGCGCAGCCATCAGGACTCCACGGTGTTGTCGTCGATGACGGCCCGCTTGATCGCGGTCTCGACCGCGGTGACGACGGTCTGCGTGTCGGCGCCCGTGCCGACCTGACCGGCGAGCGCGGTGATCGCGGCGGTCTGGGCGGCCATCCGCCTGTCCATGTTTCGGATGCGGGCCTGCACGTCCTTCAGGATCGACTGCGCCTGCCAGGTCGGGTTCGTCTTGTGGTCCGCAGCGTCCGCCGGACCGCCGATCGCGTCCGTCTTCCATACGGCGTCGAAGATGTCCTTCTTGGTGATCCCTGCCATGGGGTCCTCCTCGTTCGGGTTCCAGCTCGCGGGGTGCTTCAGCCGCTCGGCCACATCTGCGCGGAGCTCGGGCATGTCGATGCCGCGCGGATCGACCTTGTCGGCGCTCCACTCGCGGTGGCCGATCACGGACTTCGCCGACCAGCCGTGCGCCCGGCACAGCGCGGCCTGGACGCGGACAATCGCCTGGTACTGCGCCCTGGGCCAGGGGTCCTTGCCGTCGCCGAGGTTCTCGCACTCCCAGCCGTAGAAGCGCGCGTTGCCGTCGGTTCCGTTCGCGTTGCCCTTCGTGGGCGGGGTCGGGCGGGTGCCGTAGGACTCGGCGATGACCTGCTCCAGCACACGCGGGTCGCCACCGCCGGCGTGGTTGGTCCGGCCCCAGCCGACCATGTGCACCCGGCCGTCCTTCGCGATCATCCCGTGGCACAGAGGGCCCGGCAGCGCTGTGTATCCGTCACGGACCATGGCGACCGTGGATGCGGTGCCCTTCGTGACCGTGTGGTGCACGATCGACCCGTTGACCGGACCCCACGGCCCCTTCGAGTTCCGGTTGTGCGCGCGCCAGTTACCGACCTCCACGACGTGGACGCCCTCGGCGCGGAGCGCCTGGAGCAGCCGGTCGGCGCTCAGCGGGGCCGCCATCAGCCGTCCTCCGTCGTCCGGGTTCGGGCGATCGCTGCGTTGGCCCAGAACATGACCTCTTCGAGCTTGGTGATCGCGAGAGCCTGTTCCCGCCCGTCGGGGCACATGTCCACGATCGTCGCGGCGAGCCCCGCGCATGCTCCACGCATCGTGGCGTGAGCTGCGGCGCGCTCGCGAGTCACGGGAGCGTGGTAGGTGAACCGGTGCGTCAGGTCGTCGGCGGTAAACACGTCAGCGTCCCTTCTTCTGCGTGCCACCCACAGTCGGGTGGGGCGGGGTGTACCCGGACATGCGGGCTGCGGTCTCCGCCGGGATACCGGCCGCGATCAGGGCCTCGTAGTCCTGGCGGGCGCGCTCCTGCGCAGCCGCTTCCTGCTCGGCCACCTGCTGCGCGTTCGCCGCCTCGATCGCTGCGACGCCCTCGTTGTACTCGGCCTCGGTGATCTCCACCGCGTCCTCGGGAGGCGCGGGCGAGTGCTCGATCCCGCTGACCGTGACCGTGGAATACGATCCGTCAGCGTGCCGGTAGAAATACGTTTCGTCCATGATTCAGCTCTTCCTAGACGCTGATGATGAGGGCCTGGATCGCCCACTGAATTCGGGTGTATGTGGCCCCGCCCGTACCGCGGCCCATCGTGATGGCCAGCGGCTCGGTCAGGGTTCCTCCGGCCGGGATACTCCGCTGCACGGTTTTACTCACCTGCGTATGCACAGCTGTGGCTGTGGAACTGCCGCGATTCACGAATGCCTGCATGTCGTCGCTTCCAATTCCAGCGACAGCAGACGAATTCGCAGGGAGCGTGAAATCGACATCGATACTCACGACCACCTGGGCGATGGCCTGGCGGCATGTGTCCGAGTTCGTCATGACGAGCGACTGCGTCGCAATCACCACGTCTCTACCGGCCGGAACCGGAGTGGCGGAATACGCCTGATCCCCCGACGTCGCCGCGCGCGTAACCCGGGTCCTGGGCTCCGAGCGCAGCACTCCGGCCCCGTCGCAGTAGACACCGCCAGCCGCGGTATCGACGGTGCACGAGTGAGGCCAGTCCTTCACCGCCACCGATACCGGACTGCCGGTCGACCCGTCGCCCGTCAGCCCGCACCCGGTCGCCACCGTCCCGCCCGTACCCCCGGCGACGAGGAGCCCGCCCGGTCCGCACGCCAGGAGGTTCGTCGGGCTCGGGTCCAGGCGCGGCGACGCCTTGAGCGGGGCCGCAGTGGTGCCCTGGCCGCCCAGGGCAATGCAGCTGCTATCGGCGACGACGAGCGGGGCCGGCTTCGCCGTGATCACGACGGGATTCGACGGGCTGCCTGCGCCGTCGACTTGGATGCCGTCGCCCGCGACGATCACGCACGAGCACCGGTCTGTGCCACACCCGCATCGGGCCACTGGACCACTCCAAAGTCAGAGATGGCCCGGCCCAGAACCAGCGGCACCACAAGCGTAGCCGCAGCCCTCGGCAAACCCGATAAACAGCGCAGCGACAACTGGGTAGCGACTACCCGTAAAGCGAACTAACCGAACAATTCCACAATCACGATCCCGTTCCCCCCGGCGGCCCCGTCGTACTTCGCTCCGTCCGACGAGAACGCGCCGCCAGCGCCGCCACCACGTCCGCGGGACGTACCCCCCGGCCCGGACGTGGACCGGCCGTACCCGCCAAACCCGAGGTGGGAGTCCCCACCACGCCCGGACAGGCCACGCATCCCCATCCGGATAGCGCCCTCACCAGGCCCGCCACCCATGTTGATCTGCCCCGTTCCGCCCGTCGGCGCGCTGGTGCCGTTCGACGTCGTGTTCGACGTGCCGGAGGTCATGCCGTCCCCGCCACCGTTCCCACCGTTAGCGGTCACCGTGCCCCCGAAGCTGGACGCACCGCCCGTGCTACCGGCGTTGTTACCGCTCCCGCCTGCGCCACCCGCACCTACGACAACCGACTCCACACCCGCGAGAGCGCCGACCTCGATCACCGACTCCGAGTAGCCCCCACCCGACCCACCAGGCCGGGAAATCAGCTGCTTCGGGTCAGCGTCAGCGCCGGCCGAACCACCGCCACCGGCCTGGACCTTGACTCGTACGCGGGCCAGCCAGGGGTAATCGGCCTTCGTGAACTTGTACGTGCCGGGAGATGCGAACTGAACGACCTTACGGAGACCCATCGTGCCCGGGTTCAAGCAGAGTTCGCCGGTGTCATCCACGTTGAAGTACTCACCACATGCACAGACCGCAGCAGCCATGACCCCTCCCAAGGGGGTTGCAATGACGAGTCCGGCCCACAACCAGCGACTCCATCGAGACTAACCCTCGCTCGTCTCACCATCAGGCGCCCCGGCGCGCACGGTTGCCGTGAGGTGGACATCAACGCCAGCGGCGGGGACGGTGGGCAGTAGGCCAAGGCTGAGGACTGGCCGGGTACGCCACACCCGCACCACGACAGATGCCTTCGTGACCTCTTCCACGGTGACGGTGAGCGGCCCGCGCTCGCCATGCCCGGGGTCGACCGCAATGGCGCCGATGACAGGGGGCACCGGCAACAGGGTGTCGAACGTCCAGGTGGCGCGCCCGTTTCGGTCGGTGACAGCGACCGTCGCGGCCGGGGCCGGACCGGGTGGGCCCGGATCTCCCTGTGGTCCCTGCGGGCCGGTCTCGCCCCTCGGGCCGGGCTCGGGGCTGGACTTGGGCTGATGCTCAATCGACCGGGTACGCCGGTCCAGGTCGCGGAGTACCCCGCCGAGGGGGTTGTCGGGTGACCGCCTGGCGGCCGATCCTCGCAGCGCCATCAGCCCACCCCGGCCGGCGTGAGCTGGAGCGAGATGGTCTCTGAGCCGCCGTCCTCTTTGACTTTGACCGTGGCGATCTTCATGGCCTGGGAGATCGTCCGGCAGGTCTGGGTGGTGGTGACGTCCACACACCAGCCAGGTACGAGGGCCGGTATGTCCACGCTCGCGTCCGGGGACAGCGTCGCTTCCTGGGAGTCGAGGAACACGGGGGCGGGACAGCTCGCGGCGAGTCGGGAGCGGGCTGCGGCCTCGGCCGAGGCGTCGTCCAGGATCGACGTCTCCTCCACCACTCGCTCGATCAGCCCGTAGTACGGGTGGACGCCGCCGGCCACGCCCTTCACGTCGTCCTTGCCATGCACCACCCACCGGGTGGCGAGCGCCAGCCCGTCCTCGACGACCACCAGCTCGTCGGCGAAGTCCGCGTCGGACAGTGAGGCGACGCGCGCGGAGTGATCCTCAGGCAGGATCAGGATCCGTGACCCGAGCGCGGTGAGGTCGAGCCCGGTCGCGGCAAGGTCCCGGAGGTGGTCTCCGGTCTGCCCCACGTCGACCTGGTAGGAGCGGCGGCCGCGGATACGGGACGGGGCCACGATCGTGACCATGTGCCCAGGGTCGTCCGGCTCGAACCCGTCATCGATCAGCCACTGCGCGACCTCGGCGAGTTCGTGATCCACGAACTCCTGGGTGGTGTGCGGGGTGCGGCGGTCCAGCCAGCCCAGGATGTCAACGGCGCTGATCTCGGCCCCGTCGACCGTCCACTCCACGCCGGTGATCGGCCCCTCCCACACCGGCGCGGTACCCCGGTAGATCGCGAGCTTGTGCCGCCACGTCCGGACGCGGGACAGCGCGGCGCAGCATTCCGCATCCGGCGCCACGACTACCTTCGCCTCGGACAGGTCGTCCAGGGCGCGGGACCACTCCACGGACAGCAGGATGTCGGTCCCCGCGACCACTGCACCGTCGCGGTCGGTGATCTGCGCTGTGTGTGACACGCAACCAGCCATACTCTCCTCCTCAGTACTCTCGGCCGGACAGCGACACCGTCACCGTCGCATCCGGGGCCGGGGTGAAAATCGCGTCAGCCGAGACTTCTACGCAGTACCGGTCACACGTCAGCAGCGGGAAGGCAAGAGGGCCGCCGTCGCGCCCGTACGCGTCCGTGGCGCTCTCGCACCGGCCGAGACATTCGACGGTCGCGCGGCCGACCTGCCCGTCCAGCGTCATGACACCGCCCGCTGCCACGAAAGCGATCTCGTACGTGCTGTGAGGGTTACAGCGCTCCAGCTCTACCACCTCGTCGCACGACAGCCCCTCGTGCTCCGCCGTCCGCTCATACAGGGTGATCGTGACGCGTCGCATGTCACGGCTCCCCGCGCTGACCTCGATGATCGGCACGGCACCGAACCACCGCGGCCAGCTGCTCAAGTCGAGTTCGTACGTCTCGGTGTTGACGGCCAAGGCGTGCCGGAAACAGGTCTCCGGCGGCGGAAGGACCGGCGGTGTGGGAGTCCTGCAGGACGGGTTACCGCACAGGTCTTCCGGGTCCGGGCACGCGGCCAGGCGGCATGTCGCGTCGCACGGGTCGCGTACGGGCTCCAGCGCCGGCCAGGCCACCTCGCACGCCGCGTCGGTGAGTTCGGCCGTCACTGCGCCCGGGGTCGCACAGGCCGTATCGGACGGCTCGATGCACACCGGGTCCGGCGGTCCTTCCGGGCCGCGGTGGATGCACCAGGTAATGCACTCGGTCCCGTCATCAGTCGGAGCCGGGACGTCGAGCACGGGCACAGGGTCGGTCCACAGCCACGGCGTCCCGGCGGTGAGGACGAACTCGACTGTGAGGACATCCGCACCGGACTGGCACATCCCGCTGCCCGTACAGCCGTTGCCGTTCCGTGCGATGACGCGCGGCCCATCGACCAGAGCGACACGGCGCAGCGTCCGGCGGTGCCGCTTCACGAACTCGTCGACGTCTTCGGTTTCGGGTGGGCAGCAGTTGTACACGGTGAGGCAGTCCCCGCCGCACCCGTCACCGCACCCGGACAGGGCTTGGGACAGCCACCGCAGCCCGTACGCGACTCCGCAGCACGTAGCGCCCAGGAGCACCCCGGTCACGGTGATCGTGCGGGGCTGGACGCGCGGCGCGCCGAGCGCGGCACCGCCGGTGACTGCCCCCGTCACGGACCGCGTGACCGGGTGGTCGTCCATGCCCTCGACGTCCAAGACGAGCAAGCCGGCGAAGTCGGCGGACTCTGGGACGTCCTCGTCCCACCACGGTGCCTCGTCCTCCCACGGGCTGGTGTACGGCTCATCCCCGACGTGCTCGGCGGTGAACGTCGGGCACCCGCACGCCCCCACGGAATCGAGCGGATGCCCGACACTCGCCAGATACGCGTCCAGCCGGGCCGAGTTGAAGAGTTCGACCCCGCCCAGGTTCATGAAGTCGGCGAACATCAGACCACCCCCGCCGCGAGAGTCATGCGGTTGAGTACGCGTCGGGCTGTCATGTGGGCATCGCCCGCCTCGTGGATCGTCCAGTGATTCGTGATGGTCGCCCCCGGCCGCGCGGCACTCGCCTGCGGCTCCTTGGCGCTTGTGGCAGCGAGGAAGTCCGCAAGTCCGGACTGTTCCGCCAGTTGCCGGGCACGAGCAGGCCGGGTCAACGGGATGATTACCTCAGGTCCGGCTTCCCCGACGAGTGCTGGCGTGGCCCGGGTGACGATCCCGCCGTCCGCGAACGGCAGCAGCCCCCGCACGGAGGACGGCAGGCCGCCCTTGATCTTCCCCATGATCTGGCCGCCGATGTCGCCAATCGTGGCGACGATCTTGCCGCCCAGGCCGGAGAACATCCCCACGATGCTGGAGATCAAAGAGCTCACGGCACTCCTGGCCGATCCCAGCGCGCTGCGGAACGCCCCGACAATCTTTGACCCCAGCGAGGACAGGGCAGAGCCGATCCGGCCCGGCAGCGCGGCGAAGAACGTCACGATGGACACACCCGCAGACCGCGCTGCGGCCAGGGCGGACGTCCCAGCGGATTGGAACATCGCGACCACCCGACCGGGCAGGGCTGCCAGGGCAGAACCGATCCGGCCCGGCAACGCCATGAAATACGCCACCGCCGACACGGCAAATCCGCTGATGGCACTGGTCGCCGCATTGAACGCCGACACGAACACGTTCAGGATCGTCGCGCCCAGCGAGGTGAGCGCTGACGCGATTTTCCCTGGCAGCTCGGTGAAGACGAACACGACCGAGGCCACGGCAGTGAGCAGCGCAATTCCCAGCGCAGCCACAGCCGACGTGAACAATTCGACGAGGAGACCGGGGAGCGCAGAAAGCGCAGTCATAATCATTCCTGGCAGGCCGGTGAAGAAACCGATCACGGCGGTAAGGCCGGTCTGAATTCCGATCGTAATGCTATTCCACAGCCCGGTGAAAAATCCGGAAAGCGTGGACCCAAGGGACGACAAGGCACCGACGATCTGCGATGGCAAATTGACGATGAAATTGACCACCGAGGTCAGGGCACCGGCAAGGCCGGTCAGTGCGGACACGACGAGCGAAACGATTGGAACGACAGTTTTGATAATCAGCCACGAGGCGAAACCAGCCGCGATTTCGAGGATTGGTGCGGCAATGCTGATCAGGAGGGACACGATCGGGGCCAAGGAGGCGACCAGCTCAGCAATTGGCGGCAAAAGCGGAACAAGTGCAGCAACTAGGGCATTAAGGGCGTCAACGATCGGCGGCAAAATCGGCAGGAGCGCGACCAGTACCTGACTGACGAGCGGCACCAAGGCGGCGACGAGTGTCGTGGCCGCAGCACCGACCGACGTCAGAAGCGGGGCTAGCCCCTGGGCGACACCCCCGAGACCTCCGCTCCCCCCAAGTGCGGCTGCGACCTGCGTGACTGCGGGAATCAGGGGCGTGAGCGCAGACAGGAGGCCGGACACAATTTCGACGACGGGACCGAGCAGCGGGACAACGGCTTGGACGGCGGAACCAAGCACAGCGCTGAAAAGGCCAGCCAACTGGACGACCGCTGGACCCAAGCTCTCGACAAGCATCGACACCAACGGGGCTGCGGCAGCCACGAGTTGAGTAAATGCAGGCACAACCGAACCAGTAAGAATAGGCAGAATTGAAGAAAATGCGCTACCCAAGGCGCTACCGATCTGAGCAGCGGCGGGCCCAAGCGCGGCGAAAAGCCCTTGAAATGCGCTACTCAATTCAGGAATGAGCGGCATCAAGGTACTGGAAACCGCGCTGACTACAGGCCCAATCGCAGCCGCCGCAGTCGACAAAGCGCCAGACAAAACACCCGAAAAAAGCTGGGCGAGCTGAGTAATAAGCGGCAGAAGCGGCTGAATCAGGGACCGGGCAGTGGTCAATACCTGAGTCAACGCACCAAGCGAACCACCACCTCCGGCCGACAAGGCGCCGAAGACGTCCCCGAGGATGCCGCCGACCTGGGCGACAACGGCGCCCAACTGCCGGAAAACTCCAAGGGCGCCCTGTACCCATGCAACGGCCTGCCCGCCCTGCGCCGCCTGCTGAAGGAAACCCCCGAACCGCGCCCCGAGGGAGACAATCGCGTTGCCGGTCTGGGCCCCGAACGCCTTGGACACCGCACCGGCAACCTGGGTGAGCCCGGAGACCACAGGTCCGATCGCAGCAGCCAGCCCGCTGGTGGCCTGAGTGGTCCCTTGGAGGATGCCCTGGATGGACTTGATACCAGTGGCGCTCTGGAGGAAGTTCCCGACCCGCTGGGCGGCGAGGCCGAAGTTCCCCGCAACAGCGGCCAGTCCGGACCTGAGGGGGCCGCTCAGGGCCTGCGCGACGCCGGTGATCTGGCTGGCCAACGGTTTGAAAAAGGCGTCTTGCACCGTCGACTTCAGCGAGTCGAACCCGGGCTTCAGTGCCCGCAGCTCGCGGGCAGCGGCCTGAGCTGCGGGCGACAGGTTTTCCAGGGCCTCCTCGAACTTCTTGGCGTCGTCGCCCAGGGCCGCTCCGAACGCGTCACCCACCCCGGACAAAGCCAGCTTCAGGGCCGAGGTCGCAACAACGACGCCGCCGATCACTGCGGGCAGCGCGGCAACGATCCCGATCGCCGGCGCGAGCGAGGCAACAAACGAGGAGATCCCGGCAGCCGCGGCCAACGCCGCGCCACCGATCGCCCCGAACTGCAACGCACTGGCCAGGACGGACCCCGCACCGCCCGCCAGGGACGTCAGCCCTCGCAGGGCCCGCGTGAAGTTGTTGACGTCCGGATTGACGGGGACGTTCAGCGTGGGCATGTTGTGCCCCCGCAGCCGGGCGTCAAAGGTGCTCAGGTCAGGGACGACCCGTACAGACAGTTCCTCGCCCGCAAGCGCTGCCCGCAGTCGCTCCACGAACCCGGTCAGGTCCGGCGAGACGGGGACGCTGATGCTGTCCAGCGACCGGAGGCCGGCCAGCAACTGGGCATCGAACCGGCGCAGGTCCGGCGTAACGGTGATCTGGACCGCACGCAGCTGCCGTTCCAGGTCACGCCCGACCCCGCGCATCCCTCGGTCGATCGCGCCCTTGATCCGTACACCGAGAGCGCGCGCTTCAGCGGCAACACCGGAGTCGTCCAGGGTGATCCGGATGCGTGCCGAGCCATCGACGTCGTCGGCCATCGAGCAACCTCACGAGACCTCGTGGTGGTTGCTCGGCCCAGAACCAGCAGCAATGCAAGCCTATCCGCGACGGCCATTCAGCCTCGCGTCCTCCGCCTCCATCTGCGCCGTCAACGCCGACGCCTGCGCCCTCGTCATCCCCGCCCCGGCCCCGGCCGGTCTTTCAGCGGGCCGTCGCCGAGCACCTGGTGGCGGGGCGTACAGCTTGGCCCGGTTCCGCTGCCGCTCCGCGTCGTCGGCCGCGGCCTGGTCCATCGCGGCCTCGGCTGCGTTCAGCAGGCGTGTCAGCGTCCACGTGCGGGGGTCGACCCCTTGGAGCGCGAGCTGGCCGTCCCACGAGTCCCACGAGGCGGCGACGCTGCGGCAGAGCCGTTGGACGACGTAGGAGGGCGCTGGCCGCCGTTGCCCCCGTAGATCTCCATCGTCCACTCCAGCAGCGCGACGATCACCCGGTGGGGCAGCCTCATCGTGTCGAACTGGGCGGCCGACTCCGGCAGCATCAGACCGGCCAGGAAGGCCCGGACAGCGTCCGTCGTCGTGCGCAGCTGGGCAGGCGTCATGCCGGCCGCGTTGCTCGGGTCGACGCCGAGTTCGGTGTACGTATCCTGCAACGCCTCGTAGGCGTCCAGGAACTCGTCGCCCATCACCTCGGGCTGGAACTCCAGCTCGATGTCATCACCGATCTCGGCGACGTGAGACTCGGTCCGGAGGGCGAAACTCTTCCTGGCCATGAGGGGCTCCCATAAGTCGTGCAGTGCCCGGCCCAAAACCAGCAGCACCACCAGAGTATCCGCGCCCGTCCTCTGCCGATCGGCTGCTCACCGGGCCTCTCAGAGGGTCTCGTGCAGAGCCCGAGCGAGGAAGTTGTTCGCAGTCGTTCCGGGATGGTGAACAACGGCCGCGTACACGGTCCGCCCGCCGGCCTGGAACCGCAGTGCGCGGGCGCGGCGAGGCCGGATGACGTGCGGCCTGGTCCCGTTGATGACGTAGATGCTGGCCGGGTGGGTTGAGGTGATGATCGCGGCCATGCCGCGGCCGGTGCCCTGGACGCTGAGGGTGATCCCGCGCCCCATGCTTCCGGGTGCCAGCTGCTCGGCGCGCCGAACGACCGGGGCGGCCCGTCGCCGCAGGATGCGTTCACCGATCCCGCCCGGCCGGCGCAGTGCTCGTTCCAGCCGGGTCGCGTCGATACGCACTTCCACACTCATGGTGAGACCTCCTCCGGGCACGGGGAGCACCCTGGCAGGGCGACAATGACGCGCTGCTCGATACCGACGCATCCGCCCTGCGGGCCGATGATCCGCTGCTGGCCCATCACGAAGCGCCGGCCGCGGCGTCCGGCGGTATGAGGCAGGCAGCACATGAGGCTGTTGTAGACGGTGACCGAGTCGAGGTGGGTCACTCGGGCCGTGGCCGCCAGTTCCTCGCAGGTGGGCGGGCAGCCCTGCTCGGTGACCATCGGGGCGCACCGCAGGAGCGTGACGACCAGCTCGACGGCAGTCGTGGGCGGCGGGGTGCATCCGCGCAGCCCGCGTACCTCCTGGTCCTCTTCGGGGAACCGGGTCGACGGGTAGATCCGGGCGACGTTCACCGTGAGTTGTCCGCCGGCCATGTCGCCGCTGCACGGGTCAACGCATTCGTCCCATGCTGGTGTCCCCGGCACGACGCAGGCCCGGCACGGACAGCCTGGCTGTTCGGGGATGGCGGTGGCGGTCTGGTCGAGTGCGGCGCACACACAGCCGAGGACGGCCTCAGTGAGGTCGTGGAGGGCGAAAGGGCTCAGGGCCATTGCCGCACCACCCTGGGGCGCCGGAAGTCCGGCGAGTACACCCGGGACGCGCTCGCCTGCCGGTACGGGTTCACCGCGAACAGCCAGGCGTCAGCGAGCGGGAGGCCGGTTCGGCCTTCGGAGTAGATGAGCGTCGGGTCAGGCTTCTCCCACTGGACGCCCTGCCTGGTCATGCGGGTGATGTTCGGATTGGCCTTGCACCCACACGAACCGCTGCCGCCTGTGCAGCCCTTCATGAGGTGGCACGTCAGCTCTGACACCGCAGCAATCGCCGCAGCATCCAGGGGGAGGCCGGTCCTGTACGTGACGCAGAGGGTGCCCGGGGTACCGCAGGGAGCGGCCATGTCCTGGCACGTCACCCAGCATTCGCCGTCGGTACGGACCAGCATGTTCGGGGAGTCGACCCGGTAGGCCTCCGGGACCAGGACATCCTCGCCGTCCTGGACGGACAGGATGTCGTACACCGGGCCGTCCAGGCGGATTTCGCACAACTCTCCGCACGAGCACGAGGAGGTGCAGCCGCAGACGCTGGCGTTGCGCCACTGCCCATCCGCGCCAAGGTACGGAATCCACCCCCCGGTGCTCTGCACACCAGCAGGGAACGAGAGCGGGTTGGAGTCGAGGCACGCTTTGCGGCAGGGGCGGACGGTGACGGGGCAGGACGGCCCCCACCTGCGCCCGGAGAGCGCCCACAGGATCTGGGAGGCAACCAGCGCCCAGCGCTGCACCTGGTCCTCAGGCGTGTCCTCCGGGACGTCACAGCACAGCTCAACCGGCCACGGATCGCAGACCGTTCCGACTGCCATCAGTGCCGCCCCTGCGCCTCGTACCGGCACGGCTCCGGGAACTGGCTACGGATGAAGGCACCGACCTGGCCGTGGGTGAACGTGTCGGGCATGGTCGACAGGAACGGCGCCTCTCGGGGGAAGCCGGGGCCGCGGGTGAGGATCTTCGGGTCGGTGATCTCCCGGCCGCCGAGCCGGTGCAGCGCCCCGTGCAGCGTGCGCTTGTGCAGGACGTCGAGACGGGCACCGGTGTCCAGGGTCTCCAGTAGCCCGGCCTTGGTCATCGGCATGGGTACGTGGAGTTCGTAGGACAGCGGGTCCGGGTGGCCGAGGCCGGCGAGCAGGGCCCGGGTCTCGCGCAGCCCGCGCAGGTACTTCCCGTTCGCGCGCGTGGCGTAGTACGCCTCGACCCGGCCGACCGGGCCCCGGTGAAGGACCGGCATCCGGTCGACGGGCTGCATCACGAAGAAGTCATCGTTCAGGTAAAGGAACTCCTCGGCGACCTCGGGGTGTTCGGCAGCGGCCCGAAGGTTCGCCGTGCTGTTCTCGTACTTCGTTCCGGACTGGGCGACAGGGATACGGCCGACGTCGGGCCCCACCCATGTCGGGCAGTAACCGGCGATCCACACCCGGCGGTGCGGAAGGCTCGCCAGGGTGCGCAGCGAATAGCGCAGCTGCTCGTTCTGGTTCCCCGGCCGCACCACGTAGACGATGTCCGGCCGCTCCCCGTCGCCCATGGTTAGGACACCTCGCAGAGTTCGCCCTCGACCGGCAGGTACCCGGTGGACGGCTCCGGCGGTGCGATGGTGGTGATGAACGGCCTGCGGTGGCAGGTCGGGCCGAGCGGGGTCAGCATCGGGCCGGGTGTGCCGGCCGCGTCCTGGGCCATCACGTCGTACGGGCCGACCCCCCACCGGCCACCCGACCTGGTGGACCCGGTGAGTGTGAAATTGACGGCTTCGTTGGCGAGTTCGAGGTCGCCGATGATGCCGTTGGAGACCCATGGCATCAGGAAGTACTGCCAGGCGCCCTCGCCGGTGTCCTCCTCCGGGCAGACGTCCTCACCGAGGATGTCCGCCCACAGCTCCATCGCAAACCCGGCGCGGCACGCGATCGAGCAGTCGTCCCAGCCGATGGGGCGACCTGCGTAGTCGTAGAAGACCGGCGACCCGGTCATGAGCTCAATGAGCTCCGGCGACGCTTGGTAGAAGACGAGTTCGATGTCGTACCCGTTGAGGGTCGGGCAGCCCTTCTTGTAGCCGCACTGGCGGCCGTTCGCGGCCTTGAAAGTGATGTCCTCGCCGTCCTCGATGTTGGCGTTCATTGCGAGGGAAGCGAAGCAGTCGGTGACGTAGGCGTTGTCGGGGCCGCAGACAGGGCGGCCACAGCCGTCGACGCGGGTGACTCGGAACGTGGACGCGTTGGCGATGAGCGGGGCGGACACTGGACCTCCACCATGGGTGTTGAGGGGCCCGGCCCAGAACCAGCGGCACCCCCAGCGTAGCGCCCGGCCGTCCCGTCTACCGGTGCACGGGGCGCGCCGCTGGCCGTGCTCGGTAGGGACGGTAGCCCGGGGTGCGGAGGCTGCGGCACACGGTCTCGAACTCGGCGAGGTTGGCCCCGTAGTCGAGTCGTTCCGTGTGGGCCCGCGCCCTGGCCGATGCCTCTGCGTAGACCGCCGCGTCCGTCAGGCGGTGGAGCTCGTCGACCCAGCGGTCGGTGTCCTCGCGCGGGATGTACGTGGCCGCGTCTCCAAGGGCTTCACGCATGCCGGGCAGCGGGGCGGCGAGGACGGGGATGCCGGACAGCATCGCCTCGACGCCGGCACGGCCGTAGGACTCGGTCGTGGACGGCATCAGCAGCACGCGTGTCTGGGCGTACACGGTCCGCGGGTCGGTGCGGTTGACCAGTTCGACGTTCGCCGGGAGCAGCGCGTCCGGGGTGTGCCCTGTCGCCCGCACCATCAGGAATGAGGTGTCCGGCATCCGTGCGGCCACCGCGGCCAGGACGTCGGCCCCCTTCGCGCCCGTCGACCCGTTCAGGGTGACCATGCCGCCGGGGGCAGTGCGGTACAGGCCGGGGTCGATCGGGGGCGGGAGGACCAGGGCCCTGCCCCGGTAGGCCGGGTAGTGGTCCCGGCACGCGGCTGACGGGAACCATGCCAGGGACGGGCGGCCGAGGTCGCGGTCGTCTGCCATCCCGTGCACCATCAGCAGGTGCGGCACCCGCCCGGACTGCGCCACGATCCGCGGCGCTTTACGGTCCCCGTGGTGCGAGATCAGCAGCTCCGGCCGTGAAGCCTGGACGGCGCGCCGCCAGTACCGCAGCGGCCACACCCTCACCCCGGCCTCGACACGGACGTCACCGGGCTCCTTGATTGTCGTCACCACGTCCACCGCGTGCCCGGCCGCCACGAGCCCGCGCACGTACTCGTAACTGGTGACGAACGCCCCTGTGGGGAGGGCGCCTTGCCCATACACCGGCAGGATCACGAGGACACGCATGGGTGGTGCCTTCCTCACGGGGCCTCGATGGCGTGGACGTGCACGGTGACGCCAGCAGCAGCGGCGCCGAAGGCCAGGACGCCGATACCGAGGAGCGTGACCCCGGCTGACACATCGACGTGAACGGTCGTGGATGCCCCGCTGTGCGCGGCGAGACGGGTGGAGCGGAAGCCAGCCCCGGCCTCGACGGTTGCGGTAACGACCGGCGGGGCAGCGAACGGCGGCGACCAGGTGAAGACGGCATCCCCGGCGGCGCCGGTGACCGCCGTGCGGTGCTCGATGCGGGGTCCCGCAGGTGCACGGTCTCCGGCCGGCCCTTGGGGACCGGCAGGCCCGTCGGCGCCCGCCTCGCCCTGCGGACCGGCCGGACCGACCGATCCGGTGGCACCGTCAGTGCCCCGTGGTCCCGCAGGACCTGCCGGGCCGGGAATGCCGGAGCTACCGCTCGTGCCGCTCACAGCGTCCCGAGCTTCTTGAAGGCGAGCGTCGTGCCCACGGCGAGAACGCCGGTGTAGCTGATCGGGGCGCCGCCGCCGGTGACCCGCTGGGCCTCCATCCGCAGAGTGGTCGGGCCGGTGACCGCCACCTCGTAGTCGTGGGTGGCGTGCGCGCCGTTGGCGATCGCCGCGGCGCTGGCGGCGTTGCTGTTGGCAACCAGGAGCCGTGCGCCGTTCGGAACGACAGCCCCCGCTGTGGCGTCGTACAGCCGGATGTTGATGACGACGCCCTGACCAGACACCCCCAACAGGTTGATCGCGCCGTCGGACTCGGCGGTCACCTCGTACGTGCCCGCCTCCGGAAGCGTGATCTGGCAGCCGGGGACCGGCAGCCACGCCCCGGAGGCGGGGGCGACCAGGTCGAGATTCCCGGTGGCCCAGACACGGCCGTAGACCGGCAGGGCCGAGGCGGGCGAGAGGCTTCCGCTGGTGCCAGTCATCAGTCGGACACCTTCTTGAAACGGAAGTTGGTGGCCCAGACGGCCTCAGCGGTCGTGGTTCCGCTGTCGACGCGTTTCAGCGCCTCGACTCGAATCGTCGCGGGCCCCGCCACCTGGTAGAGCGCCGCTGCCGAGGCGTTGCTGTGGAGGGTGTGTGTGACTCCGTCGGCGGGCGTAGCAGCGAAGAGGAAGATGCTCCGCGTACTGAGCGGGACCGCGGCGTTGGCGGTGACGTCGAAGAGCCTGGCCTGGAGGATCGCGTTGGAGACACTGCCCACCATGATCAGACCGCCCTGCACGTCGGCGACCAGTTCGTAGACGCCTGGCTCCGGCAGCGTCAGCTGCGCCCCGGTAACCGGCACCCACGTGTCGTAGGCGGCGTCTTGAAGGCTCACGACGCCGGAGGTCTGCCCGTGCACCGGAGTGAGACGAGCACCGACCTGCCACGCCTGCGGGCACGTCCCGCCAGCTGGCGCGGTCACGTCGATGTCGACCGACCGCTCCGTCCCGACTGCCCCGCCTGGCCCGCTGCCGGCCACCTCGGTGCGCGGTGCGAGGAGCCCGGCCGCCGTGAGGGTGAGGGCGTTGCACGGGGCCGGGTCGACGGTGGGGTCGGTCCGGTACACGCGCGTACTGCCTGCCTGGCAGCAGCATCCGGCCATCAGAGGGTCACCCCTGTCGTGAAGGACAGGGTGACCGTGCCAGTGTCGGCGGTGATCACGAGTGGACCGGTGAGCAGCGCGTCATCGTCCCGAACCACGGACCAGGTGACGCTTTCCCCGGCCACGAGGCTGGATGTGCCGTCGGCGGTCGTGATCTCGCCGGTGCCTCGGGCGACGGCCGTGACGGACTGGAGCGTCGGCCAGGCGAGCACGTCCCATGTCTCGCCCGCGGCGAGCTCGACGCGGCGCGCCTGTACACCCGTGGCTGACGGTGCGCCTTCCGTCTCGCACGGCACGGGTGCGACCGGGGTGTAGGGGGCGGAGAGGTCCGGCGTGTACGTGCCGATGCTCGTGAGGGCGCCTTCGCAGTCGACGGCCAGGAGCTCGATGTAGTCGGTGTCCGGTACGCCGTCGCCGTCGGTGTCGTCGCACCGGCACGCCTCGATCACGTTGGTGGCCTGGCATGGGTCTGGCTGCGGTGTTCCCCCGTCGTTGGCCGGGGTGCACTGGCCGACGTCGCCGGTCACCTCGTACGGCTCGCCGTCCAGGGTGGTGTCGACGACCGACACGGTGGCTCCGGTGGCGCAGTCCTTGACGATCGTGCGCAGGAACTGGCTCTCGCACTCGATCGCAGGGATCTCCGCCGACCACTTGAACTCGTCGACCTTCCACGCCTTGGGCCCGGCGCCGTGGTACGTCTCCAGGTCCAGGACCGCGACGATGTCACCGGCCGCGAGCGCCGCCGCCGGGACGGCCGCGGTCAGGGTCAGGGTGTAGACCGCACCGACCGGAGCGGACGTGGGCACGCTGACGTATTTGATGCGGGACTGCCCGGCGGACGCGTCCCACAGCGCGAACATGCCGTCACCCATGTAGCCGGCGTGCGGCCCATTGTTCGTGACCCGCAGCGACACCGTCACGTCCACGGTGCCCGTGAGCGACGGAGATCCGGCCGCGAGGTGGACACCGATCACGCGGTGCGTGTCACCGCCCGAGCTGGTCGCGCATTTTGTGTCGGGGCCCAGCACGACGGACCCGCCGGTCCATACCGGTGCGCCTTGCCCCGGCGTGTCCAGGTGGCACCAGGTCGGCGTGCTCCCCGGTCGCCAGTTGTTGAAGCTGGCCGGGTTCGGCTCGTCCGTCGCGGTCGGCTCGATGCCGGCCTGGCACTCCGGGTCAAGGTCGCACAGCAGGACCGTGCTGGTGTCGCGGCACGCCTCCGTCGGGCAGCAATCGCCGCCGCTGGTCGTGCACTCGCCGACCTCTCCGGTGACCGTGTACGGGGCGCCGTCGAGAGTGGTGTCCGTGACGGCGATGATGGCACCCTCGCAGTCCACGGTGACGGTGCGGAGGAACTGCGGTGCGCAACCGGCCTGTTCGTAGTCGACGGCCGCAGTGACCCCGGAGAGCTTCCAAGACGTCTTACGCGGGTTGCCGGGGCAGGCCTGCGGCGAGTCGTCGTAGGTGTCGAGCGCGATGAAGAAGGTGATGTTCCCGGCGGCCAGGTCGGCGGCCGGGACGTCCGCCTCCACGGTGAGTGTGCCCGACCAGCCGACCTTGGCGTCATTGGGCGGGAGGACGGTAGCGACCGGCGCCGAGCCGTTGAAGAGGCGCACGGCGCCGGTGATGGCGCATCCGGTGTCCGGGCCGAGCTGGTCGGCGCGGACCGACACCGTCACGTGAGCCGTCCCGGTGTCGCACGCGGGGCGCGGGGCCTGGACCTTCGCGGCGAGGGTGCGCACGGTGCCGGTCGTGCCGGGCTGCGGTCCGGTGCCCGGCGGGAGGGTGAGGGCGCCTCCGTCCCACAGGGCCTGTGCGCCGGTCATGGGCAGGCCGGTCGGGTACGGGTAGTACGGGGTGGGCACGGTGTCGGTGACCGTCGGGCCCGGTGTGCCGTCTGTCGGGATGTCGCACAGCAGGAGCGTGGAGGCGTTCCGGCACTCGGGCTGCGGGCAGCACTCCCCGCCACCACCGCCGCAAGGAACGATGCGGTCGCCGTCGGGGATCTTCTCCTGGCGGTCGCCGTTCTCGTCGAGGTAGTAGACCCGGCCGTCCTCGATGACCTGCGTCCAGACGCGCGGCTCGTGGTCGTACGTCGCTACGACGTGGAGGATCATCCCGGCCTGGTTGCCGTTCGGGCACGGCACCGAGGACGGCGGCTGTGTCTCCAGGATCTGAACGATGACCTCGTTCTGCCCAGCCCGGCCACCAGGAACGGCGGTCGGCGGGATGCTCCAGGCCGGTGGGGTGAACCCTCCGCCGCCGACCGGCTGCCACTCACCAGCGTTGAGCCGCCACTGCACGACGTCGTTGTCCGCGTTGAGGACCGTCGCGGCGATCCGGATCGTCTCCGGGTCGACGTCCGAGGGCAGGTTCCAGGAGGCGCGGGTGTACCAGGTCGCGGTCACGTGAGGGGCCGCGGCGAGGTTCGGGGAGCAGACGCCCTTGTTCGCGTGCGGGGACACCCAATGCGCCGGATTCGGTGCGGGGTCAGTGACGGTCCACAGCGTGTTCGGGGCGACCTCGTACATCGGGTACCAGGTACCGGAGAGGTCCGGAGCCCACTGCCAGTCAGCATCCCGCCCCGCCGTCGCGTTACCGGCGTTGGTCAGAAACTCGGCCGTCCCGGTCGCGACTACGCAGATCTGCCGCGTGATGCGGTCCGGGGACGGGCAGCGTGCCAGGACAGCCCCGGCCGGCAGCTCGACCGGGTCGCCGGTCGTCGGGTCGGTGAGGCGCTGCTCCATGCGGTCGCCGGTCTGGTCGTCGTAGACCCGCTCGACGACGACCTGACCGAGGACGTCGCCGGTGGCCTCGTCGCGGATACACAGGAGTTCGGCCTCGACGTCCACCCGCTGCTCCGGCGTGCTGCCGCCGCTGCCGCAGCCACAGCAGCCGTCCGGCACAAGCGTCATGCCCTGGAAGCGGACAGCCGTGCACGCCCGTCCGCCGCCGGTGTTGCCGTACCGGTAGCTGATCTGCGCGGGCGGGCTGTCGAAGTAGACGTAGGCGGTGATGTCGTTCTGGTTCGCCCTGATCGTCGACCCGGTCCAGGTGACATCGCCCTCGACACGGGACGGGATCGGGTTGAGCCCTGTGACGCCCTCGAACGTGTCGAAGTCCAGCAGGTCCAGCCTGAACGTACTCATCTCCTGGGCTACGGCGTCCAGGGTGAGCGTGTACGTCGTCGGGTTGTTGAAGACGGGGTTCGCCGGGTCGTACGTGCCGCACCCGCCGGGCGAGGCGCTGCTCGCGTGCAGTTTGACCCGGGCGACCTCGCTGGTCTCCGGATTGGTGACGGTGTAAATGAAGTCCTGCCGCGCTACCCCGGCGGGGTCCTCGGCAATGCCGGTCTGCGGCCACAGGAGTTCGGACAGGGCGGGCACGCCGCCGCTCCCACAGTCGACGACCTCGACCGGGGTGTACGGCGTGGTGCCGTCCATGGCGGTGTCGCGGGTCTCGACCAGGGCGCCGGTGCAGTCGTGAATCAGGTGCCTGAGGAACGGCAGGGCGCAGCGCTTGCCGTCCTCGTCCGGCTCGACGTTCGGGTTGAGGTCGCACAGGCGCAGCGTCGACACCGTGGATGCGCACGGCTCGGCCTCGGGCGGGTGGCACACGCCGACCGTGCCGGCCGGGGTGTACGGGGTGAGGCCGTCCAGGAGGGTGTCTGTGACGGTGGTGGTGGTGCCGGAGCAGTCCCGGCACACCGTGCGGAGGAACTGCCCGCCCAGGGAGACGTCTACGGCGCCGAACAGCCAGTTGCCGATCTTCGCGCAGGCGGTGAGGACGCTCTTCGTGCCCAGGTACTGGAGCGCGAGGGATGACACTCCGGTGACGCGGAAGCGGGCGCTGTTCGCGCGGGTAGGGGCGGTGAGAGGGGCGCAGGCCGTGAGGGTGGGGTCCACGCTCAGGATGCTGGTGGCCGGGTCGTAGGTGTAGCCGGGCGGCAGGCTGAGGGGATGTGCCCCGGCCGGGAGTTGGGCTGTGTTCTCTTTGGCCCCGGTGCCGGTCGAGTGGACCATCAGGACGCTGAACTCGGCCGTGACGGGCTGGTCGAACTTGAACGTGGTGAGTGGCAGGCTCGGGTTGGGGAAGAGTGCCAGGCCCCACCAGGCCGCGCCGTCGCCCTGCTGGTTCGGCGGGAGCGCCGAGGGGCCTGTCGCCGTCCAGGCGACGCCGTTGGACAGCTTCCCGGACGCGGCCGTCCCGGCGATGGTGGCCGGGGGCATGATGTCGGTGTCACACAGGACCTGCGTGGTGCAGTCCTGGCATGTCGACTCTGCCGGGCACACCCCGACCGTGCCCGCCGGGGTGTACGGCGCGCCGTCGACGTCGTAGTCCGCGTGGCCGGTGATCTGCCCGGTCTCATCCCGGGCAAAGTCGCGGATGATCGGGGTCACGGTGCCGTCCGCCTGCACGTCGCAGAGCTGAACCACGTCCCGCTCCGGCTGCTCGACCCCGGCCGGGCACGTCGTCACCTCGCCCTGCGGGGTGTACGTGTCCCCGGTGACCGCGTCGACCAGGCGCACGCCGGCGATCGAACCGTCAGCGGCGTAGGAGTACTCGACGAGGACCAGGCCGAGGACGTCCCCGCTGGCCGGGTCGACGTCGCAGAACGTCCCGGACACCTGGATGCTGCGGGAGTCGCCGCACGCGATCGTCCCGGCCGGCGGCGCACCGGTGGCCCATGCCCCGGTGGTGAGGTTGAGCCATCCCTCCTGGGTGACGGTGCCCGCGCAATCGCGGGTGACGACCACGGAGATCGGGGTGCCGTCCGCAAGGCACAGGCCGGTCATCGCGACCGGCTGCGTTGGCTCCTCGCACCCGTTGAGCGTCTCGCACGGCCCGGCATCGGCTGGTGGCGCACCGGGGGTGAAGGTGCCGGTGCTGGTGTCGATCCAGCCCACGGCCTCCGGGGCCCCTGCGTCCTGCCCGCACTCGGCGCACCCGGACTGCACGACGACGAGCACTGCCGTACCGTCCGGGCGGCACAGGGCTGTTGAGGCGATCGACGGGGAGCAGCACGTGGTGACCTCGACGGGTGTGTCGCCGCCTCCGGTCTGGCACGGGATGGGCTCGACGGGCATTACGCCTCCGGGTGGACCTGGCGGCGGTGGGAGTCCCGGCCGCGCACAGTGGTGAAGTCGCGGGTACACAGCGGGCACGGGTACGGCCCGGGACCCTCCTGGTCGGGGTGTTCCTCGTCGCCGGGAGTGGAGTAGCTTCGGTCGCTGCTCGGCGGGTCGAGCGGGACGGTCTCTGTGGCGTACGCGGTTGCCGGGACCTCTTGCAGCGCATCGCCGGGGGTGGCCTGGTGCTCGGTCAGCGCCGCCTCGACGGCCGCGGCCGGGGCGGAGGCGGTGAACCCTTCGGGGGTGGCCACGCCCAGCAGTTCGCCGGCGCCCGGTCCGGGCCGCCCCAACGCGGCGTCCTCGTCCGGGGATACGTACCGGTGGCCGTCGACCAGGGCACCGATGAGGATGTCCTCCGGCGCTTCGGCGAACAGTGCAGCCGGGACGGCGAACGTGTTGGTTCCGACGGTGCGCAACTTGGGTGTCTGGGCGACCGCCCACTGGGCGAACGGACGGCGCTGCGCCCGGTTCGGCTGGATCTGGATCACGTCGCTGCTCATGGGCACACCTGAATCTGCACTGCGCACACGGTGCATGTCGTGCCGACCACAAAGGTGCGCTCGACCAGCACCCTGCGGTCGTTGTTGCGGATGTTGATGGACGCGCCGGGCCGGTCTGGGATGGTGTCGACCGGGCCGCAGCGGATGACGAGGGGGCCGGTGATGTACAGCCACGCGGTGCCGGGCTCGGCCGGGATGTTCCCGGGGCCGGTGTTCATCGCGCTGTACCCGGCACCGATCACGGCGCAGTTCCCGGCCAGGGTGCGCAGCGCCCCGGTTTCCGGGTCCTCGCGGACGATGTTGCAGCAGCTCAGCAGGGCCGCGGCTCCGGCCGGGACGTGGATGGTGCCCACCCCGCCATAAGACTCCGCGAGACACCCCTCCAGGGCGGCAATGCCCTGCGCGATGTGAACTGGGCCCTCGGCTGGGGTGAGGTCGACGGCGTCCATAGCCAGCTTGTCCCGCCAGAACGCAGCCTCCAGGGCCTGCTGTTCACCCAGGGCCAGGGATGCCTCCGCGTGGGCGCGGGCCTCCTCATACGTCCAGCCCAGGGTGGAGCACTCCGCACCCGCGTACACGGTGATGGGCGCGGCGTGCTCGATGGTGGGGCGGCAGAACTCTTTCTGCGCCGGGGGCCCCGGGGACTCCTCGGGATCAGCGCCGCACGGGTCAACCCAGTCTCGTACAGGGCAGCAGCCCAACGCCAGCCACTCCACGCCGTTCAGCTCGTGAATGCGGTCCTCGGTGACGTCGGTGACGGTCGTACACGAGGCGCCCAAGACGCCATGCGGCAGCGGGGTGCCCGGGATCGCCTCCACATAGCTACGCAGCCCAGCGGTCATCGCGAATCACCCCAACCAGGCGGAACCGCCCGTTAGTTGCCGGACGTTGTACCTGGTGAGTGGGCCGACGGCGCTCCACACGCCGCCGACCCTGACCGAATCCTTGACTAGAAGGAGTCCGGCCATGGCCGACACTACGACACCCGCCAGCAGCTGTGAGGTCTGCGCCAAGCCAGCTGAACTCGACAACCGGCTCAAGGGCGGCGCGCACATCCGGTACTGCTACCAGTGGCGCCGCCGCAACAATCCGACGCGCCCTGTGTGCACAACGCCGAAGTGTGGCCGTCGCGCCCGTGCCGGCAGCACGGACCTGTGTGACCGCTGCTACCAGCGGGCGCAGCGCGGGAACGACCCTGCGGCCCGCGCGTTCCACCAAGCGAACAAGGGCAAGGCGTGCAGGGTCGAATGGTGCGGGGAGGGCGCCACGCATCTTGGCTGGTGCGTGGACTGCTACGCCTGGAGCCGCCGCAATGGGGACGCCGACCCTACGGGTCGCCGCTACCGGTACAACCGCAGCGCCGAGGACATTCTCGCCCTGGTCATGGCCATCGAGCCGGACCCGGTCACGGGATGCCGTGAGGCACACGGCGTGTTTTCCATCGACGCCTACGGATACCCGATTGCCAGCGTGGCGGGTAAGGCGAGCACCCGAATTACGCGGGTCGTCGTCGCCCACAACCTGGGGCGGCCGATGAAACGCGCTACGCACGCCTGCCACACCTGCGACAACCCGCCTTGCGTCGAGCCAACACACCTGTGGGAGGGCAGCCCAGCGGACAACAGCCGGGACAGGGACACGAAGGGGCGCGGCGCCCACGGGCAGGGCAACGGCCGGGCCCGCCTCGACCCCGCGAAGGTGAGGGATATCCGGGCGCGATACATCCCGGGTACCAATCAGCACGACAGCAACATCGCTTCCCTGGCTGCTGAGTTCGGCGTCAAACCTCAGGCCATCCGGGATGTCGTCCACAGCCGTACCTGGAAGCGCGTCCAGTAGGGCATATAGCACTGCCTCACCTCCTCGGGTGGGGGCTGACGGGCTCGGTGTTAGGTCACCGGGCCCGTCTGCTTCTCGGGGGGGATGTGGGATCAGGCGATGGGGCAGGCGAGGACCGTCTGGCCGCCGGTCTCACCCGTCGGACATACAGGAACGGTCACGACGCGGGTGTCGACCGACCTGTCAACGAGCGCTACGCACTCTTCTGCAAAGAGGGCGGTGAAGTCGTTCGTACTGAATTTCGAACTGTCGTGAATTACCCCCAGGTTTACCTCTTCGCCCCGGCCGATGACGAGGCCACCGGCCGGGTAGATCAGGAAGTTGAGGGTCTCCGGCCAGTCCAGGGCCGGGGTGGGGGCGCCGATGTCGGTGGGGACGGCCGGGGCCAGGCCGCGCGCCCACTGGATACGGACACCGAGTGGGGTGAACAGGTCCTGGATCTGGGAGGTGGTCACCTGGTCGATGGAGACGCCGTTGCGGCGGGCCAGGTCTGCCAGGAACAGGTTCCGGCTCCACCAGGGGAAGACCACTTCGAGGGCAGTGGTCTCGCACAGGCTGTGGCGCTCGATGATGTCGGCGGCCTGGAGCGCGACGGCCGCGTACACGGCGGACAGGGCGCCCATGGTGGCCGGGACGGTGACCGGGGTTGCGGAGTTGAGGGCCTGCTGGAACAGCTGCTGCCGGATGCGGATTTCGTGCGCGACCATGCTGTTGCGCAGGTACCAGCCGATGAGCTCCGGGAAGTGGCGGGCTGTCAGAATGCCTGCCTCCAGGCACACGCCGACGGCGTCACAGCGGACCTCGACGGGGTCGGGGCAGGGGATGCGGAAGCACGGCTTGGTGTTGCCGGCGATGTCGTCGGCCTCGGTGTGGACCCACGTCATGGCGCTGACGTCTAGGGAGAGGGGCTTGTAGTAGCGCAGCCCGCCGCGGGCGAGCTGGATCTCCGGGGCGTCCCACAGCATGTCCGGGCAGGAGGTGTCCGTCAGCTCGTACAAGGTCTCGGACGGGGCGCACCAGCCGCCGGACGCGACCAGGTTGCCTTGGGGAAGGCGGGACTGCTGGGAGGCCGTCATTGCGACGGTGGTGCCCTCGGGCGCCGACGAGGAGTCGGTGACGATCGTCTCCTGCGGGTACGGGTGACGATAGCTGATGACCTGCCCGACGCCGCCCCCGGCGGTCTTGAGCGCGGTCGCGCGGGAGTTGATGCCGCGCACGACGTCGTCGAAGTTCAGGGCCGCGCCCGGGGTGTAGCCGGGGACGTCGACGGCCGCCGTGATGTGGGTCGTCGGTGCCGGCGGCGGGGGCAGGACGCGCGGCTGACGGCGCCGCACCCCGGAGAGGTCCAGGGCCGGGCGCGAGACGAGGGAGGCAGTCGCCACCTGGGGCTCCGGCTCGGGGTCGGCGGCCACGGGCTCGGCCGACTCGGCGGGCTCGGTGATCTCGGCGGCGGGCTCCGGTTCCGGGTCGCCTCCGCGTACCTGGGCCGCAAGGGCGTCGATCTCGGCCGCGGCCTGGGTGGCTGCCTCGTGGCGGGCGGCCTGCTCGGTACGGATGTTCTCGACACCGGCCGCGAGGGTCCGGATCTGCTCCAGATCCTTCGGGGTGATGACGCTGCTGGTGCTCCGGGTGTCGAAGGCCTCGACGGCCCCCTCCAGGAGAGCGGACAGCTCATCGTCGCCGAGGGTGGTGATGTCGTCGGGAAGCTCGAACGGGTCCATGGGTGGGTCTCCAATGAGTGCCTTGGAGGACCCGGCCCAGAACCAGCGGTCGTCAGTGCTGAGAATCTTAGCCCGCCGTTGTGGTCAGCGGGTTGGTGTCAAGGTCCGGCGCCTCGCGCGGCCGCCGGATTCGAGCGAACTGGCCCGTTGCAGTGGCCGTTGCCTCTACGGTCCCAGCATGGGCGACGCGACGATTCGGCACATTCAGCGGCAGGTGGAGCGGGAGGTAGCGGAGGAGATGAGCGGCCGGCGCAGGGAGCGTCTACGTGACGCTCTTGCGGACAAACCACGGGAGTGGCTCGTGGAGCAGCTCCTGGACCTCTTGGAGCCGCCCGGCATGCCGCCCCTGCCCGGCCCGCGGGGGAAGGACAGCAAGGCATAGCATCTGTAGGCACTCCGGGGCTGCACGCCGTGGCGTGCAGCCCCGGGGGGTTTTACTTCGCGGCAGTCGTTGCCCCGGCCTTGGCCTTCTCCCGGACCTCGCTGCCCGGGTAGCGCTTGGCCACGGAGTCGGCGGTGGGCTTCGAGCCCGTGGTGAACACCACTTTCCCTCCGGCCGCGACGACCTCGTATTGCTGGCGGTTCTTCTGGCATGAGCAAGCCATCAGGCCTCTCCCCTCATCACGGTGCCGGCCATGCTGGCGGCGATCTCTTGGCGGGCCGGGGCGACGGCTGCGACAAGCCGTTCCACCTCGTCCCGGGCTGCGGTGCGCTCGGCTTCCCTGGTCTCCAGGGCGCCTGTGAATCGGTCGAGGAACGTCGGGCTGGTGAGCAGCGCGGCCACGGCTTCCACGATGTCCCCCTTGTCCGGGGCCTGTCCGGACAGGGTGTCCTGGCGTTGGTCGGGCAGGTCAGCGGCGGCGGACTCGGCCTGTCCGGACACGTTCCCGGACGAGGTATCCGCAGTGTCCGCCCCCTGTCCGGACACATTGTCCGAGGAGCCCTGTCCCCCGGCCGCTGCTGCGGTGAGCGCGAGGTTCGACCGCTCGACCACGGAAGCGAGCAGGGGCGAGGAGTGCCCCGGCACCGGTACGGACAGCACCGCGCGCAGCTGCCACTTCCCGCCCGGAGCCTGCTTCATGTGATAGCTGGGCTGACAGGCCCGGAAGGTCAGCGCATCCCACTCGGACAGCCAGGGGGCGGCGGCGCCGCTGAACCACATGCCGCCGCTGCTCATGCCGACGGTGACGATCCCGGCGACGGTGCGGGTGTCGTCGAACTGGCAGGACGCCGTCTCGCATTCGGCCCCGTCTCTGTGGTGGCCGACGTTCATCGTCATGGCTCCGGCGCGGATGAGGCTGCCGTCGTCCAGCTTGAACTTCGCGCGTAGGAAGTGGGTGGTGTCGATGTCCCCGAGGCTGTCGATGGTGAGGGTGCGGCCGGGCATCCCGGCGTGGGGCTCACCGGCCTGGGCGACCCACCCGTACACCCTGCCGCCGGAGTAGTGCACCCCGCCGGATCCCGGGGGCAGCTCCTCGGCCGTCGGCTCCCGGAACCAGGCGGCAGGCATGGGGTCTGTGTCCTGCATCGCGGTCCAGGCGGATGCCACCAAGTTTTGAAGGGCCGGGTCCTCGAAGTCCGTTGAGACGGCGGCAGCTGTGGTCTCGGCGCCTTCAGGGATGGTTGAGGCGCCGACGTACAGGCCGCGGCTCAGGCGTACGAGGCGCCCGGCCTCAACGGCACGGGTGAGGTGGCCGCGCGCTGACTCCATGGTGATGCCCAAGGCCAGGGCCACCTGCCGGGGGCCGACCGCGATCGGGGACGCGGAGACGTAGGCCACGACCTTCCAGTGGATGTCGCCGGGAGCGGCGGCCAGGAGGTGGGCCAGGTCGGCGGAGGCGGTGGCCGACTGTGCGCTGACCTGCGCCTCGACCGGGTCCAGCACGATGCGGGCCCGGTTGTAGGCGGGCATGGCGACGAGGGTGGCGCCGCGCAGCCGTGCCCGGGTGATGCGCAGCAGGAGGTCACCGGTCTTCTCGGAGTGGACGACGGTGCCGCTCTCCGGGTCGTCAGGGTCGCCGACCGCTGCCGTGAGGACCCCGGTGCCGGTGAACGCTTTGCGTACGGCGTCGGCGGACACCACGCCGCCGGGGCCGGTGATGAGCTGGACAGCGTGCTGAGCTCGGGAGAGCGCTGTCCCGGAGGCGGTCCACTCCGCGGCTGTGGCGGCGTTGATCAACCACGCGCCGTCGGGCAGGCGCATGAGGCTGGCCGATGCGAGGGACGCGGCCAGGGCGTATCCCTCCTCGCCTTCGGGTCCGGTGCGGTCCACGAACTCCACGTCGACGTCGTCCAGGTCCACGGACACGCCGAGGGGTGCGCCTTCCTCCAGGAGCATGGCGGCGTCGGCTCCGGCGGGGCGGCTGGTGTAGAGCACGCCCTTGCCGGTGATGCGGTCGCCGTCCCGGGCGAAGGAGTCGATGGACCCGGCGAGTTCGGCGCCTTCGTGGCCCATGAGCATCTCGTCCGCGTACTGGAGTGGGGCCGGCGTGGTGTCCCAGTACAAGGAACCGGCCGCGAAGATCCGGCCGTCGCCGGTCTCCTCGTTCTCGAAGGCCAGGGCGGTGCCGTCGGGGGTAGACCAGGCGCGGGTGGGCATGCCGTCGGCGGTGGTCTCTTCGGGTTCCATGGGGGCCTCCGTGGGGCCGAGGGGGATATCCGTGTACTCGCCGGCGAAGGCCACGCGGATGCGATCGAAGGTGACCGGGCCGAGCCGTTCCTCCAACTGCGCGAGGAGGGCCGGGGCGTCGCTGTATGCGGCGCAGATGTGGGGCGCCCATGGGGAGTGCTGGACGGGGATCTCCGGGCCGTGCCGGTCCTCAAGGGCGTGTGTCGCCACCCAGCGCGCGGACTCCAGGCGCGGGGCGTCGGTCGGGCGGTCGCGGTCGTCTCCGACCGCCCACACCCAGGACGGGGTGTCGGTGCCGGCGTTCCAGTGGTTGGCGCCGAACGCTCGGGCGGTGATTGGCTCCAGGTCGTGGGCGGCCCGGTCCTGGACGAGGGTGATCAGCTCCTGCCGCTCTGCCTCGGACCAGTCGGCGCCTTCGCCGAGGAAGTACAGGGTGAGGTGCAGTTCCTCTGCCTCCTCGCCGCCTTCGACGGCCAGGCGCTCCGCGTCCTCGGGGGTGGGCATGAGCGCGATCATGGCGCCCGTGCGGTGGCTGCCGTCGGCCACAGCTGTCACATGCTCGGGCACATCCGGCTCCTTCCGTCGATTCGTAAATTCGAGCCCGTCGGGCGTCTGAGATTCGTAGGAGGCGGTGCGGTCTGCGTGTGCGATTGCCAGGACACAGCGGCAGTTGATCAACAGTTCCGGCGGGGCGGTCGGGTCGCCGGGGGCAGCCATGGGGATACCGGCGATCGTGAACGGCTCGTCCAGGAGCCGAAGTTGCCCGGCGGCTGCGGCGTGTGAAGACCGGACGTCACTGTCATGGCGGGGGATCCACTGCTTGACGAGTGGCCGGTCCGGTCCGGTGAGCTCCTGAGCGGCGGCGAGCGTCGCACTGTTCCAGGCACGGGCCGCCTCGGTACGGGCGATTCGTTCCTCGCGCATCGTGCCGAGCTGCGCCCCCTCGCGGGCGAAGGCGTCGCGGAGGCGGTCGCGGAGTTGCTCGATGTCCTCGCCCGCGTCTACGCCGGCGGCGAGTTCCCGTACGGCGACGTCGGCCAGGCGGTCGCCGACGGTGCGGAGCAGGTGCTCGGTGGTCTCGACGTACTGGCCCATGCCCGGGGGGAGTTCCCGGTCGTCGTCGTACCGGGTGGGGAGGTCGTCCCAGCTGTCGGGGAGCTCGGCGTCGACTGCCGCGGCGGTGTTCTGTGCGGCGGTCTCTGCGACGCCAAGGAGGCGGCGGACGAGGCGCGGCACGCGCTGCCCCCACATGCGGGCGATGCCAGCTACGGAGAAACGGGCGGCGACGATCTCTGTGGCGTCGGCCAGTGCAGCGGCGAACTCGTCGGCCACTTCCGCGAGGACGTCGGCCACCTCCGCGGCGACGGCCTCCTCTGCTGCGTCCAGGGCTTGCTGGAGTACGTCATCCACGGGCGGGCTCCTGCTGGTCGGTCGGATCGTCACAGATCTCGCACCACTGCCAGGTCCCGACCGTGGACACCCCGCCTGCGGTGAGGAGCAGCGTCGTGCCGGTGAGGACGGTGTAGGCCTTGCACACCGTGCACCAGTCGGCGTGGACGTCGCCGGGCGCGAGCGGCACGTGGATGGCAGGCGGTGGTTGGACGGCCTGGGTGTGGCGGGCCTGGTCTGGGCAGGTCATGCTGCGGCGGCCAGGCACGGGGCGTGCAGCACGCCAGCGGTCTGCTGGAAGGCGTGGGGGACACCGGCGGCAATGAGTTCGCGGGCGTACTCGTTGAGGACCGCGGCCAGGCACTCCGGGTCGCGGCCGTACCGTGCGGCGATCTCCGGCACGCGCGACCATGCCCCATCGAGGAGCTTCCACTGATCGATTTGCACGGCGTCGACCGCGACCAGCGTGTGGAGTTCGGCGGGTTCTATCTCGCGGGCCTGCGCGCGCTGCGAGCGGGGGCAGGCCGGGGTGCGCTCCAACTTGCGTCCAGCTGCGGAGAGGGCTGACCAGATCAGGCCGTCCGTTGCGGCGATGAGCGCGGGGCTGGCGGGGTGCGCGGAGGCGGGCAGGGTGTCGGGTTCGGTGGTGGTTTCGTCGGCGGGCAGGCGGGGCGCGGGCACGGGGGTGGTGGGCATGTCGGGCCTCCGTGGGGCGATGGTGGGGGCGTCTGCTTCGTCGAAGCCGGTTTCGCGGCGTAGCGCTACGTCGGAGATGCCGCCGCGGTCGTAGACCTCCAGGGCAGTCTGGGCGCGGTTCGTACGGACGCGGAGTGGGGAGGAGTCGGCGCACACCATCCACTGGTCGGCGTCTTCGACGTGGTCGCCTTCCAGGAGGGGGCGCAGCCACTGTGTGGTCAGGGCATGGGCAACTGTGGCGAGGCGCGGCTCGATCCCGAGGCGGATCGCCTCCGAGGTCAGAGACCAGGTCCCCCAATGGTTGACCGCAGCCATCCCCAGCAAGATTTCAGCAGGGATGTCACACCCGTTCGCGAAACGGGTCAGGACCTCTTGCCTCAGTTTGATGGCGAGCTCGTCGAAGTCGGACTCGAAAGTGAGGCGTTGGATCTGGGCGAGGAGTTCGGGCGGGACCTCAAGAATGATCGGCACGGTCGCGGCGGCGGATTCCGGGTCGCGGTACGCGGTCTCGGCGACCGTCATGAAGACATCGATCAGGTCGTCCTCGGCGTCCGACGTACCAGGCGTGGAAGGGAAGCGCGTGCCCTGTGGGACGAGGAGGACGCCGCGGCCGGTGAGCCGGGAGCGAGCGATCGCACGGACCGCGGCACTCAACAGCTTGAGTTCATCGAGCTGTTCGAGGCTACCCAGGACCGGGGAGTCTGCTTCGAGGTGCCGGACCGGGCTGGGATCCCATACACGGATGGCAATCGGGTCCATGGATGCGGCAGGGGTATCGGAGTTCCCTGCGGGGATCTTGACCGCCTGGCCGTCGATCTCCGCTTGCAGCGCCCCGGACTTCTGCGTGACCTCCATGACGGAAAGGACATGCCAGTCCTCGCCGTCCTTGCGGGGCTGGATGACAGCCCAGCCCTCTCCGGCGACGGCGAGGTGCCGGCCGAAGTTCCGCAGGAGCTGCGTCTGCCCGTCCGGGCCGCCCGCGATCGTCGCGACGAGCCGGGCGGCGGAGTGATTGTCGGGGGCGGGCTCGATCGTGCCGTCGGGGCGGCGGCGGCCCGCATACAGCCTCGCCCCACTCATGGCGTTGCCGATCCAGTTCGCGAAGAACCGGACCTCAGGGGTGGTCTTGTAGAAGCCCCAGGCTGTGGCCTGCTGCACACGGGAGGGGTTCTGTGCGGTCGTCTTCGCGGTGCGGGTGGTGTATCGGGTAGCTGCGCCGACGAGTTCGCGGGTCATGCGGTGACCGGGCGGTTGTCGTCGTGGCGGTTGAGGAGTGCCTGCCCGCCGGCGACAGCGAACCACTCAATGCCGTGCACGAGGGCGGGGGCGGTGTCCCAACTGCCGGTGGCGAAGAGATAGGTCGCCAGGATTGCGCCGGAGAGCCACCAGCCCGCGCAGTACGTGCACGAGATGAGGGTGATCACGCCGGTGCGGAGGGCGGAGGCGGGGCGGGCGGCGTGCCAGGCGTGGACGCGGTCTCGGACGAGGTCCAGGAGCGTGTCGTGGACGACGAGTTGGGTGGCGCGGTAGGCCGCGACGGCGAGTACTGCGAGGACGAGGAGCGTGATCACGGCGGCCTACCCAATCAGGAAGATCTTGCGGGTACGCCGACCATCATAGGCTTAGGCCGAAAATATTCCCGTTCGATCTCGCATTGACCGAAAAATTTCCCGTCCACAGGGTTCCTTGGTCATCCTGCCCGCTGTACGTCGTCGGCGCACAGCACCGCGCGGGTCGCGGTCACCAGGTCCCGCAGGGCCGCGCCGAACACTGTGACAGCGCCATGCCTCAGAGGCCCTACCGCGGGCAGAGGCGCATCCTGCAGCAGCAGTTCAGCCTGCTCGCGGTTGATACCGGGCACGTCGTCAAGCGCGGTCCCTGCCGCCGAGCGGAAGGCCTGCCGTTCGTCTTCGTTGTCCTCGCCCTCGCACACGGTGCGCAGTGCTTCCATCGCGGACGATGCCCGGTGGGCAGCCCGGTGTCCAGGCTCGCCCGCGCGAATGCGCGTGACCAGCTTGAACGTTCGCGTGGCGGCAGCCCGCCGAAACGCCAGGCTCATGTGGTCCTTGACGGCGTCCACGAGGATGCCGGCCAGCTCCACGACCGGTCCGGGAGCGATGAGTTCCAGCTCGGCCTGCTTCAACGTCAGGTTCGCGTACGCGGCCTGGGCCGGCTCTTCGCACCCCTCCCGCACGTACATCAGCTCTGCGTTCTTGACGGCTTCCCGAGCTGCTCGGATGAACGCGGCTATCTCGATCCGTCGGTCCGTGTGCAAGGTGGCCAGGCGCTGCGCCTCGGCCGCGATCCAGGCCGCATCCCGCGCGGCAGACGCCTGTGCCTTGCCGCTTGCGGCTTGCACCTTGGCAGAGATCCAGTTACCGAGGACGCCTCCGAAGATGGCGAGGAACGCCACTATTCCGGCGAACGCCTCGGGGTTGTCTTTGATGAATCCGATGACCGTGTTCACGCCGAACATCCTGCCGGGCCCAACCCGGTATGCCCGAAGGGATTACCGATCGGGGACGGGCTTGCTAGGAACGATCGGCCGACATGCCATCAACTGGTGCAGCACCGCCAACAGGCGCGAGATCGCGGAGTGGACTACTGCGGCTACAGGCACTCCCCCTCTCGGTATGTCAATGCCCGGACACGAACGGTCTACTGAACCTCCGAACTACCTCAAGAGCGGCATACCTGGGGCCGGAAGAGACCAGCCTGGGGATATGTCAAAGACCGAGAACTTACTGTTCCTGGGCCCCGCGATCGGCGCCTTGATCACCGCCCTGTACGCGCTATGGGAAGGGCGCCGCCAGACTGCCCTGCAACTGCACACCTCCCACCTCGACAAGCGGCTGGACATCGCCACCGCGTTCCTGGACGCCGTGGACGCCTTCTCGGCATCTTCGGGCAAAGAGGCCGAGACCAAGGCCGCGAGAGCGGTTGCCGCCTCGGCCATGAAGGTGCGTCTCGGGTTCGCTGGCCGCTCCGGTGTTGAAGACGCGGCGGCCGACGCAGGCAAATGGGCCGGAGTTCTGGCCCAGAATCCGGAGCCGCCGCCCAGCCAGGTCCCCCGGTTGTTGCGTGAGCTCGAAGACCTCACGCACAACGGTTTCGTGGCCGAGACGGCCCGAGGTGGCCTGAAGTTCGTATCGCGCATCATTGCGGAGCTGGACGCGGCGGCAGTCAAGGGGGAAGACGGCCCGGACGTCGAGCAGTACAGGGATGACCTGTATCAACTGGAGAACTTGCTGGAAATGGATTTGAGCCCTGTGTTGCAGCCGGCGTCGGAGCGGAGGCTCTACCAGATGCGTGCCGCTGCCCGTCGAGAGGCGGAAGTCGAGTTGGCGGCGGCGCTGTCCCGGTTCGTGGAGGCCGCCAACGACTGGTTGCTCAATCCGTCTCTCGGCCGGTCTCACCGCTCCGCGAAACGTCCCGGGCTGTCCCGTAGCCGTGAAGTCGCGGGCGAGTACTGACCGTACATCTGCGGCTCCGCGGGCCCTATCCCGACCCCGGGCCGTGCGCCTACCCGATCCGCCGTCCGTAGCGTGCGGCCCCGGCAGAGGGCCGCTCGGTGCGCGGCCCGGACGGTGAGCTCACCCGGGCGTGCCCGACCAGGTCGTGCTGGGCGACGACGTACCGCAGCGTGTCCATTCCGTGGTCGTCCTTCTTCAACGGTTCCTCTTTGGCTTCGCCTCCGGGCTTCACTGCCCATACGTAGCCGGGGACTTCCTCCGCCGTACAGGCCGGCCGCTTGGACTCGTCGAGCGCCTGGTCCCTGTCGACGAGCGCGTCCCTCATGAGGAACAGACGCGGCTTCCCGTCGCCTGCCGGCTTCAGCCGGGACTGCGCTGCCTGGATTCCCGGGGAGACGGTCTTGCGGGCCGCGGTGGTCGGTAGGCCCAGGTGCCGTTCGAGGGTGGCCCGGTCCTCGGCGTCGTGGTCGCAGATCACCGCCTGTGGTCTCGGCTCCGTCCACTCCAGCGCGCACGTCTCGCACGTCTGGCACTCGTGCCCGTCGCGTGTGGATCCGCAGCAGTCGGCGCAGCGCCGTACGAGGCGGAGGATGTCGATGGCGTGGTCTTCGACGAGGCGCTGGGTGCGGTAGAGCTCCCGGTAGAGGTAGAGCCTGCCGTCGGGGTCCTCGGCCCAGCACTGGAGCACGAACGGGTTGGAGTATCCGAAGTCCACGGCCCACCAGCGGGGCCAGGAGGGCGGCACTGGGAAGCTGTCGATCAGGTGGGCGTCGTCGTCCCATCCCTCGTAGATGAGTCCTTCCGCGGCGGCCCAGATTCCGTCGCGCAGTCGTAGTCGGCGGACCCCGGTGAGGGCGTCGAGCTTGGCGAAGTAGTCCCGCCCCTTCTCGGTGGGCGTGCCGTCCTGGTTGATGTAGGCGGGGTTGTCCTTGTGCCGGGACACGAGCATGCGCATGGCGCCGCGTTCGGCCCGGTGCTTGATCCAGTGCTTCGGCTGGGCCGGGTTGCACGCCGCGAGCTGCTGCTGCCACGAGAGAACCCCGTTGCGCAGCCGGGTGCCGATCGACTCCCAGTCGGTCAGGGTCAGTTCGGTGGCTTCATCGGCGAACACCAGGTCGTACTCGGCCGACATGACCTTTTCCGGCTTATCCATGCCCCCGACGACGATCACGCTGCCGTTCGCGTACCGGTAGGAGGGTGCCTCGCGGGCCGAGCCACCGAACCATCGGACGATGCCCCTCGACAGGGCGTCCACGGCGACCTTCTTCTCATACGTCACGAGGGTCGTCGACCCGAGCGAGACCGCGGTCTTCCGCACGATGAGGCAGCGGATCCCCGAGGTGCTGAGCGCCGCGAAGTGGAGCCGGAACAGGCAGGCCAGGGACTTGCCGGTACCGGCCGGCCCGGCCACCACCACCTCGGAGTCGCGAATGCGGAACAGGTCCTGGGCTGCGCCGCGCGGCTCGTAGCGAACGGTGGTCACGCCAGGTCTTCCGGGGCGATCCCCACGACTTCGTACTTGAGCTCTCCGCCGACATCAACCTTGGCCGGGGAGTCGAGGCCGTGAAGGCGGCGGTAGCTCTCGCGGATCTGCCGCATCTCTCGTAGCGCTGCGAGTTTCGGCCCGTCGTCGAGGATGGGTTGTCCGGTGTCGTCGTAGACGACCTTGCCGTGGGAGACCGTGAGGTGCTCACGTTCCAGGATGCTGAGCGCTGCCACGTACTGCTCGTCCAGGCGCTCAGCCTCGACCTGCATGAGGTGTTCGGCAGGCTCTCGGAGGATGGCTGTCCTGGCTCGCTGTACGCCCCGCCAGGCGTGGCCGCGGTCGTAGTAGCCGAGGGTGTCCGCGATCTCTTGGTAGGTCTTCCCCTCCGCCTTGAGGAGGGACGCGGCGGCGTCGCGTTGAACGGCTGTGTGTACGTACTCGTACTTGTTGTTGCCGTCTCGTGGCTGCTCAGTCGAGTCCGCCATGGGTGCCTCCGTCCTCGTGTGTCTGTGTGTTGAGGATACGAGGCGTGGTGGTGGCGTCACTGGTTCGAGGCCGGTGGGGTATTGGCGCGCTGTGGGCATGGGTGAGGCCCCGCCGCGCGGGGTTGCGTGGTGGGGCCTCACGGTTGCCGCCCCCACGAAGTCCCGGGCGGTCTCGGTTACGCAGCCTTGGCTCCGGTCAGGCGCTGGCGTGCTACCTCGGCGTATTGCGCGGACTGTTCGATACCGATGAAGTGCCGGCCCTCTGCGAGCGCGGCAACTCCGGTGGTCCCGGAGCCTGTGAATGGGTCGAGCAGGGTGCCGCCTTCGGGTGCGATACGGACGAGTTGCTGCATGACCGTGACGGGTTTTTGCGTGATGTGGTGTCTCTGCTTGCCGCGCGGCTGTGACCCTTCGAGCCAACCCGGCAGGTAGATGGTCGGCGCGTGCCGGAGCGGTTCTCCGCGGGTGCCCCAGAGGACGTATTCGCATTCGCGGCGGAACCCGTTTTTCACGGGGCGGCTGATGGGTTTGCGCCAGGGGATGATGCCGCGCCAGGTCCATCCGGCGGCCTGGAGGGCGTCGGTGGTGGCGGGGAGCTGTGCCCAGTCGGTGAAGGTGAGGAGGCTGCCGCCGGGGCGGGTGAGGCGGTAGGCGTCGGCGAGGACCAGGCCGAGCCAGTGGGTGTATCCGCGCTGGTCTCTTGTGTCGCCGTCGAAGTCGGCGAGGGTGTGCTGAGCGTCGCCGGAGACGTATTTGTCGCGGGCGCCCTGGCTCTTGCGTTCGGCGTTTGTGCGGCCGCCGCTGTTGTACGGGGGGTCGCATATGACGGCGTCGACGAGGGTGTTGAGGGTGGGGAGGAGGGTGAGGGCGTCGCCGTGGTGGATGGTCCAGGTTGGCATGGGTCTGCTTTCGTGCGGTCGCGTGTGCGGGTGCGAGCGAGTCGGTACACGGCCTACGGGGTGGAGGCTTGACCCCGACATACCCATTTGCCCGGTTTTCAATTGACGTGCCCGGAATTTGGTATCGGAATAGTGGGGCGGGTATTGATGTCGATGTAGCTGAAGGGGCCTGGGAGATCCCGGCGGAGACGGTGCGGGTGGCGCGGGCCGCGTCCCCGAAGGGGAGTCTGGCGATCCGGGTCCGCGCGGAGTCGGGCAGCGGCGGCGTCCCGCTCGGCGGTCTCCGGCCGTCGCACCCAGCGGTAGCCAGCGCGCGGCCGGTGATGTCCCTTGAGGTCGTCCATGTCCCTCCCTTCGTCGTGGGGAGGGTAGGGGTGGGTACGAGGAGGCTCGGTCGGGCTGAGGCATCCTCCGGCCCGTCGGCGGCTAGCTGGGCGGGAGCGGCCGCAGGTCGGTCTCGCTGATTTCGCCACGGGCGAGGAGGATCTCGACAGCGTGGGCAGCGTCGCGGGCGTCGAGGGTGCGTAGCGCGTCCCGGATGTAGGTGCGGACGGTCGCAGGGCGCAGGCCCAGGTCTTGAGCGGCCGTAGCCAGGTCCGTGCCGTCGTATGCGGCGAGCAGGGCGCGCAGCCGACCGCGGGTGAGTAGCGGCCGCGTCCGAGGTGCTTGGGGCTTGCCCGTACGTAGTGCCGCAGAGGCCAGTAGATGGGCGTCCGGGGCGCCGGCCGCGATGGCAGTGAGCACGTCCCGCCACAGCGGCGGAATGCGGTTCCACGCGCCCTGCGGGTTCTCTGCGTGGATCGCCGCGATCCGCCCGGCGATCTCCTCGGGTGTCATGGGCGATTCCTTTCAAAGGTTGGTCCCGGGTGCGGGTCGGTGGCAGCCTCCCGGCCTGCGGAGTGCGCGAGCCAGCGGGTGGACTCCTGGAGGGCTTCCCGCAGGTCGGCGATGTGCTGCGCCTGGGACTCGGCGTGGTGGTCGGGTGTGGCGGTCATGGGGTGCTCCGGTGGTGGGCTGGTGTGCTGCCTGATGCTCCCCCGGGGGCTCGGTTGCGGAAACATGAAGAGGCCCCGCCCGGGGGGGAAGTTCGGGTGGGGCCTCGGGCATCGCCGTCCCGGCCGGTCTGCTCGGCGATATCCATCTACTGCTGGGTGGTCGGCTGATCCATGAGTCTCTCCTCAGGCGCCGGTCTGGACGTGCACGTGGGTGCGGACTGGGTTGGTCACGTCGTCGGTGTAGGCGATGACGAGCCCCTCTCGGTGAACCAGGTTCACGGTGTTGTTGTTGTCGTTGTTGGCGCTCTGACCTGCACCAACAACACCGCCAGAAGGGGCAACCGGGGCGTGGGAAGGGGCCGGGAATTTGTTGGCGCGGATGCCCGTGGAGGAGCCCCGGCCACGCATCCTCACTGCCTCGACCGGGATGGACAGCTGGTCGAGGGCTGCCCGAACACGCTCGGCGGGGGTGCCCAGATCCTCGGCGAGGACAGCGATGTGGGCGTGCGGAGTACCGACCCTGGAGAGCGCCTCGTGGAGGGCCTGATGGGACGGCAGCGGCGGCTCCTCGACCGGCGGCGCTGCTGATCCCTCGACGTTGGCCCCGTCCTCGGCCGCGGATTCCGCTCCTTCTTCCTTCTGCTCCTCGGCTTCGCCCTCTGGTTCTGCGGGGGCCTTGGCGTAGAGCGAGGCGACGAGCCACACGCCAGCGGCCGGGATCGGCACCCACGGGGCTGCGGTGACACCCTTCCAGGCTCCGTAAGCGGCTCCGAGGAGGACGGCTCCCCTGAGCCACACGCCGTATTCCGCAGCAATCCCCTCCAGGTCGTCGCGGCGGCCGGCGCTGCACCAAGCGGCTACTCCCCTGCCGCAGCGCTGGCACATCCAGATGCTCCCCTGCCTGAGCCGCGAGCCCAGTTCCTGCACCGCTTCCCGCAGTTCGCGCAGCGCTTCCCGTAGTTCCGTCTCCTCGACGGCGGGGTTCGTCTTCTCCCTCGCCTCCTGGTCCTGCTCCGGCTCGGCCGGCGGGGCTTCGCCGGTGGCTGACTTGCCGTGCTTCTTGAACAGGTTGGTGGTCACAGGGCACCGCCCAAGGCGTTCTTTCCGCTCAGGCCGAGGGAGTTGACCAGGTCGGGCAGGCCGTTGAGGGCCCCAGCAACTCCGGCAGTGCCGCAGAGAATGAAGCCAGCCACCATGGCACCGACCAGGCGCCCCTTGTCCTCCTTGGGCGCTGCCTTGTACGTGATGACCAGGACGACGAAAATCAGGAACACCACGACGCCGCCCTCTTCGGTGAGCTGCCCCATCGAGCCAGACGCGATAGAGCTTCCCGAGCTCGTGCCGGTGACGCCGGTGATCGCCTTGCCGCCCCCGGTATTGGCGGCCTGTCGGGTGCATCCGGCGAGCCAGCCAGCGAGGCCGCCGACGCAAATGGTGCCGAGTGCCCCAGTGATGAACCCCTGAATGGTCGCGATGAGATCCTTGAGGGCTCTGCCGCCCGTCCACCACTTCCTGAGGTGGATGAAGAGGATCGCGATGGCGACCGTGCATCCGGCAAGCGTGGCGCCGGTCTGGGTGGTGGTCATGATGCGTGGACTCCCGTGACCCAGGTGACGGGGTCGTAGAGGTGGAAGACGCCGGTCAGACCGACGACGGATACGGCAAGGACAGTGAGGCGGCGAATGGTGCCGCCGAGGTAGTAGAGACGCAGAAAGGCCCAGGCGAGCGGCGTGAGAGCGAGCCCATATGCGGTCCCCTGCCCCCACGCGTCCCGGGTCTCGCTCACGGCGGAAGCCCAGGTGGTGGCGACGCTGTATCCGACGCCGGGGATCGGGATCAGGGCGAGGACTACCCCGCCGCAGATCTGCCACGGTCGACCGAACCGCCCGGCCCACGTGGTGAATCGCTCCCACCAGGTCGGCTCGGGCTCCGGCGGCTGGAGGGTGAGGTGGACCTCGAAGGGGCCCTGCGGGATGAAGATCTGCTGTACGGGCGGCGGGGGCGGTGGGGGTGGTGGAGCCGCAGGCGCTGGCATGGGGGCGGCTGTGCGCCACGGCGGGAGATCAGTCGTCCCAGGGGGCGCCTGGGGCATGGGGCGGGCGGTGGGGATCTCGTGGTCGGCCGGGATGATGCGGGTCGGGGTGACGACGCGGCGCTCCCCGGCGGGCTGGTCGGCGCTCATGCGGATACTCCCCACCGGCTGATCGCGCGGATCATGCAGGCACGGGTCTGGAGCTCGTCCTGTCCGGGCGCGTTCGGGTCGCCGCCGTAGATAACGGTGAGGGTGGGGCGGTGCGTCCACGCGTACCCGTCGGGCAGCGCGACGCCGAGCATCTGCCGGACATCGCCGTCTGGGGCCGGGCGGCTGGTGGTGCGGGGCGTGCGTGGGTCGGCCGGCCGGGGCCGGGGCGCGTAGTACGTCGTGGTCATCGGACGGTCCTTCGGGTGTGGGTGGCTTGCTGTTTCGGATCGCCTGGAGAGGCTGGCTGCTACGGGTTGTTACCGGTGACCTTGATGTGGACGTCCTTGTAGAGGGCGCGGATGTCGTCGGTCTTCAGGCCGTATCCCTTGTCGCGCCAGGCCTTCTCGAAGGCGTTCTGTGAGGGTGGCTGTGTGCCACGGCGGAGGTCGAAGTAGAGGTCGAACGCGAGGGTGCGACGGGTCACGTCGTCCCCTTCGCGCCCCTTGTTCGCCTGCGCCTCGCCCGAGTTCGCCTCGGGCGCGCCTTCACCACGCCCTGAGGTGCGCCCTGGTGTGCCCTCGCTGGTCAGAGCGTTGGCGTCGTCGGGCGCTGCCTCAGGTGCGCCTTGGGGCGCGCCGGTGGGGCGCATGGCGCGGAGGCTGTACTGCTCGGCCCGGTCGGGAAGGTTCTTGAAGGCCCGCATGCGGTCGATTCGGGTCGTGATGCGGAGCTCGACTCCGTACTCGTCGAGGGTGTCGTTGAGGCCGTGGAACGAGGCGTCGCCTGCCCGCATCAAGGCTTTCTCGTAGCGGCGCTGCGCCATAATCCGGGGCTTACCGAGGGTGACGAGGGCGACGAGCTTGTCCTGGGCGGTACGACGGCTGATCGCCTCGGCGGACGCGCCGCGTGACCCGATCCCGAGCCTGGATTCGAAGCGCTTGAGCCGGTCGCGCCAGGCGCGCGCGAGCAGCCCGTCGGGCCGGATCTCGATGTGGCCGAGCTTCGCCTCCAGGCCGAGGAGCTTGTGGAGCCCGTACGCGAGCATGACTGGGCCGACGATTCGGACGAGGGCGGTGCCGATGTCTTCGCCTTCGGACCGGACGACTTCGATGGCGCCGATCGCCTGTGCGAAGACGAGCAGGTATGCCGCGCGGGCGGTGCTCTTGTCCTCGAATGCCCACGAGTACAGGGTCAGGCCGAGGACGATCGCCTCAAGTGCGAGGCCGATCGTCAGAGTCCACGGGTGCAGCATGTGAAGGCGCGTCTCGGCGAACCGCATTGACGTATTCGCCGACAGGCCGAAGCCGAAGGTGACGACGAGCGCCATCCCGGCGAAGCCGATGGTGCTGCGGCGCTTCTTGGTGTCGCGGGGCTTCCGGTGGCCGGTTCGGGCTCGGAGGGTTGGGGCGATGCGGTAGCCGAAGGTGAGGGTGGCGAGGGAGAGCAGGGCGGCCCATGCCTGCACGGGCACCTGTTCGGCCACGTTCTGCACTTGGGAAAGCATGGGCTGGCCCTTCATCGGCGGTTGGTCCAGGCGTAGGCGGCGAGGGCGCCGGTGATGAGGGCCGGGATGTACTGGCCGGTGGCGGCGCCGAGGATGGCCAGGGTGGTGAAGCCCCAGCGGGCGAGGGGGGTGCGGAAGCGATGCATGCGGGGCTCCGATATAGGCCACGGCTGCTGCCGGGGCTGCGGTGCGGTGAGGATCAGTGGGCGAGGATCGCGGCGGCGATCAGGACGAGCGCAGCAAGAGCGGCGTCGCCCGCGATGATGAGCAGCCGCATCTTGCGGAGGGTCAGGCGGCTGAGCGCCTGGAGACGGGCGGGGCGGCGGTCGTCGGCCAGCGCGGAAGTGATCTCGTCCGGGGCGGCGGCGGCGTAGAAGGCGAAGCTCGCCCGGTCGTCGATCAACCCGCCCGCGAGGCGGGGGCGGATGACGAGCAGGGCCAGGACCACGGACCCGACCAGAGCGACCACACCGGTGACGGCGAGCACGAGAGCCGGGCCGTGGAGGTCGGTGCCGGTGAGACCGAGTGCGGCGACGAGCAGGCCGTTGAGTGTGAGGAGTAAGCCGGCCTTGGTGTCCGTGCGGCTGATCTCCGAAACGGTGTGGCTGATCGCGTTATCGAGGTTGGTGTCAGTGCGGTCCATGGCGGTCCTCTTGGTGGTGGTCGAGTGGTGCGGTGAGCGCCCCAGGCCGGATCTGATCCGGCAGCGTCACGCCGGGGCCGGGGCTGGTAATGCGGTCAGGCTTCGTCGGCGCGGTCCTGTTCACAGGCGTCGCACAGCGGGATCTGCCAGTCCTCGTCGTTGACCTCCCAGGCGAACGGGTCGCGCCTGACGGTCACGTCGGGTTTGGCCTGATGGCAGAACTCGCACGTCATCGGGCCGCCTCCGGGCGCGGCATGGCGCGGCAGGTCTCGGCGTGGGACTGGGCCCACGCACGGGCCTGCTCGTCCGCCGTCTCCGGGGTGTGTTCCTCAACGGGCTCGCCGCCGTTGAAGGGCTCGGGCGAGGGCGGGAGGGTGAGCCGAATGGTCAGGTCGACGGTGGCGCCGCCGACGGTGAGGTAGCGGGCGACGACGCCATCGGGCCATGGCTCGGAGGCATGGGTGTTCTGCACGAGGTGCTCCTGAAGGGTTTCGGTGGCCGGGCCGCGCGGGGGGATGTGGCGCGGCCCGGCCGAACTGGGGTGGTCAGCGCTGACGGGCGCTGCGGGCGGCCTCTGCGGCGGCCTGCGCCTGGCGGTCGGCCTCTGCGCGGGCGATCAACTCGGCCGCCGACGCGTTCGCGTCCTGGTCGACAGGGGTGGTCGCGGCCATCAGACGGTCACCTCCGCCGCGCGGAAAACGGAAACGAATCCGGGGATGAACCAGGCCCCGCACTTCCCACAGACGAACTTGTCGCCCTGGAGAGCCATCGGCTGTCCGCAGCACGTCATCGGGCACCTCCCGCCTGCGTGAGGACGCGGTGTCCGTACTCGCCGCGGGTGACACCACCCGCCGGGAACGGCAGGCGGCGCAGGATGGTGCGCGCCGCGTCGGCACTACCGGCGGTGCGGAGCGTGACCGTCATACGGGCGGCCTCCGTCATCGGGTCGGCCGGCCGGTGCGTGGCGAAGTGCGTGCCGACCGCCGAGAGGTGGCTCGCGGTACGGGCGCCGGGCCGCTGGCGGGCTCGGCGAAGCGCCTCGTCCGCGTCGGGGTCGCTGTCGCCGTTGTGGGCGGTGGTCTTGCGGAGGGCGTCGCGCATGGCGCGGGCGGTGGGGCCGTAGAGCGGCTCGTCGACGGGGACCACGCGGTGGAGGTCCTCGTCCGCACCCGGGCTGGAGTTGTCGGACGTGACCGTCACCCCCGAGACGACGTACGCGACGGCGACGGCGGCGGGGTTGCCGCTGCGAGTGGCGGCGGCGGTGAGCTGGCCGACGGTGGCCTGGGTGGCGCGCTCGGCCGCCTCCACCGCGACGAGTTCCTCGCGCTGCCGGGCGACGTACTGCACGAGGCCGGACAGCTCGGAGGCCGCGTTCTCGCGGTCGAAGTGACTGTTGTGCAGGTGCCAGGTCCGCTCCAGGCGGGCGACCTTCTTCTCGCACTCGGTGATGTTGGTGCGGATCTCGTCGGCGGTGGTCACGCGGCCACCTCCAGGAGGCGGGCGCGGGCGGCGATGTACGCCTGCTTGCGCGGCCGGTACGCGGCGAGCGCGGCCCGGAACTGATCGGCGGTGTAGCGGACGACGCGGCGAAGGCGGCCCCGGCCGTCGACGGTCCGGCGGGTACGGCTGGCCTTTCCGGTGAGACCGAGCTTCTTCGCAGCGGTGCGGAGACCAGCAGAGATGCTCTTCGCGGTCTCGGCGGTCTCGCCGCCGTTCAGAACGTACGAGGCGAGGGAGTGCGGGCGGTTGGCGCGGGCGCGGTCCCGGAGGACGGCACGGGCGGCGCGGCGTGTTGCGCGCCGGGTACGGCGGATAGCCTTGGACACGGTCAGATCTCCTGTCGGAAGCAGGTTCTGGCTGGCCCCGGCTGGAGGAGCGAACTCCAGACCGGGGCCGTTTGGCAGGCACGAGACCGGAGGCGGCCCCGCAGGAACAACATAAACCCTAGGGTTGAGCCACTGCAACCCTAGGGTTTAACCTCATGGTGTCGCGCTCCCGAAACGGAAGGCGGAGCGGGATTGGCCGACGAACAGAAGGAGGTGAAGCGGCTCGTGCAAGCCATCAAGGCGTTCGACGACATCACGGACGACGCTGCATGCGCGGCAGCCGTCACCAAGGCGCTCAACGACTGGCCGGACTATCACTCGCAGCTGCGCGAGCTCCGACAGCAACGAGTGCAGTCACTCAGGGCCCAGGGTAAGACCTGGGCCGAGATCGGAGGCCTTCTCGGCGGGATCACGGCAGCCCGCGCGCAGCAGATCGGCGCCGGGCTTCGGGGAACGAAGAGGCCACCGAAGCAATCTGACCGCCCAGCCGAATAGGAACGGCCGAGCGGTGTAGAGGATCGCCCGGCCTGCATCCGACCGGACGACTCCTGAGCTTTCAGGCGCAAGGGCCGGCCCGGATGTGACGGTTGGGCGCTCCCGGCTGGACTGGGGAGGGGCTGGTTGGCATGCTGATCGGCTATGCCAACCAGCAGCTCACCGCGTAGGTTCAGGCGATTTCGGCGCCTCAGTCAGTGGAAATTTGAAATTTTCATGCCAATTCCCGTCCTTGTGACCATCGCGATTGCTTTGTGGGGAGAGGTTAATCAATGGGATGTAACGTTTAAGCAGAAGATCTTAATTGTCTGCGCTGTCGTATTCGCTGGCATTGGTGTTCTTGGTGTAATCCTCTTGGTTGAAAAGCGGGTGCGGCGCGATAGCGAGAGCATCGGAGAAAGTCGTCAGCGTCTGACCGCGGCCGAGCGAGACCTTGAGCGTGCACTTCGTAATGAGGCGGTCCACGCTCAAGGGGTAGCAATCCACGGTGAGGTACACGGGGATGTGCACGTGCATCCTCCGCAGCCGCGAGATGGTGAGGAAGCGGACGCTGCGGCTGGACCAGAATCCACCTCGCCGGAAGGCGCTGCAGGATCGCAGCATCTCGCGTTGGCGGAGTTGTGGGCGGCTACGCACGCTCGGTTGGAGCTCTATCACAAGATCGCTACCGGTCAGGCGAAGCAGTCGTTCCGGAACGCTCAGGTGGCAATGGTGATGGGCTTCGTACTGCTCGTCGCATTCGTCGTCGTAGCGCTGAAGGCGTCTACTACGGCGGGCAGCATCGTTGCTGGAGGACTTGGGGCAGTCTCGGCCGCGCTGGCGGGCTATGTGAGCCGGACGTTCGTACGGTCGCAGGAAGCAGCTGCCGGCCATCTCAGGTCGTATTTCGATCAGCCGCTGGAGCTGTCCCGGTTCCTTGCCGCGGAGCGGCTGATCGCTGACGGGAAGCTGAACGACGAACAGCGTGCGGAGATCTTGATGGCCCTGGTGCAGGCGATGGTGGCCGGGCCGCCGCAGCCGCCTGCTGACGCTGCCGGTGTTCCGTCGCAGCAGGCCGGGACGTAGCGGCGACTCGTCCGCAAAGCGAAGCCCCCACCTCGCGCAGTTAGAGGTGGGGGCTTCTCGCTGTCCGGCCTCGGGCTAGGGCCGACGGGGTCAGTGGGTGAGCCAGCGGACGAACACCATGAGCAGCACCCCGCCGCCGAGGAGCATTGCGGCCTGCCGGAACCACTCGGTTTGCTGTGCCTCGCGAAAGCTCTTGGAGCGGATCCCGCGTACGACACCTCGGACGATCAGCTGGGCGACCGAGGAGACGACCGCCCACGCTGCGCTGCCGAGCTGGTCGAGCGGGCCGGGGGTTTCGATGATCTGCCCGTCCGGCCTGGCGCCCTCGTGAGCCCGGTACATGTGCTGCTTCTGGTCGGATCTGGCCAGGTAGATGTCGTCGTGGGCGTCCCAGGTGAGGCGGCAGGCGTCGCAGCGGTAGGTGTATCGCACGACGGGACCGTAGCGGCCGGGGTGGGGTGTCCGTTGAGGAATGCGGCAGGTTGTCCGGGAAGTTGCCGCAGGTTGTCGATGTGCGGTTAGGTTTCGGCTTTCCGGATCGGACGACGAGGGGGCGCAATGAGTAGCGGGTGTCGGGACTGCGGGACATGCACGAAGCCGGGTTTGGCCCGGTTGATCCAGAGCTGTGCCGTGGGCTTCATGCACCTGTGCACGGTGGGGATTTCGTGGGCGGTGAAGCGGGGCGCGATGCGGCACTGCCCGCAGTGCAAGCACTTGCTCGGCGGTCATCAGCGGCGCATGGATGGCGGGTTCATCGACTGACAGTGTTATCCACAGGTCGGGCAGGCTGGCAATCGCCGCGCGTACGGTTCTGGCCTGTCGACTTGAGGGGGCGCTGATGCGTGTCGGTCCAGGCCAGGGCCGAGGTCCAGGCCGTGATCGACGAAGTGGTGCAGGCGCCAGCCAGGTGGCTGGCGCCCGGCGGCGAGGAGGTGGTCGACGTATTCGGTTCCCGCTGCTGGGTGACGGTGGCCGCGTTCGCGGATGGGCTTGAGGTTCGCGATGTCGGCTGGTGTGGGCCGGGAGCTGGGGCAACCGCCGTAGCCTGAGCATCGCCGCTGGTTCTGGGCCGGGCCACCGAGGAGTGGAAGGACCGAACCATGAGCGGAACTGCCGGGCTGGTCATCGCGATCGGAAGCGTGTGTGTCGTCACGCTCACCGCAGTACTCGCGAAGGCGCGCGTGGAGATCGCGAAGATCGAGGCCCGGTCAGGACGCGACAGGCGCTGACCGGACACCTCGGACGCGTCCGTCCGCGTGGTCCGTCGGCGGGGGGATGCGTCCGGGGCTGCTGTAGCGGGTACCTCGCCGCACGCTGGTCGTATGGACCCGCCCATCACGGTCGCTCTCGCCAAAGCCGTCGGCACTCTGCCCACATCGCCGGGCCTGGCGTACGAACCGAAGTACGACGGCCACCGGGCAACGGTGGAGCGCACCGAGTCGACGGTTGTACTGCGGTCCAAGACGGGCCGGGTGATCACGTCGGCGTGGATGGACCTGGCGGTTGGTGCTATGCGGCTGCGCCCCGGGGTGATCTTGGACGGCGAGATCGTCATCTACCGGAACGGGCGGCTGGACTTCAGTGCGGTGCAGCAGCGGGCGGCCAGCGGCCACGCACGGGGGTACGTGCTCGCCAAGCACCTGCCGGCCACGTTCGTGGCGTTCGACCTTCTACAGCATCCCGAGGAGGGCGACGTGCGGTCGCGCCCGTACCGCGTGCGCCGCTCGCTGCTACTGGCTGAGGTGTCCAGCGAGCCGCCGATCCAGCCGACCCCGATGACGACCGACCCCGACGAGGCGCGCGTCTGGTGGGAGGCCCTACGGGAGCAGGGTGTCGAAGGCTTGGTGATCAAGTCGCTGGACGGGCCGTATCCCAGCGGTCGGTACGGGTGGCGGAAATTGCGCCATGCCGACACGGTCGACTGCCCCGTCGTGGGGTATATCGGCGCCCCGGCACGGCCGACGCATCTCGCGGTCGAGCTTCCTGGCGGGCGGGTGGCGCTGTCGCGGCGGCTGAGCGCCCCGGTGCGCTTCCGTGCTGCTCTCGCCCTGGTCGCCTCCGAGCCGGGCGCCGCGGCCTGGACCAGCGGGGGCGAGCCGTACACAACGTGCGACCGGGGGCTGCTGGTGGAGGTGCTGGCGGGGACGACCAGGCATGCAACCGTCACGGTCACCCGCGTACGCGAGTAGCGCTACGGAGTTATCCACAGGGCTGGGCAGGAGCGGCTGCCCCGCCATAGCGTGCTGTCCCTGTCGATCAGGGGGGTGCGGGATGCGGGACGTACGGATGGAGTGGCTTGCGGCTGAGGTCATGGCTGGGCTGCCGTGCGACAAGGCGCGGGCGGCGGTGCAGGACCTTCTCGTCGAAGTCGCCGGGCGTCCCGAGCGGTGGCCGCCGCCCGGTGGCGAAGAGGTCGCCGACGCCTTCGGGGCCTGGTGCTGGGTCTCGTTCGTGGCCTATGCCGACGGCCTGGAGGTGCGTGACATCGGCTGGGTGCTGTAGGACGTCGCTTTCGCGGCGTCGCTCCACTGGTGCGTGGTGCGTGGTGCGTGGTGCGTGGTGCGTGGTGCCGTGGTGTGTGGTGTGTGGCTCGGGGTGCTGGGGCGTGCGGGCCGGCGCACGATGGGAGGCATGGACGGAGCACCGATCGTCGTGCACCGGCCGTCAGCCACGGGCGGCCGAAGGGTATCCGTGCGCGGGCAGATCCTGGGCCTGGCCCACTCCGACCGCGACCTGGTGGTGTTCCTCGAAGCCGCGGGGGTCCTGGACCCTGAGCAGGTCCTCGATGATCCGCTGTGGGTCGAGTGGCGTGGGGGCGGCGCGCACCAGTGGGACGCGGCCTGGCCCGGTCAGAGTTCTCCGGAGGTGTGAACTACGTGATGGGTGGCGTTGGAGCCGTCATGGGTGAGCGCAACCAGTAGGGTGCGCCGGGTGAACAATGCTTCCTCTCTTCCCCGTGCCTTCCGTCTGATCGTCACGGGGGGAGGTACCGGGGGCCACACCTATCCCGCCTTGACCGCAATTCGAGCGTTGCAGGACCGGCTGGCGGCGGAGGGCAGACAGCTCGACGTGCTGTGGATCGGGACGCCGGACGGTCTGGAGGCCCGCGTCGCACCGGCCGAGGGCATCGCCTTTACTACGGTCGCCACGGGCAAGATCCGGCGTTCCAGTAATCCGCTCAAGATGGTGTCGCCGGCGAACGTGCGGGACATGGCCCGGGTGCCGCTCGGGGTGGCGCAGGCTCGGAAGGTCGTCGCTGACTTCCGGCCGGACGTCGTGCTTGCCACCGGCGGTTACGTGGCCGTCCCTGCTGGTCTGGCCGCCCGCATGTGCCGCCGCCCGCTGGTTCTTCACGAGCAGACTGTGCGCCTGGGCTTGGCCAACCAGAAGCTGGCGAGCTCGGCGACGAGGATCGCGGTGTCGTCGGAGTCGTCGCTGCCGCTCCTGCCGGAGTCGGTGCGGGGCGCTGCGGTCGTCACCGGCAATCCGGTCCGCCCCGAGGTGCTGACCGGCCACGCGGACAAGGCAGTTGCGGCGCTGGGACTGCACGGTTTCGACCGGCGGTTGCCGACCGTGTACGTCACCGGCGGTGCGCAGGGCTCGCAGCAGATCAACGGCGTCGTGCGGGACTCGCTGACGTGGCTGTTGGAGCGGTCGAACGTGATCCACCAGTGCGGGCCGGCGAACGTGGAGGAGCTGCGGCGCGACACGGCGGGTCTCCCGGCGGAGCTGGCGAGCCGCTACTGCCTCGCCGGGTTCATGGGCTTGGAACTCCCTGACGTGCTGGCGCTGGCCGACGTCGTAATCTCGCGCAGCGGTGCCGGCACGCTGGCCGAGCTGACCGCGCTGGGCAAGCCGGCCGTGTTCGTCCCGCTCGCGACCTCGGCCGGGAACGAGCAGGCCCACAACGCCAAGCATTTGGCGGAGGCGGGTGCTGCTGTCGCACTGCTCGGCGAAGTGACGGCGGCGAGCCTCCGCGACGCGGTGGGTCCGCTGCTCACCGACCCCGCACGGCGGGTGGCGATGGCGGAGCGGGCCCGTGCGCACGGGAGGCCGGACGCGGCGGACAGGCTCGTGGATGTGATCCTGTCCGCTGCGTCCGGCTGACCGGTGCGGGGTGTTACGGGAGGCGACCGATGTGCAGGGCTGTGCCGGTCTCGATCAGCACGGCGCAGTCGTTGAACACGTCGCCGCCCTGGCCCATCGGGTCGGGGACGTCGCGGTCGCCGAGGTAGAGGCCGAGCTTCTGTGCGTTGTCCTCGGTGCAGATCGTGCGGAGCGTTTCGAGGACCGCGGCGTTCATCGTCAGCACGGTGTCGGCCCAGTCCAGCATCTCCAGGGTGATCTGCTGGGCTCGGTGGGTGCTGAGGTCGTAGCCCAGTCGGCCGGCCGCCTTGATCATGGAGGGGTTGGCGGGCTGGTCCTGCCATTTGCCGATCAGTCTGGCCGAGCGGACCTGCACGTCGTCACCGCCCCGGCGGGCGAGGGCGAGCGCTGCGAACGGGGAGCGGCAGTAGTTCCCCAGGCATACCGTCAGCATGTTCATCGTGAAGCTCTCGCAGACTCGACGGCCTGGCCGAGGGCGGACACCACGTGGTCGATGTCGTCTTCGGTCAGGTGCTGGTGGAAGGGCAGGCTCAGGATCTCCTGGCCTGCCTGTTCGGTGACCGGCAGCGGGCGCCGCCATGTCGTGAATGCGGGCTGGATGTGGTTCGGCGGGTAGTGGACGCCGACGCCGATGCCCCGGGATCGCAGTGCCGCGAATACTTGGTCGCGGTGGGAGATGCGTACCTGGCACAGGTGCGGCACCGTGTGCTCCACACCGACATCGACGAGCGTCACGTCGTCCAGTGGGCGTAGGGCGTCCTGGTAGGTGCGCCACAGGTGTTGGCGGGTGGTCTCGGCCGTGTCGAAGTGGTCGAGTTGGGCCAGGCCGATGGCCGCGTTGATGCCCGAGAGCTGGTAGCGCAGTCCGAAGCTGTCGACCTGGTAGGTGGTGGTGTTCGCGCGTTCGGTCTGGGACTGTGTGACGCCGAGGAGTCGCAGCCGGCGGATCGTGTCGGCTTCCTCCGGTGTGCGCGGGATGACCATGCCGCCTTGGCCGCAGGTGAGGTTCTTGATCGGCCCGAACGAGAAGCATGTCAGCGCACCGGTCGCTCCGACACGGCGTGTGCCGTTGCGGGAGCCGAAGGCGTGGGCGGCGTCCTCGACGACGGCGATCCCTCGTTCGTTCAGTTCGCAGTGAATGGGGCCGAGGTCTACTGCCCGGCCTCCGAACAGAACGGGGATGACGGCGGCCGTGTTGGCGTTGACCGACTCCAGGACAAGCTGGTGGTCCACGCACAGGGTGGCGGGCTCGATCTCGATGAACCGGGGGGTGGCGCCGACGGCCAGGACTGCCTGGACTGTTGCGCAGAACGTCATGGAGGGGACGATCACCTCGTCGCCGGGCCCGACCTTGGCGGCGAGCAGGGCGGCATGGAGGGCCGCGGTGCCGGAGGTGACTGCCACGGCGTCGTCGACGCCGAGGAATTCGGCAACCCGGTGCTCGAACTCCTCGGTGACGCCGGTGTGCCCGTACTGCCCGGACTCCAACACCCGGGCCACTGCCGAAGACTCCTCTCCGTACAGGTACGGGCTGGCGTTGCGCCGGGCATCCGGCCTCGATGAGTTGATCACGACTCTCCCCTCGTTGCGGACGTGAGTTTCAGCTCATCCGCGTCTTCGACATGCAGGGTCTCGACAGCGTCGGTGACGACCGAATGCTCCTGGCCGTGCAGGAAGGGCCTCGCGTTCCGGCCGGTATGCGTGGTCACTTCGTCTCTGTGATCGGTCGGATGATCGGTCGGATCAGCGCGCTAGCCGTTTTTAGGGCCGCGGATGCGTCCGCGACCGACGGTCCGGCAGCGACGAGCAGGCCGATCTTGTGGCCGGACTGGTCATGCGGCCGAACAAGGTCGCCCGGCTTGGCGTACAGCTCGACATCGGTGATCCCGGGGGTGTTGCGGGCTTCGGTGACGCCCTCCCACGTGACCAGCTCGCCTTCCGCGACGAGCGGTGAGCCGATCAGCTCCAGTGCCGCATGCGCGGCGCGCGTTGGTACCAGGTGGCCGCCAAACGGTTCACCGAGCGCGAGCGCGATGAGCGCACGCACGACGTCCACGCCATAGGCGGCGGCGAGCAATCGCGGGACGCCGTCACCGCCGAGACGTGCGTTGGCCTCGATGACGCGCTCCTGGCCGTCCGTGCCGAGGACGACGTCAAAGTTCGCTGGCCCATTGACAAGGCCGAGTGCACGACACAGCCGTTCGACGGTGGCCTCAAGTTGGTCGTGCGTCGCCGAGGACAACTGAGCAGTGCGCAGCCGCCTGACAACAAAACTCCCGTCGACGAACTCCTTGTTCTTGACGCAGGTCATCAGCGCCCTGCCGTCCCGCATGAAGACCTCAATGGCCAATGGGCGCCCCTGAACGAACTCCTCAGCGATCACGGTCTGAGAGGCGGAGTAGGAGCGGGCGTAGGCGACGGCGGCGGGCAGGTCGTCAGGGCGGGTGATGCGGGTGACGCCCTTGCTGCCTGAACCGTCCGCAGGCTTGATCACGAGCGGGAAGCGCAACCCCGCCGCCTCCGCGACAACCTCATCCGGGTTGCCTGACGCGGTCCATCCGTATCCGGTGATGCCGCAGGACGCGGCGATCGCGTGGAAGGCGGCCTTGTCGCCAGCCGCGAGGGCGCTCTTGGGGTACACGTAGGTGGTGCCGTACCGCAGGCTCAAGGCGTGCCAACTGGCCAGCGCGGCGTCGCTCGCGCCGCACACGATCCCGGCGGGGCACGCATCGCCTAGCGCGTCGGCGATGGCGTCGGTGTTCCGGGTGGAGACCTTCAGGGCCGCATCGGCGAACGGGAGCGCGGGAGCGTCCGGCCGCATGTCCACCGCTATGGTCGGGATTCCGCGACGCCGCGCCTCCTGGTAGAGCGGGACCTGTTCCTCCGACGCGCCAAGCACAATCAGCGCGTCCTGTGGCCAGTGCTCAGACATGCTGCGGCTCCTGGGCCGTGTCGAGGTTGACGCGCGGACACGTGGCGGCAGAGTTGCGTGTCAACGGTGTCCACCAGTCGGGGTGCGACTGGTACCACGCGACCGTCTCGGCGAGTCCAGCCTCAAAATCCCTGACTGGTTCGTATCCGAGGTCGGCAATCTTCGACCAGTCCAGGGCGTACCTCAGGTCATTGGACAGCCGGTCGGGGATGTAGGCCACCGAATCCCAGTCGGCGTCGCAGAGGCGCAGCAGCTTGCCGGTCAGCTCTTTGCTCGTCATGTCCGTTCCGCCGCCGATGTTGTAGATCTCGCCCGGGACTCCGCCACGCAGGACGAGCTCGATCGCGGCGCAGTTGTCCTCGACGTGAAGCCAGTTGCGCACGTGCTGGCCACGGTCGTGGAGGCTGACGGGCTGGCCCCGCAGGAGGCGAGTCACGAACAGGGGGACGATCTTCTCGGGGTGTTGGCGGGGTCCGTAGTTGTTCGACGAGCGGGTGACGCACACTGGCACGTCATAGGTGCGGTAGTAGCTCAGGGCCACGAGGTCGCTCGCCGCCTTCGACGCGGCGTACGGGACGGTGGGGCGCAGCGGGTCGTCCTCGGTCGCGGCGCCTTCGAGCAGGGGCCCGTAGACCTCGTCCGTGGAGACGTGGACGAAGCGCTGCACGCCGTGGCGCATGGCGGCGTTGGCGAGGGTCTGGGTGCCGAGCACGTTCGTGGTCAGGAACGTGCCGGCGGTAGAGAACGAGCGGTCGACGTGAGACTCGGCAGCGAAGTGGACGACCGCGGTGTGGTTCTGCACCAGCTGGTCGACCAGGTCGGCGTCGACGATGTTGCCGTGAACGAACGTCAGCTTCGGGTTGAGGAACGCCTCGCCGAGGTTCTCGGTGTGTCCCGCGTAGGTGAGCGCGTCGAGGACGGTCACCTGGGCGACGTCGTCGGCTTGCAGGATGCGCTTGACGAAGTGCGAGCCGATGAATCCGGCTCCGCCAGTGACGAGCACTTTGTCCATGGGATGCCTCCGGTAGGAGTGCGAGCAGCGAGGCGGCTGGGTACGCCGTCCGTCTGCGGGACCACCATCCCGGCCCGGATGCCATGCGCGGGATAGGCCGGGGGCTCATCCGCACACGCTGTGCCGGGCCCGCACACCGTGTGCCTCCGCACGCCCTGTCGCCGGGTGGGCAACGGCGCTAGCTTCGTTAGTCCCGTCGGTGCACAGGAGGTACCCATGGGCCAGAGCACGGAGCCGGGAGACTTCGGAGCCCTCATTCGAGGCGCCCGCTGTTCCGCCAGGCTCACACAGGCGCAGTTGGGCGCGAGGTGCGGGTACTCGGCTTCCGCTATCTCCCGGATCGAGTCCAACAAGCTGCGACCGGAGCACTCCGCGATGCTACGCATGTGCGAGGTGTTGGCCATCCCACCCGAGCGGATGCGCGGTTCCACTGTCCCGGACGGGTCGGCAGTCGTTACGGTGGCGATCGGGTGCCCGTCGGACGAGGAGGATGCGATGCGTCGCAGGAAACTACTGACAGGGGCACTCGCCGCTGGGGCGACGGCCATCGTGGGCGCGGGTACCGCGTCCGCTGCCACCCCGTCCGGGGATCCGGCCGCCGGACTGGAGGAAGCCCTGTTCCGCCCGCCGGCCGCCCAGCCGGTGCCGCTGACGCTCCTGACCGCGCAGACGGCCGCAGCCCGCCGAGCCTTCCGTGCCGCCCACTACACGGATCTCGGTCAGGCGCTGCCAGGTCTGCTCGCTACGGCCGCGGCGACCCGGAACGCGGCTACCGGGCGGGCCCGACAGCAGGCATCTGGGGCGCTGGCCAGGGCCTACGTGCTGACTGCTGAACTGGCGTCGAAGCAGCACTCTGACGCGGCGTGGGTCGCTGCTGACCGGGCGCTTTTGGCAGCTCGGGAAAGCGGCACGCCTGTGCCGGTCGGGGAGGCGTCCCGGGTACTGGCGATCACGATGCGGCGCTCCGGCCGCTGGTCGTCCGCTGTCCACCTCCTCACTCGTGAGGCGGCCGAGCTGGACGCCGCCGAGGAACGCACCGCAGCCGTACGGACCACGCTGCTCCTCACGGCCGCATACTCGGCGGCGACCGGCGGAGACCGCTCGGCGGCGCTGGCCTTGCTCGATGAGGCGGAGGAAGACGTCGAGCGCCTGCCCGAGGTCCCCGGACTGTTCACCGTGGAGGCCACCCGGGCCCAGGTCGACATCTACCGCATCGGTGCTCTCAATGCCCTCGGCATCCCGGATATGGGTGTGAAGGTTGCAGCCGGTCTGAACGTCAACCACATGCCGACTGAGGAACGTCGGGCGCGGGCGTGGACGGACATCGGTCGCATGTGGCACGCCCTGGGCGACGGGACCCAGACCTTTGCGGCACTGCGGCAGGTGGAGCTGGAGGCGCCGCAGGAAGTGCGGCGGCCAGCGCTGCGGGCGCTGACGTCTGATCTGCTGTACGGCCCCGCTCGGGTGCAGGGGCTGCGGGAGTTCGCCGTGCGAACCGGGGCGTTGGCCGCCTGAACCGGACGTACGAGACCCCCGCAGAGGATTGCGGCGCGCCCCATCGTCATGCCCGGGGTTCTTCAGGTGGGGCGATGAGGCCCAGAGCCAGGGCCTCGGCGTACAGGGCGTCAGGGGGGATGCCGGCGATGGCGGCGACCGCGGTGATGTTTCCAGTCTCAGCTCGGCGGCGGAGTTGGTCGTGCTGAAGCGCGTGCTCGATCTTGTCGCGGGTGATCCGCCGCAGCGACCGTGCGGGTGACTTCGTCATGTTCGGGCGACGTTGTTGAGGGTGACGAGCAGTTCTCGGGCGTAGCTGGTGGCCGGGGCTCCCTGCCTGTACCAACTGCCTGCGAGGTCCCGCACGCGCTGCACCGCGCACACGTCCTTGAGGGCGCGCCGGGAGGCGGCGCGCTGCTGGGCGATCACCTCGTCGCGGGCCCGGAGATCTGCCCGCAGGGTGGCGATCTCGACCTCGGCGCGGCCGATCGCCCGGAGTGCTGCGGTCAGTCGGGCACGGAGTTCGTCAACGGAGCCGGAGACCACGGTCGGGGCCTGGCCGTCGGCGCAGCATCCGCCCGCTCCGCAGTGGTCATAGGTCCGGCTCTCGGGCCGGCCATTGCCCTCGTTGTAGTGGTGCCACCCGGTGGGACTGTTCGGGCAGGTAGCCGGATGGCCCGGGGTGCGGCCCGGTCGGCTGGCCCACTGGATGCCGCGCATGTCCTGGTGGATGTCGCCGCGGTGGTGGGGTCGGAGGACGCACGGGCCGATGGGGTGATCGGTGATGTGGGTGGAGTACTCGGCGCAGATGGTGGTGGTCATGGGTGTCTCCGTTCGCGGCGGTTGGGGTTCGCTGTGGCCGCCCCGCGCGGTGCGGGGCGGCTGGGCGGGCCAGGTGGTTTGCGGTCCGTCGAGGGCGGTGAGGGTGGGGCAGGGCCAGGTGCCGCACCCGGCGGTGCACGACGCCCCGGCCTCTCCGATTCCGGCGTAGGCGTCACGGTGGAGGTCCCGCACACGGGCGGTGGCGGCCTCGGCGCGGTCGCGGGCGGCGACGGCTTCGCAAGTGGCGTCAAGGTCGTCGTGGACGGCGTCGGCGTCGGCCAGCTGCTGCTCCAGCTCAGCGATGCGGGCCTCAGCCTTCTCCAGCTCGGGCACGACGGCGGCGACGTGCTTCCGGTTGCCCGCTGCGACGTGCCCCAGCGTGGCGATCCGGGCAGTGAGCTGCTTGATGTGCTCGGCCTGTTGATCGGCCACGACTTCCAGCTTCAGCAGGCTCGGGGTGGCCTCGGTGAGGTCGCGCAGGCGCTGGTACTTCTCGTCGGTGGTGTGGCCGTCCCATGTGGACGAGCGCGGGTTTGTGGGCGGCACATGTACGAAGAGGTCCATGTCTCGTAGCCAGATGTGCCAGCTCATCTGGCCGGCGGGCGTCTCGATGATGACGATCGGCCAGTCGGGAGAGCACGGATCGGTACAGCCAATGTGGGAGGGGTGGAGGGCCGCGAGGTGTGCGACGAGGTGGGCGCGCTCGCGGTAGAGGGCGACGAGCTGGTCGTGCAGGGCGTCGAGGTCGTTGTCGGTGAGGTCGTTGAGGCGGATGCGGTCGCTCATTGGGTGGCCTCTCGCGTCTGCACGCTGAGCTGTGTGGTCGTCGTCAGGACGCACCGGGATGGTGTGTCCATCAGCCACCCCGTGCCGGGCATGTCGCAGATCACGGCGGCGGGGTGCCGGTCGGTGTACACCAACTCCCTGCGTGCTTGGGTCATGTGCTTGTCGCACAGCAGGGAAAGCGGCGCGGGGGTGGCGACTGTCCACAGGACGTGCCAGGTAGCTGGCGCACCGCATGTCTCGGCTCCGGGGGCTGGTTGGGAGCCACAGCGGGGGTCACCGACGCGGTCGGTGGGGGTCCAGTCCGGCAAGACGCGGTCGCTCATCGGGTCACGTCCTTTCCGTTCCACCAGGAGCGGGCTTCGGTGCCCTTTTGCTTGGCGTCTCGGTGTGGGTAGGTGTGGGAGGGGCTGCGCTGGCAGGTGTCGGTATTGGCCGGGGCTTGGTTGCCGCATACGGGTGCGGGCGGCGGGGCGAGTGCGTAGTCGTCTCCGCTGGTCGTGAGGGCAGCCTCAACGGCGCGGGCGACGGTTTGGAGCAGGGGGCAGGCGTGGTCGCTCATTGGCCCGGCTCCTCGGTGGCGGGATGCCGGCGTGCGGCGTGGTCGTCGGCTGCGGCCTGGGCAAGAGCCTCGGTCTTCGCTGCTCCGTAGCCGTCAGGGCAGGTGCACCACCAGGCCCAGGGCCATTTCCGGGCTTGGCGGGCATGCCGCTTGCTGACGATCAGGTGATCCAGCGGGCGGAGGCTCGGCGCCACCTTGGTCACGTGCTGGGTCATTGGCCCGGCTCCTCAGTCACGGCGAGCGCACGACGGGCTTCGTCGACAGCCGTGGCTGCGTCGGGCCAGCAGAAGAGTCGATCGACGCTGAGGGCGCTGATGGCCTCCTGCCATCCCTCCTGGGTCCAGGCCCGGCCGCCACCCCATCCGGGAACGGCTACTGACCATCCGACGCCGAAGACGAGGCTCTGGCGCCGTACGTGCAGGTTGGTGCCTCCCTGTTCGGGGACCGGGACTCGGTACTCGGTGGCGGAGGTGGCCAGCAGGTCGGCGGTAACGCGCTGCTCCTCGGCCACGGCGGGGGCGGCCTGCTGTGCCTCGTCGGCCATGCGGCGGAGGCGACAGGCGAGGCCCGCAGCGATGTCGAGGGATCGGGCGACGGCGTTCGGGTGGAAGTCGATGCCCGCAATCTCGTCGGCTGCCTCGCGGAGCACGGCGGCCCGGTGGGCGGCGAAGCGCTCGGCGAGCAGGCGGCCGTACTCATCGCGATCGAGGTGCGCGGGGCAGATGCGGTGGATCATCTCGACGGCAGCGGACTGGAGTTCGTCGGCGGGTGTGGTGGTCACGGGGTTCTCCTGGTGGTGGGTACGGTGGGTGGGCGCCCCCTCAATGCGAGCGAGGGGGCGAACGCGTCACAGGTCACTCGGCGGGGCACAACAACGGATTCCCGGCCCCGTAGGTCGCGAGGTACTCGGCAGCTGCGCGGTGATGGTTCTCGTAGACGCCGAGGTTCAAGTTGCAGCGGATGCAAAGCAGAGCCCGCACCACGCCTGTCGTGTGGCAGTGATCGACCGCGAGCCGCTTCCCCTCATCGGGGGTCTTGCCGCAGATTGCACAGGCGCCGCTCTGAGCCTTGACCATCGCCCTGTACTGCTGGAGCGTGATCTTGTAGCACTCCCAAAGTCGGCGGCCGAGCCGTTCTTCGGCGGTCTCCTTCCGCCCCTCTCGGCCGTTGATGCGGCGGTGTTCGGCCCGGCAGTCCCCACACATGGCCATGCGCTTCTTACCTGGCCCGTGACTGTGGAATGCGGCTTCGGGCTTCGCCTCCCGGCACTTGCTGCAGGTCTTTGCCACCTGCGGCAATCCGGGTATGAACTCAGTGCCCTGCGTCATCGATGCCTCCTCCAGTCGGACGGGCGTACTGCTGGTCACGTCATGCACCAGCCGGAGTCGCAGCCCTCGTCCTCGTCGAACCCAGGCAGTAGGTCGACGCCGGCGGGGATGGCCTCGCGCAGTGGCTTGTTGAACCGGGTCAGATACACCGGGTCCTTGCCGAGGTCTGCGCGCCGGCCGTTGAGGGTCTCTTCGAGCTGGCACGACTTCTCGAACAGTTCGGGCTCGGTACGCCGCTGGGTGTGCCAGTCCTCCGGCCGGTGGAAGGGACAGAAGAAACACGCGGATTTCGGCGGCAGCGGGAGACCAGCTTTGCGGATGATGCGCTGGCAGTCGGTGCGCCGGAGACCGAGGTCCAGCAGGGGGTAGACGACACGCTCGTGAGGGACGGGGCTGCGGTTGTTGGCCCGCTCAATCTCGTCGAGGCTGATGCCCATACCGACGATCGCGGGGTTCTCGGCGGTGGCGCCGCGGCGAGCCAGTTCCTCCGCCACCAGGTCGATCTTGAAGGTCTTGGTGCAGTTGCGGTTGCCGGGGGCGCCATTGGCCATGCGTACGGGAATGTCGATGCTCTTCGACCCGGGCTGGTTGAGCTGCTGCCAGAGGGTGCGCTCCTGGCCGCGGGTGGCGAGGCGGTGCTTCATGATGCGGCGCAGCTCCACAAGCTCCAGGCCATGCCGGGCGGCGTAGGGCTTCGCGTGTTCTTCCAGGTAGCAGAGGGTGGCGGGGAGTTCGCTGTCGTCGCCGACGTTGGCGAACAGGAAGGTCTTGGCGGTGATGCGGCCGGTGGCTGCGAGGACGAGCAGGGCGGTGGACTGTTGGCCTCCGCCGAAGCTGATGTAGTCGACTGGTCGGGCCTGTTGCATCAGAGGCTCCAGAGGGTGGCTTGGTGGTGGACGAGGGGCAGTTCGGTCTGTCCGTCGATGTGGTGGTCGGGGTGTGGGGTGGGGATGCGGGGTGCTGGGTGGTCGCCTGAGGCCTTGGCGCAGACGGGGCCGATGCCTCGGTCCCGCCACTTCTCGGAGCGCAGGAGGCGCCCGCAGACGCGGCACGACGGCGCGGCGGCGGCAGACGGGATCGGGATCACGTGCGGGCCTCCAGTTCTGCGATGCGGGCTTCGAGTGCGGCGACGCGGGCGTTGGTGCTGTCCTCGGTGGGGAGAGCCCGGTTGGCCGAGCAGGTGCACCAGGTGAGAAGCCGTGCGGTGGCAGGTGTGCCTTGGTTGGCGGCGGTGCCCATGCAGCAGGGCATGACGTCGTCGTCGAGGTCGGGGCAGCGGTGGCAGTTCGGCGGGCACCGGTGGCTCATGCGGCGGCCTTTGCGGCGGCGTCAACGCGGGCGGGGTGCGGGTCGTTGCGGGGGCGGCCGCGGGTCTGACAGCGCTGGCCGACGGGGACGCGGCAGGCGTCCCAGGGGCACTGCACCGAGAGCGGGTCCGGCCGGCCAGTACGCAGGAGGCGTTCTCGCTCGGCGCGTTCGGGGCGCTGCTCGGCGAGGGCGTCACGGACGTGGAGCGGTACGCATGAGCCGAGGGCAGCCCACCGGGCGTCGGCCTCGCATGCGGCGGGTCCGGTGGTCAGCTCGCGGAGTTCGACGGCGGGGGCCTGTCCGATGGCGACGGCGTAGCGGCCGGCCGCGATGGCGTGGCGGTAGGCGGTTTCGTTGTCGGGGTCTACGCCTGCGGGTGCGGGGTCGGTGTGTCGGTTCATGCGGTCGCGGACGGTGGCGGTCCAGCGGGTGGCGATGTCGGCGGGGAGGATCGGCCAGGTGGATTTGGCGTAGTGCTGGTGGGCGGCGGTGATCGCGTAGTCGTAGGGGACTTCGGCGAGGATTCCGGCCCACATGAGGGCTTGGGCGCGGCGCTCGGTTTTGTCCTCACGGCGGACGCGCGGGTCAGCGAGGGCGATTTCAGCGATGAGCTGGGGAATCTGCTCGGGCTCCATCAGGCGCCTCCCATCTTTCTCTGGCGGAGTTCTTCGGCGATGGCCGCCATGTCTTCGAGGTATTCGGTGGTCTTGCTCGGGGGCCCGGCGGTGAGGGATCGGGGGCCGGTGTACTGCGGGGCGTCTTGGAGGCCGGTCCAGCCGGGGAGGAAGTAGCGGGCGCTGTATGGGGTGTTCTTCGCGGCCTGCCAGGCGCGGGCGGCGTGGTCGATGAGGTCGGGGATTCCGACGCGGCGGATGGCGTCGCGGAGTTCGAGCCATTCGGCTGGGTTAAGGCCCCAGGAGACGCGCATCTGTCGGGCGCCCATGGCGTCGATGAGCGGCTGGACTTCTCCTCTTCCGCTCGTGGTGTCCACGGCGGTGCCGGGCGTGTCCACGGAGGGGGTAGGGGGAGGAGGTACTTCCGAAGGAAGTACCTGGCTAGGCGTGGAAGAGGCTTGGGCAGGCGCAGCACCGTCAGCGGGCGTGCTGTGTGACAGACCACCTTGACCTGCTACGGAGCCCGAAAAGTGGGGTTCATTTCGAACCGAATCCGTGTCGCTTTCGGCGCCGTTTGTATCGTGAATGTTGTTTGATTCGGAGCCGTTTCCGGTCCGCTTTCTGCTCGCGCGGCTCTTCGCGGCCCGTTCGGCGGCGCTCTTCTTGTTCGCCTCGTGCTGGGCGCGGGTCGTGTTCCGGCCGCCCTCGAAGAAGTCGTGGATCACGTAGCCGTCTGACGGCTGGGGGCACTTGGGACAGTCGTGTCCGGCCTGGTGCCACAGACCGGCTTCGATCAGATTCCGCACCTGGGCCGGTGTCCCCTTGAAGGGCTTCACGATGTCCTTGGGGATGAAGCCTTCGAGGAGGTGCTGGGCGGAGTAGGAGCCGCACCGCAGCCACAGACCGAGCGCAGCGTTCCCGGCCCGGATGAACTTCGGGTGGGAGTGCGCCGAGTCGTCGATCTTGAACCAGGGCATTTCGGCTTCTTCCGTACAGTCGTGGTGGGCCGGCGATGGCCCGGGGCACGGCGGCCCCGGGCCGGTCGGAACTCGGTTCCTACGAAGGGCTCTTCGGGCGTCGTGGGGGTGACTTCCAGAGGAGCAGAAATGGCCTCTGACCTGCAACGAGACAGTCGGTTAGCGCACGGCGTGGGACGTGCGCTAACCCCTTGTTCCATTCGCTGGTCAGGGGACTGCTCACGGCGGGGTGCTCGGGCCGTTGAGCATGCGTAGCCAGCGTTCTGTTCGTTTAGAGCGGAACAGGACGACCGGGTCGACGACGGCCGTGATGGTTGCCGCACGGCACCGCCAGGACAGGCCGGGGGACATGCAGTCCGGATCGGGCTCGACTGCTCCGACCGGCTCGACGCGATACAGGGCACCATCGGGCCGGAACGCGGCGTACACGCGGGCCACCTGCCGGTCGGTGGTGAGGTAGACGATGTCCGTGCGCCGGGCGTGTGCAGGGCCGTCGATCTCTTCGGCGTAGGCGGACAGGCGATGTTCGGTACCGGTGCTGTCCGGCGGGAGGATTCGGTCGCCAGGCTTCAGCCCCGGGACTCCACCGTGGAAGTACGCCATCAGCGGCTCTCCTCAGCTTCGGCGGTCGCCGCGTCGGCGATGACCTGCAACTGAGCGATCAGCACGGGCAGCTCGGTCAGCGGGACGCTGGAGCCGTTGGGGTCGGTACGGAAGTACAGGCCCGGCGTGCCGTCGTCGAATTTCGCGGTGCTGATGAGGAGCCGGTCTCCGTCCGCGTCGGCGTGGAGGTACCGGCTGGGGTGCGGCACGGCACCGGCCGGAGTCGGGTTGAGGATCGTGACGATCTCGGCATGGCCCATCAGCGCTGTCCGTTCTGGGAGGCGGCGGCTCGGCCAGCGGCGGTTTTGTACGCGCCGCCGCGGATGATGAGGTGGTCCGGGGTGACGCAACCCTTGTGGCCGCAGCCCGCGGTAAGGCTCCCGTCCGGACGCCGTCCGTACGTGACCTCCCACGCCAGCTGCATCGGGGTATATGTCTGGCCGTGGACCGTGACGGGGCTGGACCCGGTCCACCCGGTGTGGCCGTCAGTCAGCGCCTGGGTGCGGTCGGCGAAGACACCTGCCGGGGTGCGGACTTGTCGGGCCTGGACTTCGGAGACGAGCGGGGTTTCTTGGCCGGACGGTGTGTTCCGGATACGGCGGGCGAGACGGGCCCGCTCGGCTGGCGTAAGACCGCCCCGGACTCCGGCCCGGCGGTGCTCATCATCGGACCGCTCTTCGAGCATGGCCTCTTCCAGGCACCGCGGGCGGACTGGGCACCTGGCGCAGACTGCCCGTGCCGCCTCGGCCGACCGGACGTCCTCGGTGACGGGGAAGAACAGATCGAGGAGGCTTGTGCAGGCGCCCTTGGCACGCCATTCCGCAGGCCGGGCAAGGGTGTCGGGTGCATAGCTCATGCCGCACCTGCGAAGAGGTCGAGCTGCATAGGGCCCTGCGCGGTGACCAGCGCGCCGGTGCAGTGCTGAACGCAGGTGCGATCTGCGAGCCATACCCACGCGCCGCGCTCGGCGTCCGACTGGTCGTATGTCCAGCCGGACGGGCCGATGATGATGGTCTCTGCGGCGTGGGCCACGACACCTTTGCAGGCGCCGGTCTGGCTGGCCGCGCACGCGGCGCAGGTGAAAGGCCGGAGACAGAGACAGGGGCCGAGGATGCTGCCGGGGTGTTTGGCCTCGGTTCGGACAGAGTCAGTCCAGGCGTGCGTCCGGACCCATGCGGCGGTCGTTTCGTTCATCACGCCACCTCCTGCTGCTGCTGCCGGTGGGCGGTGCGGACCCGGACTACGGTGCGGCTGGTGATCCCGAGCCGATCCCCGATCTCGTCTGCGGACAGGCCCTGTTCGGTGAAGCGGAGGATTTGCTGGTCGCGTCTGGCGGTCGCAGCGGTCTGACGGTGCCGCTGGCGGGCGGACATCCCAGCCCATGCCCCGTGCCGCCGCCCGTCCGCTGCGTCCTCTACGTTCTGCGCGTACTCGTCGCACTCAGGGCGGACGGGGCACTGGGCGCAGATCCGCAGGGCGGTCCGGGCGTGCTGGCCGGACCCTTCGGGGTACCAGAGGTCGGGCTCGGTCTGAGCGCAGAGCGCGCTGTCCATCCACTCGTACTTCACTGGTCCCCCTTGGTGTCGCCGCACCAGGTGCAGGCCCAGGACCGCGGGGCGGCGGCCGGGAGGTGGCGGGTGGTCATGTGGCCACAGGCCGGGCTGACGCAGACGAGCCAGCGGGTGCCGGGCTCCAGCGGGACCGCACTGACCTCGGCGGTACGTCGGCTGCAGTCCTGGCAGGTCATCACCCCGCCGTCGACGACATGGGTGGCGAGCCGGTCCCAGCCGCGGCACGGGCACGGGGCGGCACGGGTGACGAGCGGCGAGGCGGGGGCCGAGCGGTGCCGGCCGACGGGTGCAACGAGGCATCGAATGGTGCTCAGCGGGTTCATGCCGACCTCCGCTGGTGCGGGACGAACGGCCAGTCGGCGCGGACCGAGGCCGCTTCGTGTTCACGGCCCGGGGTGCGGGCGAGGTACGCCGCGAATGACGTGGCCTGCTGCTGCGCCCACTGCTGCTGCACCGCGTGCAGCTGGTCGAGGGCGGTGCCTCGCAGCTGCGGCCACTTCTCGGCCAGGGCCTGGGCGACGCGGCAGGCGGCGAGCGCGTCCGCGTCCGCGGTGTGCGCGGCGTCAAGCCGGAGCCTGTAGTACGCGCACAGGTCGGTGAGGGTGCGACGGCCCTTGCGGTACGGGTCGACCGCTTTGTCCATGACGCGCGGGTCGATGACGCGGAGCTCGTCGCCGACGATGTCTGTGAGGGGCGTGACACCGTGCCGGCGGGCCTCGCGGTCGAGGAGCGTCAGGTCGTACGGCGCGTTCATCACGATGACGGGCAGTCCGTTGATGACGGCCTCGGCCAGGGCGTGCACGATCTCCTCGACCACGTCGGCAGCCGGGCGTCCTTCGGCACGGGCCTTCTCGGTGGTGATGCCGTGCACCGCAGTGGCCTCGGCGGGGATGTCGATGCCGGGGTCGGCGAACCAGGTCCTGGGGGTGACCGGGTCCCCGCCACCGCACCCGACGACGCAAGCAGTGACGATACGGTCGGTCTCGACGTTCAGGCCCGAACTTTCGATATCGAAGCCGCACATGCGGCCGAGGTGCCAGCTCATGCGCGGGCCCCCGATCCGGCCGGCGCGACGGCCGGCCATCCGGTCGACTGCTCGGCGTCGTCGAGGACTTCGACGTCGTAGGCGCCTTCCTCATCCGGCTCCGGCTCGGGCGTGGCTGCCTCTGTCTTCAGCTCGTCGGCCCGCTTCTTCAGCGCGGCCACCAGCTCGTCGTTGAGGTGACCGGCGGCGTGCGCGTCGCGGTAGACGTCCTGGACGTCATCCACGGTGAGGGCGCCCTCGGCGCGGGCGAGGTAGTCCGGGCGCGGCGCCTCGATCGCAGCCACCGCACGGGAACCGGACGGGTCCAGGGCCAGCGCGGTCGGGAGCGGGCCGGTGAGCGCCTGGCGGGTGGTGATGCCGCGGATCTCGACGACGACCACGGGGAAGTGCTTGGTCTGTCCGCCAGCCACGCGGGTGCGGGGCTCGATCCGCAGCGTCACCGGGACGAGGCCCTGGCCGCCGGTGCCGGACAGCACCATGTCGACGGTGCCCGCCATCTCGTTGGCGGCGTAGAAGCTGTGCGTCTCGGCTCGCCATACGCCGACGTCCGGCATGTCGGGGAGGACGACGCTCAGGCGGGAGGTGGCGGCGCAGACGGTGCCCTTTTTCTGCTGGTGCCAGTCTTCGCCGAACTGCTGCATGCAGATGCAGGGCTGGTGGCTGAGCTGTTCGGTCTGGCCGTCGCAGCGACGCATGCAGCCGCCCTTGTTCCACATCTCGTTGCACTGCGACAGCGGGTCGCCCGGGGGGAGGAGCGCGTCGATCTGCTCGGCCTCGGTGATGACGCGGAACTGCGGGGCTCCAGCGCCCTGCGGCTGCCACCGCTCGACGGTCCCGCCCCACGCTTCGGCGGCGGCGGTGACGTAGTGCTCGGCGTGGGAGGAGACCACCCATGTCTTCGACTTCACGGGCCTGGGGCGGCCGTTGGGCTTGTCGGAGGGGACCGACCAGCCGGTGCGCAGTCGGCCGAGTTCGCGGGCCTGGCGCTGCAAGGTGAGGATGCGGCTACCCATGATCAGGCCGCCTTTCGGGTCGTGCGCCTGCGCGCGGGCTCGGTCTGGCCCGGGGCGAGCAGGGCGGGATAGGTGGACGGCGCGGCGTGCAGCCAGCGGGTGCCTTCGAGGAGGCCACGGAACGCGCGATGGGCGTCGCGGCCGGCGGGCATCTCCACCAGGGCGTGGGACTTCGCGCGGAGGTTGAGGACGCCGGTGCGCTGAATCGCGGGCATGGGGGCGTCCGTGTCGTCGGGGAGGAGGACGGTCTCCGCGTACCGGAGGGCGGCGAGCTGGAGGGTGTTCTCCGGGTAGACGCTCTTCGCGGAGCGGGTGGCCGAGGTTTTGTAGTCGATGAGCCACAGCTCCAGCGCCCCGCCGGGGCCGGTGGGCAGCCAGATCAGGAGGTCTGCGGTTCCGGCGTAGCCGAGGCGGCGGTGCATGACCGTGATCTCGGTGGCGACGACGTGCTTGGCGAGGTCGACGCCCCACATGGTCAGCCAGCGGATGAGCTGCGCGAGGTACGGGGCCACCTCGGCGTCGTCCGCGACTGGGGCGCCGAGGACGTGGGCTTCGGCGGCGGCGTGGACGCGGTCGCCGAGGTCGCCCGCAGTTTCCTTGACCTCGCGGTGGATGGCCTTGATCTCGCGGGTGAGTGCCAGCCGGTCGGTGAGGATGCGGTGGGCGATGGCCTTCCAGTTGTCGAAGATGTACTCGACGGTGATCTTCACGCCCCACGGGATCAGGGCGCGCTTGTTGATGGCGGTGTCGAGGACGTTGGTGACGGAGACGAGGGCGGGGCCCCCCGCGGGGTCGGTGTAGTACCGACCCTGCGGGGTGTCCTGCGCGTGGCGCGGGTTCGTCACGCGGCGCCACCTTCGGCGACCTGAAGCGCCTCCAGGTCGACGGCGATCTCGGCGCCGCTGGAGAGGATGTACGGTCGGACGTCCTTCGCGATGTGCTTGGCGAGCCCGTCGGCAGTGACTGCCCACACGGTCAGCGGCGCCGGGGCGGGACTGCCGTTGCGGCCGCCGTGCCTGCCGACTCGCTGATAGGTGACGCGGTACTTGGTCTGCGTTGCGCCGGGGGCGGTGGCCATCTCGTCCAGGTCCCACGCGTGGCTCTTGCGTGCGGCCCGTTCGATCAGGTCCGCAACGTCGGGGTCCGGCTCGGCCGGGACAGGGCGGGGGTACGTCTGCCCGAAGTACTCGTGGTGCCCCGCGTGTCCCAGCTGGAGCTGGCAGTCACGGGAGGAGTGCCGCTCGCCAGGGTTGAACAGCTGCTCTTCGCACTTCATCGGGAGCCTCCGTGGGCGTGGTTGAGGCGGAACACGCGGCGGCCGGGGTCGGTGTCGTCGAGGAGGAGAAGCCCTTGGCGGGCGAGGACGGCGAGGTCCTGCCGTGCGGTCCGCCGGAACGGTGCGGCGTACGCGCGGGACCGGTACAGCTGCCGCACACGGTCCGTCGTCCATTCACCGTGGTCGTCTCGGACCGCGCGGCGCAGCAGGGCGAGACGGTCAGCGGCAGCCATCACGCACCGCCCTTCTCGACCTGGCGGGTCTGCTGGAGGGTCTGCCGGGCGTCCTCGAACCGGGCCAACTGCGCGGTGGCGGCGGCCTTGTCGGCCATGCGGCGCAGGCGCTCAGCCCCGTACATGAGGCCGCGCTCGTGCTCGGAACGGGTGCCGTGGATGGGGGTGCCGATCTCCGCGAGGAGGTCGGCGGCCTCGGTCAACACCTTGGCGCGGTAGCGGGCGGTCAACTCCCGGGCGTCCCGCATCTGGAAGTTCCGCAGCACCTCGGCATCGCGGGCGGCGATCAGCCGCTCGGCCTCCGCCCGGTCCTCGCCAGCCGCCCGCAGTACGGCGTACAACTCATCGCGGGCGTTCATGCGGCACCCCCGGCGATCGCGGCCATGCGGCGCAGCTCGTCGGCGTACTCGCACGGGCAGTCCATCCACGCCTCGTCCGCGTCACCGTGATCGGGGCAAGCAGCGACCAGGTCGTCGGCGGCCTCGGTCAGCACCTCGGCGCGGTGCATGGCGACGTGGTCGTGGTCATCCCGGGCGCACCCGAAGTCGATGGCCTCACGCAGGTGGTCGGCGGCGCTCATGAGGCACCGCCCGCCATCCGCAGCGCGTCGCTCTCGGATACCAGGGTCATCCACATGCCCAGCAGGTAGTCGTGCATCCGGCAGTCGTTCGCCTCGCACTTCCACGGGTCCACGACCGGGGCCAGCGCGGCGCGGGTGTTGCACGGCCACGTCTCGTCGTCGGCGAAGCAGTGGTTCGAGTCCGCGTGCTTCCGGTGCAGGGCGAGGACCGCAGCCTGCTGTGCCTCCAGCTCGGCGACCCGGGCCCGCAGCTGGCTCTCGACCTGGCAGGCGCCGCGGACGACGCGCCGGTAGTCCTCCTCGGCCAGCACGGCGGACCGCTTCAGTCGATCCACCTCGGCGTGCGCGGCAGCCTCACCCCGGCGGTAGCCCTCGTTCTGTGCCTCACCGCAGACGAACGAGAGGATTTCCCGGGCCTGACGGTCGGGGTAGCCGCCGTTGATCAGCGGCTGAACGGCGTCCTCGTAGGCGTTCATGCGGCACCCGCTTCACGCTGGGCCGGAACCGGGCGCGGAGCCACAGCCCGACGCAGAGCCTCGGCAAGCCGCAGCACCTGCCCGCCGTACACCGGCACGCTGCCGCCGTCGACCAACTCGTCCAGCAGGGACTGCACCGCCTCGTCGCGCTCGTGCGTGGCGTGCGAGTCGAGTCCCTGGTGCCGGGCCGACCGGTCCAGCTCGGCGATGCTCACCAGCTCGTCGAGCAGAGCGGGACCGTCCTCGGCGGCAGCCTCCGCGAGAGCGAGCACGACGGTGCTCAGGTAGTGCGTCATGTCGAGGGCGACCCCAGACGGGGAGGCGTCGACGGAGATCCGGAACGGACCAGTCACGGGCGTGCGCTCACTCATGCTGCCACCGCCGAAACGATCTGGTGCATCAGCGTCTCGCCGACAGGTACCGACACCGACACACGCACTGGCACCCGCACTCCGCTGCTCCCGGGAGGCGTGAACGTGGTCAGCGACCACAGCTCCAGCCCGTCGAACGAGGGCGCCTTACGCACCACACCGCCCAGCAGGTTCAGCCACGGCAGCAGGTCGTCAGCGTCGGCGACCGACACGTACACCGCCTCCGGGCGGGAGATGACCGTCGGGGCCGGCAGATCCGCGTAGCTCAGGAGCGACTCGATCGCGGTCCGGTTGTCACTGATCGCCGCCAGTCGGGCGCCGAGCCCGTCAGTAGGATTGGTAATCACGGTGTCCTCGATTTCTGTTGGGTAGGGGACTGCCGAGGGGTCGCCGGACCGGGCATGGTCTGAGCGGCCCCGCTGTGCGTGATGGATCAAGCGGCCTGGGCCGGCCTGATGTGCCCGGCCGCGATAGAGGCCGAGTCGAAGACCGCACGGAGCTGCTCGCGCTGCTCGGTACGAAGAGGAGGAGCAGCGGCCACGCTGCGGCGCACTGCCTCCAGCCCTGCGGGCCCGAGGCGCCGCATCGCTGCAGCCCTGTCGAACGCCGGGGCGGTCATGCCGTGGTCGCGTCGGGGACAGCGGTCAGTGCCGCTTTGTTGGCGCGGCAGACCGGGACGAAGAGAACGAGAGTGTCGACTCCGATACGTCCTGCGATGTCAACCGCGGTGGACTCGGGCACCACCACCACCGCCCCGGTCAGCAAGCCGCCGATGGTGCCGTGTGCGATGCCGATCTCAGCGGCGAGTGCGCGGGTGGTGATCCGCCGCCCAGTGCCGGTGCGCCGCATCAAGGTGCGCATGAGGTCCCGGCTGACCAGGGTGTACTTCGTGACTTCTTCGTTCACATCAACCTCTTGCAACAGAGTGTTGTTCTGGTTGGACAAGAAGAGCGTCGCACAGGGTGAACGCAATGTCCATCTCCTTGGACAGTCAAAATTCGGAATCGGTCATTGCGTCGTTGCGCCCTGGCGCAACTGTTGCGCGTCGTGGACACTCTGTTCGGCGCATGAGACAGTCGGGTGGCGCCACCAGCGGGAATGCTTTGCATTCACGTCAGTCACATGAACACCACATAGCTCATGACATGACACGGAGTGGCAGGATGAACCTCATGGCCGAACACGACGCACCCGCGCGGACGGACTTGTCCGACCTTGTGCGCGCCCGCAGGCAGGAGCTGCGCCTCAGTCTTCGGGCCGTTCAGGACCGGACGGTAGACCCTGCCTCTGGCGAGCCCCTGCTGAAATACTCCTGGATCGACCGGCTAGAGAAGGGGCAGCCCGTCATTCCACCGCAGTACCCCCAACTGCGCGCCCTCGCTACCGCGCTGCAGTTGCCGCTCGCCAAGATCCAGGACGCGGCCGGCGCCCAGTTCTTCGGTATTGACACCGTCTGGGCCGAGTCGCATGAGGCGCGCGCGCTGGTACGCCGGGCTGACCGGATGACGCCGGAGCAGCTGAGGCAGCTGATGCGCCTCATCGACACGCTGTCCCCGCCGGAGTAGCACCCCGATATGGGCGTTGACCATGTCCGGTACGCACGGTAGTTCACGCTAACGGGTTGTGGTCAAAAGCTGGTCAAAATGCAACAATCGCTCATCGCCTGGGGGGCGTTGAATGGTCAAGCAACCTGCCCGCTCGCGTGTGCATCGAACACTCGATCGAATACAGGGCGGGCCGCGCCAATGGGGGTCAGATGACCGAAAAAGTAGCACCGCAAGCACGAGTTGCCGCACGGATCCAGTTCAGCGACCTAGTCCCTGCCGGAAGGTTCATGGTCGAGGTCGAGGTCGGCGCCGAGACGGTGTTCTGCGTACGGCCCGGCGAGATGAGCGAACGACTTCGCGACGAGTGGAATGAGCACATGGCCCACGCCACTGGTTCCGGTCGATGGTTCCGCATGGATCCCGACGAGAAGCCTGGTGGTCACCCTCAAGGCTGAACCCTCGTCCGCACGGCAAAGAAGGCGGCCGTAAGGGTGCCTTTTTCGTGGCACCGACCT
>NZ_JBHVPX010000030.1:0-66075 GCF_042887155.1 Streptomyces sp. NPDC057963
CCTCCGGGCCCGCGGCATCACACCGAAGATCGCCCGCAAGGGCACAGCCCATGGCTCCGGCCTGGGCAGGACCCGCTGGGTCGTCGAGCGGACCTCCGCATGGCTCCACCAGTTCAAACGGCTCCGGATCCGCTACGAGATACGCGCAGACCTCCATCTGGGACTCCTCCAACTCGCCTCCAGCATCATCTGCTTGAGACGACTCCGAACCTCATTCTGAAACGATCAGTTAGTCTCACGGGAGTTGATGTTCCTCAGCTTCGGGAGGATGACCTATGGCAGCCGTGCACGTGACCGTGTGGGATGACCGCGATCGGGTCGGAGGAGGCCGGGCCCCGACAGCTTCGAGGGCCCCGGTGACCCCGGCGGCCGCTGCTGCCCCCGCCGTCTTCATCCACAACATCTTCACCTGGGGCAGCGACTCCACGTACGGGTTTGCCGGGCAGCGGCCCCTCGCGGACAGCCGACGGCTCCTCATGATGGATCGCCGGGGCTACGGCGACAGCCCGGACACCGCGCGCAGCGACTTCGACGTCGACGCCGAGGACATCGTGGAGGTTCTCGGCGACGGGGCCTCCTCCGCCGTGGGGCTCGGCGGCGCCCACCTCGTGGGGCACGGGAACGGCGCCGTCGCCGCGCTCATCGCCGCCGCGCGCCGACCCGACCTCGTCCGCTCCCTTGCCCTCATCCAGCCCTCCGCCTTCACCGCCGCCGCGCACCATCCAGTCGTCGCCGACCTCCTCGACCGGGTGCGCGACGGTGCCCCGGGCATCCCGGACGGCGTCACGCCGGAGCAGTATCTACATGCGTCCACCGAGGGGTTGGGGATGGCTATGCCCGAGCCCACGTCGCGCCGGCTCCGCGCCGTTGCCACATCAATGAGGGAGCGGCCCATCTGGGAGGCGGAGATCCCGTTGGAGGTGGTCCGGGGCGCCGCCCTGCCGATTCTGGTGATCTGCGGAACCTGGGAGCGCGCGCCGGCCACGTACCGCGCGCACGTGGGGCTCCCGCTCATGGCCGTGTCCGAGTCCCTCACGGACTCCCTCGGGGGCCGCCTCCTGCGAGTGCCCGGTTACTACCCGCACACCCAGGAGCCCGCCGCCGTCAACGCCGCCCTGCGCGAGTTCTGGAGCTGACCCGGTTCCGCATCGGCTGCCGGTCCCGCGCGGCCCGCCCTTGCCTGGCGGTCCGTCTCACCAGGTGCACACCGCACGTGGGGCATGGACTATCTGATGCCCGGACAGATTGCCTCGGTGAGAGGCTGGGATGCGGACGCCGCACAGGTTTCCGCCGGGGCGGCTGCTCTACGGGATGCAACTGCCCACCCAGTCGCAGAGCTCCCCCTACGCGGAGGGGTGGGAGGCGGACGCCACCGCCCGACGACCTCGCCGCGATCGCCCGCACCTGGTGACCTTCGCGTCCGCCGCCGCACCTGCGCCGTTCCTCACCCCGGTCAACTTGACCTTCTCCGTAACCCGTCGCGGCAGACCACACTGCTCGGCCAGCCGCATCACCGGGACCAGCCCGGCCTGCGCGATCAGATTCGGGTCATCGAACGCAGCGGAGACCGCCGCCGGCGTATGGGAAACCTGCATCTCGGAAGTGCCTTGCTGATTGCGCGTGCTGGAAGCGTGAAGAACTCCCCTCATCGCAGGTCACAAGGCACTCCTCCATTTTCCCAAACGTCATCCACAGGCATCAGTCGGCGGATCGAGGCCAAGGAGAGGCGGGAAGTTCTCAGGAAGATCCCCGCGGGCGCGGGGACGGCCACGGCATGGGCAACTCGTGGGCCTTCCACCCCGGAAGATCCCCGCGGGCGTGGGGACAACTGCCCGTACCGCCAGGAGTCCGGCGTCACCAGCGGACCATCCCCGCGGGCGCAGGGACAACTACGTCCTGGTGAACAACGCCCTCCACCTCACCTACCAGACCAACTCCTGTGCCCTCACCCACGTCCTCAACCGACCGGACTCCCACCTCGCCCACGGCACCAGCACGTGCGCCGACAACCACTGCCCGGCCAGTCAACGCGTCCTGTGTGCCTCCTCTGCGCCCCCGCCGGTTACACCCGACGACATTCAGCAGCACCTCGTATGGCTCGGCGTACCCACGGTTCACCCCATTCACTGGGACTCCGAACGGCGTACCGCAACCGTGGAAGGTGCCCTCACGCTGCGCGACTGCAACAACTCCGCGCAGGGCTTCGGGATCGGTGTCCAGGCACCACGACAGACCGGGGACGGGCCCTCACCCCTGATCTTGGACACTCGAGATAGTGGATCTTGAGGATCTGAGAGATGGACGTGTCGTGGTCATGAAGCACTACTCCGCCGAGTTCAAGGCGGATGCGGTCGCGTTGTAGGAGTCGCGGCCGGAAGCGACGATCAAGCAGGTTGCCGCGGACCTGGGGATCAACGCGGAGACACTGCGGAACTGGATCCGGGCGGCCGGCTCCGGCCGGCCGCGGGGCCGCCGTTCGACCGCCCCGTCTTCAGCCCCGGTAGTACCGTCGGCGCTGGAAGCCGAGGCCGCCGCCCTGCGACGGGAAAACGCCGAGCTGAAGAAAGAACGCGAGATCCTGCGCAAGGCGGCCCGCTATCTCGCGGCGGAGACGGGCTGGTGAACCGCCGCCAGTTCGTTGAGGACCACCAGCGCCCATACGGCGTGAAGCGGTTGTGCCATGTCCTGGGCCTGGCCCGGTCGACCTTCTACTACTGGCGCCGGACAGCGTCGCTGCGGGCAGCCTGGCAGACGGCCGACGCACGGCTTGCCGCCCTGATACGCACCGTCCACCGAGCCTCGGACGGCACCTACGGTGTCCCGAGAATCACCGCCGAACTTCGCGACAGGGGTGAGGTGGTGAACCACAAACACGTCACCCGGGCCATGAAGGCCACCGGCCCGGCCGGGCTCCGCCTGCGCCGCCGGCACCGCACCACCGCCCCCGACCCTGCCGCCGCGAACGTCCCGGACCTGATCGGCCGCGACTTCACCGCCACCGACGTCAACACCAAGTACGCCGACGACATCACCCATCTACCGCTGAGCAGCGGGACGTACCGCTACCTGGCAACCCTGATCGACCTCACCTCGCGGCGCCTGGCGGGATGGGCGATCGCCGACCACATGCGGGCCGACCTCGTCATCGACGCCCCTCCATGCGGCCGAACAGACCCGCGGCACTCTCACCGGCGCCATATTCCACAACGATCACGGGGCCCAGTACTGCAACCGGGCTTTCGCCGACGCCTACCGCGAAGCCGGCATCACCCAGTCCACGAGCGCGGCCGGCTCCAGCGCGGACAACACACTCGCCAAGCCGTTCAACACGACCTGCAAACAGGAAACCCTCCAAGACCGCCGGGCCTGGGACACCGAGCGCGAGGCCCACCCGGACCTCTTCCGCCGGCTCCACCGCTACAACACCGTCCGACGCCACTCCCGCCTCGGACATCACAGCCCCATCGCCTACGAGCAAGCACCCCGAACAACATCAACTACGCTGGCCGAAGCCGCACAACCCGTGTTCAAGATCAGGGGTCAAGGCCCGTGGTCGCGTGGGTTCATCCGGCCGCCTATGTATGGGTTTCACGGTGCGGGGACCTGCCGGTGCGGGACCACGTGCCACCAGCCATGGACGGCTCCGCAGAAGCCCGCCAGGCCTGACCGCAGGCGCGCGGAAGGGGAGAACACTACCCGCCCGATCCGCCCCGAATGCCGAAGTTCAACGCTGCGTAGTCAGCACCAAGCCAGCACGGGACAGGTGATCAGGAGTGCTGACATGCGGTTTCAGGTCAGCACCAAACCAGCACGGGAGTCAGCACCGGGGCAATAAACCATGGCTAATAGCGCAATCCTGACAGGCGCCTGCCGGCCTTCAATACGGTCCTCGAAGCAGTCTCGACGCGCCTGTCATAGTGGCCCCGCGCACACCCGGACCGAGAACTATGGTGTCCCACCACATACGCCTCTGACCTGCGCGTTCCTACGGTGTGGCGACACGAAACCGTCCCCGCCAACCGTCCGGAAGTGGTACTCATGGCTGCCTCGGCATCCGCCCCGCCGACCACCCGCTCGCTCAAGCGCATCGTCGCCGCAAGTCTCATCGGGACCACCATCGAGTGGTACGACTTCTTCCTGTACGGGTCAGCTGCCGCGCTGGTCTTCAACAAGCTGTTCTTCCCCGAGTCCGACCCGCTCGTCGGCACGCTTCTCTCCTTCCTCACCTACGCGGTCGGCTTCGCCGCCCGGCCGCTCGGCGCCCTGGTGTTCGGGCACTACGGCGACCGGCTCGGCCGCAAGAAGCTGTTGGTGCTCAGTCTGCTGATGATGGGTGGTGCGACGTTCGCCATCGGGCTGTTGCCGACGCACGCCACGGTCGGGGCCGCCGCCCCCGTGCTGCTCACCGTCCTGCGTCTGGTGCAGGGCTTCGCCCTCGGTGGGGAGTGGGGCGGGGCCGTGCTGCTGGTGTCGGAGCACGGGAGCGCCGAGCGGCGCGGGTTCTGGGCGTCCTGGCCGCAGACGGGGGCGCCGGCCGGGCAGTTGCTCGCCACCGGAGTGCTCTCCGCGCTCACCGCGCTGATGTCGGACTCGGCCTTCGGGGCGTGGGGCTGGCGCATCCCCTTCCTGCTCTCCGGTGTCCTGGTGGTCATCGGCTTGTGGATTCGGCTCTCCGTCGACGAATCGCCGGTGTTCAAAGCCGCGCTGGCGCAGGCCGAGCAGCGCAGGTCGGCCGCCGGGGCGGCCGAGAAGATGCCGCTCGTCGCCGTGTTGCGGCACCACTGGCGCGATGTGCTGATCGCGATGGGCGCCCGGATGGCGGAGAACATCAGCTACTACGTCATCACGGCGTTCATCCTCGTCTACGCGACCACGGCAGCGGACCTGGGCAAGCAGACGGCGCTCAACGCGGTGCTCATCGCCTCGGCCGTCCACTTCGCGGTCATTCCGATGTGGGGAGCGTTGTCGGACCGGGTCGGGCGCAGGCCCGTCTATCTGGTCGGTGCGGTCGGCGTGGGGCTGTGGATGTTCCCGTTCTTCGCCCTGATCGACACCCGTAGCTTCGGAAGTCTGCTGCTCGCCGTCACCGTCGGGCTCATCTTCCACGGTGCGATGTACGCGCCCCAGGCGGCCTTCTTCTCGGAGATGTTCGCGACCCGGATGCGTTACTCGGGTGCGTCGATCGGGGCACAGTTCTCGTCGGTCGCGGCCGGTGCTCCGGCGCCGCTCATCGCCACGGCGCTGCTGGCGGACTTCGACAGCTCGACGCCCATCGCGCTGTACGTCATCGCCGCGGCGCTCCTCACCGTCGTGGCGGTCGGATGCGCCAGGGAGACCAGGAACCGAGACCTCGCGGACATCGAGGGGGCAGGCGCGGAGCCGGACGCGACCACTGCACTGCCGGCCGACGCCCGCACCGTCTGAGCCACGTTCGGAGGGAGGGCCGGTTGCCCCGGTCCTCCCTCCGAACGCCACGGTCACTGCTGGGCGGTGGGTTCGAACCAGGTGGGCTCGTCGGTGAGGGACTGCTTGATCCTGAAGAGCGAGAACTCGTTCAACGCCGGCAGCGCGTCCAGCGGGAACCAGTCCACCGCCAGCGACTCGTCGTCGTTGACGCGGGCCTCGCCGCCGGTCGCCCGGCAGCGGAAGGTGACGTCCAGATACTGGCAGCGGTCGCCGTTGGCGTACTGCACCGGTGCCAGTGCCTGGGTGAGCACCACCCGCTCCGCCACACAGCGCACGGCCGTCTCTTCGTACACCTCCCGCTCCGCCGTTGCCGCCGGCTGCTCACCCGGCTCGCAGATGCCGCCGATGAGCGACCACTTGCCGGTGTCGGAACGCCGTCCGAGCAGCACTCGGCCCTCGTCGTCGAAGACGACGGCCGTGACGCCCGGCAGGAGAAGCAGTTGCCGGCCCGCGGTGGCGCGGATCTCGCGGATGAAATCTGGAGTACCCATGGGGCCGACCCTACGTGGCGTGTGAGCGGATCAGCGGCTGCGCCGCAGCCGTACCGACCGGACGGTGACCCAGCCGAGCCCCGCCACGGCGAGCAGGGCGAGGACTCCCTCGGGAAGGGTGCCCATCCGGGTCGCGGGCGTGAGCGAGGACCTCAGCGGCACCTCGTCCACGAGCGCGTCCGCAGTGAACAGCTTCGTCTTCCGGACGATGGTCCCGTCCGGGCGGATGACGGCGCTGACCCCGCTGGTGACGGGGACGACGACGGACCTGCTGTGCTCGACCGCCCGCACCCTGGACATGGCCAGCTGCTGATAGGTCATCTCACTGCGCCCGAAGGTGGCGTTGTTGCTGGGTACGGCGATCAGCTGGCCGCCGTGCATCACCGTGTCCCGTACGGCGTCGTCGAACGCCGCCTCGTAGCAGGTCACCAGCCCCACGTTCGTACCCGCCAGATCGAAGACGCCGACCTTCTCTCCCGGGCCGAAGTCGCGCCGCACCCGGTCCACGTCGGAGCTGAAGAGGCGTACGAAGGAACGCATCGGGATGTACTCGCCGAACGGCTGGATGTGGCGCTTGTCGTACGTGTCGACAGGCCCCTTCTTGGGATCCCACTGGATGAGGGTGTTGCGCAGCTTGCCGGTGTCGGGCTCGACCACGGCTCCGATGACGGTGGGGACGCCGATCGCCTTCACGGCGTCGTCGATCACGATCCGGGCGTCCGCGTTCCGGTAGGGGTCCAGGTCGGAGGAGTTCTCCGGCCACAGAACGAAGTCGGGCTGGGGTACCTTGCCCGCCTTCACCTCCTGGGCGAGCTGCTCCGTGCGGCGCACATGGTTGTCGAGGACGGCGCGGCGCTGGGCGTTGAAGTCGAGTCCGAGCTGGGGCACGTTGCCCTGGATCGCGGCGACGGTTGCGGTGCCGTCCTCCGCCGAGTCGTCGACGAGCGGCAGTGCGGCGAACGCAGCGGCGACGGGCACGAGGACGGTCGCGGCCGCCGCGGCGACGGCGGCCCTGGGCACCGCGCGCGTGCTGCGGTAGGTACGGAACTGACGTACCGCCTCGTAGAGACCGAAGCCGCACAGCACCACCGCGAAGGAGAGCAGCGGCGTGCCGCCCACGGCCGCGAGCGGCAGGAACACGCTGTCCGCCTGCCCGAAGGCGATCTTCCCCCAGGGGAAGCCGCCGAACGGGACCCTGGCCCGGATCCCCTCGTCGAGGGCCCAGACCGCGGCGGCCCACAGCGGCCAGCAGGCGAGGCGGGAGACGGCGGCGATGCCGATGCAGCCGACCGCGATGAACAGCGCCTCGGCCGCGGCGAGCGCCAGCCACGGCACGGGACCGACCTCTTCGCCCGTCCAGTGCAGCAACGGCAGCATGAACCCCAGCCCGGCGAGGAGGCCGAGGCCGAATCCGGCGCGCAGTCTGCGCTGGTGCAGCACCCAGCCGAGCAGCGCGAAACCGGGCAGAACCAGCCACCACAGGGGTCGCGGCGGGAAGCTCAGGTACAGCAGCACTCCCGCGATCACGGCGGCGGCGGGCCGTACCAGCCGTGGCAGCAGCCGTCTCCCCCCTGACACGGGGGCGGGTGCGGGCTGTTGCGGGTCGTCGACTGAGGTGATGGTGGCGCTCACCCGGCGGAGTCTACGGTGGCCGGCTGTGTGCCGGGCAGCCCTCCCGGCGGACGGACCCCTTGGCGCCGGATCGTTTCGGCACTTTCCCGCACAGAACCGGGCCGCTGCCGTTGCCGTGCCCGCCGATCCCGGCCGATCGGCCGGGGCCGCCGCGGCGCTGCCGGCGCTCGCAGCAGGCAATGCCCGCTGTGCGGCAGCGGCGGCGCGGCAGGCAGTGCCCGCGGTTCACGCTGCGGCTGTCGGCGCTCGGCACGACCCTCGCAGCCCCGGCGCTGCACTCGGTGGGCGGATTCGCGGCGGCGCTCGGAAGGCTGCTCCGTTCGCCGGCAGCCGTCGGCCGCGGGCCGTGTCCCGGGTCAGGCTCCGGCCGACGCACCGGTCGTCGACAGGTGCAGGCGCTCGCGGATGAACCGTACGCCCGTTTCCGCGTCGTCGACCGTGATGGTGAACGTCCGGCCGTCACCGAGCCGGAGTACCAGGCCCTCGCCCCTGCGGACCACCACGGCCGTGCCCTGCTCGGGGCGCCAGCGGTAGCCCCAGCCGCCCCACTGGCGCGGAGTGACCCGGGGTACGAACTCCGCGCCCACCACCTGGGCCAGCAGAATCCGGCGGCGCGGCAGGCCCATGTGACCGCAGCGCACTTCCAGGGCGTCCCTGTCGACCCTGACGGCCACGTTCACGAAGGCGAGGGTGCCGAACAGCATGAGCAGTCCGGCGGCGACGCAGCCGATCACGGACATCAGCAGCGGGACGGCGCCGGAGGCCCAGTCGGAGGTGACGGCCAGCTGGACGCCGAGCGCCAGACAGGCGGCGCCCGCGGCGGCAAGCACCCACTGGGCACGGTTGGTGGCCCTGCCGATCCATACGTCGGAGGGGGGATCGGCTCCGGTGCGCCTCGGTTTTCGGGGGTGGTCCCTCATGCCAAGCAGCGTACTCACGAATCCGCACGCCGGGCATGGGTCCGGTGCCCCCGCACCGGGTCAGCGGGCGGGGCTGACGGCCCCCAGCAGCTGCCCCTCGGCGTAGGCCAGAGCGGCTTCCGGCAGGTCGGCAGTGCGCCCGTCGAGGAGCACGGTGAGACCGCCGGCCGGTTCGGCCGACGGAGCGGGGGCCACCCCGATTCGGCGCAGTGCCTGGGCGGCGACGGCACCTGCGGAACCGTGCAGGGCGACGGGGGGCAGACCGGGCTGCCCCACGGCGGTACGGATGCGTTCGGCGACCAGCTCGTAATGGGTGCAGCCCAGCACCACGGCCCGCACGTCGCGCGGGGTGAGCGCCGCGGCCGCGGCGACGGCGCGGTCGATCGCCGGCTCGTCGGCCTGCTCCACCGCATCGGCGAGACCGGGGCACGGGACCTCGGTGACGGCGACGGAGCGGGCGAATTCCCGGATGAGTCCGCGCTGGTACGGGCTGCCGGTGGTGGCGGGGGTGGCCCAGATCGCGACGGGGCCGCCGCCGGCGACGGACGGCTTGATGGCGGGAACGGTGCCGATGACCGGCAGCGCGGGTTCCAGCTCGGCACGGAGCGTCGGCAGGGCGTGCACGGAGGCCGTATTGCAGGCGACGATCAGTGCGTCGGGCCGGTGGGCGGCCGCCGCGCGGGCCACGTCCAGCGCGCGGGCGGTCAGGTCCTCGGGGGTACGCGGTCCCCAGGGCATGCCGCCGGGGTCGGACGAGAGCACCAGATCGGCGTCGGGCCTCAGCCGGCGTACCGCGGCGGCGGCCGCGAGCAGGCCGATTCCGGAGTCCATGAGCGCGATCTTCACTCGGTCACCATAGTCGACCGCCCTTGCGGTTCCGTCGCGGTGGGGCAGACTGCGGCGAATGAGTGCCATTGCCTGGATCGCCGTGGGTTCGCTGGCCGCATGGGTGTGGCTGCTGCTCGGACAAGGGTTCTTCTGGCGGACCGACCAGCGGCTGCCGCGCCGGGAGGCTCCGGATCACTGGCCGTCCGTGGCGATCGTCGTGCCCGCGCGTGACGAAGCCGACGTTCTGCCGGTGAGTCTGCCGTCACTGATGGCCCAGGACTATCCGGGGGTCGCGGAGATCTTCCTCGTCGACGACTGCAGCGAGGACGGCACCGGGGACGTCGCTCGTGCGCTGTCCGTGCGATACGGGGGCCTGCCGGTGACGGTGGCGTCGCCCGGTGAGCCGGAGCCGGGCTGGACGGGCAAGCTCTGGGCCGTGCGGCACGGGATCTCGCTGGCCCGAGCCCGAAAACCGGAGTACCTGCTGCTGACGGACGCCGACATCGCGCATGAGCCGGACAGTCTGCGGGAGCTGGTCGCCGCCGCGGTGGCGGACGGGTTCGACCTGGTCTCGCAGATGGCCCGGCTGCGGGTGTCGAGTGTCTGGGAGCGGCTGGTCGTGCCGGCCTTCGTCTACTTCTTCTCGCAGCTCTACCCGTTCCGGTGGGTGAACCGGGCGGGGGCGCGGACGGCCGCGGCGGCCGGTGGCTGTGTGCTGCTGCGGACCGGGGCGGCGGACCGTGCGGGAGTGCCGGAGTCGATCCGGCAGGCGGTGATCGACGACGTGACGCTGGCGCGGGCGGTGCAGCGGAGCGGCGGGCGGATCTGGCTGGGACTCGCGGAGCGGGTGGACAGCGTGCGGCCGTATCCGTGCCTGGGCGATCTGTGGCGGATGGTGTCGCGGAGTGCGTACGCCCAGCTGCGGCACAGTCCGCCGCTGCTCCTCGGGACGGTGCTGGGGCTCGCGCTGGTCTATCTCGCGCCGCCGGTCACCCTCGTCGCCGGGCTGCTGGGCGGTGATCCGGTGACGGCGTGGGCTGGCGGGGCGGCATGGGCGGTGATGGCCGGGACGTACATGCCGATGCTGGGCTACTACCGGCAGTCGCTGTGGCTGGCCGCACTGCTGCCGTTCACCGCCGCGCTGTATCTGCTGATGACGGTCGATTCGGCGGTGCAGCACCACCGGGGGCGGGGCGCGGCCTGGAAGGGGCGTACGTACGCCCGTCCCGAGGCCGCGCCCGACCGGTGAGCGGAGCCGGCCGGGGCCGATGGCCGCAGTGGCGGCCGGACCCCCGGGGGGTCATTTGCGGCCGGGTGTCCAGTTCATGCCCCACCCGTAGGCGTAGTCGATGGTGCGCTGCGGGCTCACTCCGCGCTCGGGCACGAGATAGCGGGCCTCGCGCTGCACCGTGAGGTCTCCCCCGTTGTTGGTGAGGAGTGCGAGCGCACAGACGGTGGACGGGACGGTGCATTCGTCGAGCGAGAAGTCGATCGGGGCGCCGTGCTGGGGCTGAAGGGTGACGGTGGCATGGAGATCGGCGAAACTCCGGGCGCCTTCGTAGATGGTGACGAAGATCAGGACGCGGCGGAGCTTGTCCTTCTGGTCGAGGTTGACGGTGAGGTTCTCACCGGTGGCCACGGCTCCGGTGCGGTCGTCGCCGTCGAGATGGATATAAGGCGGCTGCCGGAGCGCGCCGAACGCGTTTCCGAGTGCCTGTACGACTCCCTTGCGGCCGTCGGTGAGTTCGTAGAGGGCGCACAGATCCAGATCGAGGTCCGCGTGGTTGGCGACCGCTCTGCCGAGTTTGCTTCCCCAGCCGGTGAACTGTTTGCGCACTTCCCAGTTGAGGTTGACCCGGAGGGCTCCCGAAGTGCCGCCCTGTTTGGCGAGGGAGACCGATGGCGCGTCCTTGGTGAGAGTCACCTTGGACAGTCGGACGGGCGGGGCGGCGGGAGGTGCGGGCGCGGGCGGAGGCGCCGTCGGCGGTGCAGGAGGAAACGCCGGAGGGGGCAGTGCCAGAGGGTCAACCCTGGTTCGGTGCTGCGGCTGTTGCGGCGATGGGGGTTGTTGATAGGGCTGGGGCCGCTGTGGTTCGTCGACGGAAATGCCGAAGTCCGTCGCGAGACCTTCGAGGCCGGTGTCGTAACCCTGCCCGACGGCGCGGAACTTCCAGGCGCCCTGGCGCCGGTAGAGCTCGCCGAGAATGAACGCGGTCTCGACTGTCGCGTCCGCGCTGTCGAAGCGCGCGAGCTCCGAGCCGTCCGCCGCGTCCATGATCCGTACGTACAGCCCCGTCACCTGCCCGAACGTGCCCCCGTCCGCGGAGGCCGCCAGGACCACGCGGTCGATGGCCGGCTCGACGCGCGCCAGGTCGACGGCGAGGCTGTCCGTCACCCCGTCACCGGCGGTTCGCTTGCCCTCGTGGCGTACCGCTCCGGATGCGTGGGAGGGCTGGTTGTAAAAGACGAAGTCGGCGTCGCCGCGCACCTTTCCCGACACGAGGAGGAGCGCCGAGCCGTCGACGTCCGGCGTCCCCGGAGAGCCGCGCCACCCCAATTCGACCCGCACGGCGTGAGCCGCCACTGGAACATTGGCGCCTTTTAGCATGGTCATGCTCGCCCCCATCGCGAGTCCGGCTGCCCGAAGGCTTTTCTCCGCCAACCTATTCCCCCGCCCGGCACGGAGCCCACAGCGGTGCGGTCACCGTCCGGCCCAGTGGCAGCTCCGGTCGGCCGGAGAAGTCCCCGGGGCCGTCTTCGTCACCATCCTCACTCGAGTCCGACAGCGTTTCCTCCTCCGCCATCGCTCACACGAATGGCTCAACACCGCCGCTCGGAAACGCCGGCGATATCGGGATCCCGAGCGTCGCGCCGGACCGGATCGGACCCGAGCGGCCGAGGCGGACATCAGGAAGCGCCTTGTCGGTGCTGCCGGCTCCTTGGACGGAGCGCCCGGGGCTCACCGATCCGCAGCCGGTGCAGATTGCCATTGCAGCTTCCGGTCCTCAGGGCCCGGCCGACGGCTCCACCGTGTCGTCGGCGAGGGGGCGGCTGCCCAGGGATCGGGGGCCTCCTTCACGGAGTCGAGCACGTCCTCGCCGTAGAGATCCTGCAGCCAGTTGGTCTGGTAGATGGTGTCGAGATAGCGCTCGCCGAGGTCCGGACCGACGGCCACTGCGGTGAGTCCGCGCGTGTCCTGCCGGGCCAACCAGTCCGTTGCGCCGCTGATCACCGTGCCGGTGGAACCGCCGAACAGGAATCCGCGCCTGGCCAGACGATGGCAGGCACGTACGGTGTCCGCCTCCTCGACACGAATCACCTCGTCGACATAGGACTCGTCGAGCAGCGGCGGGCGCATGCTCATGCCGAGACCGGGAATCATCCGGCGGCCCGGCGAACCGCCGAAGGACACCGAGCCGACGCTGTCTACCGCGATGATCCGCACCGACCGGCGCCATTCCCGGAAGTAGCGCGCACAGCCCATCAGGGTCCCGGTGGTGCCGGCTCCGACGAACAGCACGTCCAGCCGCGGGAACTGACGGGCGATCTCCGGCGCGGTCGTGCGGTAGTGCGCCTTCCAGTTGTTCGGATTGGTGTACTGGCTGAGCCACACATATCGGTCGTCGAAGGCGCACAGCGCGCGGACGTACTCGAGCCGCGCGCCGAGGAAACCACCGTGGGCCTCCTGTTCGGCGATCACGTGCACCCGGCTGCCCAACGCCTCCATCATCATTCTGTTCGACAGGTTGCCGCGGGAGTCCGTCACACACAGGAACCGGTAGCCCTTGCTCGCCGCGATCACGCTCAGCGCCACGCCGAGGTTTCCGGACGACGACTCGACGAGGATCGATGCCGGCGTCAGGATTCCATCCCGCTCGGCGGCCTCCACCATCTCGGTCGCGGCCTTCAGCTTGATCGAGCCGGCGAAGTTGAAGCCCTCACACTTCAGGAAGAGCGAGTGCCCGAAGATCGGCCGGAGGTCGACAAAGAGATCATCTTCGTTGAAGGAGTAGGGAGTGGAAATGATAGGCACGATGGTCTCCTCTGGCTGGAGCAGAGCACTTTCGGAACTTCCGTCCGGCCGTGGGCGGCTTCTCGCCTGTGCGGGCGAGCCCCCGTGTCCAACCAGGCGGGACGGGGCCCTGCGCCGGCGGCCACTGTCTCGTGCGTCAGGGGCTGCTGCGACGTGACCGGTGGGTCTTCTTCTGGGATCAGCTCTGAGGGAGCCTCCTGGGCTCTCGGCCCGCTCATCCGTACCGGCTGAGTTCGTGGAAGAAGTCGTCGACGACGTGCAACTCTCCGCAGCGGGCCACTTCCGTATACACGTACTTGCCCACCGCGAGGTCGAGCACCCCGAGGCCGAAGGGCGAGAACACCACCGGCCGGTCCGTCGGCACCGTCACCCGCCCGGCCATCACGTCGGCCAGTGTGCCGTCCAGGAAGTCCCGGTTGCCCGTGAGCTGCTCGGCCAGATGCGGCGACGTGTCGGCCTTGAGGCAGTGCTCGACGTCGTCGACGATGTTGGTCGAGGCGAGCAGGATCTCCGGCGCGAGATCGCGCAGCGACACATGCAGCACCAGTGGATTGTGTGCGAACCATGACGGTTCGCTGACGTGCGGTTGGCCGGCGACCGTGGCGAAGACGACCAGGTCGCTGTTTCGGATCAACTGTTCGGCGCTGTCGTGCACGGTGATTCGGCCGGTGGTGTCCGACTGCTCCAGGTAGCACCGGAAGCCTGCCGCACTGTCGGCGGACAGGTCGTGCACGCCGGTCTCGTCGAACGACCAGCCGGTGCCGACCAGGAAGGTATGGATGTAGCGGGCGATCAGGCCCGCCCCGAAGAACCCGACGCGCGTCGGCCGCGGCCGGTCGCGGCTGAGCCAGTCGGCCGCCGACGCCGCCGACGCGGCTGTCCGGGTGGCGCTGATGATCGAACTCTCCAGACAGGCGAACGGGTAGCCGGTGTCATGGTCGTTGAGGATCAGCACGGCCGATGCCCTTGGGACGCCGGCCGTCACGTTCTGAGGGAAGCTGGAGATCCACTTCAGGCCGTCCACCCGTGTCTCCCCGCCGATCGAGGCGGGCAACGCGATGATCCGGGAGGACGGGCGGTCGGGGAAACGCAGGAAGTACGACGGCGGGTTCACCGAATCACCGGCGCCGTGCACCCGGTAGGTGGCCTCGACCAACTCCGTGATCCGCTTCTCGGATCCGTGCAGCGTGCGCCGGACCTGGGCACCGGAGATCACCGCGAACGGTGGCACGGTGATCGGCGCGACCGCTTCGGAATCTCCCGTGGTGGAGTCGACAGTGGTCATTGCGTGGTCACCTCCACGGTCGGCGAGCAGTCGGCCAGACGCACCGGTTCGGCCATGGCGACGAGCACCTCGCGCGGTCCTTCGAAGGGCTCCCTGCTGTGCGCGGTGCGGACGTTGTCGACGAGCATCAGGTCGCCGGCCTGCCACGCCTCGCGTGCGGTGTTCGCCTCGTAGACGCTGTTGAGCAGCTGCACGACGTCCTCGCCGATCGGTTCGCCATTGCCGAAGTGTGTGTTGAACGGCAGCCCGTCGGCACCGTAGACGTCCACCAGGTACTCGTGCACCTCGGGGTCCATCGTCCACTCGTTGAGGAACGCGATCTGGTTGAACCAGCAGCGTCGGCCGGTGACCGGGTGGCGCACCACGGCGCTGCGGTGCTGTCTGGTGCGCAGTCCGCCATCGGGCTGCCACTCGAACGTGATCGCGTTGGCGCGGCAGTAGCGCTCGACGGCGCCCCGGTCGTCGGTGCCGAACGCCTCGGCGACGGAAGCGCCGATCTCGTCGTTGTAGCTGCGAGTGAGCAGCCAGCCCTCGCGCTCGAACCGCTCGGTCAACTCGGTGGGCAGCGCGTCGAGCACGGTCGGTGAGTCGGCCACCGCGGTCGCCCCGCCGTCGGTGGGCGCGCTGAGACAGGCGAACATCATCAGGCCGGGGAACTCAAGCGTGTAGCTCAGTTCGTGGTGCATGCACATCGGCTGGTTCGGCGGCCACTTCGATGAGGAGTACACCCCGTCGGAGTAGGTCTGCCGGGGCGCGAAGGCCTCCCGCTCGGTCATCAGACCGGTGCCCAACTTCGAGAAGACGGCTCCGGTCTCGGCCGCGTCACGCAGCCCGAGGCCGCGGACCAGGACCGAACCGTGCTCGGCGACGACTGCGCGCAGCACGTCCCGATGCTGGGCCGCCCAGGCCGGCGCGGAGCCGGTGACCTCGGCCCGCAGCCGTGGGGGTCTGCCGGATTCCAGTTCTACGTCGTCCGGCGACGCCGTGGTGGTGAATGACATCTCGGTCTCCTTTCAGCTGACACTCAGGAAGAGGCGAACAGTTCGGCGGCGTGCAGTACGGCCTTTGCCGCCTCGGCCGGACGGGTACGCAGGAAGTAGTGGCCGCCGTCGGCGAGCTCGTGCAGGTCGACCTGCCCGGCCAGCAGCTGCCAGTCGCGGTACCGGCGCGAGTACTCCGCCGTGCACGGGTCGTCCGCGGCAACGACCACGGTGACCGGCGCGGAGAGCTTCTGCTCCGGCGGGCGCTCCAGGGCGTCGGCGAAGTAGTGGTGTGCGGACACGCAGTCGTGCCGGTAGGCGGCGCCGATGTGCTCGGCGTGCTGCGCTCCCAGCTCACCGAGCGCGGTGTAGCCGCCGTCCGTGCTCAGGTTCGCGGCGATCTCGGCGTTGCTCCGTCCGGTCAGCTCGGTGATGGTGGCGCGCCGGTCGTCGGCGTCCCCGAGCAGTTGGGCGCCGAGGAACACCCGTGGGACGTCCACCCCGCTCTCGTGCAGCTTTCTGGCCGTCTCCACGGCCAGCGCGGTGCCCGAGGAATGGCCCCACAGCAGGACCCGGGTCAGGCCACGCCCGGTAATCTCGGCGACGACCTGCTCGACCACCTGTGTCATCGGCGCGAGCGGCTCGCTCTCGGCGGCCAGGTCGTGACCGGGCAGTTCGACGGCGTAGACCGCCGGTCCACTGTCCGGCAGCGCCTTGGCCATCGGCTGAAAGTTCACCGCGTTGCCTCCGGCGTAGGAGAAGCACACCAGGGCTGCGGTCTGCGCACCGTCCGCTTCCGACAGTGGCTGAAGCAGCCCGGAACGCCGCTCGGACCTGCCGTCGACCAGCCTGGCCAGATCGGCGAGGACGGGGTGGCCGGTGACGTCCTTGAGGGACACCGCACGGTCCAGGACGATGGCCAGCTTTACTGCCGACAGCGACGTGCCGCCCCGGTCGAAGAAGTGGTCCCGTCGTCCGATCTGGTTCTGCGGGATGCCGAGCACCTTCGCCCATGCGGCCGCCAACTGCTGTTCTGTCGGTGTGTCCGGCGCGCTGTAGTCGTCCTGGGGGGCGTCGAGTTCTCCGGCGAGCGCCTCCAGAGCCCTTCTGTCGATCTTGCTGTTGGCCGTCAGCGGCAGAGTCTCCCGCCAGTGGAAGGCCGACGGAACCATGTACGCGGGCAGCGTCTCACCGAGCCGGTCCAGCAGGACATCGGCCTCGATCGGACGCCGACCGGAGTAGAACGCCACCAGGTGCTTGCTCTGGTCGGCCCGCTCGGCGACCACGACCGCACCGTCGCGAACACCGGGCACCTGCAACAGGGTGTTCTCGATCTCGCCGATCTCGATCCGGAAGCCGCGGATCTTCACCTGGGTGTCGCGGCGGCCGAGGAACTCCAGCTTGCCCTCGGGCGTCCAGCGGCCGTAGTCCGCGCCCTGGTAGAGCCGGGCGCCCCCGCGGTGCGGATCGGCCAGGTATGCCTGCCGGGTGCGCTCGGGGTCGTTGACGTATCCGCGGCCGACGCAGACGCCGGAGAAGGCGATCAGACCGGGGGCTCCGAGCGGCACCGGGGTCAGGTGCTCGTCGACGACATAGACGTGCACGTTGTTGACCGCGGGCCCCAGCAGGACACGGCCTCCATCGGGCATGCGGTCCATGATCTCGTGGTTGGTGTCGTCCGAGGTCTCGGTCAGCCCGTAGGCGTTGACCAGCTTGATCCCGGGCCGGGCGGCGAACCAGCGCTGCACGAGCTCCTTCTTCAGCGCCTCGCCGGTGACCGACACGCACCGCAGGTCCGGCAGCTCGCGGGGGTGCTGCTTCAGCCAGGACACGACCACGTCCAGGTAGGAGGGTACGACCTGGAGGACGGCGACCCGGCCGTCGACGATCGTGTCGACGAACCGCTGGATGTTCAGGATCGCCTCCTGCTCCACCAGCAGGGTCCGCCCCCCGACCAGGAGCCCGGACACCAGCTGCCACAGCGAGATGTCGAAGCACTGGGGTGCGGTCTGGGCGACCACCTGTCCCTCTCCGATCTCCAGGTCGTCGATCTTGGCGTAGAGGTGGTTCAGCATGCCCTCGTGCTCGCACATCGCGCCCTTGGGCTCACCTGTAGAGCCGGAGGTGAAGTAGATGTAGGCGAGCTGGTCCGGTGCGACGTGGAGGCCCAGATCATCGTCGGCATGGTCTTCCTCGTAGGCCGCGCCGACGAAGAGCTTCCGGACTCCGGGCAGCGAGTCGAGGGCCCGGTCGAGCGTGGAGGTGCTGCCGGGTTCGGTCAGCACGAGCCCGCATGCGGCACGGGAGAGCATGGTCGTGAGGCGGGCGGCCGGGAAATGCGGCTCGATGGGCAGGTACACACCGCCGGCCTTGAAGACCGCGAGGACGGCAGCCATCCAGTCCAGGTTGCGTTCGGTCACCACTGCGACGACGCCCTCGGGGCGCAGCCCCCGCGCCAGCAGGGCTCGTCCGACCCGGTTGGCGCGCGCGTTGAGTTCTCGATACGTCAGTTGCTGCTCTCCGTGCACCGCGGCGACGGCGTCCGGGTGTGCCGCCACCCGCTGCTCGAACAGTTCGTGGAACCGGTGGTCCGGCAGTTCCCGGCGTGGACCGGCCAGTTCTTCGAGCTGGAAGTGGAGTTCCTCGGCGGAGAGCAGGCTCTGCGGCCCGTGCTCGGCGTCCGGATCGGCCGCGATCAGCGCGAGCGCGGTGAGGTGGTATCCGGCGATCCTGACGGCGCAGTCCTCGTCGAGCGTGTCGGCCCGGTACCGCAGCCGCAGCGCAAGGTGTCCGTCGCGTTGCGAAAATCCCACCCACAGCATGGTGTGACCGGCGACTTCGCCGCCTGCGCCGTGCGGATCGAAGACGGCCTCGATCGACGGCTCGGCCAGGCCCAGTTCGCGCCTGAGCTCATCGACCGGGAAGTCCTTGTGCGACAGCAGGTCCGACGCGACTCGATGGGCGTCCAGCACCAGCGTCCGCCACAAGTCGGGTTCGGTCGTCAGCCGGCAGGGCAGCGGCCGGCCGCCCTCCGCAGTGACGTATCCGATCGCGACCCCGTGCTCGCCGGACAGCGCGGCGAGCACCTTGGCGTGCGCTGCCAGCAGCACCGATTCGAGCGGCACCGCCAGGTCCTTGGCCAGCCGGCCCGACGCCGCCGCGATGTCGTCCGGGATCGGCACCTCGTGTTCGCCGACGCCCTTCACCGGATTGAGCGTCCACCGCGGGATTTCGGTGAATCCCCCGGCTCCGAGAACATCGCGCCAGAATTCCCGGTCGGCCTGCGCTTGCATTCCCATTCTGGCCGTCCCTCTCCATTCGTCTTCGTTACCGTGCTGTTCCGCGCCGACATGGGCGGAGCCGCTATCCCTTCCGCGTCAGCGCCTCGGGCTGATCGGGGTTTCTCGCATCTCCGCGGCGGGGTTCCCTCCCCAGCGTGCGTGCTGGGGGACCTCTTCGCCTTTCATGAGGAAGGAGTCGGGCGCGAGCACCGCGCCGGTGCCCATCGTCACGCCGTAATGGACGTGGGCTCCCACACCGATGGTGCAGCCGGCTTCGAGGGTGCTGCGATCGGATTTGAAGGTGCCGTCCTCCTGCGAGTGGCACTGGATCTTGCTTCCCGCGTTGAGCGTGCAGTCGTTCCCGACGGTGGTGAGCGTCCGCTCCGTCATGTAGCAGCCGTCATCGAAGACCCTGCTGCCGATCCGCACACCCAGCATCCGCCAGATCACGTTCTTGAACGGGGTGCCGTTGAAGACGTTGAGGTAGGTGTCGGGCACCTTCCAGAGGCGCTCGTGCCACCAGAAGTACGGGTCGTAGATGGAACGCACCTGCGGTCGCAGCGTGCGGAATGCCGCGATGCCGCGCTCCACCAGCACGAAGTAGACAGCGGTGAACCCGAGGCTGAGCACCAGGAACATGGCGATCAGCACATGCCCGTAGGAGTCGTACAGCTCGGCGTTCGCCAGGCCGAGCATCGTGAGCACGAAGAAGTGCAGCCACCGCACGAGCAGGAAGAAGACCATCGAGCGGATGTTGTAGCGGTTCTTCGCAGCGAGGCTGCGGCGCAACTCGTCACCGGTGCGCAGATGATCGAACCGGGAATCGCGCTCGACCGACCGGGGGATCTCGAAGCACGGCGAGCCGAGCAGGCCCACCCCCTCGCGCACCTCACCTTCGAGCGGAACCATCACCTTCGTCGCGAGGAGACAGTTCTCGCCTGTCCTGGCCCCCGCGGGATAGGCGATGTTGTTCCCGAGGAAGTTGTACGCCCCGATCGAGGCCCGGGACACCCGGAAGGACGTGCTCGAATAGTCGGCGTTGATGATGGAGAGCCCGTCGGCGACCATCGTCCCGCTGCCGACGGAGCACAGAAACGGGGTCTCGTGTTGCACTTCCGTGCCGAAGTTCGACCCGGTCTGCTCGACCTTGGACAAGTCGTATCCGACGCCGCGCAGATAGTGGACGATGTAGGAGCTGTCACCGAACAGCCAAGTGAAGAACTTGATGTTGGTCATGCGCCCGATCGCCCGGTGCGCCGAGTAGTGAAACCCGTACAGCGGATAGACCTTGTCCGGCTTGACGACCAGGTTCAGCAGGCGCGGAACGGCGAACATCGCGGCCAGGCCCACGACGACGAGGCCGAAGAACAGCAGCAGGGAAAGGACCAGGGCGTCGATGTAGAGAGCTGGCGAGGTGAGATCCACCGTGCCCTGGCTCAGCCGGTTGTTCAGCGCCGGGACCAGGGTCACCAGCATGTACGCGCCCCCGACAACCAGTGGCATGTAGAGGAAGAACAGCTGAAGCACGGTGACGAGGCCGAAGCCGGCCCGGCGCAGCGTGCCGCAGGTGGCCGGCCCGATCCTCAGGTAGTCGTGCTGCGTGAGCTGTGCCGGGGATCCGTGCCAGCGCTGACCGCCCGGGACCGCCTGGCCGCTGTACAGCGTGGACGTGTGCCCGAGCTGAGCTCCGTCGCCCATCGTCGTGTCGATGTCGAGCACGGTCTTCTCTCCGATGAAGACATCCCGGCCAAGGGTGACCCGGCCGGTCTGGATACGGCCGGCGTGCGCCCGGTAGCAGAGCAAGAACGAGTCCTTGCGGATCACCGTGCCGGCGCCGACCGTGAGCAGGTCGGGGCAGACCGGAACGTTGCGGGAGAGGATCGTGACCCCTTTGCCGATGCGCGCGCCCAGGGCTCGCAGGTACAGCACGTACAAGGGATTGCCGACGAAGAGGACCATCGGATTGGCGTGGATCAGCACCTTGACGGTCCAGAAGCGCAGATAGGTCAGACCCCAGACCGGGAACTCGCGTGATTTCCACCGGCCGACGAGAAGCCATTTGGCCGCGATCGGGAAGGTGCACAGGCCGACGAAGCCGACGCCCCCGAAGACGAACGACCGCAGGTAGATGTCGACCACACCCGAGCCGGCGGAGACCCATGTATAGCCTCGGTCGGCAACAAGTCCGGCGAGGAACGAGTACCCCAGGAAGATCAGGAACTGCAGCGTTCCGCAGAGTACGTACCGCACCGTGCCGGTCGGGGTCACCACGTCGGCCGGCGCCGGGACCGACGGCTCGTGTGGGGTGGGCGCGGCGTTCGCGAGCTCCGTCGCCAGGCTGCGGATCGTCGGGTGCCGGTAGATGTCCTTCATCGACGCCGAGGGAAGGTCCGCCCGTTTCCTGACCCGTGCGCAGAAATGAGCCATCACCAATGAGTTGGCGCCGAGGTCATCGAAGAAGTGGCTGTCGATCGGCACCCGTTCGACGTCCATGACGTCAGCCAGCACCTCGGCGAGGTCCTTCTCGGTGCCGTTCTCCGGGCCGGTGTACTTGCGTAAGCCGATCGCGGGTCCGTCCGGCCCGGGTGTCAGGACGTCGAGGGATTTCTCCTCCATGCGAGCTCCTTGAGGAACGTCTGAGCGCCGTCGCCATGAGGGGCGGCGCCCGTACTCGCGCTTTAGATGGCCGGAGCGAGTGGTCCGGAAATTCACGAGGCCGGGATCTGTTGTCCGGATCCAAAACCGCTGCCTCAGTCTTAGCTGTCCGTCGTCGGGCTGCCACTCGAACTCGATCGCATCGGCGCGGCAGTAGCTCTCGACGGCGCCGAGGCCCTCCTCGCTGCCGGACGCCTGGCGCGCCCCGAACGCGGCGCGCTCGCCGCCCGGTTCACGCCTCGTCCACGATCCTGCCCGGCGGGGCGGCGGCGAGCAGCGCGCGTCTCGCCGTACTGCATGCGAGTGGTGCGTGCCTGATCAGGGAGGAGCTGCGCCGGACGCGCAACGGTTCCGGCATCCGGGTCATCGCAGCTGTGAGGAGGCGGAGCGACCTCCGCGCGCTTCTGGTGGTGGCAGGTGGCACGTTCGGCCGCAGCCATCTGATGTGACTCGATCAAGTGAGGTACGCCCGCGCCCGCAGCGTGATCGTGGTCATGGTCCGTGGCCATTCACCCGCCGGCGCCAGAGTGCGGCTGTCGTATCACGGAGCGATCGTGCAGGTCGGACTCGGCACACACCGCACACGCCGCACACGCTGGTGACTTCGTGCTCTGGGACAACCGGGTGACCTGGTACTGCGTCGTGGACGACTACGGCGACGGTGCCCGTGTCCACCTCAAGGCCATCGGAGTGGGGCCGGTGCAACCGTCCGAAGCAGTGACGCGGCATCGCCACCCGCTACGAGAGGGCCGCAGCTTTCGTGCTCCTGCAAGAACCCGGGCCGTGTGGGGTGGCGACGGACGCAGGCGGCGTAGCAGGAGTGGATGTTCTCCCGAAACCGGTGGGCGGCGACGCCGCCGAGCCAGTAGGGCCAGCAGGGCCGGTAGCCACGGAAGCGTGCTGTCGGGAGGGCGACCGGCAGGCCACGGCTGCCGTCGGCGATCTCCTGACAACCGTGAGGTTCCAGGCGCTCGGAGTCGAAGCCCTCCGTCCCGGCGAGTGCCACTCGGCTGTCGCCCTGTGCAGCCTGTCCGTCACTTCTCGCTCAGCCATGGGCCGTCCACGGAAAACACCCCCTCCGTCAACGGAAGCTTTAACGATGTTCTAGCAGGTCAGGCGGATAGATCTGGCGTAAAACGGATGACCCCAAGATTGGGACTCCCCAACCAGCACATCGTGGGCTTAACTTAGGTGCCATGACCTCCCCCCGCTCCACCTACGGCGGCGGCTACTACGCCGCACCGTCGTTCCCCGACACCCCGATCTACGACTCCCTGGTCGCGGAGCGGGGCACCCCTCAGATCGCACCGATCCGAGTGCCTGCCGCCTATGACACCGGCAACAGCTATCTGCCGGCTCTCCCCGCGGCCCTGCCGGCCCTTCCCGCGGCGCCCTCCCCGCCCGGTCCGTCGTACGGCTACCAGCAGCCGGCCCAGCAGGGTTACGCGCCGATGCAGCCCGCTCAGCTGCAGCAGGCCCCGGCGCCGTACATCCCTCAGCAGCCGACCGCGGCCCGCGGTGGATACCCGGCGGCGCCCTACCCACCGCAGCAGCAGCAGCGGCCCGCGCCAAGCACCGGTTACGAGGCGATGCGTCCGGCGTCGCCCCGGCCCGCCCCGGCGCCCTCTCCCTACGAGGACCCGTACAACCGTCCGTACCAGGGCCGGGGGTACTGAGCCGGGAGTCGCACACGGTCGTACCGAGGTCGTCGTCGAGCCATGGGGACTCGCCGACGACTTCGGTGTTCCCGCGCAGGGCCGTACAGCCCTCCTCGGCCGGTACGGCCCTCCCCGGTCGCACACGCGCCTCGGACGAGCCGTCAGCATCCGTCGGGGGGCGGGGAACTCGCGAGGGCGGTCGGTGCGTTGTCGGGGTGAGGTTGCTCTCTCCTCGCTGTTTCAGCGCGCGAGGCGTGCCGTATCGGGTGAGGACGGATACGGAAGGGGGTGCGGGACGGTGCGAGCGGTTGCGGGAGTGTGGCGGTGGCGGCGCAATCCCCTGCGCCGCGCCACCGACCGGCGCGAGGCATGGGTGGCCCTGGCCGCGCTGCTCCTCATGGTGGCGGCCGCGCCGGCGCTGGGCTGGGTGTGCGGATCGCTCACCGACGACGCCCTCCAGAAGTCGGTACGGGTCCAGCAGGCCCGGCGCCATGTCACGACCGCGGTCGTGCTCCACCGGGCGCCGGAAGCACCGCATTTCGTCACCGACCCCGAGGTGTCCTCGGAGCGCACCCCGCAGACCCTGGTGGTGGCACGCTGGAAGGCGCCGGACGGCACGGACCGCCGCGGTACGGTGACCACCCTCTCCCGGAGGACCGGGCCCGGGGCCGAGGTGGAGATCTGGACGGACCTCGACGGCCGTCCCGCGCTGCGGCCCATGGACGCGCCGACGGCTCATACGCACGCGGCGCTGGCCGGGTTCGGAGCGATGCTGCTCGCCGTCGGGCTGATCGAGGTCGGCCGCCGCCTGATCGTCCGGCGCATGGTACGGGGACGGTACATCCGGATCGACCGCGCCTGGGCCCAGGCCGGTCCGGACTGGGGCAGGACCGGGACCGGCAGCTGATCGGCCGCCGATCACCACTGATCGGGTCAACTCCCGGCCGCCGCGCGCGCTACGGTGGACCGGCCCGCCCGCTCACTCGGCGGGCGGACCCGGGGTTCGTCGCTGCCGGAAGGCCGGTGACCCGGGCATCACACACGCACGAGGTGGGGGCACAACAGCGCCATGGCACAGGGCACGGTCCAGGTGACGCACACCGGCACATCGCGGTGGCGGCGCCGCACAGGCGAATACGCCTCCCTCACCGCAGCCCTGGAGGCCGCGGCGGACGGTGATGTCCTCACCGTCGCGCCCGGCACCTACCGGGAGAATCTGGTCCTGCACCGGGCCGTGACCCTGCGCGGTCCCGAAGGCTCGGTCGGCTCGGTACGGATCGCGCCGGTCGACGGCGTCCCGTTGACCGTCCGTGCCTCCGCCGTCGTCTCGGACCTGCATGTGGAGGGCCAGGACTCGACGGCTCCGGCGCTGCTCGTCGAGGACGGCGCACCGGAGCTCGCGGACCTGCGGATCGTGACCCGTTCCGCCGCGGGGATCGAGGTGCGCGGTACGGCCCGGCCCACCGTGCGCCGTTGCACGGTCGACAACCCCGCCGGGGTCGGCATCGCCGTACTCGATGGCGCGGGCGGCGTGTTCGAGCAGTGCGAGGTCGTCTCGGCCGGCCAGTCCGGTGTCTCGGTACGGGACGGCGCGCATCCCCGGCTGGAGCGCTGCCGGATCCACCACACGTCGGGCGCGGGGCTGAGCGTCACCGGCGAGGGCAGCGGTCTGGAGGCCGTCGGCTGCGAGGTGTACGAGATCAAGGGCAGCGGAATCCAGGTCACCGCTCGTGCCGCCGCCCACCTCACCGAGTGCACGGTGCACCGCACTTCCGCGGACGGTGTCACGCTCGACACCGACGCCGTCCTGACGCTGGCCGACTGCGACATCCACGACATCCCGGAGAACGCGGTGGATCTGCGTTCCCGCTCGGTCCTCACCCTGACGCGTTCCACGGTGCGCCGGTTCGGCCGGAACGGTCTTTCGGTCTGGGATCCCGGCACCCGCGTCGACGCCAACCAGTGCGAGATACATGACAGTACGGGCGACTACCCGGCGGTCTGGGTGAGCGACGGGGCGACGGTGATACTGGACTCCTGCCGGGTCCACGACGTACCGGACGCCATCTTCGTGCTCGACCGGGGGTCGCGCGCCGATGTCGTCGACAGCGATCTCTCCCAGATCCGCAATACCGCGGTGTCGGTGAGCGACGGGGCGACCGCCCAGCTCGACGACTGCCGCATCCGCGAGGCGTCCACCGGCGCCTGGTTCCGCGACCACGGCAGCGGCGGCACGCTGAACAACTGCACCATCGACGCCGCGCAGACCGGAGTGATCGTCACCAAGGGCGCGGACCCGACGATCGAGCGCTGCGCGGTCACCTCGCCCGCCGAGGCCGGTTTCTACGTCTCCGCCGAGGGCCGCGGCACCTTCCACAGCTGCCGGGTCACCGGGAGTGAGGGCTATGGCTTCCATGTGATGGACGGCTGCCGTACGACGCTGACCCGTTGCCGCACCGAGCGGTGCGCCCGCGGTGGCTACGAGTTCGCCGAAGGCGGCAGCCACGGGGACGGACAGGGGGCGGGGCCCGTCGTGGAGGACTGCACGAGCGACGAGAGCGCGCTGCGCTCCCCCGTTCCCCCGGCCCCGGCCGTGCTGACGGCGACCCAATCGGCCTCCGGGCTGCTCGGCGCGGCCCCCGGACAGCGGGCCGCGGAGCCCGCCCCGGCCGAGGTCCCCGCCGCCGTGCCGGTGCGCGCGTCGGACGCCGTCCTCGGAGAACTGGACGCGCTGGTGGGCCTGGACAGCGTGAAGCGGGAGGTGCGCGCCCTCACCGACATGATCGAGGTCGGCCGTCGGCGCCGGGAGGCCGGGCTCAAGGCCGCGTCGGCCCGGCGGCATCTCGTCTTCACCGGCTCCCCCGGCACCGGCAAGACCACCGTGGCCCGGCTGTACGGCGAGATCCTCGCCTCGCTCGGGGTACTGGAGCGGGGCCATCTGATCGAGGTCTCCCGGGTCGACCTGGTCGGCGAGCACATCGGCTCGACGGCCATCCGCACCCAGGAGGCCTTCGACCGGGCGCGCGGCGGGGTGCTGTTCGTCGACGAGGCATACGCCCTGTCGCCCGAGGACTCCGGCCGGGACTTCGGCCGGGAGGCCATCGACACGCTCGTCAAGCTGATGGAGGATCACCGGGACGCGGTGGTCGTCATCGTCGCCGGTTACACCCTTGAGATGGAGCGGTTCCTCACCGTCAACCCCGGGGTGGCGTCCCGTTTCTCGCGGACCATCACCTTCAGCGACTACGAACCGGCCGAACTGCTGCGGATCGTCGGGCAGCAGGCCGACGAGCACGAGTACAGCCTGGCCGCCGGAACCGGGGAAGCGCTGCTGAAGTACTTCGCGGAGCTTCCCAAGGGCCCGGCGTTCGGCAACGGCCGTACGGCGCGGCAGACGTTCGAGTCGATGGTGGAGCGGCACGCGGGCAGGGTCGCCCAGCTCGCCGAGCCGAGCACGGACGACCTCAGCCTGCTCTACCCGGAGGACTTGCCCGAACTCCCCTGAGCCCGCAGGGACTTCGTGGATTCCTCCCCGTCGGCCTGGCGGGGCAGGACCGGGGTGAGCCGGTTCAGCAGCGCGGCTCGTTCCTGGGCGAAGACGGGGTCGGCCTGGTAGTCCGAGTGCCCCAGAATCGGCTCGGGCAGCGGATGCTCGGGGGTACGCCCGTAGACCAGGGGGTCCTTCAGCGGCCCCCGGTCCACCTCGGGCCCCGGCCCCTCGTCGAGCCGGACCCGGCCGCCGATCGGATCGGTGGCCCGCCAGAGGTTGCGCCAGCAGTGCACGGACCGGTGCAGCCCCTGCAGCGGTCCGTGGCCGAAGTAGGCGGGGAACCAGCGCGCGTAGAGCCGCTCGATCGGTGAGCCGTAGGTGAGCAGCGCAACCCGGCTCCGGGTCTCCGCGGGCAGCTGCCAGACCGCGGACGCCGCGAGGACGCTGCCCTGGGAATGGCCGGAGATGACGAGCCTGCCGTGGGTGAGCCGGGTCCAGCCGCACATCCGTGACGCCAGGTCGGGGACGGCACGCTCCGCGTAGCAGGGCGGTGCGAAGGGGTGGGCGGCGCGCGGCCAGAACGTACCGACGTCCCAGAGGATGCCGATGGTGCGCCGGGCGGAGGCGTCGCGGTAGGCGCGCCGTCCCCAGGTGACGAAGAGTATGAAGCCGAATCCGATCATCCAGGAGCCGGTCGACTGAGCCGCTTCGGCCACGGACTCGATGAACGGGCCGCTGCCCTTCATCGCCAGGCCGGGCACCTCGCCGCTCGCCCCGGCCCCGCCGACCGCCGCCGCACCGAGGAGCAGCGTGGCGCCGGAGACCGGGCCGAAGATCCAGGGTGCCGAGTCGGTGAGGGCTGCCGTGGCCCGGATCCGGGCGATCTGCCGGGTCCGGGCGGGGTCCGGCCGCTCCTGCCCGTACTCCCGGTCGATCTCGGGTTCCAGGGCGCGGGCGGTGAGCCAGGTGCGTACGAGCAGCACGGCGCCCGGGACCGCCAGCAGCACCAGGAGCACGGGGATGACCGATGCCTGCCAGCTGAGCAGCACCGGCGGCCCTTCGATGACGGCGTTCCGGCCCATGCCCGGGGTGCCGGGGCCGTCGAGCCAGTCGGCGACGCGCTGGGCGACGCCGCCGGTCATGACGCCGCCGAGCGCGCAGGCGAGCATGGCGACCACCGGTCCGCCGAGTCCGTACATGACGGTGCGGGGTTCGGGAACCTTGCGGTACAGGCCGAGTGACACCACGGCGAGGACGACGACGAGCGTCCCCTGGCCGAGCGTGATGACGCTGAAGGAGACATCGCCGGGCAGGGCGCCCGCGGAGATCCAGGCGGGGCGCGACCATGCCGCGTACACGGCGGCGAGGAGGAGCAGGGCCAGAGCGGCGCCGGGGAGATAGGTGATGAGGGCCCGGTCGAGCCGGTTGTCCAGGCGCCGTTCGCTGCGGCCTCGGCGGCAGACGACCCACAGCACGACGAGCGCGCCCAGCACGAGCGCCGCTTCGATCAGCCGGCCGATGATCCCGGGCACAGGGCCGGTGGCGGCACGGTCGTGGCGGGCCGCGGCGCCCGCGACCGACGCGGCGACGGTGAGGAATCCGGCGGCGGTGTGGGCGGCACGCAGCCGGGCGACCAGCCGGCGGCCGTACCAGAATCCGGGTCGGCCGAGGGCCGGGCGGCCACCGGCCGGGGCGCCGGCGGTGTCGGGGGTGTGCGCGGTCCCCGGGTCGGCCCGGTCCGGTTCGGATCCGGTGAGCGGGCGCTGCGATTCGTAGGCGCTCCATGTCCGGTTGGACAGGAACCAGAGCAGGCCCACCAGGGCGGTGGGCACGAGCGCGGCGAGGGCGAGCCTCCGGCCGGGCTGGGACCACCAGCCGCCCTGTGCCGTCGAAAGGAAGCCGAGCCAGGACCGCTTGTCCGAGCAGTCCGGCACGCCCGCGCACTGCCAGGCCGTCAGATCGAGCGCGACCTCGCACGCCGCCGCGGTCAGCAGGACCGTGAGGCTGAGCGCGACGAGCCGGACGAGGACCCCGTACAGGCGCACCGCGCGGGTGCGGCCCCGGGCCGTGGGCCGCATCCAGTGGGCGAGATTGACCACCATGAACGGGAGCAGCAGCAGCCACAGTGCGCGGGAGCCGTTGCCGGAGGTGAGGTTGGACCAGCAGTAGGCCTCGGCGATGGGCCGGTCGCGGTACCGCTCCGGGTGCTGTTCGGCGTCCATGTCCCCGGCCCGGCGGTACATGGCGGCGGTCGCGTCGCCGGTCACTCGGACCGGGCGCGGGTCGTCGAGCATCTCCTGCGGGGTGGTTCCGCCCACGCCGTGGACCAGAAGTTCCAGCGCGGGCCCGGGACTCTGCGGGGCCTGGGTGGCAGGGGGCACTGGAGTGACTCGCTCTCTCGGTGGTGGGGGGAGGTGCTGATGCACGGTCACCAGAATCATGGAGGAGGGCCGGTGTACGCACCGCTCTCAAGGAATCTCCCCAGTGCGGCGGCCGGCGACACCGCGTGGCAGGATGACCCCCGTCCGAAGAGACTGTCGTACGGCCAGAGGGAAGGACCGGACCGGCGTTGAGCGAGAATCAGAACCTGCTCGCGGAGCAGCGGCGTGCCCTGATCCTCGACGAGGTGCGCAGGCGTGGTGGGGTCCGGGTCAATGAACTCACCCGCAGGCTGAACGTCTCGGACATGACCGTCCGCCGGGATCTGGACGCCCTGGCCCGCCAGGGCATGGTCGAGAAGGTGCACGGCGGGGCCGTTCCGGTGGTCGAGGCCAGTACGCACGAGCCCGGTTTCGAGGCCAAGTCGGCACTGGAACTGACCGCCAAGGAGGACATCGCGCGGACGGCCGCGGCCATGGCGGTGCCCGGCAGCGCCATCGCGCTCTCCGGCGGTACGACGACATACGCGCTCGCCCAGCGGCTGCTGGACGTACCGGATCTGACGGTGGTGACCAACTCGGTGCGAGTCGCCGATGTGTTCCACTCCGCGCAACGGCCGGGGGGCGCGGGCGGGGCGCGGACCGGGGCCGCCACGGTGGTGCTCACCGGTGGTGTACGGACCCCGTCGGACTCCCTGGTCGGCCCGGTCGCGGATCAGGCGATCGCCTCGCTCCATTTCGACGTGCTGTTCCTCGGCGTGCACGGGATCTCGGTGGAGGCCGGGCTTTCCACGCCGAATCTGGCGGAGGCCGAGACCAATCGGCGTTTCGTCCAGTCGGCGCGGCGTGTGGTCGTGGTGGCGGACCACACCAAGTGGGGCACGGTGGGCCTGAGTTCGTTCGCGGCACTGGAGCAGGTGGACACGTTCGTCACGGACGCGGGTCTGTCGGCCGCCGCCCGCGAGGAGATCGAGGAACATGTGCCGGGCCTGCTGGTGGCAGGCCGGATCGCGGACGACGTCTCCTGAGCGGCCGGGCGGCGGCGTGGCACCCCCAGGGCTGTCCCGCCGCCGCTGTCCCACCGTCCCCCGCGGGTGCGCGACGACGGCTGCGGCGCCTCTCCGCGTTGCCGGAGCGTCCGAATACATCGAGTGTGCGAAGGCCCCTCCGCCGTACGGTGCCGCGCACTCGTTCACCGGGGGGTGGTGGCGGGACAGCCCATAGGATCGCACCGTGGCCGTCTTCCGGATCGAGCGCTTCACGCCCTTGCCCGCAGCCGAGTGCTGGCGCCGGGTGACGGACTGGGAACGGCACGCCGCGCAGGTACCGCTGACCAGGATCACCGTGCCCACGGGGCTGCCGACCGGGACGGGGACCGTCTTCGTGGCGCGCACGGGCGTGGGGTTGCTGGGCTTCGACGATCCGATGGAAGTGGTGCGCTGGACCCCGCCCGCCGCCGGGCGCGCGGGGCTGTGCCGGCTGGAGAAGCGCGGTCGGCTGGTGCGGGGCCGGGCGTCGATCGACGTGTATCCGACGGATTGCGGATCCCATGTGGTGTGGGTGGAGGAGCTGAGTGTCCGGCTGCTGCCGCGGTGGGCCGATCCGTTGATCCGCGGAGCGGGCCGCCGGGTCTTCGGCCGGGTGCTCGACGGCATGCTGGACCGTCCGGCCGGGCCGCGCCCGTAGCGCCGCCGGCGCGGCGGGTGGCCCGCGTGCCGCCGTTCGGAGCCCTCCGGCGAGCCCCGGAGGACCCCGCGGTGGAAGACTCGGGCGGGTGACCGAACCCTCCGGCGGTACGCGGCTGCGTTGTCTGGTGACCGGTGCCTCCGGGTACATCGGCGGCAGGCTGGTGCCCGCACTTCTCGACGCCGGCCACGGCGTGCGCACACTGGCCAGGACCCCGCAGAAGCTGCGTGACCAGCCGTGGGCGGACCGGGTCGAGGTGGTGAAGGGGGATGTCTTCGACGCCGCTGCGGTGCGGGCGGCGATGCGGGACATGGATGTGGCGTACTACCTGGTGCACGCGCTCGGCTCAGGGCCCGGGTTCGAGGAGAAGGACCGCGAGGCGGCCCGGATCTTCGGTGAGCAGGCGCGGGCGGCGGGGGTCGGCCGGATCGTGTACCTCGGCGGGCTCACCCCGGCCGGGGTGCCCGAGCGGGAACTGTCACCGCATCTGCGGTCGCGGGCCGAGGTGGGGCGCATTCTGCTGGATTCCGGGGTGCCGACGGCCGTACTGCGGGCCGCGGTCGTCATCGGTTCGGGCTCGGCCTCGTTCGAGATCCTGCGCCATCTCACCGAACGGCTGCCGGTGATGATCACCCCGAGCTGGGTGCGCACGTCGATCCAGCCGATCGCGGTACGGGACGTGCTGCGGTATCTCGTCGGCTGCGCCCGCCTGCCGGACGAGGTGAACCGTACGTTCGACATCGGCGGCCCGGAGGTCATGACGTACCGGGACATGATGCGGCGGTACGCCCAGGTCGCCGGATTGCCGCACCGGGTGATCCTCCCCGTGCCGGTGCTCACCCCGGGGCTCTCCAGTCTCTGGATCGGCCTGGTGACACCCGTGCCGCCCGCCATCGCCCGGCCGCTGGCGGAGTCGCTGCGCCACGAGGTGGTCTGTCGCGAGCACGACATCGCCCGGTACGTACCCGATCCGCCCGGTGGGGCCATCGGCTTCGAGCAGGCGCTGCGGCTGGCGCTCCAGCGGATCAAGGATGCCCGGGTCGACACCCGCTGGTCGTCCGCCGCGGTGCCCGGCGCCCCCAGCGACCCGTTGCCCACCGATCCGGACTGGTCCGGCGGCAGCCTCTACCGCGACGAGCGGGAACTGACCGTGCCGGTGGCACCGGCCGCGCTCTGGCGGGTGATCGAGGGCATCGGCGGCGAGAACGGCTGGTACTCGTTCCCGCTCGCCTGGGCCGTGCGGGGCTGGCTCGACCGAATCGTCGGCGGCGTCGGGCTGCGGCGCGGGCGGCGGGACGCACAGCGGCTGCGGGTGGGCGACTCATTGGACTTCTGGCGAGTGGAGGAGATCGTTCCGGGCGAGCTGCTGCGGCTGCGCGCCGAGATGCGACTGCCCGGTCCCGCCTGGCTCGAACTGTCGGTGGACCGTGACGAGCGGGGCCGGACGGTCTACCGGCAGCGGGCCCTGTTCCATCCACGCGGACTGCTCGGCCACGCCTACTGGTGGAGCGTGTGGCCGTTCCACTCGGTGGTGTTCGGTGGGATGGCCCGCAACATCACCGCGGCCGCACGGGCGGTCCCGCAGCGCTCGGTCGCATGACTTCCGTACCGGCAAGGACATCTGACGGTGCGACAGCTATGGTATGCGCGACCCCGCACGCCGCCGGCCGCACGGGAGGTGCGATCCATGGCACGCCGACTCCGTTCCGTGGACCTCGATTTCATCGAGTCTGCCCCACTGCGGCTGGTCTTCGCCGCCGAGGTGTCCGCGCCTCCCGAGACGGTCTACCGTGCGCTCGCCGACGACGTGGCGGGCTGGCCGAACTGGTTCACCTCGGTGAGGGCGGCCCGCCCGACCGAGGACGGCGCGGGCCGCGAGGTCCGGCTCATGGGCGGCACGGTGCTGCGCGAGTCGATCCTCGCGGCGGAGCCCTGCGAGCGGTACACCTATCGGGTCGACGAGTCCAGCGCCCCTGGCCCGAAAGCCCTGCTGGAGGAGTGGCGGCTCACCCCGGCCGGGACCGGGACGCGGGTGCAGTGGACATTCGCCGCCGACGGTTCCGCGACCTTCCGGTTCGCCCTGCGGCTGGGCCGGCCGGGGATGGGCCGGGCGTTCCGGGACGCGGTGCGCAATCTCGACCGGCGGCTGGCCGGGTCCGGGACCTGAGCCCGGACCCGCTCCGCGCGCACCGGCCCGCGTCGGTGCTATCCGGGCCAGTTGCCGCTGTTCAGGAAGGCGTCGATGGTCCGCGTGTACGGGGCGATGTCCAGGCCCTGTTCGGCGAGCCAGCTGTCGGAGTAGTACTTGTCGAGGTAGCGGTCGCCCGGGTCGCAGATCAGCGTGACGACGCTGCCCGTGCTGCCCTGTCCGACCATTTCCGCGACCAGTTTGAACGCGCTCCACAGCCCGGTTCCGGTGGAGCCTCCCGCCTTCCGGCCGATGGCCTTCTCCAGGGCGCGCACGGCCGCGACGGTGGCCGCGTCCGGCACCTTCATCATCCGGTCGACGGCCCCGGGCACGAAGCTCGGCTCCATCCGGGGCCTGCCGATGCCCTCGATCCGGGAGCCGCGGTCGCTGGTGGCCAGGAGGTTGTGGTGGGTCCAGCCGTCGAAGAAACAGGAGTTCTCCGGGTCGGGCACACAGATCCGGGTGTCGAACTGCATGTAGTGCACATAGCGGGCGATGGTCGCCGAGGTGCCGCCCGTTCCGGCCGTGGCGACGATCCACGTCGGCTCCGGGTAGCGCTCCAGCCTCAGCTGCTGGTAGATCGACTCGGCGATGTTGTTGTTGCCGCGCCAGTCGGTAGCCCGTTCCGCGTAGGTGAACTGGTCCATGTAGTGGCCGCCGGTTGCGGCGGCGAGCGTGGCCGACTCCTCGTACAGCTTCCGCGAGTCGTCGACGAAGTGGCAGCGACCGCCGTGGAACTCGATCAGGCGGCACTTCTCCGGGCTGGTGGTGCGGGGCATCACGGCGATGAACGGCACACCGATCAGCTTGGCGAAGTACGCCTCGGAGACGGCCGTCGAACCGCTGGACGCCTCGATCACCGGCCTGCCCGGCCGGACCCAGCCGTTGCAGAGCCCGTAGAGGAAGAGCGAGCGGGCCAGCCGGTGCTTGAGGCTGCCGGTGGGGTGCGTCGACTCGTCCTTGAGGTAGAGGTCGATGCCCCAGCTCTCGGGCAGCGGGAAGCGCAGCAGATGGGTGTCTGCGGAGCGGTTGGCGTCGGCCTGGACCTTGCGGACCGCCTCCTTGAGCCAGGCCCGGTACTCCGGGTCGGAGCGGTCGATGTCGATGGTCGCTGCGGACCGGCCTTCGTCTGTGTGCTCACTGTGGCCCATCAACGCGTTCCTCCTCGTGTCACCGGACTCTCCGCCGTCAACGATATTCCCCCTACCTGCAGAAACGTTCACTTTGATATTCCATAGCCCAGCCTTGGCCCGGACGGACAGAACGGTCGCCGGATTGCTCCCGGACGCGGCCTGGCGTGCCGCTGCCGGCTTGTGCAGACTGCCCATCAGAAGCACTACGAAGGGGGCGAAGCAGTCATGCCGGAAACCGAGTTCAGTGCGACGGGGGTACGGATCGAGAGGTGGGCCCGTTCGCTCACGAGGGCCGGGCAGGTGGTCGTCAAGGACGGGAGGCTGGCCCTGCTGACCAGTTACGGACGGGAGATCGACAGCGCGCCGGTGGTGGCGGTGAGTGCGGGCAGGCCGTGGTTCGCCGGAACCGGGGCGGCCGTGGCGCGCCTCAACGGGACGCGGTACCGGCTGACGATGGGGCAGCGCAACCACGCTCCGGACACGGCCGGACCCACCCACAGATTTCTCGAAACGCTGCGCAGCGCGGGCGGCCGCATGATCTGACGGAGTGGCGCGACCGGAGCATCGCGAGTTGCGGAACCGTTCCCCCTGAGCGACATTGGTCACACGTCACTCATGGTTCAACGGCGGTGACACTGTGATCCGTCACTGCCGGTCGGGAATCAGCAGTCGGCCATCTGCTGGATCCGCCCCTTCGTCGTCTTCCGGACCTATTTCGGGGAGTCGCAGCCGTGATCAGCGAGCCAAGCAGGCACTGCACGGTGGAGCTCCAGGCCCTGCCGTCGCGGATCGGTCAGGTCCGCAGAATCGTTTCGGCGCAGTTGCGCTACTGGCATCTCGATCCGTTGATCGACCATGCGGCGCTCGGCGTCACCGAACTGCTGACCAATGTCCACCGGCATGCCCAGCCGGACAAATCGTGCATCGTCGAGATCGAGTTGCTGCTCGAACGGCTGACGGTGTCCGTCCACGACCACGACCCACGGCTGCCGACCGTGCGCGAGCCCAGTGCGTCCAGCACCTCGGGGCGCGGGCTCGCCCTGATCGCCGCGGTCAGTGAGAGCTGGGGCGTCCGCCCGACGGGCGGGGCCGGGAAGGTCGTCTGGTTCACCCTTCCGGCGCCCCCTCCCCTGTTCGCCGCGCAGCCGCCGCACTCGGTGTACGGGGCCACGACGGACGGGCCGTTCGAGCCGGACGCCGTCGCGTACCTGGAGAGCCGTACGCCCTCCGTCGCCCGGTCGGCGGTGGTCGGGTAGCGGAGAAGGAGGAGCGGAGCGCCCCCGGCGCCCCGCTCCTCCTTCTCGCGCGCTATTCGGCGGAGATCGCGCGGAGCACGTCCAGTCGAGCCGCCCGCCGGGCCGGCCGCCACCCCGCCAGTGCCCCGGCGGCGATCCCCACGAGGGCCACCACCAGGAGCCGCAGCGGCGGCAGCACGAAGGAGAAGTCGGTGGCGCCCGCGGACGCCTTCACCAGCACCCGGCCCAGGAAGCCGCCGAGCAGCAGACCACCGGCGGTGCCGAACGCGGCGACCAGGACCGATTCCCAGCGGACCATGGACCGCAGCTGGCTCCTCGTCTGCCCGAGGGCCCGCAACAGGCCCAGTTCCCTGGTGCGTTCGTGGAGGGCGAGGGTCAGCGTGTTGGCGATGCCCAGCAGGGCGATCAGGACGGCGAGTGCCAGCAGGGCGTAGACCAGGGTGAGCATCATGTCGATGCCGCCGGCCGAGGACTGCGCGTACTCGCCGCGGGTCTGCACGTCCGGGTTGCCGTACGCTGCGGCGGTCTTCACGACGGCGGCCTTGCCGTCGGCGGTCGACACACCGGGCTTGAAGGAGACGGCGATCAGCGAGTCGGAGTCCTGCGCGCGGTGCGGGGCCCATGCCTGGCGGGTGATGACGTAGTCGCCCGCCAGTTCCGACCGGTCGTAGACGGCGCGGACGGTGAAGTCCTGCCGGGTGCCGTCGGTGAAGGTGAGGCGCGCGGTGGAGCCGGTGTGCAGTCCGCGCTTCCCGGCCTCGGTGCCGGACACCGCGATCCCGTTCGCGCCCAGCCCCTTCAGAGATCCTTCGATCCGGCCGAGGTCGAAGACCCCGCCGAGCGCGGCCGGGTCGGTGACGGTCAGGGCGCGTCCGGCGCCGTCGACCTCGGCGACCCCCTTGCCGAGGCCGACGGCGGTCGCGACCTCCGGCAGCCGGTCGACGGCCGGGGCGAGCCGGGGGCTGAGACCGCTGCCGCCCGCCCCGAAGGCGGGGGCGCTGATGGCGACGTCGCCGGCGAAGGAGCGGTCCACCGTCCGGTTCATGGTGGCCTTCAGCGAAGCGCCGAAGACGGTGAAGAGACAGACCACGGCCACGCCGATCATCAGTGCGGTCGCGGTGGAGGCGGTCCGCCGGGGGCTGCGCAGGGCGTTGCGCCGGGCCAGTCGGCCCGGGACGCCGCGCAGCCGGTCGAGCGGGGCGCCGAGGAGCCGTACGGCGTACGAGGAGGCGACCGGTCCGAGCACCACGAACGCGGCGAGTGCCGACACCGCGCCGGCGGCCGACAGCCAGGCCGACGGGTCGGCCGACCCGCCGGTCAGGACGGCGCCGAGGGAGGCCACCAGCAGCACGAGCCCGACGAGAGCACGTGTCCGGGATGCCGCGGGGTCGTCGACGGCGCTCTCGCGCAGGGCGGCGAGCGGAGCGGTGCGCCCGGCCCGGACCGCGGGCAGAAGGGCGGAGCCGAGACAGACGACGACGCCGACGGCGAGTGGCAGCAGCAGGGAGGCGGCGCCGATCACCAGCGCGCCCTCGGGGAACGGGAATCCTACGGCGGGGAAGAGCGCCCGCAGTCCGGCGGCGATACCGATACCGCCGGCCAGACCGGCCGCGGAGGCGACCACGCCGACCGCGCTCGCCTCGACGAGGGTGGAGGCGACGACCTGCCGACGGGTGGCGCCGAGCGCGCGCAGCAGGGCGTTCTCACGGGTCCGCTGGGCAACGACGATCGCGAAGGTGTTGTGGATGGAGAAGGTGGCGACGAGCAGCACGATCCCGGAGAACACCAGCAGCAGCGTGGTGAACAGGCCGAGGAAGGCGCCCGAGATCATGTCCCGGTTCTCGGCGGCCGCGGCCTGTCCGGTGACGGCCTCGACGCCCTTGGGCAGCACGGGGCGCAGTGCTTCGACGAGTTCCCGCTGGCTCGTACCCGGACCCGCACGCACCTGGATGGCCGATGCCTCGCCGGGCTTCGGCGTGAGGTACTTCTCGGCGTCGGCCCGTGTCAGCGCGGTGTAGGTGACCTGGCCCATGCCGTCCTGCCCGCCGAAGGTGGCCAGTCCGACGATCGTGACGCGCACCGGGTCGGGGGTGCGCAGCACGGTGGTGTCGCCGATCCCGAGCCCGCCCCGGTCGGCGGCGCCGCGGTTGACGACGACCTCACCGGGTGCGGACGGGGCGCGTCCCTCCGCGAGCCGGTACGGGTTGAGTTTCGGGTCGTCGATCCAGTTGCCGGCGAGGGTGGGCGGCCCCTGGCCGCCGATGGGTCTGCCGTCCGAGCCGATGAGCTGGCCGGCGCCCTGGATGTCGGGGGCCGCCGCGGCGACCCCGGGGGTCTGCTCGATCCTCTCCACGAGCGCGGTGCTCACCGGCTGCCGGGTGCCCTGGGACTCACCGGCGACGGTGACCGCATGGGAGCCGCGCACGACGGCGTCGGTGCCGGCGGTGGCGTTGCCGAACATGGTGTCGAAGCTCGCGCGCAGCGTGTCGCCCATGACGAGCGTCCCGGTGAGGAACGCGACGCCGAGCAGGACGGCGACGAAGGTGCCGGCGAAGCGGCGCTTGCGGGCGCGGAGCGAGGAGAGGCTCAGGCGCACGGAGGCCCGGGTGCTGGTCATGCCGTCACCGCCCGCGCGAGGGGTGGGGGGCCAAGGACTTGAAGCGGTCGAGTACGCGCTCCGCCGTGGGGTCGGGCATCCGGTCGACGAGCCGGCCGTCGGCGAGGAAGACGGCCTCGTCGGCGTGGGCGGCGGCGAGCGGGTCGTGGGTGACCATGACGACCGTACGACCGGTCTGCCGGACGGTGCGGCCGAGCAGCCGGAGCACCTCCTGACCGGAACGGGAGTCGAGGTTGCCGGTCGGTTCGTCGGCGAAGACGACGTCGGGGCTGCCCGCGAAGGCCCGCGCCACCGCCACCCGCTGCTGCTGTCCACCGGACAGTTCGCCGGGCCGGTGGTGCAGCCGGTCCCGCAGCCCGACCGTGTCGACCAGTGCGTCGAGCCACTCCGGGTCGGGGCGCTCACCCGCGAGGTCCAGGGGCAGGGTGATGTTCTCGGCGACGGTGAGCGTCGGCAGGAGGTTGAAGGACTGGAAGACGAAGCCGATGCGCCGTCGGCGCAGCAGGGTGAGCCTGCGGTCGTCCAGGGCGCCGATGTCGGTGTCGCCGATGAAGGCCGAGCCGGACGTGAGGGTGTCGAGTCCGGCCGCGCAGTGCATCAGGGTGGATTTTCCGGAGCCGGAGGGCCCCATGATCGCGGTGAAGCGGCCGGCCGGGAAGTCGACGCTCACCCCGTCCAGGGCCCTGACCCGGGTGTCGCCCGTGCCGTAGAGCTTCACGGCGTCGACGACCCGGGCAGCGGCGGCGGTGGCGGACCTGGGGGTGGAATCGGAAGTGGGGGCGGTGGTGGTCATGCCGCTGCTCCCTTGCCGCCGCGGCCGAACTGCTCGTCGAGGACGGAGAGCCGGCGCCAGTACTCCTCCTCGTCGATCTCCCCGGCCGCAAAGCGGCGGCCGAGCAGGGTGATCGGCGACGGTTCGGCAGGTGCCTCCTGGGTGGGACGCGCCTGCCAGGGGCCTCGTCGGCCGCGCCGGGCGGTACGCCGCAGCAGGGTGACGCCGCCGGTGACGACGGCCGCCCAGAAGAGCGGGAAGAGGAGGATCCAGGGCCCGGGTCCACCGCTGTGCGCCAGAGTGTTCATCTCGGTCAGCTCCCTCGGTTCGGGGTTCGCGGTCAGGTTCTCCTGACGTTTTCGAGCCTCGCCCCGGGAGGGGGTCCGAGTCGTCGTACGGCCAGCGGCCGTACGCGTACCCCCTCGGGAGTACGGGGTGGATCTGCGGCTGCTCCCGTCGGCCGACCGAGATCACTGGATTCTGTACCTACTAGTATGTACAGTCGCCTCATGAGCACTCCGGACCGTCTGATCGAAGCCACTCGGGAGCTCCTGTGGGAGCGCGGCTATGTGGGCACCAGCCCCAAGGCCATCCAGCAGCAGGCGGGCGCGGGCCAGGGCAGCATGTACCACCACTTCGCGGGCAAACCCGATCTGGCGCTCGCGGCCATCCGCCGCACGGCCGCGCAGATGCGCGAGACCGCGGGACGGCTGTTCGACGGTCCGGGGACGGCGTACGAGCGGATCTCGGCCTATCTCCTGCGCGAGCGCGATGTGCTCCGCGGCTGTCCGGTCGGGCGCCTGACGATGGATCCGGATGTCGTCGCGAGCGAGGAGTTGCGCGCACCGGTCGACGAGACGATCGGCTGGTTGCGCGGCCGCCTCGCCGAGATCGTCCAGGAGGGCCTGGAACAGGGCGAGTTCAGCTCCTCCCTCGTCCCCGAGGAGGTGGCGGCGACGATCGTCGCGACGGTGCAGGGCGGCTATGTACTGGCCCGCGCCTCCGGCTCGACGGACGCGTTCGACGCGGGCGCCCGCGGGCTGCTCTCGCTGCTCGCCCCGCGTGGCACCTCCGCCTGACACCCCAGGAGCACACGGCACATGCAGATCACGAGGAACCGTCCCGGCACCTCCGCCGGACCTGCCGAGCATGTCGACGGCGCCGTCCGGCCCGACGAGGCAGCGGCACCCCCGCCTCCGGCCGGACTGCGGGAGCGGCTCGGGGAGGGACGGCAGTGGTAGCGACCGCGGCGGCAGCGGAGGCCCACCACCGCACCGGCGCGCCGATCGCCGTCCACCTGGAGCTGGGAACGGCGGCTCTCGACGTACTGGACCTGCTCTGCGGTGAGTTGGGAGTCGGGCCGCAGCGGGTGGTCCTCGGCCATCTGGGCCGGTCACCGGAGACGGCCGTACAGCGTGAGGCGGCGCGGGCGGGCGCGTTCCTGGCATTCGACGGTCCGTCCCGGGCCCATCACGCGACGGACTGGCGACTGCCCGAGCAGCTGACCGCCCTCACCGACGCCGGTTTCGGCGGGCAGTTGCTGCTGGGCGGCGACACGACCGTGCCCGAGACCCCGGGCATGCCGCATCTGCTGAACCGGTTGCGCCCGCGCCTCGAACAGGCCCTGGGGAAGGAGGCGTTGGACACCATCCTGGTGGGCAACCCGGCGCGGGCGTTCGCCTGGAGGGTGTCGGGCCCGTCCGAGGGCTGAGGAGAACACGCTCGCCCGTGGACCTCGTCACGCAAGAGCGGCCAGCGGATCGTCCAGCACGGGCTGCCAGGCCAGTTCCGCCGCGCCCACCAGGCTGTTGTAATCGAGTGTGCACGGCAGGATCGGCACGCTGCCGCTGCGCCCCCACAGGCTGCGGTCGGCCACCACCGCGCGCAGCCGCTCCGGATCCGCGTCGAGCAGGGCCCGGTGCAGCCCGCCGAGGATGATGCGGTCCGGGTTGAGGATGTTGACCAGTCCGGCGAGCCCGAGGCCGAGCCGGTCGATCAGTTCCTCGGCCGCGCCCCGTACCGCCGGGTCCTCGTACTCCGTACGCAGCAGGTCGCCCGCCTGCTTGAGCAGCGACTCCTCCGGACCGGGTTCGCGGCGGGCGGCGATCAGGAAGGCGAGCGGGTCGGTCTCGACGTCCAGGCAGCCGCGACCGCCGCAGTGGCACGGGCGGCCCTCGGGGTGCACCGTGAGATGGCCGACCTCCAGCGCGAGCCCCGAACTCCCGGTGTGCAGGCGGCCGTCGAGGACCAGTGCACCGCCCACGCCACGGTGGCCGGTGGCCACACAGAGCAGATGCTGGGCGCCTCGCCCGGCACCGTGCCGGTGTTCGGCGAGCGCCGCGAGGTTGACGTCGTTCCCGGTGAACGCGGGTCCGGGGATGCCCGCCTCCCGTACCCGCGCGGCGAAGATCTCACGCACCGGGGCGCCCGCGGGCCAGGCGATGTGCAGCGGGTTGAGTGCGTTGCCCTCCGGTTCGGCGACCGCGGACGGCACGGCGAGGCCCGCGCCGACGCAGCGCAGTCCGCTGTCCCGCAGCAACCGGGCGCAGGCGTCGACCACATCGCCGATGACCTGTGCCGGGTCCGCGGTGACGGTGGCGCAGCTCGGGGTGGTGGCGACGAGCCGCCCGCCGAGCCCGACGAGCGCGGCCCGGAACCCGTCGGCGTGCACCTGTGCGGCGATGGCGACGGGGCCGGACTCGCGGATGGCCAGCCGGTGCGACGGGCGGCCCTGCGAGCCGGCGGCCGAGCCGGGCCGGGAGTCGACGCGGATCAGGCCGAGCGCTTCCAGCTCCGCGGCGACCGCACCGGCCGTCGCCCGGGTGACCCCGAGCTCGGAGGTGAGGACGGCGCGGGTGGGCGCGCGTCCGGTGTGGACCAGTTCCAGCGCGGGTCCGAGCGCGCTGCGGCCCCTCTCCAACTTTGTCCGGGTGGTGGTCACCTTGCCGTTCATGGGGGCGAGTCTCCCATGATCCGCGGGTGCCGCCCACGCCCCGGTGGCGCACTTGTGCCCCTTGCGGCCGTAGCGGGCGGCCGTCTTGCGCCCGTTGTCCGGGCGCCCCTATGCTGAGTTTGTGCCGCAACTAAACAAACTGCGGACGGCACTGCCGGGGGGACCGGGCGGAAACACCGCCCCACCTTCGCCGGCCCGCCTCCGTACCGCGCTGACCCTGTTCTTCGCCCTCGACGGTTTCCTCTTCGCCGGCTGGGTGGTCCGCATCCCGGCCATCAAGCACCAGACCGGCGCCTCGGCCTCCACCCTCGGCCTCGCCCTGCTCGGCGTGTCCGCCGGGGCCGTGGTGACCATGATGCTCACCGGCCGGCTGTGCCGGCGCTTCGGCAGCCATCCGGTGACCGTGGTCTGCGGCGTCCTTCTCTCCCTGAGCATCGCCCTGCCCGCGCAGACGCATTCGGCGCTCGCGCTCGGCCTGGTGCTGCTGGTCTTCGGCGCCGCGTACGGCGGGATGAACGTGGCGATGAACAGCGCGGCGGTCGATCTGGTCGCTGCCCTGCGGCGTCCCGTGATGCCCAGCTTCCACGCCGCGTTCAGCCTCGGGGGAATGGTCGGCGCCGGGCTCGGCGGACTGGTCGCGGGCGGCCTCTCCCCCGCCATGCACCTGTTCGTCCTCACCGGGATCGGACTCCTGGTCACCGCGGCGGTCGGACCGGTACTGCTGCGCCACCCGGCACCGAGGTCCGCGTCCACGGCCGACGACGCCGGGGAACCGCGGCGGCCCACCGGACGGGCCCGCCGCATGGTGCTGCTGTTCGGCGTGATCGCGCTCTGCACCGCGTACGGGGAAGGCGCGCTGGCCGACTGGGGCGCCCTCCACCTGGAACAGGACCTGCATGCCCACCCGGGCGTCGCCGCCGCCGGATACTCCCTGTTCGCACTGGCCATGACGGCGGGCCGGCTCAGCGGCACCGCGCTGCTCGAACGACTCGGCCAGACCCGGACCCTCGTCGCGGGCGGCGCGACGGCCGCCGCCGGAATGCTGCTCGGCTCGCTCGCCCCGACCACCTGGTCGGCACTCCTCGGCTTCGCCGTCACCGGTCTCGGTCTGGCCAATATCTTCCCCGTCGCGGTCAGCCGGGCGGGCGAGCTGGCCGGGCCCGGAGGGGTGGCCGCCGCGTCCACGCTCGGCTACGGCGGGATGCTGCTCGGACCGCCCGCGATCGGCTTCCTGGCCGACTGGTCCTCCTTGCCGGTGGCCCTCACCACGGTCGCACTGCTGGCCACCGCGGCCGCCGCGCTGGGGTACGGGGCACGCAACGCGGCGCACGCCTGAGAGTCCGGCCGGCCGGACCGCGGAGAAGCCCGGATTCGCCCTTCCCGAGAGCCGGCGCACCGGCACAATCAGCACCATGGAGATCTCGGATCACATCGACACCCTGGCCGTCGAGGGGCAGCTGATGGCGGCCGCCGCGCGGAAGGCGGGAACCGGGGCGCCCGTGCCGACCTGTCCGGACTGGCGGGTACGCGATCTGCTCCGGCACACCGGAATGGTCCATCGCTGGGCAACCGCCCTGGTCGTCGAGGGCCGCACCTCGTACCACCCGGACGGCGGGGAACCCGATCTGGACGGAGGGCAGTTGCTCGACTGGTTCCGTGAGGGCCACGGCCTCCTGGTCGCCGCGCTGCGGGCCGCACCGGCCGGGCTGGAGTGCTGGACCTTCATGCCCGCGCCGTCGCCACTGGCCTTCTGGGCCCGGCGGCAGGCACACGAGACCACGATCCACCGGGTGGACGCGGAGTCGGCACGCGGCGGCCGGCCGTCACCGGTGACGGCCGCGCACGCGGCGGACGGAATCGACGAGTTGCTGCGCGGGTTCCACGCCCGCCCGATGAGCAAGGTGCGTACCGGAACACCGCGTTCGCTGCGAGTGCGGGCCACGGACACCGGGACCACCTGGACCGTACGGCTCTCACCGGAACCGCCAGAGGCGGTACGGGAAGACGCGCCGGCCGAAAAGGACTCCGTGGACTGCGAGTTGAGCGCCACAGTCGCCGAGCTCTATCTGACACTCTGGAATCGGCTGCCGCTCACGGCGATCACCGTGACAGGGGACCCGGAACCGGCCCGGCTCTGGCGCGAGAACTCCGGAGTCACCTGGTCCTGACGGGCGGGCCGACGCGCAACGACCCCGGACGCGGGAACATCGGACACGGGTCTGCGCGGCGGTGGCCGGGTCAGCCGAGCCAGCCGGGGCGTACGAGCCCCGATTCGTAGGCGAGCACGACCAGCTGGGCCCGGTCTCGGGCGCCGAGCTTCACCATCGTGCGGCTGACATGGGTCTTGGCGGTGAGCGGGCTGACGACCAGCCGCCGGGCGATCTCGTCGTTGGAGAGCCCGATGCCGACGAGTGCCATCACCTCCCTTTCCCGTTCGGTGAGTTCGCTCAGTCCGGCCGCCACCGCGGGCTCCTTGGACCGGGCCGCGAACTCGGCGATCAGCCGACGGGTGACCCCCGGGGAGAGCAGCGCGTCGCCGGCCACCACGGCGCGTACCGCCCGCAGCAGTTCCTCCGGTTCGGTGTCCTTGACGAGGAAGCCGGACGCGCCGGAGCGGATCGCCTCGAAGACGTACTCGTCGAGCTCGAAGGTGGTGAGCATGACGACCTTCACATCGCCCAGTTCGGCGTCCTCGGTGATGGCGCGGGTGGCGGCGAGGCCGTCGAGGCGCGGCATCCGGATGTCCATCAGCACGGCGTCCGGCCGCAGTTCGCGCACCCTGCGTACGGCCTCCTCGCCGTCGGCTGCCTCCCCCGCCACCTCGATGTCGGGCTGGGCGTCCAGCAGGGCCCGGAAGCCGGCCCGGACCAGCAGCTGGTCGTCGGCGAGCAGTACGCGGATCACGGTGTCTCCTCCTTGTGCGCGGCCGCACCGGGCGCGTCGGACAGCAGCGGAAGCTCGGCCAGGACCCGGAAACCGCCCTCGGCCACGGGCCCGGCCTCGATCGTGCCACCCAGTGCGGCGGCCCGCTCCCGCATGCCCGCCAGCCCGTTGCCGCTGCCGCCGGCGTCGTCGCCGGTGGCGGGGCCGTCGTCGTCGATGCGGAGCCGGATGCGGCCGGGCTCGTAACCGATACGGACCCGCGCGGTGCGCGATCCGGAGTGCCGGACCACATTCGTCAGAGCTTCCTGCACGATCCGGAAGGCGGCGAGATCCGTGCCCGGCGGTACGGGGCCCCGCTCCCCGCCGGTCTCGGTGGTGACGGTCAGTCCGGCGCTCGCCGCCTGTTCGACGAGCTCGGGGAGCCGGTCGAGTCCGGGCGCCGGGGTCCGAGGGGCGTCCCCGGGGGTGCGCAGGGTGTCCAGGACCTGACGGACCTCGCCCAGTGCCTCCTTGCTGGCGGCCTTGATGGTGGTGAGGGCGGCACGTGCCTGTTCGGGGTCGGAGTCGATCAACGCGAGCCCGACGCTCGACTGGACATTGATGACGGAGATGCTGTGGGCCAGGACGTCATGGAGTTCGCGCGCCATCCGCAGACGCTCCTCATCGGCCCGGCGCTGCTCGGCGGCCTTCCGCTCCGCGCGCCGGTCCGCCCACTGCTCACGGCGTACCCGTACGAACTCCGCCGCGGTGACGATGGCCACCGCCCAAGCGGCGATGCCCAGTTCCTGCCCCCAGGGAGCGGCGTGGCCGCCGGAGGGCGGCAGCAGGCGATAGAGCCAGTGGGCCACCAGGACGTGTCCCAGCCACACCATGCCGACAGCCGACCAGGCCGCTCGCCGATGTCCGGCGACCACGGCACTGAAGCAGCCCACGGCGACGGCCAGGAAGACCGGCCCGTACGGGTACCCGGCCGCCAGATAGACCATCGCCGCAGCCGAACTCCCGAAGACGGCCGTCACGGGGTGGCGGTGGCGCAGGAGAAGCACGGCGACGGCCAGGAAGAGCAGCAGCCGTGCGAAGAGGTCCAGCGGCGCCCGCTCGTCCATCTGGCTCCGGGCCGCGATGGTCGAACCGATCATGACGACGGCACCGAGCAGGACCGTCGACGGCCAGGGCAGCCGGGAGGTGGAGCGACCCGGCGCCCCTGTCAGCCACCGCGGCGGCTCGCCGTGACCCCGGTGTGAGCGTTGCTCTTCCATGGCGGCCACGCTAGACGGCGGGCCGCGGCGCAGGCGTCAGCCGTGCGTGGTGACCACCCGTACTCCCTGTGGAGTACGACGTACCGGCCGGAGGCGCGACGCATCGGCCGGAGGGGCGACGTACGGGGCGGAGGGGCGACGTACCGGCCGGAGGACGACGTACCGGCCGGAGGACGACGCCCGGTCCAGGGCTGCTGTTCGGAGGTCGTGCCGGCCCCGCGCGCGTCGGCGCTGTACCCCGGCCCAGTCTGGCCCGAAGGGAATACCCGGCATTCCACAGGACGACGGCACAGGACTGCGGCGGGCGCTCAGGACCCGCCGGACAGCCCTCGGCTGTTCCGGGAGCCGAGCAGCCCGACGGTGCGGGCCAGCTCGGTGACGGCCTGCTGGAAGAAGAACCCGCGGGCCTCGACCACCCGGTTGAACTGGCCGAAGATCTCGAAGGAGATCAGCCCGAACAGCTGCGACCAGGCGGCGATCAGCGGGACGGCGACGCCCGGAGGGAGGTCGGGAGCGAGTTCGGCGACCATCCGCTCGGCCTCGGGGCGCAGCTCGTCGGCGAGCGGCGGCACGGCGAGGCCGTCCGTGCGGTAGGCCTCGCCGACGACGGCGATCAGGACACGGCCGACACGGGTGGCGGGGCCGATCGTGGCCTGCGGTGCGCTGTATCCCGGCACGGGCGAGCCGTAGATCAGGGCGTACTCATGGGGGTGTGCGAGGGCCCAGTCGCGCACGGCGCGGGCGACGGCGGTCCAGCGTGCGAGGTGGGGGACGGCGTCGGCGGCAGCGGCCCGGTGGGCGGCCTCGGCGGCCTCGCCCACGGAGTCGTACGCGTCGACGATGAGGGCCGTGAGCAGTTCGTCCCGGCTGGGGAAGTAGCGGTAGAGCGCGGAGGACGCCATACCGAGCTCCCGTGCGACGGCGCGCAGCGAGAGCTTCGCTGCGCCCTCCGCCGCAAGCTGCTTCCTCGCCTCGTCCTTGATGGCGGCGGTGACCTCGATGCGGGCCCGTTCCCTGGCTCCCCGGACAGTGCTCATGGGCTTCAGTCTGCCACGGGTGAAGAGCGCCGATCAATAACGAGAGCAGTGCTCTTGCTTTTGAGCGCCACTCCCGTGCACACTGATCTCAAGCGAGAGCACCGCTCTCAAATCGTCGAGGAGTCACCATGCCTCAGCCGTACTACCGTCAGGCCAATGCCTTCAACGTCCGGCTGAACAGCACCATCGGACGGCTCGCCCGGCACGGCGTCAGCTTTCTCGGCACGGCCGAGTTGTCGGTGCGCGGCCGCAAGAGCGGCCAGATGCAGCGCATCCCCGTGAACCCGCACTCCTACGAGGGAGCGCAGTACCTGGTCTCCGCGCGCGGCCACTCCCAGTGGGTGCGCAACATGAGGGTGGCCGGCGGCGGCGAACTGCAGGTGGGCCGGAAGATCCGCGCCTTCACAGCCGTGGAGGTCGCGGACGACGCCCAGAAGGCGCTGATCGTCCGCGCCTACCTGGAGCGGTGGGGCTGGGAGGTCAACCAGTACTTCCAGGGCGTCACGGCGAAGTCCACGGATGCCGAACTCCTGGCCGCCTGCCCGGACCACCCCGTCTTCCGGATCACCGTCGAGGGCTGACCGCCCGGCCGGTCCCGCCCTCGACGACACCCGCCCCGTGCTCGGCGGCATCCCTCCCTGGACGGCGTCGGGCTCTAACGGTCCATCGCCGAGAGCGCCCGCTGCGCCAGCGGATGCGTACGGACCAGCTCGGCCAGCGAGGTCGTCCCCCGGGTGACCCCGGCGAATGCGTTCCAGGCCGGGCGGAATCCCGTCAGTACCGCGTGCAGCACCCCGGGCCGGCGCTCGAACAGCTTCAGCATGCGCCGTCCGACGCCCATCTCGACACCCAGGCCGGCCTTGATGGCGAAGGCGTAGTTCAGCGCCTGGCGCCGGGCGTCCACCGCATCGTGCGACTCCGCGACACGGACCGCCCATTCACCGGCGAGACGCCCCGACCGCAGCGCGAAGGAGATGCCCTCGCGGGTCCACGGCTCCAGCAGCCCCGCCGCGTCGCCGCACACCAGTACCCGCCCGCGCGACAGCGGCGAGTCGTCGCTGCGGCAGCGCGTCAGATGCCCCGAGGAGATCTTCGGCTCGAAACCGGCGAGACCGAGCCGGGCGATGAAGTCCTCCAAGTAGCGCTTGGTCCCCGCGCCGTCGCCCCGCGCCGAGATCACGCCGACGGTGAGGACGTCGCCCTTGGGGAACACCCAGCCGTAACTGCCGGGCATGGGACCCCAGTCGATGAGCACCCGCCCCGCCCAGTCCTCCGCGACCGTCGCCGGAACCGGGATCTCCGCCTCCAGGCCGAGGTCCACCTGGTCGAGCTTCACCCCGACATGGGCTCCTATCCGCCCCGCGCTGCCGTCGGCACCGACGACCGCGCGGGCCAGGATCGTCTCGCCACCGGACAGCACCACGGCGACCGTGCGCCGGTCGGGTACCGCGGCGCCGTGCTGTTCGACCCTCGTCACCGTCGCCCCGGTCCGGAGTTCGGCGCCCGCCTTCTGCGCCTCCTCGACCAGTCCCGCGTCGAACTCGGGGCGGTTGATGAGCCCGAAGAGCATCCGCTTGGAACGCCGGGTGCGCGTCAGCCTGCCGTTGAGCGAGAACGTGACCGCATGGATCCGGTCCCGCAGCGGCAGTTCGAATCCGGGTGGCAGTGAATCACGCGAAAACCCGATGATGCCGCCGCCACACGTCTTGTAGCGGGGCAGTTCCGCCTTTTCGAGGAGCAGTACCCGTCGGCCCGCGACCGCCGCCGCGTATGCCGCGGAAGCTCCGGCCGGTCCGCCACCGACTACGACGACGTCCCACACGGACGACTCTTCGTGCTCATGTCCGGCGTCTGCGTTCTCGCTGCTCACGATGTGCTTCTGCTCCCGATCCCACCAATGGCCCATGCTGCTTACGGCATCCTACGGCGCCCCGCGCCCGGCCCCCGCTGTGGGAGGATCGACCGTGCCTTCGTCCTCCATGCAGCGCCGCACAATCGGTGTGCATGTAGCCGGATTCGTACACATAACGTCGCACCCACGAGGAGCGTGCCCATGACCGCCCGTCCGATCTCCGAGACCATTGCCTCGCTGATGCCCCGCGCCAAGACGGAGCTGGCCGAGCTGGTGGCCTTCCAGTCGGTGGCGGATCCCGCGCAGTTCCCGAAGAGCGAGTGCGAGGCGGCCGCGAACTGGGTCGCCGACGCGCTGCGCGCCGAGGACTTCCAGGATGTCGCCCTGCTCGACACCCCCGACGGCACGCAGTCGGTGTACGGCTTCCTGCCCGGACCGGCCGGCGCCCCGACCGTACTGCTCTACGCGCACTACGACGTGCAGCCGCCGCTCGACGAGTCCGCCTGGCTCTCGCCCCCGTTCGAGCTGACGGAGCGCGACGGCCGCTGGTTCGGCCGCGGCTCGGCGGACTGCAAGGGCGGCTTCATCATGCACCTCCTCGCCCTGCGCGCCCTCAAGGCGAACGGCGGTGTCCCGGTCTCCGTCAAGGTGATCGCCGAGGGGTCCGAGGAGCAGGGCACCGGCGGTCTGGAGCGGTACGCGGAGGCGCACCCCGAACTGCTGACCGCCGACACGATCGTCATCGGCGACACCGGAAACTTCCGGGTCGGTCTGCCGACGGTCACCGCGACGCTGCGCGGCATGACGATGCTGCGGGTCACGCTCGACACCCTCGAAGGGAACCTGCACTCCGGACAGTTCGGCGGTGCCGCCCCGGACGCGCTGGCCGCGATGATCCAGTTGCTGGCGTCGCTGCGCGCCGAGGACGGCACCACGACCGTCGACGGGCTCGCCACGGACACCGAATGGGACGGACTGCAGTACCCGGAGGCCGAGTTCCGCAAGGACGCGAAGGTCCTCGACGGCGTCGGACTGATCGGCACGGGCACGGTCGCCGACCGGATCTGGGCCCGGCCCGCCGTCACCGTCATCGGTATCGACTGCCCGCCGGTGGTCGGCGCGACCCCCTCGCTCCAGGCGAACGCGCGGGCACAGATCAGCCTGCGCGTGCCGCCGGGCCAGGACGCCGCCGCGGCGACCGAGCTGCTGACCGCCCACCTCAGGGCCCACGCTCCCTGGGGAGCGAGGGTGTCGGTGGAACAGGTCGGCCAGGGCCAGCCGTTCCGCGCCGACACCTCCAGCCCGGCCTACACGTCCATGGCGCAGGCCATGGAGGCCGCGTACCCCGGCGAGAAGATGCAGACGTCCGGCATGGGCGGCTCGATCCCCCTCTGCAACACCCTCGCCGCTCTCTACCCGGAGGCCGAGATCCTCCTGATCGGCCTGAGCGAGCCGGAGGCGCAGATCCACGCGGTGAACGAGAGCGTGTCGCCCGAGGAGCTGGAGCGCCTGTCGCTCGCCGAGGCGCTGTTCCTGCGGAACTACGCGGAGTCCAAGAAGATCTGACGCGCCCTGCCGCGGTCCGCTTCGGCACCGGCCACGGCCTGCTTCGGGCCGGGCGATCCGCTCGCCGCCGAAGCGGCCGCGGCGCTCCGGGCCTCAGCCGACCGGGACTCCGGCCTCCAGGTTGAGCACGGTCGACCGCTCCCGGGCGCGCAGCGCCCAGCGCAGCCGTTCGTACCGGGTGGGGGGCAGCATGGTGGCCGCCTCCTCCTCGGTGGCGAACCGCCAGCCGCGCAGTTCCTGGCCGGGCAGGAGCAGCCGTTCGGCGTCCGCACGGGGCAGCAGACCGCCGTCGAAGAGCAGCCGCAGCCCCCCGTAGCCGGGCGGTTCGGGCGCTTCCCAGTCGATGACCAGCAGTTTCGGCACCCGGTCGAGGTGGATGCCTATCTCCTCGGCCACCTCGCGGATCCCGGCCCGGGCGGGTGCCTCGCCGGCCTCGACCACTCCGCCGGGAAACTCCCAGCCGGGCTTGTACGTCGGGTCGACGAGCAGTACCCGGTCGTGTTCGTCGAAGAGCAGCACGCCGGCCGCGACGGTCTCCGCGGTCGGCTCGGGAGTCTGCACGATCTCGCACGCGCTCGCCGCCCCGGTGCGGACCGCCTCGGCTATGCGCTCGGCCGTCTCGTACGGAGTGAGCGCGCTGGTGTCGATGGTGTGGGCGTCCCGGGAGAGCCAGCCGAGAGCCGCCCGGTAGGGCCCGATGTGCTCGTAGGCCCACTGCCGGATGCGTTCACTGTGCTCCGGGTCGTCGGCGAACTCGACCCGGCCGGCGATCCGTTTGCGCAGGATCGTTTCCTCAGGTGAGAGCAGGACATGGCGCACCGGAATGCGCCGGGAGGCGAGCCCTCCGAAGATCTCGTCGCGATACTCCTGTCGCAGCAGCGTCATCGACACCACCAGCACCCCGGACACCTCGGCCAGCAGAGCCGCTGCGGTGTCCACCACCAGACGCCGCCAGATCGGCAGGTCCTGGAAGTCCGTCACCTCGGCAAGTCTCTTCTGGGGCAGCAGATACCGCAGCCCCGCTCCGATCAGCTCGGGGTCGTAGAACGTGCTGTTCGGGATCAGATCGACCAGCTCGCGCGCGGCGCTCGTCTTCCCCGCGCTGAACGCACCGTTGATCCAAACAATCACGGTTCCCCCTCTTCCGTAGCCCCCTGTGGCTTGCCCGCAACACCCTGCCGCGAAAACCCGGCTGTGGCGATGCTGTTACCCGAACAGAACCGCCGGATGCCTTCGGGAAACCTTCCTGTGTACGAGTCCGCACGTCCACGCGGCTCCGACACGGCGGCCGGAGTGCGTGAGGAATCCGGAGGAGGACCCTCATGCCGGCCGAGCACGGCGCCCGTCGGCATCTTCAGGCCTGCGCGCGATCTTCGCTGTTCCCGCCGAGCGGTCCCGGCCCGAGGCGTGGCCGGACGCCGCGCCTCCGGGTGACGGGCCACCGCCCCGCCCGCGCCCTCGGGCGAAGCACGTCGCGTGTGAAGGGACGTCACCGAACGTCGCACCTGGCGGCCTTGAAGGGTTGCGAGACCGTTATGAGCCAAGGCCGCCTATTCACCCGTTGGTCACAGCTCCGTCACCAACGGAAGATAAAGCTCCTTGTCTGATTCCAGAGTCGGTACGTTCATCTCCCCATGAACCGGCCTCGGGGGGAAATCTGTCCCCAGAGCCACCAACCGCCGTGGGGCCGGCCGCCCAAGCCGCCGGGCAACGGCCCCTGCACCGCGCCCGCTTCTCCGGCACGCCGTCCGAAGTCGACGCGCAAGCGGATCCTGATCCCGGCCGCCGTCGTCCTGTTCCTCGTAGATGTGGGCATCGGTGGTGCGGAAGGTCCCGCGAAGACGGAGAACGCGGCCGCGGCAAAAGCCGCGCCATCCGCGACCGTCACCGCCACGGTGACCGCCACTACACACTCCGGGGCACCGATACGGTCCTCACCGGTACCGGAAGCGTCCTGGTGCAGGCCGTTGAGAGGCCCTGAGCCCTGTCGCCGCCGACCGTCGCGGGTGCGGGGCACGTGCTGCACCACCCCTTGCCGGAGCCCAGCGTGAGCCCCGCGATGAGGTGGCACCGGAGCAGCAGGACGACCACGGGTGACGCCGCCGCACCATCGACCGGGAGCAGGCCCTCGCCCTCCTCGCGGACGGGATTCGCGCCTGCGCGCACGGTCGGCCGGACACCGATCTCGGCCCGGCCTCCCGCCTCCCAGGGGGACGGGAGGCGGGAGGCGGGACGGTACACCTACTGGCCGACCTCAGCCCGGAGTGGGGCACTTCTATGACGGGGGCATGAGGACCGTGTCGACGAGGTAGACCGTGGCGTTGGCCGTCTTGATGTCTCCACAGACGATCTTCGCTGTGTCGTTGACCTTGAACGACGTGCCCGACCCGGAGGTCTTGAGCATGGAGCCCTCCAGCGTCTTGAAGCTGCCGTTGGGAAGCTTGCTGGGGGTGATGGTCTTGTCCACGACGTGGTACGTCAGGACCTTCTTCAGCTTCGCCTTGTCCTTGAGCAAGCCGGCAAGCTGCATCTTGGAGATCTTGTCGAACGCCGCGTTTGTGGGGGCGAAGACCGTGACGTGCTTCGCGTCATTGAGCTTGGTGGTGAGCCCGGCGTCCTTCAACGCGAGTGCCAGCTTGGTCAGTTTCGGGTTGTTGGCCGCTGCGGTGGCCACGCGTTCCTTGGACATGCCGGTGACACTGCCCTTGCCGCTGTGCGGCAGCGAGGAGCATCCCGGGCCGAACGGGCTCGGCGTGCTGGAAGGGCTGGATGCCGCACTGTCCGCAAACGCTTGCGGGGCGAACGCTCCGAGCGAGAGTGGGAGGGCCACCACAGCGGTGATCGCTGCGGCGCTCATGCGGATGCGATGTGAACTCATACCGTTTCCTCTTCCCTCTAGGAGGAGGTCCGTGAGGTGTCGATGGCGACCCTCGCAGGACGAGGAGTGTGGCCGACCCGGCCGGGGTGTCGTCTGCACCGCTCTGACATGCCTCATGGACCGACGGACCAAGCCTAGACATCACCCGGCAAGAAGCGCATCCCGAAGAAAATCGGCTGGATGCGCCACTCAGCCACCGCATACGAAGTCGCCCGGTACAGCGCGGGCACAAGCAGCCGAGCGGGCACACCATGGCAGCATGAGCACCCTGGCAGTCGTGCACCGCCCCTCCCCCACAGGCGGCCGGAGAGTCACTGTCGGCGACGAGATCGCCGGGCTCGCCCACGGCGACCGCGACCTCGTCGAGTTCCTGCGGCGGGCGGGCATTGAAGACGCAGGGTGACGCGGAGGACAGGGCCGCCCGCGGTCATGAGGTTGAGGACGTCGAGCCGGAGTGGGACCGGTGCCGACCGGCTGCCGGTCGCTGTGGGCCCGCTGCCGTTGGAGCCGGGCATGAGCCGGGTGCCGAGCCTGGCGTCTCCCCAGCCTCTCGGTAGTGGCGGGGTAAGCACCCTGCCGGACGTGTCGACCGCATCGGATCAGACCAGGTCTGCCGTCCCGTCAGAGCATCAAAAGATCTTGTCGGAGTTGGCTCGTGAAGCTTTTTCGCAGGTCATCCCCTACCCCTTGCTGGCGCCCAGGGTGAGTCCCGCGATGAAGTGGCGCTGGAGCAGCAGGAAGACCACGAGCGTCGGCAGTGCGACGATGACCGAGCCTGCGGCCAGCAGGTTGTAGTCGGTGAAGAACTGGCCCCTGAGATTGTTCAGCGCCGAGGTGATGGGCAGCTTGTCGCCGTCGGAGATGAAGACCAGAGCCCACAGGAAGTCGTTGTACATCCAGGTGAACTGGAGCGTTCCGAGCGCGGCCAGGGCCGGGCGGCACAAAGGCAGGGTGATCCGCCGGTACTGGGTCCAGACGCCCGCGCCGTCGACGATGGCGGCTTCCAGGATCTCCTGCGGCAGGGACCGCATGAAGTTGGCCAGGACGAAGACGCAGAAGCCGAGCTGGAAACCGATCTGGACGACGACGACGGCCCAGTACGAGTCGAACATCGTCATCGAGTCGGACATCCAGTAGGGCAGCGGGATGCGGTTGAACACGACGTACAGGGGCGTGACGATCACCTGCTGCGGCAGCAGGTTCCCGGCGGTGAAGAGCATCAGCAGGACGAGTCCGCCGCGCACCTTCAGACGGGCCAGCGCGAAGGCGGTGAAGGAGGCGAGGAAGAGGGTGATGATCACCCCCGGGACCGCGATGATCATGGTGTTGACGAAGTACTTCGTCATGCCGGAGTCGGAGAACGCCTGCCGGTAGTAGTCCAGGGAGAGGTGGCGCGGCAGCGAGAAGTAGCCATGTGCCGAGGTCTCGTCGTACGGCCGCAGCGAGGCGTACACCGCGAGCAGCAACGGCGCGAGGAAGGCGAGGGAGACCGCCGTCAGGAAGGCGTGGACGCCGATTCTGCCGGGGCGCGTCCGGCGCCGGGCGGCCGGGGCCGGCGGCGTCCGCGGTGCGGTGGGGCGGGCTGGGGCGGGAGCGGCATGGACGGTCAACGGTTCTTCTCCCCTCGGAGCTCCTGGACCAGGTACGTCACGACGAATCCCAGGGAGACGGCCAGCAGGACGACGGCGATGGCGGAGCCGAAGCCGATACGGCTGGCCTCACCGATGATGTTGTCGGTGACGAGCACCGAGAGGAGTTCGAGCCCGTTGCGGCCGTGGTTGACGGCGTACACGATGTCGAAGGCGCGCAGGGACTCGATGACGGTGATGACGCCGACGATGACGTTGACCGGACGCAGTGTGGGGAAGACGATGCGGAAGAAGGTCTGGGCCTCGCCCGCCCCGTCGATCGCCGCGGCCTCCTTCAGGGACGGGTCGACCGCCTTGAGCCCGGCGAGGTAGAGAATCATCACGTAGCCGGTGTGCCGCCAGGCCGCGGCCAGCAGGACCATCCAGATGTTGAGGTCCGGATCTCCGAGCCAGTCGGTCGGCGAGTCCGTGTCCCCGATGACCGCGTTGAGGGCGCCCTGGTCGCGGGAGAAGACCAGTTGGGCGATGAAACCGACCACGGCGAGCGACAGCACGACGGGCATGTACAGGGTCGACTGGTAGAAGCGGCTGAAGCGCACGCCTCTGTCGATGAGCACGGCGAGCAGCAGCCCGAACGGTGCGGCGACCAGGCCCAGGAAGGCGAGCCAGAGCAGGTTGTGCCGCGCGGCGGGCCAGAACTGCGGGTAGTTGGTGAAGAGGTTCGCGTAGTTCTGCGTACCGACCCATTTGATGTCACCGACGCCGTCCCAACTGGTGAAGGAGAGCACGACGGAGGCGAGGGTCGGTCCCCACACGATGGCGATGTCGAGCAGGACTGGTATGCCGAGCAGCACACCGAGTACGGCGAGGTCGCGGCCGGTGAACCGCCGCGAGACCCGTCGTCGGGTGCGCCGCGCCGAGATGAACGACACGGTCGGTACTCCAGGTTCAGTGGGATTCCATCGGGGTCGTCCTGGGAGGTCAGTCGGTGGCGAAGATGGTCTTCTTCTGCCGTTCGATGTCGTTGACCAGGCCGTCCACGTCGTCCGGGTTGCTGATGAACGTCTGGATCGCCGGGATCATGACTGTGGAGGAGAAGTCCGGCCGGGTGTCGCGGTCCAGGAACTGGGAGATCTGCTTCGCCCCGGAGACCAGGTCCACGGCCTTCTTCTGGAGCGGTGAGTACGCGGAGATGTCCGCCCGGTCGCTGACCGCGACGTTGTTCGGGTCGCTCTTCAGGTAGATGTCCTCGGCCTTCCCGGTGGCCAGCCAGCTGAGCAGGTCCTTGGCGCTCTCCAGCGTCTTCTTGTTCTTGAGGTTCTTCGACTTCTTCGCCAGCAGGAACCCGTCGATGGGTGCCTCGACCGCGTCCTGTCCGTGCTCGGGGTCGATGACGGGGAACGGGAAGAAGTCGATGTCGCCCTGTTCACCCTTGGGGAACTGGGCACCGGGGTGCGGCAGGCCGAACACGGCCATGCCCGCCTCCTTCTTCTGGAGGCTGTTGGCGGCCTCCTGCCAGGTACGGCCGTTGGCACCCTGCTGGCAGTACGGAAGCAGCCGGCGCCAGGTGTCGAAGACTTCCCTGACCCTTCTGTCGGTCCAGGCGACTTCCCCCGCCATCAGGCTCTTGTGGAACTCGTAGCCGTTGGTCCGCATGTCGATGTAGTCGAAGGTGCCCATGGCGGGCCAGCCGTCCTTGTCGCAGAAGGCGATGGGGTCCAGCTTGTCCTTCTTCATCTGCTTGGCGAGAGCCACGTACTCGTCGAGCGTCCTCGGTGCCTGGTAGCCACGGTCGGCGAACAGGCTCTTGCGGTGGAATACGGCCCATGGGTAGTAGTAGTACGGCGTGAGGTACTGCTTGCCGTCCGCGCCGGTGGACTGGGCTTTCAGGGCGGCCGAGAAGCCCGTGTATTCCTGCCAGTTGTCGCTGACGTCGTGCAGCAGGCCCTTCTCGGCGAAGAACTGCATCCGGTTGCCCGCGAACCACATGAAGACGTCGTCCGGCTTGCCCTGCAGATACCGGCTGATGTTCTCCTGAAAGGTGTTGTGGTCGACGGTGTTGACCTTCACCTTCCGCCCGTCCGACTGCGCCTCGTACGCCGCGAAGGCGTCCGCGAAGGCCTTTTTCGGAATCGGGTCGGACGAATTCGAACCCATGGTGATCGTTTTTCCGTCGCCGCCGGGACCGCTCCCGCAGGCGGTGAGCAGCGACGGCAGGGCCACGGCTCCCGCGCCCACTGCCGCACCGCGCAGCAGACTTCGTCTGGACATCCGATGTCCTGCGACGCTGCCCGGTACACCTGACCTGTCGTAATCAGACTGCGTCATGTCCAGCCCCTTCGGAGATGTAACCCAACACAACCGAACGTGCGATTGGATCTCACCCTCAAGTCGTGCCTCCGTCAAGGGTTTTGACGAGATGACGGACAAGCTGCCGCCCCGCCTCTTCCAACAGACTTCAACACGCCCTAACGTAATCGCACGCCTTGGCGTGCACATGCTGTCATCCGATCATGCGCGAGTATGGAGGAACGTAACGATGCGTCATCTTCCAACCCGTACAACCCGAACCGGCCACCGCGGACTCATCGGAGCGCTGCTGGCCGGGCTGCTCTGCACCGCGGGGGCCACCGTTCCCGCCGCTGCGGCCCCACCCGCTCCCGCGCCGGCTCCGCGGGCCGGCAACGGCCTTGCGCTCACGCCTCCGATGGGGTTCAACAACTGGAACTCGACGCACTGCCGCGCCGAGTTCAACGAATCGATGGTCAAGGGCATCGCCGACATCTTCGTCGAGAAGGGCCTCAAGGACGCCGGCTACCAGTACGTCAATCTCGATGACTGCTGGGCAAAGCCGCAGCGCAATGCGGACGGCGAACTGGAGGCCGATCCGAAGCGCTTCCCGAACGGCATCAAGGCCGTCGCCGACTACGTCCACTCCAAGGGCCTGAAAATCGGCATCTACACCAGCGCCGGCACCAAGACCTGCGACAGCGTGGGACTTCCGGGCGCGCTCGGCCATGAGTACAGCGATGCGCGGCAGTTCGCGGACTGGGGCATCGACTACCTCAAGTACGACAACTGCAACAACCAGGGTGTCGACGCGAAGGAGCGCTATACGACGATGCGGGACGCGCTGGCCGCGACCGGCCGCCCCATCGTCTACAGCATCTGCGAATGGGGCGAGAACAAGCCCTGGGAGTGGGCCGGCGGACTCGGCAACCTCTGGCGCACGACCGGCGACATCAACGACAGCTGGGGCAGCATGCTGTCGATCATGAAGCAGAATCTGCCCCTGGCCGCCGCGGCGGGCCCGGGACACTGGAACGACCCCGACATGCTGGAGGTCGGCAACGGCGGCATGACGGACACGGAGTACCGCACCCACTTCTCCATGTGGTCCGTGATGGCCGCGCCCCTGCTCATCGGCTCCGATCTGCGCACGGCGGGCCCCGAGACCTTCGAGATCCTCTCCAACCACGAGGTCGTCGCGGTCGATCAGGACCCGCTGGGCAAGCAGGGCACCGTACTCTCCTCCACCGACGGACGCTGGGTCGTCACCAAGGAGATGCGGGACGGCAGCCGCGTCGTGGCCCTGTTCAACGAGACCGGCAGCGCCCAGCGCATCTCGACGACGGCCGAGGCGGCGGGACTGCCGAAGGCCACCGCGTACACGATGCGCGACCTGTGGGAGCACACGACGTACAACACCGCCGGCCGCGTCTCGGCGACCGTCCCGGCGCACGGGACCGTACTGCTGCGCATTGCCGCCGGCAACTGGGCCGCGCACCCGCCTGCCGTGGAACTCGGCCTGAACGGAAGCCCGTTGGCCGAGGCCGGCCGCACCGCCGCGCTGACGACGACGGTGACCGATCTCGGCCGTACCCCCGCAGCGAAGGTGTCCGCGGCGCTCACCGGCCCCGCCGGCTGGCAGGTGACGGCGGTGTCGCCGACCGGTGCACCGGCCCTGCCGACCGGCCGGGCGCTGACCACCCGCTGGCAGGTGACGGCCCCGGCGGGCACGGCGACCGGTACGTACGACCTGACACTCACCGCCCGGTACCGCTCGCCGGCCGGGACCCGGATGAGGTCCTCGGTCCCCTTCCAGGCCCACGTGGTGGTCGCGCCACCCGCGGGCGACAGCTATCTGAGCGACCTGCCCCGGCTCTCCGCCACCAACGGCTGGGGCCCGGTCGAGCAGGACACCAGCAACGGGGAGAGCAAGGCGGGCGACGGGAATCCGATCACCATCGGCGGCACGGTCTTCGCCAAGGGCCTCGGTGTGCACGCCGACAGCGCCGTCGAGTTCTACACCGGCGGAGCGTGCGACACCGTGACGGCGCAGGTCGGGGTCGACGACGAGAAGGAGACCAGGGGCACCGTCGCCTTCGAGGTCCGGGCCGACGGCAGGAAGGTGGCGTCGACCGGCGTACTGACCCAGGCGATGCCCGCGCAGTCGCTCTCCGCGGACGTGAGCGGCGCGCAGGTGGTCCGTCTGGTGGTCACCGACGGCGGGGACGGTACCGATTCCGACCACGCCGACTGGGCAGACCTGCGGATCACCTGCTGACGGATGCCGGCGGACGGATTGCGGGAGAGGTGACGGGGAATCGCGGTCGCGGCCCGGTCGTACCTTCGGCGCCGCGAGCCTCGATGCCGCGCCTCGGACCGCCGGACGGGCCCCGGGACACCGGTCCCGCCCGTCCGGCGGCACCCGTCCCGTCGGCCGGGCCCTAAGGGCTGTCCGAACCCACCCGCACCGCCGCGGCCGCCGCGCCCACCAGTCCCGCGTCGGTGCCCATGACCGCCGGGGCCACCGTGAGCTGCCGGACGAAGGAGAGCGTGGCGTACCCGCGCAGGGCCCGGCGCAACGGAGCGAAGAGGACGTCGCCCGCGCCGGCCACTCCCCCGCCGATCACCGCGATGTCGATCTCGACGAGCGTGGCGGTGGCGGCGATTCCGGCGGCCAGCGCCTGCGCGGCACGCTCGAACGACGCGATGGCGACCTCGTCCCCGGCGCGCGCGGCGGCGGCCACGGCGGCGGCCGAGGCATCGCCGTCCGGTCCGGGCCGCCAGCCGTTCTCCAGCGCCCGGCGGGCGATGTTCGGCCCGCTGGCGATGCGCTCGACGCAGCCGCGCGAACCGCACGGGCACGGGTCGCCGTCCAGATCCACGCTGACGTGGCCGATGTGCCCGGCATTGCCCGTGGGGCCGGGGTGCAGCTTTCCGCCGAGGACGAGGCCGCCGCCGACCCCGGTCGACACGACCATGCACAGCGCGTTGTCGTAACCGCGGGCCGCACCCAGCCAGTGTTCGGCCGCGGTCATCGCGACCCCGTCGCCAACCAGCTCGACGGGCAGTCCGCCGGCCGCCTTGCCCACGCGCTCCACCAGCGGGAAGTCGCGCCAGGCGGGAACGTTGACAGGGCTCACCGTGCCTGCCGAGGCGTCCACCGGGCCCGCGCTGCCGATGCCGACGGCCGTCGCCCGCCCCCACTGGGGTGAGGCGGACAGCTCGGCCAGGACCTCCGTCACGGCCCCCATCACCGTCTCGGCGCTCTCCCGGGCTGGCGTCGGCCGCTGCGTGCGTACGAGAAGCGCACCGCTGCGGTCCACCAGCGCGGCGGCGATCTTGGTGCCGCCGACGTCCAGGGCGGCGACGAGGTCGGTTTGCATCGGTGTGGCTCCGTGATGAGTAGAGTGCGGGACCTGCGGCTTCAGTATTCAGTCCGCCCAGTCTCCATTCAGCTGACAACGTTGTCCAGGGCCTATGCTCGTCGGCACAGCCCCCGGCCTCCCCGCAGCACCGCTCACGGGCCCGCCGGACCATCCGCACCCGACGACAGGACAGCGCACCGTGGCCGAGACCGCCCGTCACCCCGAGACCCGCTACGGCAACCGGCCGACCATGAAGGACGTGGCAGCCCGCGCCGGAGTGGGCCTCAAGACGGTCTCCCGTGTAGTCAACAGCGAGCCCGGTGTCACGCCGGACACCGAACGCCGGGTCCAGGAGGCCATCGAGGCACTCGGCTTCCGCCGCAACGACAGCGCACGCGTCCTGCGCAAGGGCCGCACCGCCTCCATCGGCCTGGTCCTGGAGGATCTCGCCGACCCCTTCTACGGGCCCCTGAGCCGCGCGGTGGAGGAGGTCGCCCGGGCACACGGCGCCCTGCTCATCAACGGTTCGAGCGCCGAGGACCCGGAGCGCGAACAGGAGCTGGTCCTCGCCCTGTGCGCGCGCCGGGTGGACGGGCTCATCGTGATTCCGGCCGGCGACGACCACCGCTATCTGGAGCCGGAGATAAAGGCGGGCATCGCCACCGTCTTCGTGGACCGTCCCGCGGGCCGCATCGACGCCGACATGGTCCTCTCCGACAGCTTCGGCGGCGCCCGCGAGGGAGTCGCCCACCTGATCGCCCACGGTCATCGCCGGATCGGCTTCATCGGCGACCAGCCGCGCATCCACACCGCCACCGAGCGGCTGCGCGGCTACCACGCGGCCATGGCGGAGGCGGGGACGGCTGTGGAGGAGTCCTGGGTCTCCCTCGGCTCGACCGACCCCGGCCGGGTCCGGGCCGCAGCCGAGAAGATGCTTTCGGGCCCGGAGCCCGTCACCGCGCTGTTCGCGGGCAACAACCGGGTGACGGTGACGGCGGTTCGGGTCCTCGCGGAGCAGGAGCGCCAGGTCGCCCTGGTCGGCTTCGACGACATCGAACTGGCCGACCTGCTCGGCATCACCGTCATTTCCCAGGACGCCGCCGCCGTCGGCCGCACCGCCGCGGAGCACCTCTTCCGCCGCCTCGACGGCGCGGACCACGCCCCCGCCCGTGTGGAGCTCCCCACGACGCTCATCGCGCGCGGCTCGGGCGAACTGCCGCCCGCCTGAGCGGCCGGGGACGCTCAGGCGCCGCCGAGCCGTTCGCGGACGACTTCCATCGACGGGGGCAGCCTGTCCGTGCCCACGGCGACCGTCCCCTCCGGTACCCGGATCGTACGCAGGGAGAGAACCTGGGCCAGGCTGCTGACATCGATGTGCGGCAGCGGGGTCTCGATGGTGAGTGAGCGCAGACGGGGAAAGTTGTGCAACCAGCCCCAGGTGCCTCCCATGTTGGCATCCACCCAGAGGTGGGTCAGAGGATCGCTGCGGCATGAATTGACGAAATCGACGGTGGTGAACTCACCGGACACCTTGATGCGCGAGCGGCCGCCGAAGTCGTGGAGCGCGCGGAGCTCACGCAGGTTGGACACCGGAAAGTAGATACTCTCTTCGCTGATGTGGGCAACGACCTCGCTGCCGTAGAGATCGGTGTCGAACCTGCTCCAGGCCCGCACCAGTTCCGTGCGCACACGCGGATCCTGGTGCCCGCGGTATCGGGCGAGAACGGCGATCGCGGCATCGGTCGCGATACGGGTGGCGGTCAGCACGGTGAAGTACGCCTCATCGGCGATCAGTTGTGCCTCGGGGCTCACTTCCTCCGGATCGAGCTGCGTGTCGCCGGTGGCCGCTTCCCTCGGACCGGGCAGCAGATCGAGCACGACCGGGCCGACCTCGGTGAGCGCACGGGACTGGTCGGCCGAGCGCGGCGGGATCAGGGCCGCCGCGCGCTGTTGCACCTCCGTGCGAACCGCCGGGTCCAGCTCGGTCGCGTGCTCCAGACAGGCGGCCGCGAGCAGGTGAAGCCTGTTCATGCCGTGCCGGGAGACGTCGTCCCGTCGGATGAGACCGGTGAGCAGCCGCGTCCGTTCCGTCGGCCGTGCATGGGCCACGGCCATCCTGATGACGTCCTCCCACTGATCCAGATGCGCGTTCGCGATGAGGAAGTCGAAGTCGAGCCCCTCCACCGCGGCCTTCGCCCCGAGGTAGTCCTGAAAGGTCCTGTGAATGAAGTCCATGGAGTCCGCGCTCGGTTCACGCAACAGGCCGCTGCGGACCAGGAGGTACCGGTAGACCTCGTCCGCCGTTCCCTGCTCGGCGACCTTCGGCATCGTCGGCAGCGCCTGCCCCAGGAGGTCGACCGCATCGCTGCGGTCCATCTCGGAACGGCCGTTGCGGATCATCCAGTAGGCGAGTTTCTGGATCAACTGGATGTGGTGCGCCTCGCTGATGTAGATCGAGCCCGACTTGTAGACCCCTCGTTCGCGGTCGCGTCTGAAGAGCAGCATGGAGAGTGCCGCGTCGTAGATCTCCTTGCGCCCCTCGGGGAGGTAGCCGCGGCGGTCCTGATGCAGTGCGCAGATCAGTCCGCACATGAGCGGGTTCGTGGCCAGCCTGCCCAAGTCCTGTTTGGCGCGAACCGCCCGTAGGAGTTCATTGGCATACTGATCGCTGATGCCGGCCGCCTCGTGCCAGCGCTCGACGAACTCGGCGATGTTGTCCCTGCTCATCGGCGCGAGGTCCAGCTCGGCGAATTCCTCATCCACCAGCCAGTGTTCCTGCACCGCCGACGGTCTGGACGTCACCAGCCACCGGTTGGCGGGATACACGCTGATGAGTTCCTGGAGCCAGCGGCGGGCATCGTTGCGGTCGTCCTCGGGGATCTCGTCGATGCCGTCGATGAGCATGAGCCCGCGCCCCGCCCTGAGCACCCGGTCGAACCATCCGGGCGGTTGGAGAGCCGCGATGGGGCAGCCCACCGCCGAGAGGAACTCGTGAGGCGCCGGGAGTGTGGCACCGCCCCTGGTCAGGGTGCGCAGCGGAAGCACGAACGGCACCAGTCCGTACAGGTACAGAAGGCGTTCGTCCAGCGCCTTCTGCCCGGCGGAGACCGCCAGCCACTGCACCAGTGTGGTCTTCCCGGAACCGGCCACACCACGCAGGAGTACGCGGTTGCGGCCGGCCAGCACATGATCGGCCGAAAGCAGCACGGGCCCGGTGCCGGTGGCCTCGCCCGCCGCGTCCAGACTCAGGTAGGCCGCGTCGAGCCGCCAGGTCTCCGGTGCTCCGGAGAGGTCGAGGCCGAAGATGCTCAGCTTGCCGTGCTTGGTCGCGATGTATCCGGCGTACCGGTCCTCGAACGGCCCGTCGGCCGGGGACGGAGCGCGCGCGATCAACGAGTCGATCTTCAGCGTCAGTTCTTCGATGGACCGGCTCTGCTCGACCAGGGTGCGCGGCACGAAGGTCGACCGCTGGGTGAAGAAGTTCAGGATGTGCAGGCAGGCAGTGTCCATCACACTCGCGTGCAGGGTGACCGCGTCACTCGACAATCCGAGCCTGGCCGGCCTGCTCTGTGCCCTCAGACGCCGGGAGAGTTCCAGGTGCCCCAGCTTCACCGCCTGCACATCCTCCATGTCGAGTGTCCCCATGACGCGCAGGGAATCGGCGACCGCGTTGGCGACGGCGCGTTTCTCGAATGTCGGCAGGACGTACTCGACGCCGGTCGATTGCGCCGCGCGTCTGACCAGTTCTTCCGCAAGCGTGTGGAGGTCCTTGTCGGAGAGTGTGCGCTTCTCGCCCCGGAAGGAGATGAGTGCGGATATGCGGATGGGCCTGTCGACCAGATCGGCCCCGGGACCTTCGGACAGGAACAGCTTCTTGATGAGCGGGCCCACCACGCTCGACGCGAGGCGCGCTCCGATGGCGGCCGGTTCCATCTGGTCTCCGAGAGGTGCTCACGGCACCGTCGGCCGTTGTCGCGCCAGCGTAGGACACCGTCTGATGGCGCATCCCGCGTTTCGGCCAAGGGCCCTTCGTCACGGGGCCGTTGGCCGAAGGGCCGCGTACCGGGCTCCTCCGGCCCGTTGTCGGGCCGGGAGGGGCCTCAGAGCTGTCCCACCGTGAGCCCGCCCCGCCGCGGCGATGCGAACGCGTCCAGGTCCGCGCGCGTCAGCCCGGTCAGGCGGGCGACCTCGGCGGTGTCCAGGGCTCCGCAGTCGATGCCGCGCAGGAGATATCCGCTGAGGGCCTTGGCGGTGGCGGGTTCGTCCATGACGTCGCCGCCCGCCTTCGCGACGTACGCAACGAGCCGCGCGGCGGCCTGCTCCAGGCCCTCGCGGTAGAAGGTGTACACGGCCGCGTACCGGGTCGGCAGGTGGCCGGGGTGCATGTCCCAGCCCTGGTAGTAGGCGCGGGCCAGGGCGCGGCGGGTGAGGCCGTAATGGAGCCGCCACGCCTCGTGGACCTGGTGGGTGGGACCGACCGGGAGGACGTTGGTGGAGCCGTCCGAGACCCGTACGCCGGTGCCCGCGGCGGCGACCTGCATGACGGCCTTGGCGTAGTCGGCGGCCGGGTGGTCACTGGCCTGGTAGGCGGCGCTGACGCCGACGCAGGCGCTGTAGTCGAAGGTGCCGTAGTGCAGACCGGTGGCACGGCCCTGCGCGGCGTCGATCATGCGGGCGACGGCGGCGGTGCCGTCGGCGGCGAGGATGGACTGGCTGGTCTCGATCTGGATCTCGAAGCCGAGCCGGCCGGCCGGCAGTCCGTGTGCCCGCTCGAACGCTTCGAGGAGCCGGACGAAGGCGGTGACCTGTTCGGGGTACGTCACCTTGGGAAGGGTGAGGACCAGCCCGTCGGGAAGTCCGCCCGCCCGCACCAGGCCGGTGAGGAAGACGTCCGTGGTGCGGATGCCGCGGTCGCGTACGGCGGCCTCCATGCACTTCATCCGGATACCCATGTACGGGGCGGCCGTTCCGTTCCCGTACGCCTCCGAGACGAGCCGGGCGGCCCGGGCCGCGGCCTCGTCCTCCTCGGCGTCGGAGCGGGAGCCGTAGCCGTCCTCGAAGTCGATGCGGAGGTCTTCGACGGGCTCGCGCTCCAGCTTGGCGCGCACCCGCTCGTGGACGGGGGCGGCGAGCTCGTCCGGGATGCCGAGGACGGCGGCGAACGAGGCGGCGTCGGGTGCGTGCTCGTCGAGGGCCCGCAGCGCCCGGTCGCCCCAGGAACGGATGGTGCCGGCGGTGAACACGTCACCGGGGACGTAGACCGTGTGGACCGGCTGGCGCGTGCCCGGGTCTCCCGGGTAGCGGCGGGCGAGCTCGGCGTCGACCGGGGTGAGGGAAGCGCTGATCTCCTCGCTGACCGCACCGGTGAGGCTCGTCGCCACCTTCTCCTGCTCTCCCATTTCCACACCCTCCACACTCACGCCGTTTCCGCTTCCTGGAATCAACAATCCGTATAGTGAAGTTATAAGGCCGCCTGATCGCCGTCAATGGTGATCGAAAACGGTCCGGGGCCGTGTGGTGGGTACGCACCACACGGCCCCGGACCGTCGGGGCTGTGCCAGAAGGGGGCGGGTCAGCCCTTGCGGGATGTGATCTCTTCGGTGAGCTGGGGCACGACCTGGAAGAGGTCGCCGACGACGCCGTAGTCGACGAGGT
>NZ_JBHVPX010000031.1:0-61847 GCF_042887155.1 Streptomyces sp. NPDC057963
AACGCGATACGGATCTCACGAGCCGTGGCATCGATGTCCGCCTCGGACAAGCGGCCCTTGCCCCGAAGATTCTTGAAAGTCGCGGCAAGGCGGTCGGAGAGAGTATCGAACACGGCGCTCGTCGGTCCTCAAGTCGATGGGCTCCTGGCCCCTGGAGAAGTTCGGGGCCGCAGGCTGGATCCCCAAGGGTATCCGCCTGCTGGTCACACACTCCAGGCTCTCGTGGCCTCCGGACGTGCCCCGTGGCCGCCCGGCTCCCAGGCGGCAAGGAGCGCTGCCGCCGAGCGGACCAGTGGGCGGTCGCCGTGTCCCAGCCGTTCGGCGGTGCGTACGACGTCTGCCAGAACGTCCGGATCATGTGCCTGGACGCCGAGCGCCAGCAGCGGGTCGAGGTGCGCGGCCCACGCCTTGCGCACGGCCGCCGGGGCGGTTCCGGCCCTTTCGGCCGCCTTTCGCGCCCATTGGCGGATCTCCTCGGGGTCCGCCCGGGGAAGCGGGCCGCCGATGGACCGCGTGGGTCCGGTGCCCGGTGCGCCCGGCTTCCGTACGGCGGCGGCGAGCGCGGCCGCGAGCGTGGTGTGGTAGCAGGTCCCGAAGAGGTAGGCCGCGGCCTTGTCGCCCGTGAGCCCGGCCAGGACCTCGGGGCGGTGCAGAGGGCTGGGCACGGCGCCGTCCCCGCGCTGGGCGGCGGCCAGCGCGTTCCACCCGGCGTGCCTCAGCGGGCCGGAACCGTGGCCGTGACCGTCCCCCTGTCCGTCGCCCCGTCCGTCGCCCCGTCCGTCGTCCAGGGCCGAGTCGCACAGCAGCAGTTCGGCCAGGAGGTCCAGACCGCCCCGGGCGAGGTGGACGCCGAGCAGCACCCGTACCGTCTCGCGCACCTCGGCCGCCGCCCCGCTCCGGCCGGGCAGACGGCGGCGGTGGCCGAAGTCCGTCACGTAGAAGAGGACATGGGTGAGCGCGTAGGTCTCGCTCCCGGTCAGCTGGAGGACGTCGGGGCTCCGGGCGGCGATGCTCTCGCGGTAGAGAGCGCCGATTCCGGGGAGCGCGGTGGGGGCCGTGAAGCCGCCGCGGTCGATGAAGTAGCGCAGCTCGGTCCTTGAGAGGACCGGCTTGTACGGCCGGCAGTGGCCGCCCGCGTCCGCCGCGAGCAGTTCCTCGCAGGCCGCGCGCAGGCCGGGGTGCGGGCGGCCGAGCAGTTCCAGGAGCGCCGTCAGGTTGAGGTGGTAGGGGAAGAACGCGTCGCCCCGGTGCAGTCCGCGCGCGAAGTCCGCGTCGCCGACGGCTTCTTCGGCGAGGGTGAGTGCGCGGCTCGGCACCGGCGCGTCCCGGGGCAGGAGGGACGACCGGTCCAGCACCCGGACCAGTCCGAGGAGTTCGAGGAGCGGGCCGGGCCGGAAGGGGCGGCGGGGCAGGAATTCCTCCCACCGCCTCGGCGCGAACCATTCCAGGTGGGCTTCGATCCAGCGCAGCGCACCGGCCAGCACCCGGCGGGCCGCGTCCTCCTCGTCCAGTCGCGTACGACCGGTCCTCAGGTGCGCCGGGAGCGAGGGCCAGTCGGCGCTCACCGGCCGCTCCGCACCCGCAGCAGTGCCAGGGCCACCACGAGGATCCCGGCGAGCGCACCGAGGTCCGCCCACCGCGGCAGCAGGCCACCGCCGCCCAGCAGGGTCTGGCGGGCCAGGTCGACCGCGTACGTCATGGGGTTGATGTGCATGATCCAGGCGAGCCAGTCCGGTACGTCGGCCGGGCTGAAGACCGACCCGGACAGGAACAGCATCGGGAACATGGCCAGTTGGACGGTGGCCTGGAGTGTCTGTACACGGGTGATGACGGTGGCCAGGCAGAGGCCGATGACGCTGAACACGGTGGCGGCGAGCGCGTAGCAGCCGGCCGCGGCGGCGAACCGCCCCACGGTCAGCTCCACGCCCATCAGCGGTGAGAAGGCGAGCATCACCGCGCTCTGCACGGTCACGGTCCCCGCACCGGCGACGACCTTTCCCAGGGGGAGGCAGATCCGGGGCACGGGGGCGACGAGGAGTTCGCGCAGCACGCCGTATTCGCGGTCCCAGGCGTACGTCTGGCCCGAGGCGACACCGATCGACACGACCTGGATGGCGATGATCCCCGGGAAGACGTAGGCGCTGAACGGTACCGACCCGACCGAGCCGACCATCCCGTCGAAGCCGACCGCGTAGACGAGGACGAAGAAGAGGATCTGCACGGCCTGGCTGAGGAGCACGCCCGGACGCCTGCTCTGCCGCAGCAGATCGCGGTGGGCGATGACGCCGATGGCGCGCAGCGCCACCCGCAGCCGGCCGTCGTCCGCGGCGGCGGGCGGTGCGACGGCGGTCGTCACGGTCATGGTGTGACCGCCCCCTCCCGCTCCTGTCGCGGCCCGCTCCGACCCGCCGCCGCCTCGGCCTCCGCCTCCGCGTCGGCGTCGGCGTCGGCGTCGGCGTCGGCGTCGGCGTCGGCGTCGGCGTCGGCGTCGGCGTCCAAGTAGACGTCGTTCATGGAGGGGTGGTGTACGGAGACGGTCAGCGCCGGGACGTCCAGGGCCCGCACCACCTCCGCGATCCGGGCCTCGGGGTCGGCGCAGTGCACCACGACGCCGCCCGGTTCGACCAGCGGCTCGAATCCGGCGGCCCGCAACTGCCGCGCGGCGGCCTCGTCGTCGGCGCAGCTCACCACGCAACGGGACGATTCCAGGCTGCTCTTGAGCTGGTCGCCGCTGCCCTGCCGGACGATCCGGCCCTGTTGCAGGATGACGATCTCGTCGGCGTACTCCGCCTCGTCCATGTAGTGGGTCGCGTACAGGACGGTGACGCCCAGGTCGTCGCGGAGGCGCAGCAGGTCGGCCCATACAGTGGCACGCGCCCTCGGGTCGAGACCGTTGGTGGGCTCGTCCAGGATGATCAGCCCAGGGCGGTGCAGCAGGGCACGGGCGATCTCCACGCGTCTGGCCAGTCCGCCGGACAACTCCTCGACCGGCTGGCGGCGGCGGTCCGCGAGGTCGAACAGCTCCAGCATCAGGCCGATCCGGGCACGGGCGTCCGCCCGTTTCATGCCGAACAGCCGGGCGTGGAACCACAGGTTGCGTTCGACGGAGAGTTCCTTGTCCAGGGTGCGTTCCTGGAAGACGAGTCCGAGGCGGCGGCGTGCGGCCGTCGGAGCCTCGCGGACGTCGTGGCCGAAGATCCGGACGGTTCCCGCGTCGGGCCGGGCCGCGGTCGACAACACGCCCAACAGGCTCGACTTCCCCGCCCCGTTGGGCCCGAGGAGGGCGGTGACCCGGCCCGGCGGCGAGCTGATCGACACTCCCTCCACGGCGGTCACCCTGCCGTGGCGCACGAGGAGGTCGGCCACCTCGAAGGCCGGTGTCCCGGACAGGTCGCTCCCCTTCGCCGGCCGGGCGCTCACGCCAGCCCCAGGGTGCGGTCCCACGGAAGGGGGCCGTCCCCCACGGGCAGCAGCGCGAGGGCGACACCCGCGGCGCCCTCCAGCATGCCCGCGGTGTTCACGGCGCGGTGCGGCACGGGTGAGCGGGCGGCGGCCGGGAAGCGCATGAGGTGGCGGAACCCGAACGGCGCGCTCTCGTCCGCGTACGCCAGTACCCGGCCGGTCAGACGCCGGCGTCCGGCGTGCAGCTCGGGGTCGCCGGTCTCCTCGGCCGCCCTGGCCACGACGCGCAGCAGGCCCGCGTAGCCGTGGCAGACGGTGGCTCCCTCGATCGCCCACAACGACTCGTCGCGCCGCAGCGCGGCCCGCAGCGCGTCGACGGCGGCGGTGCACCACTCCGGCCGGTCCATGGCGCGCCCGGCGCGCAGGAGTGCGGCGGCGACCCCCGGGGTGCCGTAGCACCAGGCGGTGCGGGTGAACAGCTGCCGCGGGCGGTGCGGGGCCAGTTCCTGGTCCCAGCCGGCGCGGGCGGGCCAGTAGGGCCCCGCCCCGTCGTGCAGCGTCCAGCTCAGCAGCCAGTCCGCGATGCGGTGGATGGCGTCGGGCATGTCCGGCGTCCCGTGTCCGGCCTCGTACGCCGAGCAGAGCACGGCGAGCGGTCCGGCGATGCCGTGGGCCATGCCGAGGTTGAAGTCTCCGCGCGGATAGGTCTCGCGGTCCCGGGCGCCGACCTGGAGCGCGGCAGGCACCCACCAGCCGGGGACCTGGTGGCCACCGGCCCGGACGGGTGCGGTGATACCGACGAGGTGCCGGAGGGACGCGGCGAGGGCCGACTCGACGACGGGTCCGGACTCGGCCGGGTCGGCCACCGCGTCCAGCAGCAGGCGGGTCGTCCCGGAAACCCCGTTGACCAGGTCGTACGCGGCCCAGTCGACGCCCTCGCCACCGTCTTGGACGCGGTCGCGGAAGACGCGCAGCCGCTCGGTCTGCTCCTCGGCGGCCCAGGTCGCCAGCCCTCGCCGCAGGGACCGGTAGTGCCCTTCCGGTCCGGCGCAGGTCTGGGCTGCGGCGAGCAGCGCGGCCGGTCCCGAGAACAGGCCCCGGCTCGGCGCCGTTCCCATGACGCGCCCGGCTGCCGCGAGGTGGCGGTGGGCGGTCTGCCGCCAGGAGTCGTCGGTGCGGGCCAGTTCGCCGTAGAGGAGGGCGGTGCCCGGCAGGCCGTTGGCGAGCGTCAGCGGGCCCCACATGACGGCGTCGTACACGGGGTCGCGGTTGTCGTCGCGCGAGGCGACGGCGGCGACGTGCTCCGGATCGGCGAGCCGCTCGGCGACGAGCTGGACGGCCCTGTCCGGGGCGAGGGTGGCGGTGCTGGCGTTCACAGCTGGTACCTCCGGCGGTTGGCGTGGTCCTGCACGGCACCGCGTGCGATGCCGAGCACGGTCAGCTCGCGGTCACCGGAGCCGCCGAAGAGGCGGTTGCACACCATGTGGAGCAGGCTGCCGACGACCCGGCCCTCAGCCGTCGCCCCGGACTCCCGTACGGAAGCGGCGAGTCGGCGCACCGCCCGGTCGCGCGGGCGCAGTGCGTCGAGGACGCGGGCACCGGCCGGGTCCTCCGCGAGGACGGGCCAGCCGCCGTAGGGGTCGACGAGGCGGCGCCAGCGGGCGGACCGGGCGCGGAAGGCTGTGGGCAGGTCGCGGCGGGCGCCCGTCATGGACAGCCAGACCGCGGCGCCGTCGTCGCCGTAGCCCTCGGTGATGCGCGGGGTGCCGGGCACCGGCGACCCGAAGGCGTGGGCCAGTGCGGCGCAGGAGATCACGGCGAGGTCGTCGACGTCGTAGCCGCTCGTGGGGTCCTTGGCGGTGCGCAGCAACGCGACGGCGGCCTCGCTGTCGTACCGGAAGACGTCCTCGGCCGGCCGTCGGGCGGCGGGGCCGCCGTAGCGCTCGGTCTCCGGGTCGTACTGGTCGAGGGTGTGGCCGCGCAGCAGCCCCGCTCGCTGCCACTGCTGGAGCAGCGCACCGGCCGCCGGAGCGACCGTGCCCCACAGTGCGGCGGGGCGGTCTCCGCGCAGCCGCAGCCGCAGGTGGTGGCCGCTGTCGTCGGTGTACCGGACGAAGAACCAGCCGTCGGCGCCGTTCCGTGCGGCCAGGTCGACCAGTTCGGGGACGTGGTCGCGCAACAGGTCGTCCTGGGTGCGGGCGGAGCCGTGCAGTTTGAGGTAGAGCCACTCGCCGCCGAGGCCGTGGACGGTGCGCGGGGCACGTGCGGTGCTCGGGGTTCCGGTGGTGCCTGCGACGCCCGCCGGGCCGGCGGTGCTCGTGGGGCGGCGGTGTCCCGCGTACGGCCTGCGGCGGGGCCGGCCGGTCTCCCGGCGGACCATCGGGACGACCAGTTCGAAGGTGTGCCCGGCGAGCGGGCTGTCCAGCCAGTCCTCGTACTCGCCGGGGATTTCCTGGGCGATCAGGTCGGGATGGCGCAGCAACTGGTCGAGCAGCAGCTCGCGGTGCCAGGCGTGGTCGAGGTCGAGCAGCAGCCGCTGGTCGGCGGTGACGGCGAGGATCCGGCGGGGTACGTCCCACGCGGCCCGCCAGTGGGCGACCGCGCGCTCCCAGTCGGCGCCGCGTGCCTCGTCGCTCCTTGTGCGCAGCTCCCGGGCGCGCGCGTGGATCCCGTCCGGCCGCCAGACCGCACAGGCCAGTACGAACCGTCCGTAGCGCACCCGGGGGACGAAGGGCGCGTCGGCGAGCGGGCCCCAGTTCCACGGCTCCCAGAGCCGCTGCCCTTCCAGTCCGATCTCCCACAGCAGCCGGACGGCGTTGGGGGCCTGGGCGGGGGCACTGACCATATTGCCGAGTACGGGCACGATTTCGCGGCCCGTGGGCATGTGCACGGCGGTCAGCCGGTCCAGTGTGGCGCCGATGCCGATGTCGCCCAGGCGCAGTTCGTCGGTGCCGGGGGCGTCGGGAAGACCGACACCGATGCGGCGGCCGGTGGCCGGGGCGGTGTGGGAGAGGTTGGCGGCCCGGCCCGAGCGCGGCCGGAAGGCGAGATCGACGGGGACCGCGTCCTGGATGTGCACCGGGTTGTCCCGGTGCAGCGCGGCGAACTCCTCGCGCCAGGCCGGATGCTGGTCGGCGAACCGGGCGAAGGTGGACCCGGCCCGGTGCGATCCGGGCGAGGGCGAAAGGAAGACGCGGAACTCCCCCTCGTCCAGGGCCTCCACCGAGGGGGCGACGACCTGCACCGTCACCTCGCAGGAGTTGGGCGCGTCCGCGGGGTCGGCCGTGTCGTGGCACAGCTCGTCGAGGTCCGCGTCGCCGAGGACGACTTCACGCCGTCCGGCGCGCTGCGCCGCGGCGACGAGCCGGGCCATGGCGCGGTCCCGGCGGGTGGTGCGGGGGGCGTCGGACGGGGCGGGCGGTGCCTCGCTGTTGGGCCAGCCGTAACCGGCCGGGGCGCCCAGTCCGGTCGACGCGTCGAGCAGTTCCAGGACCGGCACCAGGCGGTCGGCCCCGTACGCGTCGAGGAAGCGGCGGTGGTGGTCGCGCAGGGCGAGGAGCCCGAGCTTGGGGCGGGAGAGCCGCCACATCAGGGCGGTGGCCGTCTCGATCTCGTCGCGCACCGCGTACGGCAGGTGCACCGCGGCGTCGAGGCGGGTGTCGACGTGCAGGGGCGTGTCGTCGGGCTCCACCGAGCGCGCGGTGCTCAGCAGTCTGCTCAGCTGCTCGTGGCCGTCGCCGACGGGCCGCGCGTCGTACGCCCGTCTCTGCTGCTCCACGGCGAGCAGGGCGTCGCGCACCCGGCGGGTGTCCTCGGACGGTTCGGTGACCCCGGCGAGCAGGCCGAGGACGTGGTGCAGCGGGTCGCCGCCGTCCAGGGGCGGTCGCAGTCCGGTGACGAGGATCTCCTGTCGCACCAGTTCGGCCAGCAGGCCGCGGACCCGCTCGGGGGATGCGCCGGGGAATGCCTCGGTGGTGCGCCGGAGCAGTTCCTCGTACGGCAGTGGGGCCTCCGCCACGGCCACGGCCCGCTCGACGACCGGGGTCCTGCGCACGGAGACCGTGGAGCGGCCCTCGCCGGCCTCGCCAGGTGGCACGCCCTGGGTGGAGGGGGCGGTGAGGACCAGCCGGTCACCGCGTGGGACCAGGGCCTGGTGGGCCTGGACGGTGAGCGTGGACAGGACGGCCGGGTCGCGTTCGAGCCGGTGGCCGATCCTGGTGAGCCACTGCATGTCGGCATGGGTGCGGGTGCGGTGCGCCGTGCCCCGCTCCGCCTTGGCCGTGGAGTCGAACTGCCCGCGGGCGACACCGGCGAACAGGCCGAAGGGGGTGGGCCGGGTCCGCATCCTGATGTCGTAGCGGAGCACGGCGAGCGCGGCGCGGCGCAGCTGCCCTGCCTTGACGCCGGCGGCACCCTGCTCGGCGACGCGCCGGACCAGGGCGCCGAGGCTCGGTGAGGCGAGGTCGAGGGCCTCGCCCAGAACGCCGTCCATGGGGACCGAAGCGAGCAGCTCGGCGCAGGCGGCGAGGGACCGGGGGTCTTCCGCGGCCGGTACGCGCAGACCGGTTCCTCCTCGTGCCCGTTCTCCTGCGGACAGCACGGAACCGGCCGGACGTTCCGGCGGTGCCAGCGGTGCCCGGTAGAGGAAGACGTCCTTCGCCTCGAACGGTGTCGCCTGCGGCGGTTGCCCCGGCGATTCCCTCACGGGTGTCCTCCTTCTCGTCCTTGTTCCGGCAGGTCCGGGAACGGTCCGTGGAGCCGGGTCGGCGTCCGCCCGGCCCCACGGTCACGCGCCGTCAACAGCAGTGGCTGCAGCCGGAGCCGCCGCCCTCGCTGGTGCAGCCGGGGGTGCAGTAGGAGACGCTCGTGATGGCCGGGCCGGCGACGGAACGCTCCACGCCGATCTCCAGGTCGAGGTCGAAGAGGTCCGTTTCGTTCTGCGACTGCGAGATGGTCTTGACTCCCATGCTGACTCCTTCAGGGATCGAACGGGTGGTCACGGATCGTGATTTCTGCATCACGATCCACGGCCGTTCGCGGCCGTTCAATAGGTTCCGTCGCCCTTGGCAGTCCTGGCAGCCCTGGCAGCCCTCGCGGGTCCGGCGGCCCGGCAGTCCCGCGGTACCGGCCGCCCCATACCACGAGGCCGCGTGGCACGGCGGCCGCGTGCCACTCCCCCGGCTGAAAAATGGACCGTCGCGCCGACGAACGGTGAACCGGTCACCGCATTCTTGATACGTACGTGGTGTGTGCTCGGACGAAGCTCTGCTATCCGCCGTCGCCCACGGCGACCAGACCGCCCTACGGACCCTCTACGACAGGCATGCCGGCGCGATGCTCCGTCTCATCCGCAGACTCACCTCGGACCAGGGCGTGTCCGAGGAGATCCTGCAGGAGACCTGGCTGGCCGTCTGGCGCTCGGCCGCGGGGTTCCGGGGAGAGTCCTCCGTGCGGGGCTGGCTGATGGGTGTGGCCAGACGGCAGGCACACAACCAGCTCCGCAGGTCACGACCTCAGCTGGCGGACCTGTCGGAGGCGCGGAACGTGGCGGACGCGGCGCCGAGCGTCGAGGACCAGGTCGTGGTGGAGTCCGAGCACTCCGCCCTGCGGGCAGCCGTGCGCGCCCTTCCCGAGCATCTGCGCGAGGTCCTTGCGCTGGTGCTGTTCGAAGAGATGGCCTACCCGGAGGTGGCCACCGCGCTCGCCATCCCGGTGGGCACCGTCAAGAGCCGGATGTCCCACGCACGGAGGCGGCTGGGCAGCATGCTCGCCGCCACGCGGCTGGAAGGATCGGGACAGCTATGAGTGATCACCTCGCGGACGACGTCCTGGCATCTCTGGCACGCGCCGGGGACGTCGCACCACAGCACCGCCGACACCTGGGCGATTGCCCCGACTGCCGCAAAAGATTGGCAGTTTGGCAGGACATCGCGTGTGCGGTGCGCGCCGAGGCGGCGGAAGACACCGTGTCCGTGCCGTCCTTCGACGCCCTGATGACGGGGGCGTTGCCGGCCACTGCCGGTCCCGTCGGCGCGGGCGGGCGCCCCTCCGTCGTCGCGGTCCCCGCCGCCGCACCCGCCGCTGTGTCCGGACGGGTCGCGGGGCCTGCCGTGCCATCCGGACGGGTCGGGGGCACCGGGCCCGCCGCCGGTCTCGCCCGGCCCTGGCGGACTGCTTGGCAACTGGCCCTGCGGCAGCTCGTACTGATGCCCAGGATGTGGGCGCCGCTGAGCGCGGTCTGCCTGGTCGTCGCGGCTCTTGTGGCGTCGACGCAGTTGCAGGAGCGGCCCGGCATAAGGCTGTTCGGCGCGGTGGTCGTGCTGCTGATGCTGTTCGGGGCGCTGATCGTCGCCTCGCCGCGCCGGGATCCCAGACGTGAGCTGCTGTTCACCCTGCCGGTGCCGCCCGCGGCGGTGTTCCTGGCCCGGCTGGCGGTGGTGCTCTGCGTCGACCTGACGCTCGCCACGGTCTGCTCGGCGCTGGTGCGGGGGCCCGGTTGGTGGGCGGTGGTGGGGAGTTGGCTCGGCGAGTCGCTGCTGGCCGCGTCGCTCGCGCTCGCGCTGTCCGTCCGCTTCTCTCCGCCGGTGGGCGCGGCGGCGGGGGGCGCGTTGTGGTTCCTGGGAGTGGTGGGCGGACCGCACGGGCTGTTCAGCACACCGGTCGACGCCTTGTTGGACGCGCTGCTGTCGACGACGCCGTGGACGATCGCGTCGGCCGCCGTTCTGCTGGGATGGGCCGCGCGGGCCATGCGGTCGTTCGGTGAGCCCTCGTCGTCGTAGCGGGGGCGTACGGGCGGCTCGTCCCCCGTGCGGGGGATTGCCGGGTCCAGGTGTGAACCGCCATGGGCCGGACCGCTACGTACGGGGTGTATCGGGAGACAGGGGAACAACGGGAGGAACAGCGCCATGACCGTTGCACCATGGTGGGTCCACGAAGCGCGCCGCTGCGGAAAGCAGGCGTTCGTGCTTCCGCTTCTGGCCGCGATCCTGGCCTTCGCGGCGGTGGCCGCGGGGCCCGGCGCGGGAGTGGTCCTGGACCGCGCGCTGCTGAGCTGCGCGCTTCCCACGGCCACGGCTCTCGCCTGTGCCGCGGCGGTGGCACGGGAGCCGATGGTGGAGCTCCATCTGTCGCTGCCCACCCCGTATCCGCGCACCGTCGCCCGCCGGTTGGTCTGGCCGGTCTCCGCCGCCGCGGTCTCCGCCGCCGCCCTGGTGGGGCTGGTGGCGGCCACGGGCCGACACCCCGGACCGGTGGCGACCCTGCTGGAACTGGCCGGTCTGACGGCGCTTCTCAGCGGTGCCGCAGTGTGGGCGACGGTACGGACCGGTGCGGCCGCGCCCGCGACCGGACTGATCGTCGCCGCCGTGCTGGCCAAACTGCTGCTGATCGACCGGGTGGTGCCCGAAGGGGCGGGGCAGGCGGTCCCCGCCCTGCTGTCCGGTGCCTGGCTGATGGCGCTGGCCCTGCGTGCGCTGGGCCCGTGCGGACGCTCCCGGGCCCCGCTCGGCCGCGGCGCCGACGCGCACTTCGGCCCCCGGGAGGCGTGATGACGGCCCTTCTGTGGACCCTGCGCTACGAAGCCCTGATGGCGGCTCGCCGAAAAGCCGTATGGGGTGCGGTGCTGCCTCTGGCCCTGCTCAGCCTGCTGCTGGTGGCCACCTCGCCCGTCATCACCGGTCACAGCGATCCGGCCGCCAGGGCCGGTGCGGCCGCGGTCGTCGTCAACACCTTCTGCACCCTCGGTGTGGGCATCGCCCTCGCCGACCGGCTGCGACGCGGCCTCGAAGCGCACGGCATGGCCGAATTGCTGACCGCGACACCCACCGGTCCGCTGCCGCGGACCGCCGGGATACTGGGCGGCCCGCTGCTGACCGCTCTGGCGCCGGTCGCCGGCCTCTTCCTGCTGTACGCCGCGGTGTTCTCGGTGGCCGGCGGCTCCTTCGCCCCGTTCGGCTCGGCGGTGGTCTCGCTGGTGACGGTCGTCGTCCCGGCGGCGCTGCTGGTCACCGCTTTCGCCGGGCTGCTGGGCGTTCTGCTTCCGGTGGCCGCGGCCCGCGCCGTCACGGTCGTGGTGTGGCTGTGGGCCTGTCATTTCCCACCGGCCTTCTCACCACTGCCCACGCCGACCGGCACCGTCCTCTCTCCGCTCGGCGGCTATCCGTTGGTCGCCTGGGCTCACGCCCCCGAGGTGTGGGCCGCCCGGCAGGGCACCGGGGCACTGCGCCCCGCCGTCGACGACGCGACGGCGCTGCTGAATGTCGGCCTCGTCCTCGCGATGGCTGCCGCCTGCTACGTGCTCGGCCATCTCGCCGCCCGCATCAGACGACACGGAGCATCATGAACATCACCACAGAGCGACTGTCGAAGGTCCACCCCGGCGGTCTCCGCGCGCTGGACGCCGTCGATCTCCACATCGAGAGCGGCACCGTCGGGCTGCTGGGCGCCAACGGGGCAGGCAAGACGACCCTGTTGCGCATTCTGACCGGAGTGCTGCGGCCCACCTCCGGGCGGGTCCTCGTCGCCGGGCACGATCTGTCGACCAGCGCCGGGCTCGCCGCCGTCAAGCGCACCCTGGGCTATCTGCCGCAGGAGCTGTCCCTCTACCCCGACCTGACCGCACGCGAGTTCCTCGACTACATCGGCGTGCTCAAGGGCATCCACGACCGACGTGAACGCCGTCGTCAGGTCGACGACCGGATCGCCGAGGTGGGACTGGGCGAGCGGGCGGGCGAGCGGCTGGCCGGGTTCTCCGGTGGGATGAAGCGCCGGGTCGGCATCGCGCAGGCGCTGATGGGCGCCCCGTCGGTGCTCATCGTGGACGAGCCGACCACCGGCCTCGACCCGCACGAACGGATGCGGTTTCGCGCGTTGCTCGCCGGTCTCGGCCACGGCCGCACCGTGCTGCTGTCCACCCACATCCTCGACGACGTCGCCCAGACCTGCCCCGAAGTGGCAGTGCTCGCCTCCGGCCGTCTGGTCTTCCACGACTCCACCACGGCCCTGGTCAGCCAGGCCGCGGGCTGCACCTATGTGTGCCGGTCCGACGGCCCCGCCAGCGGCCCCCCGCCCGGCGGCGAAGTGGTGAGCGCCGTGACCACCTCTGCGGGAACGGAGTACCGCATCGTCACCACGAATCCGCCCGCCGGAGCCCGCCCGGTCGAACCGTCGCTGGAAGACGGTTACGCCGCGCTGCTCGGCGCCGACGGCCGGACCCACCCCACCAGCATTCCGACAGTGAGGTAGCCGACATATGATCGCGAACACCCGGTACGCCGCCGCCTCGGCCCTGATGGGTCTGGCACTGCTGACACTGGCCGCCTGCGGAGGCAGCGGCCGCAGCGAACCGGCCACCACGGACCCCGTACCCCTTCCGAGCCCGACGGCCACCAAGCAGCAGATCAGCGAGAAGAACCTCGGCTACACCTGGCCGCTCACGGTCGATCACGGAACCGCCGAGTGCCGCGGGGGCGACCAGGCAGTCATCACCGTCCCCGACGGCACGACCTACGCCCTCAACGACCGTGCGCGGGACGCCGGTTACGACAACATCGCGCCAGTGCGCATGTCCGGCGACGGCGGTGAAAAGGTGAGCCTCGGCTCGCTGATCAGCAGGACCTTGAAGCTCTGCAAGGCCGGCCGGTGACCGGACACGGGCGGGCACGGGCCTGCCGTGAGCGTGATCCAACACCTTGTGTCGCCCAGTGACCGCGGGACGACCACCACCGGGATCAACGCTACGGGGAACAGCGCCTTGCACCAACGCGAGCAGCAGCACGCAACGACCGCCACCGGGCTCCACGTCCTGGTCCACTCGGGACTCAAGCCGTACTTCGACTCACCGCAGGCGCTGCTCGGCGCGCTCCGCTCCGGCCTGGACCGGGTCGACTTCGTCGACGCCGAGGAGCTGACCGCGCCCTGCGGTGCGCTCGACCTGCCGGTTCTGATGCCGGTCACCAGCGAGTTCCAGGCGGAGGAGCTGCGCGCCGTGCGGGTGCGGCATCCGTTGTCCTTGCTCGTCGCGGTCACCAACGATGTCTCGGGATACCGGACGTACTACGCCATCCGTTCGGGCGCGAATTTCGTGCTCAACCTCGCCATACCCAGCGAGAGCCAACGCGATCTGCTGTACGCGCAGCTCCGGGCTCATCTCATGGCCGGCCCTGCCGACAGCATGGCGACCGCCGGTCCGCAGGGCTTGCCCGCGGACCAGGGCGGCCGTCAGCGATGCCGGTACCACGGCGGGGAGACGCCGGCCGGTGCGGACGGCGACCGCGAGAGCGACATACCCGGAGAGCACCTGCGGGCCGCTCTGCCCTCTCATGACGCGGAGCTGATGCGGCTGCTCTGCACATCCATCACGGTCTCCGAGATCGCGCGACGCTATTACTACTGTTCGGAGCGGTCCATGTACCGCCGCATACGGAGGCTCTACGACGATCTGGGGGTCGGGGGCCGCGCCGAGTTGATTTCGCTGGCCACCGTGCCCGACCCCCGTCGGCCGTTGACGGCACGCGCCTGCTGACACCGGTCCCCCACTCCGCGCGCGCGGGGGCTCTCGCGCGGGTTCCGCGTACCCACCCGCCCTTGGACGCCCCTTGCCCTCCGCCGGCCTCGGCCCCCGGGGCCGAGACCAGCACCGGGGCCGAGACCGGCCCGGGTTCCGGCGCCGGCCCAGGTGCCGGTACCGGCCCAGGTTCCAGTTCCGGTTCCAGTTCCGGTGCCGGTGCCGGTCAGCGGATGCCTGCGTCGGCGGATTCCAGGAGCCGGAAGAAGCCGGCCTCCACGTCTCCGTCGACGGCGAGCCCTGCCAGCGGGCCTTCGTACTGGGTGCGGCCGGCCGCCAGTACATGCACCCGGTCGCAGACCTGAGCGACCTCTGCCAGCTGATGGCTGGCGATCAGCACCGCCACCCCTTCTTCGGCCAGTGAGCGGATGATCCCGCGCATCTCGCGGATGCCGACGGGGTCGAGGCCGTTGGTGGGCTCGTCGAGGACGATCAGCCGCGGCCTGGCCAGCAGGGCGACGGCGATCCCCAGCCGCCAACGCATGCCGAGGGAGTACGCGCCGACCTTCCGGTCTCGCGCGTCGGTCATCTTGACCAGGCTCAGCGCAGGTTCGATCCACGCCTTCGGTACGCCGCGCAGCCTGGCGTGCACCTTCAGGGTCTCGTCGGCCGTCAGCGTCGGCCACAGTCCGGGGACCTCGATCAGGGCACCCACATCGGCCAAAGCGTCCCGTCCGACCGGCCTGCCGAAGATCTCGATACTGCCCGACGTGGGCCGCTGCAGGCCGAGGAGGGCCTTCATCAGGGTTGTCTTGCCGGCGCCGTTCGGGCCGAGCAGTCCGTAGACCTCTCCGGCCCCCACCGTGAGATCCACCCCGTCCAGGGCGCGGTGGGAACCGTAGTGCTTGTGCAGTCGACGGATCGTGAGCGCCGGTACCACGGGGGTCTCCGGGGCGCCCGTTGTCGCAGTCATGATCAGATCTCCTTACGACGCATGTGCATGCTGCCGACGACGAGCAAGGCCGCGGTCAGCGCGGCGGCGAGGCCCACGGCGAGCGGGATGGCCGACATGTCGGTCACCGGGCTGCCTTTCGGCAGCGGCACCCCGTTGGGGCCGATCCCGGCCAGCGGCAGGACCACCCGCATCGGCCAGGCGAACGGAACGGCGTACCAGAAGACCTTGTCCGAGACGAGCGCCCCGCACAGCAGACCCGCGACACCCACTCCGATGCTGGGGCCCATGCCCCACACCACGGCGACCAGCACCGCCAGCGCCGTCATGGACAACCCGACCAACCAGGGCAGATAGACCGCCGCGGCCACCGTCCCCATGGCTTCGGGGAAACGTCCGCTGATCACCGCGCCGAGGGAGAGCATCACCAGCAGCACGGTCGAGGAGACGAAGCCCAGGACGCCCAGGGCGGCCACCTTGCCGATGAAGTAGCGCCCACGCGGCACGCCGTACGACAGCAGCAGCCGCCAGGCGTCCTGGTCGGCGCGGACCGAGAGCGCCGCCGCCAGGCCCGCGGTCATCGGTACCAGGACCCCCCAGAACTCCAGGGTCACATTGCGGAACACCTCAAAGCTCTGGCCCGCCTTCGCCTCGGAGGAGCCGAGGGCGCCGAGGAAGAGAGGGACGGTGATGATGACGGGGGCGAGAAGGTGGTACCAGGGAATGAAGCCACGCTTGTTGCGGGCGAGTTCGGTACCCACCACCGTCGCCAGCGAGGGGTTGTCGCGATGCCCCACGAGGGGCGGGGCGACCATGTCGTGCGCCATGTGTGCTCCTGCCTGGCCACTGTTGTCGGTTGTCGGACGGTCGGTTGCACCAGGTACGTAGCGGTGGCCGACGCCGCGGTTCACGGCCGGGAACGCGAAGACCCGATCGGCAGCCGTCCGACACCTGGCGGACAACTGACAGCCGACTGCCAATCGCTCCACCGAAGGGGGCGTCCCGAGGTGCCCGGATGGGAGTGTCGTCACGCCACCACCGGGCCGTCCCGCGCCCTGAGGAGTCCGTCGGGGCCCGGCGCGGCCACACCACCGCCAGGGAGGAACATTCATGAAGTCACTCCGCCGCACGCTCGCCATCGGGGTCATGGCCCTCACATTCGGGGGCCTCGTCGCCCCCGTCGCATCCGCAGCCGTCGGCCCGGCGCCCGCAGCGGTCACGCGCGAGATCTCCGTCATGAAGACATGGCACGCCACGGTGCAGTGCCAGATCGTCCGTATCAGTGACAACAACGCCGTCAGGTACGAGAGGGCCGACGGCACGGGCAACACCGAGCAGGCGGCCATCAACGACGCCGCGCGCAACATCCCCGTCCCGCCGGGCCACTACAAGCGCCATTGCGACGCCAAGCGCACCTGGTAACCTCAGGAAGGGGGCGATTCATTTCGCCCCCTTTTGCGCATTTCCACCCTTTCTCCTTCTCCCCTTTCTCCCCGCCGATCCGGGACGTGAGCGATGCCTGAGAATCCGAGTGTCTGGGAAGTACGGCTCGGTATTTACGCCACTGAGCAGCAGGCCGAAGAGGTCAAGGAGCACATCGCCAGGCTGCTGTGTCCGGACCCCGACCACGCCCCGCCGTGCCCGATTCCCTGGTCGGCATCCCTACGCCACGTGTCGGGGTCGGAGGAAGCCGACTCGTACGCGGAGCTGATCGAACAGGCCGAGGCGGAGAAGCACCTCCGCCCATAGCCGCCCGGGAAGCAGCGGGTGGCCGCGGGCCCGGAGGCTGCGAAGCGATCGGCCGGACGCCGGCCGACCGCGTCCACCGGGCCATGGCCGCAAGGGCCGAGTCGATCATCGACTCGGCACCGGCGCGGACCGTCTCCTCGGACATGCCGAGGTCAAGGCGGCGAACGAACTGCCCTAAAAGGCCAGGAGTTGGGGCTCCCCATCGACGAGGCGGCGCTCTCCGAGCTCCGCGCCCCGGTCGAGTTCCCGTACCTGCCGCACATGAAGACCGAACCGCCCCGGCGCCCTGCGGCTTTCTGCGCAAACTGCACCATTGCGCGGGGCGGTGCGGACAGCCCGCGCGGCGGGTTCAGGCAACCCTCCGACCGACGACCTTTGGATTCCCTGATGGCCGACGTGACACGCATCGACATCGACGGCCCCGAAGTCGACATGGATGCGGGACAGCGCCTGCTGTATCGGGGAGAACTCTTCACCGGCGAGGTCGAGGAGCGTCTGGGGGGCGCTCTGGTCTCCCTGGATTCCTACGTGGCCGGTGTGCAGCACGGCCCCAGCCGCGAGTGGTACAAGGACGGCACGCTCCGGTCCGAGGCGACGGCCTGCGAGGGGCGCCCGGCAGGGGTGTCCAGGGAATGGCACGTGAACGGCACACTCGCCGCCGAAGTGGTGTTCGCCGAGGACGGTCCGACCGTGCTGTCGGATCGCCGATGGGACGAAGAAGGCCGGCCGACGAAGAACTGCCGCACGAGCGAGGAATGACTTCCCCGAAGGCATCGAACGGGCGCCGTCCGAGGGTGGACCTCATCTGAGCAGCGAACCGTCGCGGACCGTTCTTGAGTGACCGGCTCGCGCCCGATGGTGCGGCAGGTCGTGCGGGGTACGCCGAGCGCATCGGCACCGCTTCCGTCGAGCGCGTGCACCATGGGGCAGTCGGCCGGGCCACGCTGCGGGCACAGAACGAGGTCGAGCTGCCCGACCTGCCGGATCCGTACAAGCCACTGCTGCGACCGGGAGCGCGCGGGACGCACCGTCGAGGAGGTACGGGGCATGCTCGCGCTCCGTGAGGAGCTGTTCCGCGAGCACGGCATCGACTCCGTCGAGCAGTTGCGCGCCCCGCACGCGGCGGGCCGGCTGCCGCAGTTGGCACCGCGCCGGATCGGCGTGAAGTCGACGGGCTCCGCCGCCGTCGGGGCGGTCGGCGGCGGCGGCCGACGGCGGTCGATGACGTTCGACCGTGATGATCATCCCAAGAGGTCGTCAACTGCTCAGAGCCGTTCACTCCTTCCTGACAATGACGCAAATTCGGTCACGTATGGCTTCCCTCCCTCGCCCACAGGGGGTTGACTGGAGGTCACCCATGGTGATGCCGCCCTCCTGGGCGGAGGGCGTTTGCCACCGCGGACCCGCGAGCCCGGCCCCGATGCCCCGACGCCCGGCAGAGGAGAGTGAGCAGGGATGACCGCCCCACCTCGTACGGTGACCCTCCGGCCGGCGCCGGGCGGGAACGTGCGGCGCGTCTCCCTGTGCGCAATGGCGCCGACGCGTGAATGCGTTCCGGTCCCCGCTCGTATCGTTCATCCGCATCGTCTCGACGAGGGGCACCAATGAGCCAGATTTCGCTGCCGGCGTTTCACATGCCGTTCCAGAGCGCCGGCTGCAATCCCGGCATCGAGGAGACCGGGAAGGCCGCATGGGAATGGGCCGAGTCCAACGGTCTCGCGCTCGCTCCGACGGCGCGCAAGAAGATGATCCGGACAAGACCGGAACTCTGGATCTCCCTCATCTTTCCCACTGCTTCGCAGCAGCATCTCGATCTCTTCTGCCAATGGCTCTTCTGGGCCTTCCTCGTCGACGACGAGTTCGACGACGGACCCGCCGGACGCGATCCCCGCATGTGCGAGGCGGCGATCGACCGGCTGGTGACCGTGCTCGACGGCGGACCGCCGCGCGGCGCCATGGAACGCGCCCTCGCCGGGCTGCGGACGCAGACGTACCGGGACCGCTCGGCGCGCTGGATCCGGCAGTTCCGGCGGGACACGGTCGCCTGGTTGTGGACCTACTACGCCGAGGCCGTGGAACGGGCTGCCGGGCAGGTGCCGACGAGGGCCGAATTCGTGAGGCACCGCAGGGATTCGGTGGCCATGCAGCCCTTTCTCGACCTTCATGAGATCACTGCCGAGATCGACCTTCCTGAATCGGCCCGCAGCCTCCCCGCGTATATCGCTCTGCGCAATGCCGTCACCGATCACTCAGGGCTCTGCAACGACATCTGCTCCTTCGAGAAGGAGGCTCTGCTCGGTTACGAGCACAATGCGGTACGGCTCATTCAGCGCGAGCTCGGATTGACCCTCCAGGAGGCCGTCGATGAGGCCGGGGCGCAGCTCGCGGAGATAGTGGAACGGGTGCAACGTGCCGAGAAGGAACTGATCGAGGAAATAGAGGCGGCCGGGATCCACGACCGTACCCGGGCCGCGCTGGAGCAGTGCGTGCGGGACTACCGCGGGCTGGTCCGGGGCGACTTCGACTACCACGCCCGCGCGGAGCGCTACACCCGGCCCGACCTGGTGGAGGTCGATCAACGGGTCTCGCTGTCACGGCACTTCGCCGCCTGACCGGCCGACGGGGCCCCTCCCGCACCGCCCCGGCCCGGCGCCGCCCCCGGCCGTCCGGGCTCTCCGCTGTCCGGCGGGTCCGACCGGCCCGAGTAGGCGTCCGTGAGCGCCGGTTCGCCCTCGGCTCCTCTCAGTGGCAGTGCTCTCAGGGCCAGCGCCCAGCCCAGCCGGGCCTCGCCCGACTCCGCGGAGCGGCCGGTGAGTTCGGCGATCCGGCCGATCCGGTTGAGGACCGTGTTGCGGTGGCAGTAGAGCTGCTCGGCGGCGCGCGCCGCCGAGCAGCCGTTGTCGAGCCAGACCCGCAACGTGCCGAGCAGTGCCTCGCGTTCGGCCGCCGTGTCCAGGACGGCGCCGAGTTGCGTGGTGACGATGCGCTCGGCGATCTCGGGCCGGCCGACGAGGAGGGCCTCCGCCAGCCGGTCGTCGAACCCCGCCGCCTCGCCGCTTCCGGCGGGCAGCGTACGCAGGGCCTGTTCGGCCAGCCTCAGGGCCCGCCCCGCCTGGGCGAGCCGGTCGAACTCCGGTGACACGCCGGCGGTGGCGCCGGTGCGGTGGCGCAGCAGGTCGAGCAGCATGCCGGACTCCCCCGCGGCCAGCCGCACGATTCCCGCGTAACGGCCCGACCGCGGCCGCCAGAAGGACCAGATGCCGTGGTCGTCGAGGACCGGCGCCGGGTTGGGTGGGGCGGCCGGGTCCTGGGCGGCTACGACGATGACGTACCGGTCGTGGACCGGCACGCCGAGCGCGGCGGCGGCCGCCGCGGCGACCGCCGGGTCGTCCCCGCGCCCGTCGAGCAGGGCCTCGAAGAGGGCGACCCGGCGGGTGTCCTGGCGGCCCTGCATCTCCAGCTGGGTCAGCCGGTAGGACTCGGCCATCACGAGCGAGTAGCGGTCGATGGTCTCCCATACGGCGCCCGCCATGTCGAGTTCGGTGTCCCGGTCGCCCGCGACGGCGCGCACCGCGTCCTGCCCCCGCCGCCCGGCTCCTCCGGCCCCCGGAGCACCCCCGCCCCGAACGCCCCGGCCACCCCGGCCGTCCCGGCCGGAGGCACCGGCCCCGCTGCCTCCACCGGCCCTGTCGGCGCCGTCGGCCCCGTCGTCCCGGCCGCCCCGTGCGGCCCGCAGGTGTTCCGCCATCACCTGCCACATCACCCGGCCGCCGCGCCGGTAGGCCTGGAGCACGGTGTCCAGCGGTACGTTCTGCTCCGCGCGCCGCCGACCCGTCTCGCGCGCCGCGTGCTCGAAGTCGCCCCCGCTGGGGGGCAGTCCGCCGAAGTCCTCCAGCGCCCGCAGCAGGTTGTCGCGGCAGATCTCCCACAGATCGTCCCGGGTGACCGGCCTGCCGGACGCGTACGTGCCGCTGTGCGCGTGGATGTCGTCGACGACCCGCCGGGTCAGTTCGTCGATCGCGGGCAGCAGGGCGAGGGCCAGGACGCGGCGCAGTTCGCCGTCCTCGCCGCTGCCGTGGTCGTCGCCGCGAGGGAACCGGGCCCCGGGATTGTCCGCCATGCCGGAAGGTTAGCGCCGCCTGCCCTTTAGGCGAATGCCTTGCCTCGTATCCGCCCGAGGGGCTGCTGCCCAGGTGGGGTGTGCGCATGGTGGGCATCTGCACATTGTGCGGAGGCGGCCGACGGCTGATTCTGAGCAGCAGTAGCCCTGTAAACGCCGTGTTTCCCGGAGCGTGTCATGTTTCTCAGCGTCGCCACTGTCCTCGATGAGTCGGCCCGCAGGTATCCCGACCGCGTCGCCGTGGTCGATGGGGACACCCGGCTCACCTACTGGGAGCTGTGGGCGCGGGCGCTGCGCTGCGCGGGCGCGCTGCGGGCCTCCGGTGTGCGTCCGGGCGACCGGGTGGCGGTGCTGCTGCCGAATTCGGCGGACTTCCTGTACGCGTACTACGGGGCGCTCGCCGCCGGGGCCGCGGTCGTACCGGTGCACGGGCTGCTGGTGGCCGATGAGGTGGCGTACGTACTGCGGCACAGTGGCTCCGTCGCACTGATCAGCGGTGGTCCGCTGTGGCCGGTGGCCGAGGAGGGGGCGCGTGCCGCGGGGGTACGGGCCGTGCACGGCGTACCGACGGACGGGGACCCGTTGCCCGCGCCGGAGCCCGCGGCGCCGGACGACATCGCGGTGGTGCTCTACACCAGTGGCACGACCGGGCGGCCGAAGGGTGCGCTGCTCACCCACTTCAACATCGTGATGAACGCGTCCGTGACCGCCCACGACCTGCTGGGGCTGACCGGCGACGACGTGATCCTGGGCTGTCTGCCGCTGTTCCACAGCTACGGGCAGACCTGCGCGATGAACGCGACGCTGCGGGCGGGGGCGACGCTCGTGCTCATGCGGCGCTTCAGCGGCGCGGGCGCGCTGGAGCTGCTGGCCGCCGAGGGCGTGAGCGTCTTCATGGGCGTGCCCACGATGTATCACGCACTCGTCGAGGCGGTGGTGCAGGACGCCACGGCGCGGGACGACACCACGCGCCGTCTCACGCTGCGCGCGGCCGTCTCGGGCGGTGCCGCGCTCCCCGTCGCCGTGCTCGAACGCTTCGAGGAGACCTTCGCCACGCAGGTCCTGGAGGGATACGGGCTGACCGAGACCTCCCCCGTCGCCACCTTCAACCAGCCGGCGCTCGGCCGTCGCCCCGGGACGGTCGGCCACCCGGTCTGGGGCGTGGAGATCGGTGTCGCGGACGCGGCGGTCGAGGACGCCGTGGTGCTGCTGCCGGAGGGGGAGGTCGGCGAGGTCGTGGTGCGCGGGCACAACGTCTTCGCGGGTTATCTCGACGATCCGGCGGCGACGGCAGCCGCGGTCGTCGACGGCTGGTTCCGCACCGGGGATCTCGGGGTGCGGGACGAGGACGGCTTCCTGAGCATCGTCGACCGGAAGAAGGACCTGGTCATCCGGGGCGGCTTCAACATCTATCCGCGCGAGGTCGAAGAGGTGCTGGTACGCCATCCGGCGATCTCCGAGGTCGCGGTGATCGGGGTGCCGGACGAGGCGCGCGGAGAGGAGATCTGCGCGGTGGTCGTGCTGCGCGCGGAGGCCGGCGCGGTGACGGAGGAGGACGTGATCGCCTGGTCCCGGGACCGGCTCGGGCGGCACAAGTACCCGCGGATCGTGCGGTTCACCGAGACGCTGCCGCTCGGCCCGACCGGCAAGGTCCTCAAACGCGCGCTGACGGCAACGTCCTCCTCCTGAACGCCCGCCTCCCCCTTCGCCGTTCCTCCCCGAACCCCACCGCCGCCTCCCCCTCCGCCGGGCCACCCGCCGACGCCCCGACCGACGACGACCGGAGCCACGTCCGCCATGACCGCCCCCGCGCGTCCCCGCTCCCCGGCCGGCACGGACGGCAGGCCCTCCGACCAACGCCCGGCGGCGCAGCTGAGCACCGGCGGCTCCGCGTTCCGGGAGGGCGGGGAGGGCGGTTCGTACTGCCACGGATGGTCGGCCACGCCCAGCCGTGATCTGCTGGTGTACACGCTCGGTGTCACCCCGGCCGAGCCCGGATACGCCCGGGTGCGGGTCGCTCCGCGGCTCGGCGCGCTGTCCGGTGCCCGGGGCGCGGTGCCGGCCCCGCAGGGCCTGGTCCGGGTCGACGCGGCCCCGGACCGGGTACGTATCCAGTCACCGGTGCCGGTGGAGGTACTGCACCCCGACGGCTCCCTCACCCACCACCCGTCCGGCTCGTCGAGCGTCGCACTCGCCGGCTCCGCACCGCAGAAGGGCTGAAGCCTCATGTCCGCCGTACCCCCTCCCATATCCGAGACGTCACCACGGGTCGGCACGGCCCACGGGGCGGTGCGCGGCACGCTGGAGCACGGTGTCGCCGTCTTCCGCGGGATCCCGTACGCGGCCGCGCCGGTCGGCGCCCGTCGTTTCCGGGCACCCGAGCCGCCGGAGCCGTGGGAGGGGGTGCGCGAGGCGGTGGCGTTCGGGCCGACCGCACCCAAGCGGCCGTACGCCCCGCCGCTGGACCGGTTGCTGCCCGATCCCGAGGTGCCGGGCGACGACTGCCTCAACCTCAATGTGTGGACACCGTCCCCGGCCCGTACGGGGCTGCCCGTTCTCGTCTGGATCCACGGCGGTTCGCTGCTGCACGGCTCGTCGGCCGTGCCGCTGTACGACGGGTCGGCGTTCGCCCGTGACGGCGTGGTCCTCGTGTCGGTCAACTACCGCCTGGGCATGGAGGGGTTCGGGGTGTTCCCGGACGCGCCCGCCAACCGGGGGCTGCTCGATCAGCTCGCGGCGCTGGCCTGGGTGCGGGACAACATCGCCGCGTTCGGCGGCGATCCGGACCTGGTCACGGTGTGCGGCGAGTCGGCGGGGGCCATCAGCATCGCCGCGCTGCTGGCCGCGCCGCGTGCGAAGGGGCTGTTCCGGCGTGCGGTGCTGCAGAGCGGCCCGCCCTCCGCTCTTCCCCTGGACGGCGCCGCCCGCCGCACCACGGAGCTGATCGCGAAGCGGCTGGGGGTCGGGGCGACGGCCGGGGAGCTGGCCGCGGTGGACCCGGAGCGGCTCCTGGCGGCGCAGACCGAGGTGACGTCCGGCGGCTCTCCGCTGACCGGCGGGAACTCCTTCCAGATCGTGGTGGACGGCGACCTGCTGCCCCGCGATCCGCTCGAAGCGCTGCTGGACGGTGCCGCGGACGACGTCGATCTGCTGATGGGCGCCAACAGTGAGGAGTACCGGCTCTGGTTCGTGCCGAGCGGTCTGACGCAGGGGCTGTCCAGGATCAAACTGCGGCTGGCCCTGGTGAAGTTCAAGGTGCCGGGCGCCACGACGCGTACGTACCGGGCGAACCGGCCCGGTGCCACACCGGGCGAGTTGCTCGGGGCGCTCGCCACCGATCTGCTGCTGCGCGTCCCGCTGAACCGGGTGGCCGACGCCCGCGCCGACGCTGCGGGGAGCACTCATCTCTACGAGTTCGGCTGGCCGTCGCCCGTACTGCGGCTCGGCGCCTGTCACGGGCTGGAGATCGGCTTCGTCTTCGACACGCTGGACCGGCCCGACGCGGTGGCCCTGGCCGGCGAGGACGCCCCGCAGGAGCTGGCCGACGCGATGCACGCGGCGTGGGTGCGGTTCGCCGCCTCCGGCGATCCCGGCTGGCCGGCCTGGGACACGTCCCGCCCGGTGATGGGCTTCGGCCCGGGAGCCCCTGCTGTGGTGCGCGCCCCGCGCGACGAGGAGCTGCGCGGCTGGGCACCGTACCGGAGGAACACCTGACGCCGGTCTCCACGGCGCGGACGAGTGCGCGAGCGGCGGCCCCCGACCGGTCGGCCGGGGGTCCTCCCGGCCATCAGCTCTTGTTCTGCGCCGCCCAGAACTCGTCGAACGTGAGCAGCCCGTCGCCGTTGGCGTCGTGCGAGTTGATGACGGCCTGCGCCACCGGCTCGGTGACGTAGGGGTCGCCGAGCTGAGCCATCACGCTCTTGTACTCGGCGGCCGATATCAGCCCGTCGCCGTTCAGATCGAACCGCTCGAATGCCTTGCGTGCCGACTCGATGTCCGCCACAGTTCCGCCCCTTCGCAATGCCTCACCCATGCCTGGCCAAAGTCTGACCAGTGTCTGACTGACGGTGGTCAGATTAACGGGCGCGACGGGTGGCGGTCGCGGCGGCCGGTCGTCGATCATGGGTGGGGTGTCCGCCGCCCGGCGGGCCGTGGTCCGGACCGGGGAGCGGGACGCAGATGGACGACGCACTGGCACAGATCCTGACGGCCGCCGCGAGCGGGCGGTTTCCGCCGCCGGACGGGTCGACGACGGTGGTGGGGCAGCCCGATGCCCGGGACGCGGGGGTGCTGGCGTTCACCGCGCACTCGGTGGTGTTCACCGACGAGGACCCCCGGTGGGTGCGGTCCGTGCTGGACTCCGCCCCGGGAGACGAGCTCGCCGCGACGATGCATCCGTACTTCCTGTCCGCGCTGCTGGCCCGCAGCGGCCGGCAGATGAACACCATCGATCTGCTGACGGTCGCGGACGCGCTGCCGGGCGAGCCGGAGGTCGCGCTGCGGGAGATCAAGGACCCGGAGCATCCTCGGGTGGCGCGGGCCATGAAGTACCGCGACGAGGTGCGGGTCTGGTCCGCCGACGGCGGTGTGGTGATCCTCGGCCGGGGAGTCGCGGGGCGCTGGGAGACGGCGATCGAGGTGGACGAGGAGGCGCGCGGCCGGCGGCTGGGCGAACGGCTGGCGCGGGCGGCCCGGCATCTGGTGCCGGACTCGGCGGTCTGGGCGCAGCAGTCGCCGGGGAACGCCCGCAGTGTGCGGACGTTCCAGGCGGCGGGCTACCGGCCGGTGGGCTCGGAGGCCCTGCTGGTCACGGAGTGAGTGCCCAGCGGATCAGCTGCGCCACGGCTTGTAGTGCGGGTTGTCGACGCACTTGCTCATGATCTCGGTCTTCTTTGCCTGGTCGATCGGGCACGCCCCGACGATGAACTTCCGGTCGACGCCGCCGGGGAAGGCGACCTCCACCTGGTCGGCGTACTTGTGGGTGTCGCCGATCGTCTTGTTCACGTCGATGCCACCGGGGGCGTCGATGTAGTAGTTGAACTCGCTCTTCCACCGCTTGTACAGGTCGTGGTCGTACGTGGTGGAGACGAACGGCGAGGGCTGGTTGGCCAGGACGTACTTCTCCAGGTCGTACTGGCCGTAGACGATGTCCTTGGCGTGGAAGCCCTCGTCGAAGACGGTCATCGGGCCCCGGCCGTCCGCCCGGTAGAGCTGGCGGCAGTTGTCCCGCCAGGAGGGCCGGGGGGTGATCCGGTCGATGTCCACCGGGTCGGCGGCGGCGAAGAGGTGGTCGGCGACGACCGGGCAGCCACCGGGTTTGAGCGCGGCGGTCGCGGGAGCGGCGGTGGGGGCGGCCTCGGTGGCGGCGGCGGGGACGAGTACGGCGCAGAAGGAGAGAACGGCAACTGCGGCCCGGCGCCGCAGACGAGAAGTGATCATCATGATGGTCACTGTCCCGGCAGCGCGGCGCCGGGCCGTGGAGTGTCACCCGAAGGCGAGCGTGTCCGGCGGAGTGTTGACGCCGGACCGTCAGCGGAAGACGCCGGTGTGGCCGAGCGAGTAGCGGCCCGGCTGCGGGTAGACCGCGAGTCCGTGCGGGCCGCTGCCGACCGGGATCCGGGCGAGCTGTTTGCCGCTGGCGGTGTCGATCGCGTACACCTCGGAGTTGTAGCGCCCGCTCAGCCAGAGGACCTTGCCGTCGGCCGAGACTCCGCCCATGTCGGGGCTTCCGCCGCCCGGCAGGCGCCACTTCTTCACCAGTTTGCGCTGTCCGAAGTCGAAGACCGAGATGGAGCCCTCGCCCCGGTTGGAGACGTACATCTCCTTGGAGTCGCGGCTGACGTAGAGGCCGTGGGCGCCCTTGCCGGTGGGCAGCAGCTTGGGGGTGGTGAACTTCTTCCCGTCCAGCACCCACACCCCGTTGGCGATCATGTCCGCGATGTAGAACGTGCCGCCGTCGGGCGACAGCTTCACGTCCTGCGGCATCGCGCCCTTGAAGGGCAGCTTCTGGTGGCCGACGACCTTCATCTTCGCCGTGTCGACCTTGAGGAGTTCGCCGGAGAACTCGCAGGAGACGATGAAGTACCGGCCGTCCGTGGAGAAGTCGGCGTGGTTGACGCCCGCGCAGGCGACCGGGAGGGTCTTGACCGTCTTCATGGTGTGGGCGTCGCGGAAGACCAGTTCGCGGTCCATCGAGGCCATCACCACGGCGTATGTGCCGTCCGGGGTGAAGTAGAGGTTGTACGGGTCGGAGACGGGCACCGTGCGGCCCACCTTCCCGGTGGCGGGATCGATGGCCGTGAGGCTGTCCCCGATGTCGTTGTTGACCCAGAGGGTCTTCAGGTCCCAGGACGGGACGACGTGCTGCGGCTGGCGGCCGACCTTGATGGTCCTGATGACCTTGTACGTCGCCGGGTCGATCACCGACACCGTGTCGGAGTTGGTGTTGGGGACGTACACCCGGGACGGGAAGTCCTTGACGACCGGGGAGAGCTTCCCCGGCCGGTCGGCCGCGTAGACGTCCTTGGCGTCGAGCACCGGCGGCATGCCGGGCAGCCCCGGCGGCACGGGCGGTGCGGCGCGTTCCGTCTCGACGGGCGGGGCGGCGGCCTCACTGCCGACGGCCTCGCCGCTCCCCTTCCCGGCGGGGGAGCCGCAGCCGGTGAGGACGGCGAGGAGGACGCCCCCGAGCAGGGCCGCGGTGTGCTTGGTGGAGGGAAGCATCAGGTCAGCAGCTCCGTGGTCGTCACCGCGCGCAGTTGGCGGCGGTCGATTTCGGTGAGGAGGAGAGGCAGGGCGGCGACCGTGTCCGCGTAGCCGAAATGCAGGCTCACCACCGATCCGTTGCGGATCTCCCCGGTCACCTTGCGGGTGACGGCCGCGGCGCCGGGAGAGGTGAAGTCGAGGGAGTCCACGTCGTACGAGAGGACGTGCGGGTAGCCCGCACGGGCGGCGAGCCGCTGGACGAGCGGGGTGGCGTACCGGGTGCGCGAGGGGCGGAACCAGGTGCCGATGGAGCCGGTGAGCCGGCGCAGCCGCTGGGCGCAGCCGGTGATCTCCGCGTACGCCTCGGCCTCGCCCATCGTGGAGATGTCGAGGTGGCGTTGGGTGTGGTTGCCGAGGTCGTGGCCGCCGTCGAGGATGCGGCGGGCCATTTCGGGGTGCTCGTCGAGCCAGCTGCCGACGGCGAGGACGGTGATCCGGGCGTGGGCCCGTTCGGCCTCGGCGAGTACGGTCCGGGCGACGGCGGGGTCGCCCTGGCCGTGGAAGGTGAGGGCGACGCGGCCGCGGTCGCGGGGGCCGTGCTCGATCTGGACCGGCTGTCCGGGGAAGCGGCGCGGGGCGGGCGCGGGGCGCGGGGCCGGGGGTCCGGTGGTCGCGGAGTCCTTCTTCGGGCTCGCCGCGGCCGTGACGGTCTTGGCCGACGTACCGGCGGTGTCGCCGCGGTCCGCGCAGCCGGCGGTCAGGGCGCCGGCGAGGGCGGCCCCTGCTCCCGCGCGCAGGGCGCTGCGGCGGTGCACCGGTGCGTCGGAGGCGTTCATGCGCAGAACAATAGGGGCGAAATGAATGGGGGATAACAATTCAGCCTTATGGGCGACGCGAATGAATCACTCAACGAATCCCATAAATATTCATGGTTTTCCAGGCAAGTGACCCATAACACCTGCGATTCACCTAAGGAATGCCCTGCTAAGTAGATAAATGCCCTGTTTGCACCTTTGGCGGAGAGGTCGCCCGTCTGCCATAGTCGGTGACACGACCGCATCGACCCGAGCCCGGTCGTCACAAGCGGCCGTGAACACACCCCCCATGTCACGGCCCCCACACAGCAGCCCCCGAAGCGCCCCACCACGGCGGACCGGGGGCTTCTGTGCGTCCCGGGCACGCGCCACCGGGGATCGGTCGGGGATCAGCGGTCGGAGGTGCGCATCTCGAACCAGGTCGTCTTGCCGCGCGGCAGCAGATCCACGCCCCACCGGTCGGAGAGCTTGTCGACGAGGAAGAGCCCCCGCCCGCTCACATCCATCTCCCGGACGGGCATCAGGCACGGCAGTCCGCGCGAGGGGTCGCGCACCTCGATCCTGATCCAGCCGCGGCGGCGCAGCATCCGCAGCCCGAAGACCCGGGCACCGGTGTGCCGCACCGCGTTGCCGACGAGCTCCGAGACGAGCAGTACGGCGTATTCGGCGGTCTGCGGGGAGAGCGCCCACTGACGCAGCACCACACACGAAGTCAGCCGCCGGGCGGTGGCCGCGGACTCCGGGCGGGAGGGCAGCCGGACTTCGCCCTCCGCCGGATTTCCGAACAACTCCAGCGCCTTGAACGCCTGTTCGTCCTCGACGGTCGGCATCCAGCGTGCCGCTGTCGCGCCGCTGTGCGGTCGCGGCTGTTCCACACCCTCCAGGCCCGCCATGCACACCATCATGGCCGCAAGGCGGGCGCTCCGGGGCCGTTCCGCGGGAATCCGCACCCCGGAACGCACTCTTCCCCAGAGGTCGACAGGCATATGCCACTGGCAGAGCGTGGCTCCCCGCACCCATGCTGACCTGCATGAATGCGGCGCCCGAGGGGAACTGTCCGCCCCTTCGGAGAGCTGGGCCCCAAGGCTCCCTCAAGGCCCAGCCAATCCGCCCGCACGGATGAACCCGCGTCAGCCCGTGCCCAACTGACTGTCAGTCAGAGGAACTTGGCCTTGCCCGGACCCTCTTCCACGAAGCTGCGCATTCCGCGCTCCCGGTCCTCGGTGGCGAACAGACCCGCGAACCAGTTCCGCTCGATCGTGAGCCCGGTGTCGATGTCCGTCTCCAGACCGGCGTCGACGGATTCCTTGGCGGCGCGCAGCGCGAGGGCCGGCCCCTTCGCCAGCCGGGCGGCCCAGGCGTGCGCCTGCTCGTACACCTCGGCGGCGGGCACCACGCGGTCCACCAGACCGATCGTCAGGGCCTCTTCGGCCTTCACGTGGCGGCCGGTGAAGATCAGGTCCTTGGCCCGGGAGGGGCCGACCAGCCGGGCGAGGCGCTGGGTGCCGCCCGCGCCGGGGATCAGCCCGAGCAGGATCTCGGGCTGGCCCAGCCGGGCGTTGTCGGCGACGATCCGGAAGTCGGCGCAGAGCGCCAGCTCGCAGCCGCCGCCCAGCGCGTAGCCGGTGACCGCGGCGACGACGGGCTTGGGGATCCGGGCCACCGCGGTGAAGGATTCCTGGAGCGCCTTGGACCGTACGACCATCGCCGTATGGTCCATCACCTGCATCTCCTTGATGTCCGCGCCCGCCGCGAACACCTTCTCGCCGCCGTAGAGGACCACGGCACGCACGTCGTCGCGCCGGGTGGCCTCCTCGGCGAGTGCGCGCAGCCGGTCCTGGGTGGCGACATCCAGGGCGTTCATGGGCGGACGGTCCAGCAGGATCGTGCCGACGCCGTCGGTCACTTCGAGGGTTACGGTCATGGGAGGCAGGTTAACCGGCGCTAACGACGGCGGGCCCGGTGCTGTTGGTCACAGCACCGGGCCCGCCCGTGTCCGGTTGCGACGGGTACTACTTGGTCCACTCCGACCAGGACATGTTCCAGCCGTTGAGACCGTTGTCCGGCTGGATGGTCCGGTCCTTCGAGTTCTTCACGACCACGACGTCGCCGATGAGCGAGTTGTCGAAGAACCAGGCCGCCGAGGTCTTCTTGCTCCAGGCGCCGCGCACGTCCTGCAGGCCGACGCACCCGTGGCTGGTGTTGGCCGAGCCGAAGACGCCGGAGCCGCCCCAGTAGTTGCCGTGGATGAAGGTGCCCGAGGTGGACAGCCGCATGGCGTGCGGCACGTCCTTGATGTCGTACTCGCCGCCGAAGCCCACGGTGTCACCGTTCATCCGGGTCACCTTGAGCTTCTCGCTGATGACCATCTGGCCGTTGTACGTGGTGGTCGCCGGGGCGCCCGCGGAGATCGGGATGTCCCTGATCTGCTTGCCGTCGCGGACGACCTTCATCCGGTGCGTGCTCGCGTCGACGGTGCTGACCTGCCGGCGGCCGACGGTGAAGGAGATCGTCTTGGCCTGCTTGCCGTAGACACCCGGACGCCCCTCGACACCGTCGAGGTTGAGCTTCACGCTCACCTTGGTGCCCGCGGCCCAGTAGTCCGCGGGGCGGAAGTCGAGGCGGTCGTTGCCGAACCAGTGGCCCTCGATCGGCACGGAGGGCTCGGCAGTCACCTTGATGGCCTTCTCGACCGCGGCCGGGTCGGTGATGCCGCGGGTGAAGTGGATCGAGACGGGCATGCCGACGCCGACCGTGGAACCGTCCTCCGGGGTGTACTGCCCGATGAAGGTGTTCTGCGGGACCAGCGTCGTGAAGCTGGTGTCCTTGGCCGACTCACGGCCCTTCGCGTCCTTGGCGACCGCGTGGACCGTGTACTTGGTCGCCGCGGCCAGATGCTGGTCCGGCGTCCAGCTCGCGCCGTCCGCCGCGATCCGGCCCTCGACCTCGGCGCCCTTGGGGCCGGCGACCTTGACCGTCGTCAGCTTCCCCTGCTCGGCGGAGATCTTCAGCGCTCCGCTGGTGGCGACCGAGTCCGCCCCGTCCTTCGGCACGACCGCCACCACGGCCTGCGAGGCGGCGGTGTCGCCCACCTTCGCCCCGCCCTTGCCCGCGCTGCCGGCGTCGTCTCCCCCGCCGCACGCCGTCACCAGCATCAGCATCGCACCCAGTCCCAGAGCCAGCAGTCCGGTGGCCCCATGTCCACGCCGCCCGCTGTCCGCTCCGGCCGATGCCCCCGATATCGGCTGCCCGTTCAATGTGCTCGTCTCCCCTCACACGGCCCGGCCCCGCCAAGGCCCTGGGGGCCCTCGGCCCCCTCCCCCGCGCGCTGCACATGCGCGCTCAGCGAAAGATAATCACACCGGCCGTGAGGAAATGACCCCGCGGAATGTCACCGTTCAGTCCCAACTCCTCCGGGGACTTCTCCAGGTGGCACGGGGTACGGGCGCGACGGCGCCGGGCGAGGGCCCGTCCACGAGCGGGTACGCCGGACAGACCCGGGCGATCCGACGGGGCGTCAGCGGAGGGCGGAGCCGGCCTTCCACCGCTTCCAGTCCAGGTTCCAGCCTCCGAGACCGTTGTCCGGCGCGACCTGTTTGTCCTTGGACTTGACGACCTCGACCACATCGCCGACGAGCGTCCGGTCGAAGAACCAGCCGGCCGGGGTGTCGCTGCCGCCGCCCCGCACGTCGCGCAGCCCGACACAGCCGTGGCTGACGTCGGCCGAGCCGAAGACGTCGTCGTCCGACCAGTAGTTGCCGTGCAGGAACGTGCCGGAGCCGGTGAGCCGGAGGGCGTGCGGGACGTCCTTGATGTCGTACTCCCCGCCGAACCCGACCGTGCGGCCGTCCATCCGGGTCACGTCGTACATCTCGCTGACCACCATCTTCCCGTTGTACGTCTCCATACCGGGGTAGCCCGCCGTGATCGGAACCGTGGAGAGGAGCCGGCCGTCGCGGCGTACCTCCATGGTGTGTGCCGCCGCGTCGACCCGGGACGTCTGGGAACGGCCCACCGTGAAGACGACCTTCTTGTCCTGGGTGCCGTACACGTGCGGCGCGCCCTCCACATCGCGCAGCCCCATCGCCACGGTGACCTCGGTGCCCGGCACCCAGTAGGCGGCGGGGCGGAAGTCGAGGCGGCTGTCGCCGAACCAGTGCCCCACCACCTCGACCGGCGGAACGGAGGCCACCCGGATGGCCCTCTGCACGGCCGCGCGGTTCTTGACCGGGCGGTTGAAGGTGAAGGAGACGATCATTCCGGTGCCGACCGTGGAGCGGTTCTCCGGCTTGAAGTAACCGATGAAGCGGTGTTCGGGGACCACCGTGGTGAACGTCGTGTGGCGGGCCGAGCGGTGCCCGGAGCCGTCCACGGCGACCACGTCGACGCTGTACTTGGCGGCGAGCCCGAGCCGGCCCGTCCTCCCCCGGGGTGACCAGGAGAGACCGTCGTGCGCGATCCGGCCCGTCACCTCCTGGCTCCGCGCGTCCTCGGTCCGCTTCACCTCGACGTTCTCCAGCCGCCCGTCGGGGACCTCCACCTCCAGGCGGTCGTCGGGGCCGATGTCCCTCGCCCCGTCGCGCGGGGTGATCAGGATCGTGTCCTGCGGGGAGTGCGCCTTCCCGCTGAAGACCGAACCGGCGCCGGTGCAGCCGCTCAGGAGGGCCGGCACGGTGAGTAGTCCTGCCCATGTCAGCACGGCGGCCGAGTTCGCCACCGCCCTCTTCGCTACGTGGTTCACGTCCCCCCAACGACGGGGGCCGGTCGGGGGAAACGTGAGTCCCGGCGCCGGTGTGGGCAGAACAGGGGGGAGGACCACACTCGGAGGGCCGCGGCCGGGACGCCGTGCGCTCCTCTTCGGTGCCGGTCCCCACGAGCCGCGGGAGGCGAGCAGGTGTCGAGCGCAGCCGAGCAGGAGTCAGTACAGGAAGCGGTGCGGGAGACCGGGGCGCCGGCGGGGCGGCGGAGCGCGCCGACGGCCGGGCCGGCCACCGTGTGGCCGGGCGCCCCGACGCCGCTCGGGGCCCGCTTCAGGGTGGGCCCGGACGGGGTGGCGGGCACCAATTTCGCGCTCTGGGCGGGCGGTGCGGAGGCCGTCGAGCTCTGCCTCTTCGACGAGGAGGGAGGCGAGAGGCGCCTCCCGCTGGCCGAACTGACCCATGAGATCTGGCACGGCTTCGTGCCGGGCGTACGGCCGGGTCAGCGGTACGGCTACCGGGTGCACGGCCGCTGGGACCCCTGGACCGGTGCCCGCTGGAACGCAGCGAAGCTGCTCCTCGACCCGTACGCGCGCGCCGTGGACGGCTCGTTCACCCTCCCGGCCGAGGTGTACGGCCATGTGAGGGACTGGCCCCACCAGCAGGTCGCCGACACCGTGCGCGACGAACGGGACTCCGCTCCGTACGTCCCCAAGGGCGTCGTCGTCCATGACGACGACGACTGGGCCGAGGACCGCCGGCCCAAGACCCCGTGGGCGGACTCCGTCATCTACGAGCTGCATGTGCGCGGCTTCACCAAGCTGCACCCCGAGATCCCCGAGGAGCTGCGGGGCACCTACGCGGGTCTCGCCCATCCCGCGGCCATCGGGCATCTGCGGCGGCTCGGGGTCACGGCGGTCGAGCTGCTGCCGGTGCATCAGTTCGCCCACGAGGACCATCTGCTCCGGCGCGGCCTGCGCAACTACTGGGGCTACAACTCCATCGGCTACTTCGCCCCGCACGCCGACTACTCGGCCAGCGGCACCGCGGGCCAGCAGGTCGGCGAGTTCAAGCGGATGGTACGGGCCCTGCACGGCGCCGGGATCGAGGTGATCCTCGACGTGGTCTACAACCACACGGCGGAGGCGGGCGAACTGGGCCCGATGCTGTCGCTGCGCGGCATCGACAACCGCGGCTACTACCGCCTCCAGCCCGACGCCCGCAGATACGCGGACTACACGGGCTGCGGCAACACCCTGCACGTGGTCCAGCCGCACGTCCTGCGGCTGATCACGGACTCTCTGCGCTACTGGGTCACCGAGATGGGCGTCGACGGCTTCCGCTTCGACCTGGCGGCCGCGCTGGCCCGCTCGATGCACGACGTCGACATGCTCTCCCCGTTCCTCGCGGTGATCGCCCAGGACCCGGTGCTGCGCCGGGTGAAGCTGATCGCCGAGCCGTGGGACGTCGGCAGCGGCGGCTACCAGGTCGGCGCCTTCCCTCCGCTGTGGACCGAGTGGAACGACCACTACCGGGACGCCGTACGGGACTTCTGGCGCGGTGCCCTGCCCGACGTACGGGATCTCGGCTACCGGCTGACGGGGTCCAGCGATCTGTACGCGTGGGGCGGCCGGCGGCCGTACGCCTCGGTCAACTTCGTCACCGCGCACGACGGCTTCACCCTGCGTGACCTGGTCAGCTACGAACAGAAGCACAACGAGGCCAACGGCGAGGGCAACCGGGACGGCACCTCGGACAACCGGGCCTGGAACTGCGGCGCCGAGGGCGAGAGCGACGATCCCGCCGTCAACGCGCTGCGCCGCCGCCAGCTGCGCAACCTGCTGACCACACTGCTGCTGTCGACGGGCGTGCCGATGCTGGTCGCGGGCGACGAGATGGGCCGTACACAGCGCGGCAACAACAACGCGTACTGCCAGGACAACGAGGTCGGCTGGCTGGACTGGTCCCTGCTCGACCGGCCCGAGTGGCGGGCGCTGACCGAGCTGGCCTCCCGGGTCCTCGCCCTGCGCCGCACCCATCCGGTGCTGCGCCGCCGCGCCTTCTTCTCCGGGCGGGCGCAGGCGGCGGACGGGCTGCGGGACCTGGCGTGGTTCACCCGGCAGGGTGCGGAGATGACGGAGGGGGACTGGTACGCACCGGCCGCGACGGTCGGGCTCTACCTCTCCGGCCGCGACATCCCCGGCCGGGACGCGCACGGCGAACCCGTCACGGACGACAGTTTTCTGGCGATCCTGCACGCGGACCACCGGCCGAGCGGCTTCCGGCTCCCCGGCCCGCCGTGGGCGCAGAGCTACGAACTGGTCCTGGACACCTCGCGGGAGGACCAGGCCGCGGCTCCCGGCACCGTCCACCCGGGTGACGGGACACTGACCGTGCCGGCCAGGTCGGTGCTGCTGCTCCGGGTCGGGGAGTGAGCGTCAGCCGAGGATGCCGCGGTCGTAGCCGATCGCGACGGCGGCGGCCCGGTCCTTGGCGCCCAGCTTGGCGAAGACATGGGTGAGGTGGGTCTTCACGGTGGCCTCGCTGATGAACAGCTCGGCGGCTATCTCACGGTTCGACGTGCCCTTCGCGACGAGTTCGAGCACCTCGCGCTCACGGGCCGACAGCGACTCGTTGCCCGGGGCCGACGGAGTGCGCACCCGTGAGACGAGGCGGGAGGCGACGGCGGGGGAGAGCACGGTGCGGCCGTCGGCGGCGGCGCGGACGGCGGTGAACAGCTCGTCGCGCGGCGCGTCCTTGAGCAGATAGCCGGTCGCGCCGGCCTCGATCGCGGGGAGGGTGTCGGAGTCGGTGTCGTACGTGGTGAGGACGAGCACCTTGGACCGGGCTCCGCGTCCGGCCAGTTCGGCGATGGCGGGGACTCCGCCGCCGCCCGGCATCCGCAGGTCCATCAGGACGACATCGGGGTCGAGCCGGGCCACGAGGTCCACGCCCGCCACCCCGTTCGACGCCTCCCCGAGGACCCGGAACCCCGGATCGGAATCGAACATGCCGCGCAGACCGTCCCGTACGACGGGGTGGTCGTCGACGACGACGAGTGTGATGACGCGTGCGCGATCCTCAGTCATGGCAGGCCAACCGTACTGGTCGTCAGCTGTGCCGGACCAGGGGCACCCGGGCGCAGACCGCCGTGCCGCGGCCCGGCTCGGTCTCCACCTCGACGGTGCCCGCGACGCGTTCGGCGCGGGCCCGCATGCCGCCGAGCCCGAAACCGCCCGCGCCGCGGCGGTAGGGCGGCAGGGCGGCCGGGTCGAAGCCGCGGCCGTCGTCCCGTACGTCCAGGGTGAGTTCGTCGCCCATGAAGGACAGGGTGATGCCGACCCGCGAGGCGCCGGCATGGCGGCCGGCGTTGGCGAGGGCCTCCTCGGCGATGCGGAGCAGGGTGGCGGCTATCTCGTCGTGGACCGGCTCGACGGTACCGGTGACGGTGAAGTCGGCCCGGATCCCCTGGTGTTCCCCCCAGCCGGTGACCGTCTTCTTCAGCGCGCCGGGGAGGTCGTCGTGCTCCAGGGCGGCGGGGACCAGGTCATGTACCGAGCGGCGCGCCTCGCCCAGGCTGTGCCGGGCGAGGGCGGCGGCGCGGTCGAGGTGCTGCCGGGCCAGGGCCGGGTCGTTGCCGGCGACCGAGGTCACCACCTGGAGCTGGGCGATGATGCCGGTCAGGCCCTGTGCGAGCGTGTCGTGGATCTCGGCGGCGAGCCGTCGGCGCTCGTCGGCGACGCCCGCTTCGCGGGCCTGGACGAGGAGTTGGGCGTGCAGGCCGGCGTTCTCCGCGAGGGCCTGTTCGAGGCGGGCGTTGGCGGTCTCCAGGGCGGTGATGGTGTCGACCCGGGCGCGGGTCTGCTCGGCCTCCCGGTCGCCGATCTGGGCGAACACCATGGTGAGGGTCGCGTGCAGGGCGAAGAGGACACCGAAGGCGACCCAGTTCACGAGGTCGGCCGGCGGGAGGCCGCTGCCGGACTGCGAGCCCGCCATGATGACGGCGGTGGCCAGCAGCCCGGCTCTGACGGCCCGGTCCGGAAGCAGGCGGCCGACGTCGAAGTAGCCGAGAACCGCGAACATGGAGAAGAACGGGTTGCACTCGGTCAGTCCGAGGGCGAGCACCGTGCGGACGACGAAGTAGAACTGCGCCGCCCGCGACTTCGGGGGAACGCTCTGCCGGACCCGCCCCCACCAGAGCTGGAGGACGAGCGCCGCCGGGGCCAGCGCCGCGGCGACGTGCACGTCCGAGCGGGACATGATGAGGGGGGCGGACACCGCCGAGACCGCGGTGCCCAGGCCCAGCAGACCGTACGGCCCGTACCGGAAGAACCGTTCCCACCACTGCGCGGCCGTCGTCGGTCCGGTGGCGGCCGTCCTTGCTGCATCCCCCGTGTCCATGGGTGAAGTCTCCCCGCTTCCCCGTGCGTGTGTCCGCCCGCCTTCCCGCAACCGCGCTCACTCCCACCGGAACAGGCGGGTCGCGAGCAGAGTCACCAGGGCCGCCCAGAGCGCCATGACGCCCAGCTGCACCCAGCCGGGCCAGCCGCCGGACGCCGCCCGGTCCAGTGCCTGGGAGGCCGCGCCGAACGGGGTGGCCTCGACGATGCGCCGCAGGGTGTCGGGCATGGTCTGCACCGGGATCCAGACCCCGGCGGTGAACATCATCGCGAGGTAGACGACCGAGCTGACGGCGGCGGAGGCCTTGGTGGTGCGGGAGAGTGCGCAGAGCAGTGCGCCGAGGCCCAGCACGCTCGCCGTCGCCAGGAGCAGCGCCAGGACGTACCCGAAGGGCTGTCCGGGCAGTGCGACGCCGAAGGCGATCCGGCCGACGGCCATGGCCAGCGCGGCGGAGCCGAGGGCCGCGGCGCCGTGCAGCGCGATCTGCGCGGTGAGCAGGGCGGACGGCGGCACCGGCGTGGTCGACATGCGGCGCAGGATCCCGCGCTCGCGGTAGCCCGTCAGGACGGGCGGCATGGCTTGGAGCCCGGACATGATCATGGCGAGCAGGACCGCCACCGGTACGTACAGGTCGATGACGCGTCGGCCGCCGAGTTCGTCCTTGTGTTCCCCGAAGGAGGGGATGAGGCCGAGGATCGTCAGGAGCGCGGTCGGGAAGACGACGACCCAGAACAGGGCGCCTGGTTCGCGGAGGAAGAGCCGCGTCTCGGTCCTGAGCACGGCCGCCCAGGGGGTCGGCCTGTCCGTCGCCGTGGCCGGGTTCGCCGTGGTCATCTCAGGCCGCCTGTTCTGTGAGGTCGAGGTAGGCGTCGTCCAGCGTTGTCTCGGAGACGCGGAGTTGGTGTGCGGTGATGCGGTGGAGGGCGAGCAGCGAGATCACCGCGTTGACCGTCTCGTCGGTGCCGTGGATGACGATCCGGCCGTCCTTCCGCTCCGTGGAGACCGCGCCGGGCAGCGCGCCCAGGTCGGTGCCGTCCAGTGGCTGTGACGGGGTGAAGGAGATGACCGTGGAGCCGTCGGCCCGGCCGATCAGTCCGGCCGGGGTGTCCAGGGCGACGACCTTGCCCTTGTCGATCACGGCGACGCGGTCGCAGAGCCGTCTGGCCTCTTCCATGAAGTGGGTGACCAGAAGGACCGTCACGCCACTGTCGCGTACGTCCTCGATCAGCTTCCAGGTGTCCCGGCGGGCCCGCGGGTCGAGACCGGTGGTCAGCTCGTCGAGGACCACGACCCGGGGGTTGCCGACCAGGGCGAGTGCGATGGACAGCCGCTGTTTCTGGCCGCCGGACAGCTTGGCGAACCGGGTGCCGTACATGTTGTGCAGACCGAGCCGTTCGGCCAGCGCGCGCCAGTCGGCGGGGGCGGGGTAGAAGGCGCTGTACATTTCCAGCGCCTCGGCGACGGTGAGCTTGGGCTGGAGCTCGCTCTCCTGGAGCTGGGCGCCGAGCAGCCCGGTCACCCGGCCGTGGTCGGCGACGGGGTCGAGGCCGGCCACGCGGACCGTACCGGCGTCCGGGACCCGCAGCCCCTCGATGCACTCGACGGTGGTGGTCTTGCCCGCCCCGTTGGGGCCGAGGATCCCGAAGATCTCCCCCTCGTCGACGGCGAAGCTCACTCCGTCCACCGCGGGGCGCCCGGCGTAGGCCTTGCGCACCCCGCTCACTTCGATGATTGCCATGCCCACGAGCATCGCGTCGCGGGGACCGGCGCACCATCGGCCATCGCGCTCGAAGCCGCATCGGCCGATCGGTTGATACGGGGTACGACCTGCGGGTCCCACGGGACCCGGTCCGGGGCTCCGTCCCCCGGTCGGCCGAAAAACCACATGAGCGATGTCCGTGGTGAAACGTAGGCTCGCCGGTGATGCCCGAAGAACATGCAGAGCCCAAGGAACGGTCCACCGCACGCTCGTTGTTGCGGTTGTGGCCCTATGTGAAGCCGGTGCGGAACCGTCTGTTCGGCGCCGCACTGGTCGCGATCGTCGCCTCCTGCATCGGCCTGGTGATCCCTCTCGTACTGAAGTGGATCGTCGACGGCCCGGTGGCGGACCGCGACCCGGGGGGCGTCTGGCTGGGAGCGCTGTACCTGCTGCTGCTGGGCATCGCCGAGGCCGTACTCTTCGGGATACGCCGGTGGTTGGTGGCCCGGCCGCTGGCCGGGGTCGAAGCGGCGATGCGGGCCGACCTGTACCGGCATCTGCAGCGGCTGCCGGTGGCGTTCCACGATCGCTGGCCGTCGGGGCAGTTGCTGTCGCGCGGGACCACGGACCTGATGCTGCTGCGCATGTTCCTGGCCTTTCCGCTGACGTTCCTGCTGGTCAACGGCACGACGATCCTGGTCGGTTTCGTCATTCTGCTGATGCAGCAGTGGACGCTGGGGTTGGTGCTGCTCGCCCCGGTCGTGCCGTTGGTGATTCTCTGCGCGGTCTTCGAGACGAAGTACGCGGTCGTGGCGCGCAAGGCGCAGGACCAGGTCGGTGATCTGACGACGGTCGTCGAGGAGAGCGTGCTCGGCATCCGCATCATCAAGGGCTTCGGCCGGCACCGCAGCCAGTCCCTCTCGTTCCGTGCCCTCTCGCAGCGGCTGCGCGGCACGGAGCTGGGCAAGGCGCGCCTCCTCGCGGGCATCTGGGCGGTCATCACGACGCTCCCCGAGCTGGCCATCGGGGCGGCGCTGGTCCTCGGCACGGTCCAGGTCGCGGACGGCGGGCTCTCGGCGGGCACCCTGGTCGCCTTCCTCTCGACGGCGCTCGCCCTGCGGTGGCCGATCGAGTCGATCGGCTTCCTGCTGGCGATGAGCCAGGAGTCGGCGACGGCGACCGAGCGGTTCTTCGAGGTGATGGATGTGGCCGAGGAGGAGGACACGGACGCCGCCGGCGGCCACGCCCCGCAGGACACCTCCGCGGACGTCTCGAAAGCCGCGGACGGGCCGGGCCGCGGCGACATGGTCTTCGAGGGCGTGGAGTTCCGTTACCCCGACGCGGCGCCCGGTTCCGTACCCGTACTGTCCCGGATCGATCTGCGCGTCCGCCCCGGCGAGACGATGGCCCTGGTCGGGGCCACGGGTTCCGGGAAGACCACGCTCACCGCTCTCGTGCCGCGGCTGCACGAGGCCACCGGGGGGCGGATCACGCTGGACGGCAGGGACATCACCGCCATGCCCCGGGAGGAGCTGCGCAAGCTGGTGTCCGTGGCCTTCGAGGAGCCGACGCTCTTCTCGGCGACCGTCGGGGAGAACGTGCTGATGGGCGCCGAGGGCGCCGGGGAGGACGAGTTGCGGCGGGCGCTCGCCGTCGCGCAGGCCGATTTCGTGTACGACCTGCCCGAGGGCATCGGCACCCAGGTCGGCGAGCAGGGGCTCAGCCTCTCCGGCGGGCAGCGGCAGCGGCTGGCGCTGGCCCGCGCCGTGGTCGGCCGGCCCCGCTTCCTGGTGCTCGACGATCCGCTCTCCGCCCTGGATGTGCATACGGAGACGCTGGTGGAGGCCGCGCTGCGGCAGGTGCTGGAGGAGACGACGGCGATCGTGGTCGCGCACCGGCCGTCCACCGTGATGCTCGCGGACCGGGTGGCGCTGCTGTCGCAGGGGCGGATCACCGCGGTCGGCACCCATCAGGAACTGCTGCGCGGCAACGCGGAGTACGCGTGGCTGATGTCGGGCGCCACCGGCGCGCGGGAGGGCGCCTGCGCCGTGGACGCCTTCCCCGACCTGTCCGGCGAGGACCGCCTCGTGCCGGACGTCCCTGCCGAGAAGGGCCGTACCCGATGACCAGTACGACGACGACCGGCCCCTCCGACCGGCGGCGCGACGCGCGGAAGAAACCCGGGGACGCGTCTTCCCCCGACGGTGCCGGGGACCGGTTCGACCGGGACGATCTGCCCACCCCCCATGGTGCGACACGCGCCCTGCTGATGTCGCTGCTCCGGCCGCACCGGGGCCGGGTGCTGGTGTCGGCGCTGCTGCTGCTGATCCAGCAGGCGGCGGTGCAGGCGGGCCCGCTGCTCGTCGCGTACGCCATCGACAGCGGTGTGCCCGCCTTCCGGGACAAGGACTACGGACCGCTGATCGCGGTGGCCGTGGGGTACGCGCTGTGCTCGGCCGTCGCCGGGGCCATGCAGTACACGTTCATCATGGCCTCCGCCCGGATCAACCAGGACGTGCTGCTCGATCTGCGTGGACGGATCTTCCGCCACGCGCAGGCCCTGAGCGTGGACTTCCACGAGCGCTACACCTCGGGCCGGCTGATCTCCCGTTCCACCACGGATGTGGAATCGCTGCGGGAGCTGCTCAGCGAGGGGCTGCAGGAGCTGATCGGCATCGTCCTGTCCTTCGTGTCCATCTCGTTGGTGCTCCTCTGGCTGGACTTCGGTCTCGGCGCGGTGGCGGTGCTCTCCTTCGTACCGCTGTATCTGCTGGTACGGCTCTACCAGCAGCGGGCCGGGGTGCTCTACGCGGCGCGGTCGACGGCGATCGCCGCGGTCATCGTGAAGTTCGCCGAGTCGATGAACGGCATCCGTCCCGTCCAGGCCTTCCGCCGCGAGCACATCAACGACGCGCACTTCGAGGGCCTCAACAACGCTCACCGGCAGTCGAACGGCGGCGCGATGCTGGAGATGGCGCGCTATGTCGTCGGCTCCCGGCTGGTCGCCAACACGGCGGTCGCCGGAATCGTGCTGTGGGGTGCGTACCGCGTGGCATCGGGCACCCTGGCGCTCGGTGTGCTGGCCGCGGCCGTGCTCTATCTGCGCCGCCTCTACGACCCGATCGACCGGCTCGGCATGTTCCTCAACTCCTACCAGTCGGCCGCCGCTTCACTGGAGAAGATCGCGGGCCTGCTGGCCCAGACCCCTTCCGTCCCCGAGACGCCGCATCCGGTCGAGCTGCCCGCGCTCACCGGTGCGCACCCGGGCCGCGAGGTCGTCTTCGACTCGGTCCGCTTCGCCTACCGGACGGGCGGCGAGGTGCTGCCCCGCTTCGATCTGACGGTCCCGGCCGGCCAGACCGTGGCGGTGGTCGGTTCGACGGGCGCGGGCAAGTCGACGCTCGCCAAGCTGCTGGCCCGCTTCTACGACCCGACCGAGGGCCGGGTCCTGCTCGACGGGACCGATCTGCGGGATCTGGCCGTGCCCGAGCTGCGGCGGGGGGTGGTGATGGTGACCCAGGAGGCCTTCCTGTTCTCCGGGACGGTCGCGGAGAACATCGCGATCGGCAGCCCGGACGCCACCCGCGAGGAGATCGAGCAGGCCGCCAAGGCGATCGGCGCACACGATTTCATCGCCGGGCTGCCCGAGGGGTACGACACGGACGTGCGCAAGCGGGGCGGCCGGATCTCGGCCGGTCAGCGCCAACTGGTCGCGTTCGCCAGGGCCCTGCTCGCGAACCCGTCGGTGCTGATCCTCGACGAGGCGACGAGCTCCCTGGACATTCCCGGCGAACGGGCGGTGCAGCGGGCCATGGACACGGTGCTCCACGGCCGCACCGCGGTGGTGATCGCCCACCGCCTGTCGACCGTGGAGATCGCGGACCGGGTCCTGGTGATGGAACACGGCCGCATCGTGGAGGACGGCGCCCCGTCCGAACTCATCGGCGGCACCGGCCGCTTCGCCGGCCTCCACCGCGCGTGGCGGGAGAGCCTGGCGTGACGGGGGCGGGCTGTAGGTTCCGCGATTCGGTGCGCACTGTACCCGTGAAATGCGCACTGAATGCACAATCCCAAGGAGCTGTGCGCACTGACTCCGCACGGTAACCAACGACTGAAGGGGTTGGACTATCCGTTGTGTGCTTCGAGCTCGGTCGCCAGCGTCTGTTGGGTGGCCGCCCACGACGCCAGGAGCGCCAAATTGTCAGCGGTCGGTGTGCCCGTGGGTGCGGTGTAGACGTTGAGGCGCAGGCCGGGTTCGGCGGGCAGTTCCAGGGACTCGACGTCCAAATCGAGCCGGCCCACGATCGGATGGCGCACACGCTTGCGGCCGGACCGGTGCAGCCGCACGTCCTGGGATGCCCACCGCTGCCGAAATAGCTCACTGCACGTTGACAGTTCGCCGACTAGGGCGATCAGCTCCTCGTCGTGCGGATTGCGGCCGGCTTCCATGCGTAGCTTCGCGGCCACGTCACCGGCAATTTGGTCGTGGTCGACAAAGAAGTCTCCGGCCGCCTCGGGGCTCAGATAGACGAACCGCGCTGTGTTCGCGGGCCGTCGCGGGTCGGCCAGCACCGGTGAATACAGCGCGCGAGCGAGTTGGTTCATGGCGAGCACGTCATAACGGCCGTTACCGATCCAGGCCGGCGCATCGGAGATCGCGTCGAGCACCTGCTGCAGCGTCGAGCGCACCGTCACGGCAGGCCTACGCCGGCGTGGGCCACTGGGCGCCCTGGATTGGCGCGCGAGGTGGAACAGGTGGTCGCGCTCGGCCTCGTCGAGTTGCAAGGCAGAGGCCAACGCGTCGAGCACGCCATCGGAGGCACCGGCGAGGCTGCCGCGCTCCATGCGCACGTAGTAGTCGACGGATACCCCCGCCAGTAGCGCAACCTCCTCGCGGCGCAGACCTTTGACCCGACGGTTGCCGCCGTAAGCGGGCAGGCCCGCCTGCTCCGGTGCGATGCGGGCGCGACGCGAGCTGAGAAACTCCCGTATCTCGGTGCGTGGATCCATCGTGGCCATCCCCTCACCGTAAGCCCGTCCCGCAGCCTAAGGGGTACCTGATGCGGTCGTCGCGATGCCGCCGTCCACCGGGATGATGGTGCCCGTGAGGTAGGACCCGGCCCGGCTGGCGAGAAACACGGCGATACCCGCCATGTCGTCGTCGCGGCCGAGCCGGCGCAGAGGGGCCGCCGCCGCGATCGTGTCGCCGATGGCATCGAGCGTGGACGCCATCATCCGCGATGGGAACACTCCCGGTGCTACCGCGTTCACCGTGACGTGCTGTGGGCCCAGCTCTCTGGCCAGCACTCTGGTGAGTTGATGGAGTGCCGCTTTGCTGCTGGCGTACGAGTAGTTGGGCGACTGGGCGACGTGGATGGCGGCGATACTGCCGATGTTGATGATCCGCGCGGGATCATCGGCGGTGCCTGCCCTGCGAAGTGCGGGGAGCAGCACCTGCACCAGCCAGAACGGCGACTTGAGGTTGAGGTCGATCACTGTGTCCCAGGCCTCGTCCGGGAACGTCGCCAGCGGCTCGCGCCACATCGCTCCCGCGTTGTTGACAAGGATGTCCAGGCGTTCCGAGTCGGCCTTGACAAGATCAGCGAGGCGCTGACACTCGTCGTGCCTGGACAGGTCGGCGGGGACTGCTTGAACGTCACCGAATTCAGACAGTAGATGCTGTGCCTCCGCGCACGCGTCTGCCTTGCGTGAGCTGATGACGACGCGGGCGCCCGCCTGGAGAAGGCCGCGCGCCACCATCATCCCAATGCCCTTGGTGCCGCCAGTGACAAGGGCGTACTTCCCACTCAGATCGAAAAGTTCTGTGTGAGTGGTGAATTGGTTGTCCGCCATTGGTCTCCGTCCCTTCTGCCGTGAAAGAATGCGCCGACACGGTCGCGCATTCGGGGCAGCTGAATTTAACTGATGGGGTAAAGCCTCAGTGCGCGTCCATGGAGCGTTGTCGGCGCTTTCGACTCAACCAGGTTGACAGGCGTTTGGGACGGCTGGGAGACCCTGGTGATACAGGTACTGGGAGAGCCCCCCTTGCCTGGTGCGCTGACTCACCCCGGATCCACCGGCTTGATTCCCGGTTGATCGTTTCGGGGTCGTGCAGGCCGTGTTGGGGCTGAGTTGCGGATTCGGGCATGGGATGGCCGCTGGTCCACCCAGCTCTTCCTTGCACAGTTTCGCCGCAGGGAAGTCGCCGGTGCCGACCGCCACTGGTCATACGCGTCCAGGGGGTTTTCGTATTGAACGAGACGGGCGGACCGAGCGCCGCTGTCTCGGCACGGCGTTTCGGAGTCGATCTCGACAGGTAGGCAGGCGACGGCCCGCGAGAAGTCGTCACTGACTGCGACAGGCGCCCTGCCCAGCTGGGCGCCTAATGCGCATGGAGGACCGGCACCCGCAGTGCTCACTTCGCGCGGAATCCGGTATCTCCGCTGGAGTCAGTGCGCACGAGAAGGTGGAACCTAGACGGGCGCGAAGTCCTCGGTCCCGGCGGATGCGCGGGGCGGCGACGGGGCAGGACGGCGGGGCGCGTGCCCGCCCCTCGCCTGCCCCGCCCGGCGTGCGCGATCGGGCCGGAGCTGATCTGCTGGTTCCGGGGGCCGTCCACCCGTATCCCGGAGAGATCCAGATGAGCGTCCCCCAGGTCTACCGAGCCGCGCAGGTCACCACCGCCGGTGGTCCGTTCGAGATCGTCGAGCGCGAGGTGCCGCAGCCCGGCCCCCACCATGTGCGGGTGGCCGTGGACGCCTGCGGGATCTGCCACAGCGACGCCCTCTTCGTGGACGCCGCGCTTCCGGGCGTACGGTTTCCGCTGGTCCCCGGGCATGAGATCGCCGGGCGGATCGAGGAGCTCGGTGAGGGGACGCGGGACGCCTGGCAGGTGGGCGACCGCGTGGCGGTGGGCTGGTTCGGCGGCAGCTGCGGCCACTGCACGCCCTGCAGGCAGGGCGACTTCATCGTGTGCCGGAACCTGAAGATCCCCGGCTGGGCGTACGACGGGGGCTATGCCGAGAGGGTGATCGCGCCGGCGGACGCCCTGGCCCGGATCCCCGACGCGCTGGCCCCGGCCGACGCGGCGCCCATCGGCTGCGCGGGCGTGACCACGTACAACGGGCTGCGGCGCAGCTCCGCCCGGCCGGGCGACCTGGTCGCCGTGCTCGGCATCGGGGGCCTCGGCCACCTGGGGGTGCAGTACGCGGCCGCCATGGGCTTCGAGACCGTGGCCATCGCCCGTGGAGCGGCCAAGGCCGACTTCGCCAAGGAGCTCGGCGCGCACCACTACATCGACAGCACGGCGGGCACCCCCGTCGCGGACGCGCTCCAGGCCCTCGGCGGCGCCAAGGTCGTCCTGGCCACCGCCGCCAACTCCGCGGCCATCACGGCGACCGTGGAAGGGCTCGCGCCACGCGGTGAGCTGGTGGTCATCGGCGTGGATCCCGAGCCGCTGGGAATCAGCCCGGCCCAGCTGATCATGGACGGCAGGGTCGTCCGGGGCCACCCGTCCGGCACCGCGCAGGACGTACAGGACACCCTGGCGTTCAGCGCCCTGCACGGGATCCGCCCGATGACCGAGACCGTGCCGCTGGACGGGGCCACCGAGGCGTACCGGAAGATGATGTCCGGCGCCGCCCGCTTCCGGATGGTGCTCACCACCGGCTGACGCGCCCCGCCCCGCCCCGCGCAGGAGCGACCGGCTCCACCGCGGCCGCCGCCACTCCCCCGGCACGTCCCCGCCGGGAAGCACGGTCCCGAGGCTCCACCGGGACACACGGTCCTGAAGCCCCGCCGGAACGCAAGGCCCCGCCTGGAGCACGGCAGCCGTGCCGCGTGCACCGCACACCGCATACCGCGTACATCACCGCGGTGCATGTCCGGGCCGTCCCGTACGGCCCGTCATGTCCCGTGCGCCCTCCGGACGTACGGCGTTCCGGTGCGCCAGTACGGTGCGCTCGCGCAGAGCGAGCCGCCCCGTCCCGGCATCGCCGGCCGACTCCGCAGCCGGATCGCCTCCGGCGACCTCGCCCCGGGCGACCGCGTGACCTCCGTCCGCACGACCGCCCGACCGCCCGACCGCCCGAGAGGCACGGTGCCCGGCGGTCGGCGGTCGGGGGTCGGGGGTCGGCGGTCGGGGCTGGAACTCGCCGCCCGGTGGCTCCGGTCGGTGTACGGACGCCATCCGTGGGTGACGTACGCCGCGATTTCCTCCGCCCGGCCGCCGGCGTCCCGCGGTACCCGGAGCGGGTGCCGCACGCCCCGGCGGGCACCGGGCCGCCGCCGCATACGAGGCCTCACATCCCTCTCGTCCCACGCGTCCACGTCTCGGGACTCGCCATGGGCACCGGCGTGGAGGCGCGGGCGCGGCAGCGCACCGGGCTCTCCGAAGCGAAGCGGATGGTAAGAAATGAGCCACAGTTCAACGTCATCTCGGCCAGGATCGACCGCCCGTTCCTCGCCCGTCCATTCGAACACGATGGGTTCGAGCTCGGCCTCGACGCACTCTTCGAATTCGGCCTGTGAAGGACGCTGGACGTCATCGCGGTGATGATCGGCGAAACGTCCGCTTAACGAACATGACCTTTCCGGCAACGGACGACTTCCGGCCAACTTGTTGACGCGGTCCTGACAGAACCGTCTTCCGGCTGACACTCTTCACCCCGTTCTGCGCACTTCTCGTTCTCCCGACGGCCACCTGCCGCCGGTACCCCCCTCGCAGAAGGAGTCCGCGTGAGATCCACGCCCAGCCGTCGTGCCACCGCGACCGGCGCTCTGATAGCCGCAGCAGCCCTCCTCGCCGTCGGAGTCCAGGCCGGTACGGCCACCGCCACCCCCGGCAGCGCCACCGCAGCGCTGCCGGCGGCCGCGGGCGCCGACCACGGCGCCCTTGCCAAGCAGCTCTCCCCGTCCCAGCGCGCCGAGCTGATCCGCAAGGCCGGCGCGAGCACGGCGGCCACGGCCAAGGACCTCGGTCTCGGCTCTCAGGAGAAGCTCGTCGTCAAGGACGTCGTCCAGGACAACGACGGCACCACGCACACGCGTTACGAGCGCACCTTCGCCGGACTTCCGGTGCTCGGCGGCGACCTGGTCGTCCAGGAGACCAAGGCCGGGGCCACGGAGAGCGTCACCAAGGCGTCCAAGGTCTCCAGCGCCCAGCTGAAGGCCGTGGACACGTCGGCCGACGTCGCACCCGCCACGGCGGAGAAGCAGGCGCTCGGACTCGCCAAGGCCGACGGCTCCAAGAAGACCGCGGCCGACCGGGCACCCCGCAAGGTGGTCTGGATGGCGCAGGGCAAGCCGCAGCTCGCCTACGAGACCGTCATCGGCGGTCTCCAGGAGGACGGCACCCCGAACCAGCTGCACGTCATCACCGACGCCACCACCGGCGCGAAGCTGTACGAGTGGCAGGGCATCGAGAACGGCACCGGCAACACCGAGTACAGCGGCCAGGTCACCCTCGGCACCGCGCCGTCGTACACGCTGACCGACACGGGCCGCGGCAACCACAAGACGTACAACCTGAACCACGGCAGCTCCGGCACCGGGACGCTGTACTCGAAGTCCACCGACGTGTGGGGCGACGGCACCCCGCAGAACTCGGAGACCGCCGCCGCGGACGCCCACTACGGCGCCGCGGAGACGTGGGACTACTACAAGAACGTGTACGGCCGCACCGGCATCCGGGGCGACGGCGTCGGCGCGTACTCCCGCGTCCACTACGGCAACAACTACGTCAACGCCTTCTGGGACGACAGCTGCTTCTGCATGACCTACGGCGACGGCGACGGCAACGCGCACCCGCTGACCGCCCTCGACGTGGCCGCGCACGAGATGACGCACGGCGTCACCTCCGCCACCGCCGACCTGGTCTACAGCGGTGAGTCCGGTGGCCTCAACGAGGCGACCAGCGACATCTTCGCCACCGCGGTCGAGTTCTACGCCAACAACGCCACCGACAAGGGCGACTACCTCATCGGTGAGAAGATCGACATCAACGGCGACGGCACCCCGCTGCGCTACCAGGACAAGCCGAGCAGGGACGGCATGTCCAAGGACGCGTGGTACTCGGGTATCGGCAACGTCGACGTCCACTACTCCTCGGGCCCGGCGAACCACTTCTTCTACCTGCTCTCCGAGGGCAGCGGCGCCAAGGTCATCAACGGCGTCTCCTACGACTCCCCGACCTCCGACGGGCTGCCGGTGACCGGCATCGGCCGGGACAAGGCCGCGCTGATCTGGTACAAGGCGCTCACCACCAAGTTCACCTCCACCACGAACTACGCGTCGGCCCGTACCGGCACCCTCGCGGCGGCCGGTGAGCTGTACGGCACCACCAGCGCCGAGTACAAGTCCGTCGCCGACGCCTGGGCCGGCATCAACGTCGGCCCGCGCCCCGGCGGCGGCACCGACCCCGGCGGCACGGTCTTCGAGAACTCCACCGCGGTCGCCATCCCGGACCACGGCTCGGCCGTCACCAGCTCGATCAACGTCACCGGCCGCACGGGCAACGCGCCCAGCACCCTCAAGGTCGGCGTGGACATCACCCACACCTGGCGCGGTGACCTGGTCATCGACCTCCTCGCCCCGGACGGCACGGCCTACCGGCTGAAGAACGCCTCGTCCAGCGACTCGGCGGACAACGTCCAGACCACCTACACGGTCGACGCCTCCTCCAAGGCGGCCAACGGCACCTGGAAGCTGAAGGTCCAGGACCTCTACTCGGGCGACACCGGAAAGATCAACAGCTTCAAGCTGACCTTCTGATCCGACTGTGCCCTCTGCACCACCCGAGCCGGGTCCGGCCCGGCACGAACCGCCCGGGAGGAGCTCTCGCTTCCTCCCGGGCGGTTTCCCGTCCGCGGCGGGGCCGGGTCCCCTCGGGCGGTACGTCAGCGCATCAGCAGGCCCGCGCCGTCCCTCGCCGACTCCGCGGGCAGCGCCACCAGGCCGAGTTCCGCGCCGGTCGCCAGCAGGGGATGGGCGGGGAGCACCCGCACGGTGTAGCCGTACGGACCGGTGCGGTCGAGGGCGAGTGGACCGTCGTACAGCCAGCGGCCCTCCAGGTCCTGGCCTCCGGCGGGCTTCAGCGGGAAGACCTGGGCGTCCGAGATCCCGTCGGCGGCGTCCACCCGGCCGGCCACCGCCTGCACCTCCACATCGTCCGGCTCCAGCACCCCGAGCGCGATCCGGGCCCGCAGCAGCAGCGTCGACCCCAGCTCGGCCGGGCCGCCCGCCGTGTCGGAGGCCACGCCCTCCACATGGTCGACGGCGACGTGCGGCCAGGCGGCGCGGACCCGGGCCTTCCAGTCGGCGAGCTGCCGCGCCGTGCCGGGGTCCAGCGCACGCTGGGCGGTCGCGGCGGGCGCGTACAGCCGTTCCACGTACTCGGCCACCATGCGCCCCGCCAGGACCTTGGGCCCGAGCGTGCTCAGGGTGCGGCGGACCATCTCGATCCAGCGCTCGGGGAGACCCTCGCCGCCCCGGTCGTAGAAGCGCGGCGCGATCCGGTCCTCGATCAACTCGTAGAGGGCGCCCGCCTCCAGATCGTCCCGGCGGTCCTCGTCCGAACCCAGTCCGTCGGCCGTCGGGATCGCCCAGCCGAAGTCCGGCTCGAACCACTCGTCCCACCAGCCGTCGAGGACCGAGAGGTTGAGGCAGCCGTTGAGCGCGGCCTTCATGCCGCTCGTACCACAGGCCTCCAGCGGGCGCAGCGGGTTGTTGAGCCAGACGTCGCAGCCCGGGTAGAGCTTCTGCGCCATGGCCATCCCGTAGTCCGGCAGGAACACGATGCGATGGCGCACCCGCGGATCGTCGGAGAACCGCACCAGCTCCCGCACCAGGCGTTTCCCGCCGTCGTCGGCGGGGTGGGCCTTGCCCGCGACGACGATCTGGATCGGGTGGGTCGGGTGGAGCAGCAGTTCCCTCAGCCGGTCGCGGTCGCGCAGCATCAGCGTCAGCCGCTTGTACGAGGGCACCCGCCGGGCGAAGCCGATCGTCAGCACGTCCGGGTCCAGCACGTTGTCGATCCAGCCGAGTTCGGCGGCTTCCGCGCCCCGGTCGCGCCAGGAGGCGTAGAGCCGTTCGCGCACCTCGGCGACCAGTTGTGCGCGCAGGGCCCGCCGCAGCTCCCAGAGTTCCCGGTCCGGGACGTCGACGGCGGAGTCCCAGCGGCCGGGAGTACCGCCGTAGCCCTTGCGGAGCCGGAGGATCTCGGGCGCGACCCAGGTGGGCGCGTGGACCCCGTTGGTCACCGAGGTGATCGGCACCTCCGCCGCGTCGAAGCCGGGCCACAGCCCGGCGAACATCTCCCGGCTGACCGAGCCGTGCAGGGTGGAGACTCCGTTGGCCCGTTGGGCGAGCCGGAGCCCCATCACCGCCATGTTGAACAGCTCGGGCTCGCCGCCGGGGTAGGTCTCCATGCCCAGGTGCAGGATGCGTTCGACGCCCACCCCGGGGAGTTCGCCGTCGTCCCCGAAGTGCCGGGCGACGAGCTCGCGGTCGAAGCGGTCGATCCCGGCCGGCACGGGCGTGTGGGTGGTGAAGACCGTGCCGGCCCGTACCGACTCCATCGCGGAGTCGAAGTCCAGCCCACTGCCGGAGAGTTCACGGATGCGTTCGAGCCCGAGGAAGCCGGCGTGCCCCTCGTTGGTGTGGAACACCTCGGGCGCCGGATGCCCGGTGAGACGGCAGTACGTCCGTACGGCCCGTACGCCGCCGATGCCGAGGAGCATCTCCTGGAGCAGCCGGTGTTCGCTGCCGCCGCCGTACAGCCGGTCGGTCACCTCGCGTTCGCCCGGCGCGTTCTCCTCCACGGCCGAGTCGAGCATCAGCAGCGGTACACGTCCCACCTGGGCCCGCCAGATGTGGGCGTGCAGCGAACGGCCGCCGGGCAGGGCCAGCACCACCTGGCTCGGGGTGCCGTCGGGCTCGCGCATCAGGGCGAGCGGGAGCTCGTTCGGGTCGAGCACGGGATAGTGCTCCTGCTGCCAGCCGTCGCGGGACAGGCTCTGGCGGAAGTAGCCGTGCCGGTAGAGCAGGCCGACCGCGACGAGGGGGACGCCGAGGTCGCTGGCGGCCTTCAGATGGTCCCCGGCGAGGATGCCGAGCCCGCCGGAGTACTGGGGCAGCGCGGCGGTCACCCCGAACTCGGGTGAGAAGTAGGCGACGGCGGCCGGCAGCTCCGCCCCCCGGGCCAGTTGCTCCTGGTACCACCTGGGCCCGTGCAGGTAGTCCCGCAGGTCCGCGGACACCTCGGTCAGCCGGTGCAGGAACTGCCGGTCGCGGGCGAGCTCGGCGAGTCGCCCGGCGGACACGGCACCGAGCAGCCGCACCGGGTCGCACTCCGCCGTCCGCCGGGCCTCCGGGTCGACGGCCTGGAAGAGCTCACGGGTCTCGGTGTGCCAGGACCAGCGCAGATTGTGGGCGAGGTCGCTGAGCGGTTGAAGGGGATCGGGGAGGACGGGACGCACGGTGAATCGACGAATGGCCTTCACGTGTTCCACCTTTACAGGGGACGCACGGATCCGAGGGGACGCACCACGGTGTGCGCCGCTCCGTCACCCTCGGCGCCGACCACGAACCTCGCACCGCGGCCGCGGCCCGCGACCGGCTCACCGCACGTGCCGCCGGACGGGCCGCCGCACGCTCGACGGCGGTCTCTCCCTTCCTCTGTCCGAGCACGTGCCGCCGCACGGGCCGCCGCACGGCGCGCCCGCCCCGCCGTCGCCCCGGGCTCCGCTCCGGTTTCTCCCGGTGCCGCTCCGAGACGGCCCGAAACCCGTACACCCCGCCTCTCCTCATACGCATCCGAAATCCCATACGGCCCATCAAAAACCACCCGCCCCATACGTAATGGCCGATTCCGCCCCCTCATTCGGTCTTGTGGCGCTTCACACCAAGAGGAAGGCTTCCCAGTGGCGTCCGGGAGCACCGACGGGCCCGCACACGCGCGGCTGCACTCGGCACATTCCGGTCGTCACAGATACGCCCGATTAGTTGACACGCCACCGGATCGGCCCACCGAGAAGCATGGGAAGGCTTCTCCGGTACACAGCCCGAGTGCATCCAGGGAACATGCGAATGCCGCCCGAATGCAGCATGAATGCGAGGCACCCGCGGGACCGGTGTTCATCCGGTTTACCTCCGCGAAACACATCCGCACCCCGGCCATTCGAGTGCCATTCGAGTGAATGCGGACAGGAGCGGCCATGCCCACACCCCGTCAGCCGTCGACAGAGCAGCTAGAAAGGACGGACCCCATCGGTCGCGGTGCGCGTATTCCGCCCTCCGCGGTCACGTCGCGTCCCGTTCGGCCCCAGCCCCAGTCCCCAGGTGATTCCATGATCGGTCGCATTCCCGTCCTCGACGTCCGCCCTCTCGTCGACTGCGGCAGAAGGCCCGCCAAGGCCGTTGCCGGAGAGACCTTCCAGATCACCGCGACCGTCTTCCGGGAGGGCCACGACGCCGTCGCCGCCCAGGTGGTCCTGCGGGATCCGAACGGGCGCCCCGGCCCCTGGACGGCGATGCGCGAGCTCGCTCCCGGCACCGATCGCTGGGGCGCCGACGTCACCCCGTCCGCCGAGGGCCGCTGGACGTATACGGTCGAGGCCTGGAGCGATCCGGTCACCACCTGGCAGCAGCACGCCGGGGTCAAGGTCCCGGCCGGTATCGACACCGCGCTCGTCCTGGCGGAGGGCGCCGAGCTGTACGAGCGGGCCGCCACGGGCGTGCCCAAGCGGGACGGGCGCGAGGCGGTGCTGGACGCGGCCGACGCCTTGCGCGACACGTCCCGTCCGGCCGCCGCCCGGCTCGCCGCGGCGCTCGCCCCCGAGGCGCTGGCCGCGCTCGCCCGCCACCCGCTGCGCGAACTGGTCACCGCGTCCCCTCCGCTCCCTCTGCTGGTCGAACGCCGACGGGCCCTGTTCGGATCCTGGTACGAGCTGTTCCCCCGCTCCGAGGGCGCCAGGGTCGTGCCCGCCGAGCCGGCCGGTACGGCAAAGAAGGGCAGGGCCGGGAAGACCGCGGCCCGGCCGGAGAGGATCACCAGCGGCACCTTCCGCACGGCTGCCGAGCGGCTCCCCGCGGTCGCCGCCATGGGCTTCGACGTGGTCTACCTCCCACCCGTCCACCCCATCGGAACCACCCATCGCAAGGGCCCCAACAACTCGCTCTCCCCCGCCCCCCACGACGTGGGCGTGCCCTGGGCGATCGGCTCGGCCGAGGGCGGTCACGACGCCGTGCATCCCGAGCTCGGCACACTCGACGACTTCGATCATTTCGTCGCGACCGCCCGCACCCTGCGCATGGAGATCGCGCTGGATTTCGCGCTCCAGTGCTCGCCCGACCACCCCTGGGTCGAGAAACACCCCGAATGGTTCCATCACCGCGTGGACGGCACGATCGCCTATGCGGAGAATCCGCCGAAGAAATATCAGGACATCTATCCGATCGCCTTCGACAAGGATCTTCGCGGGCTGGTCGCGGAGACCGTGCGTATTCTCCGTTTCTGGATGGATCACGGGGTGCGGATCTTCCGCGTCGACAATCCGCACACCAAACCGGTGATCTTCTGGGAGAAGGTGATCGCCGATATCAATCGGACCGACCCGGATGTGATCTTCCTGGCCGAGGCATTCACCCGGCCCGCGATGATGCGTGCGCTCGCCACCATCGGATTCCAGCAGTCGTACACGTATTTCACCTGGCGCAACAGCAAGCAGGAAATCACCGACTACGTCACCGAGTTGTCGGCCGAGACCGCCTCCTACATGCGGCCCAACTTCTTCGTGAACACCCCGGACATCCTGCCGGAACACCTCCAGGACGGCGGCCGTCCGGCCTTCGAGGCACGGGCCGTCCTGGCCGCCACGCTCTCTCCGTCCTGGGGGATGTACGCGGGGTACGAACTGTGCGAGAACACCCCGGCAGGGCCCGGCAGTGAGGAGTACCTCGACTCGGAGAAGTATCAGATCCGGCCCCGGGACTGGGAGTCGGCGGAGCGCGAGGGCCGCTCCCTGGCCCCCCTCATCACCCGGCTCAACCGCATCCGGCGCTGCCACCCGGCGCTGCAGCAACTGCGCGATGTCCACTTCCACTCCGTCGACAACGACGCCCTGATCGCGTACAGCAAGCGTTCGGGGTCGAACATCGTTCTGGTGGTCGTCAACCTCGACCCGCACCACACCCAGGAGGCCACGGTCTCGTTGGACATGCCGCGACTCGGCCTCGACCGGCACGAGAGCGTGCCGGTGCGCGACGAGCTCACCGGCGATACCTATCACTGGGGCAGGACCTTCTATGTGCGTCTGGAGCCGGGCGTCACGCCCGCGCACATCGTCGTCCTGCGACCGTCCCCGCCGACCGGAGGGTCACCCACACCATGATCGTCAATGAGCCCGTCCACGACACGTTCGAGGACACCCCGGCCAAGGACCGCGATCCCGACTGGTTCAAGCGCGCCGTTTTCTACGAGGTCCTCGTCCGGTCCTTCCAGGACTCCAACGGCGACGGCATCGGCGACCTCAGGGGCATCACCGCCAAGCTGGACTATCTGCAGTGGCTCGGCGTCGACTGCCTCTGGCTGCCGCCGTTCTTCAAGTCACCGCTGCGTGACGGCGGTTACGACGTCTCCGACTACACCGCCGTGCTCCCTGAGTTCGGCGACCTGGCCGACTTCGTGGAGTTCGTCGACGCCGCGCACCAGCGCGGGATGCGCGTGATCATCGACTTCGTCATGAACCACACGAGCGATCAGCACGACTGGTTCCAGCAGTCCCGCACCGACCCGCAGGGCCCGTACGGCGACTACTACGTCTGGGCCGACGACGACAAGCAGTTCCCGGACGCCCGGATCATCTTCGTCGACACGGAGACGTCCAACTGGACCTTCGACCCGGTGCGCAAGCAGTACTACTGGCACCGGTTCTTCTCCCACCAGCCCGATCTCAACTACGAGAACCCGGCGGTGCAGGAGGAGATCATCTCCGCGCTGCGCTTCTGGCTGGACCTCGGCATCGACGGATTCCGGGTGGACGCCGTGCCGTACCTCTACCAGCGCGAGGGCACCAACTGCGAGAACCTCCCGGAGACCCACGACTTCCTCAAGCGGGTCCGCAAGGAGATCGACGCGCACTACCCGGACACCGTGCTGCTCGCCGAGGCCAACCAGTGGCCGGAGGACGTCGTCGACTACTTCGGCGAGTTCCAGGCCGGCGGCGACGAGTGCCACATGGCGTTCCACTTCCCCGTGATGCCGCGGATCTTCATGGCCGTCCGGCGCGAGAGCCGCTACCCGGTCTCCGAAATCCTGGCGAAGACACCGGCGATCCCGGAGAACTGCCAGTGGGGCATCTTCCTGCGCAACCACGACGAGCTCACCCTCGAAATGGTCACGGACGAAGAGCGCGACTACATGTACGCGGAGTACGCCAAGGATCCGCGGATGCGGGCCAACATCGGCATCCGGCGGCGGCTGGCGCCCCTGCTGGACAACGACCGCAACCAGATCGAACTGTTCACGGCGCTGCTGCTCTCCCTGCCCGGCTCCCCGATCCTCTACTACGGGGACGAGATCGGGATGGGCGACAACATCTGGCTGGGCGACCGGGACGCGGTACGGACGCCGATGCAGTGGACGCCCGACCGGAACGCCGGTTTCTCCTCCAGCGACCCCGGGCGGCTCTACCTCCCCACGATCATGGATCCGGTCTACGGCTACCAAGTCACCAATGTCGAGGCGTCGATGGCCTCCCCGTCGTCGCTGCTGCACTGGACGCGGCGGATGATCGAGATCCGCAAGCAGAACCCCGCCTTCGGTCTCGGCTCCTTCAACGAGCTGCCGTCGTCGAACCCCGCCGTCCTCGCCTTCACCCGTGAGCACGGGGACGATCTCGTGCTGTGCGTACACAACTTCTCGCGGTTCGCGCAGCCCACGGAGGTCGATCTGCGGTCGTTCAGCGGGCGGCATCCGGTGGAGCTGATCGGTGGAGTGCGCTTCCCCGCCATCGGTCAGTGGCCCTACCTGCTGACGCTCGCGGGACACGGTTTCTACTGGTTCCGGCTGCGCAAGGACGCGCCGCCGAACTGACCGAACGGCACCGCGCACCACCCGTCGCGGGGCGGTCTCCGCCGTCCCGCACGGGTCACTCTCCCCCGCATCGGACGCTTCCCGGCCCTTCCGGGTCCCCTCCGGCGTTTCGATCCCTTCGAGTCGAGTCCGTACGGACCATCCTGAACCGACACGTCCCGCACAGCCGGACAGCCATTGCCGCAATCCGGGACACTCTTCGCATCCTGTGGTGTGCCCGGGGAAAGGACGCGATGCCATGTCGGAGGCTGCATCCACTCGGGTCGCCCTGACCGACAGCCCAGCTCTGCTCCCGTCCCTCGCCCCCCTGCTGCACGAATGGCTGCCCCGGCAGCGGTGGTTCGCGGGCAAGGGCCAGCCGATCACGGCCTTCTCGCTGCTGTCGGCGACCGAGATACTGCCGGTGGGCACGGACTCCCCCAGCACCCGGGCCGGACTGCTCCATCTGCTGGTGCGAGCCCATCAGCCCTCCATGCCCGGCCAGTCGCCGGACGACTGCTACCAACTGCTGCTCGGCGTACGGTCCGCGCTGCCGCCGCGGCTGGCACCCGCGCTCATCGGTCATGTGGCGGACGGACCACTGGCCGGCCGCAGCGTCTACGAGGGCCTGCACGATCCGCGTCTGGCCGAACTCCTGCTGGAGCGGCTGCGCACCCCCGGCACCCTCGGCGCGCTGCGCTTCGACCGGGGCGGTGCCCCGATCGCCGCGAGGCTGGCGCCGCGACTGCTCGACACCGAGCAGTCCAACACCTCACTCGTCTACGGCGACGCCTACATCCTCAAGATCTTCCGCCGGATCTTCCCGGGCACCAACCCCGACCTGGAACTGCCGCTCGCGCTCGCGCGCGAGGGCTGCGGCCGGGTGCCCTCCCCCGTCGCCTGGTTCGAGGCCGCCACCCCCGAGCCACTCACCCTCGGTGTCCTGCAGCCGTTCCTGCGCGGCGCGGAGGACGGCTGGCAGCTCGCCCTGCGCGCCCTCGCCAAGGGCCTCGACTTCACCGGCGAGGCACACGCCCTCGGCAGGGCCACCGCCGAGGTCCACACCGCGCTCGCCGCCGCCCTGCCGACACCCGCCCTGCGCCGCGCCCAGACCGAACATCTCGCCGCCGCGATGGTGCAGCGGCTGGAAGCCGCCGCGCACGCGGTGCCGGCACTCGTGCCGTACGTCCCCGGCCTGCGCACCGCCTTCGACGCGGTGGCCGCGCTGGGGCACCGGGGCCGCGGCTGGGCGGCCCAGCGGGTGCACGGCGATCTCCACCTCGGCCAGACCCTGCGCGCGGCCGACGGCTTCTGGTCACTGATCGACTTCGAGGGCGAACCGGCCAAGCCGCTGCCCGAGCGCCGCCGGCCGCAACCACCGGTGCGCGACATCGCGGGCATGCTCCGCTCCTTCGACTACGCGGCCCGCTCGCACCGCCCGTGGAACGCCGAGTGGGCGGCACACTGCCGGACCGCCTACTGCGAGGGGTACGCCGAGGCCGCGGGCATCGACCCGCGCAGCGAACCGGAACTGCTGCGCGCCCATGAGACCGACAAGGCGGTGTACGAGGTGCTGTACGAGGCACGGCACCGGCCCGACTGGCTTCCGGTCCCGATGGCGGCGATCCACCGCCTCGCCGCCGTCGCCGTCGCCGACTGACGGACCGGACACCGCTCCTTCCCGTTCACAGCCCCGCCACCGTCGCTCCGGTACCCCCTTTTTTTTCACCCTGTCCCTTCCCCCGCCCCGCCCCCGCCCTTTCGCCCACACCTCCCGAGGAGGCCGTCCCTGTGACCGCCCGCAAGCCGTCCCGCCCCACGCCCGTCCGCACCGAGACCGAGACCGAGGTCCCCCAGGTCCCGCCGCCGACACCGGCCGGGACGGCATCCCCCGCGGCTCCGGCGGAGGCGGCCACCCAGCCGTCACCGGAAGCAACCACTCCGGCCAAGCGGAAGAATCCGGCGGCCGGACGAACGGCCGCCGGCACCGAGGCCGCCGAGGCGCAGCGGCCCCGGCAAGGCGCCGGAAGCCAGGGGGTACGAACGGCCCCGCCCCTCGACGACGGCGACCGGGCCCGGCTCCTCACCGGCGAGCACCACGCCCCGCACGACCTGCTCGGCGCCCACCCGGTCCGCGGCGGTGTCGCCTTCCGGGTGCTGCGCCCGTATGCGCGGTCCGTCACCGTGCTCGCCAAGGGGCTGCGGGCGCAGTTGCACGACGACGGAGACGGCCTCTTCTCCGGGCTGCTGCCGATGCCCGCGCTCCCCGAGTACCGACTCCTGGTCGCCTACGACGACAACGAGATCGAGGTGCACGACCCGTACCGCTTCCTGCCCGCGCTCGGCGACCTCGATCTGCATCTGATCGGCGAGGGGCGGCACGAGGAGCTGTGGACCGCCCTCGGCGCGCAGCCCATGGAACACCAGGGCGTCGCGGGCACGCGGTTCACCGTCTGGGCTCCGGACGCCCGCGGGGTGCGGGTCGTCGGCGACTTCAACTTCTGGGACGGCACCGGCTTCCCGATGCGTTCGCTCGGCTCCAGCGGGGTGTGGGAGCTGTTCCTGCCGACGATCGGGGAGAGCACGCTCTACAAGTTCGACATCTGCCGCCCGGACGGCTCGCACACCACGCGCGCCGACCCGATGGCCCGCCGCACCGAGGTACCGCCCGCCACCGCCTCGATCGTGACGACCCCGCATCACGAGTGGCGGGACCAGGAGTGGATGGCGCACCGGGGGGACGTACCGGTGCACGAGGCACCGTTCTCCGTGTACGAGGTGCATCTGCCTTCCTGGCGACCAGGTTTGACGTATCGTCAGCTGGCCTCGCAACTTCCCGCTTACGTGAAGGACCTGGGGTTCACGCATGTGGAGATGATGCCGGTCTCCGAGCATCCCTTCGGTGGTTCGTGGGGCTATCAGGTCACCGGCTTCTACGCGCCGACGGCGCGTCTGGGCACACCGGACGACTTCCGATTCCTCGTCGACGCGCTGCACCGGGCCGGCATCGGCGTCCTCGTCGACTGGGTGCCCGCGCACTTCCCGCGCGACGACTGGGCGCTCGCGGAGTTCGACGGCCGTCCGCTGTACGAGCACTCGGACCCGTCGCGGGCGGCGCATCCGGACTGGGGCACGCTGGAGTTCGACTTCGGACGCAAGGAGGTGCGCAACTTCCTTGTATCCAACGCCACTTACTGGTGCGAGGAGTTCCACATCGACGGCCTGCGGGTCGACGCCGTCGCCTCGATGCTCTATCTCGACTACTCGCGCGAGGACGGGGACTGGTCCCCGAACGAGCACGGCGGACGGGAGAATCTGGACGCCGTCTCCTTCCTCCAGGAGATGAACGCCACCGTCTACCGGCGCAACCCGGGCGTCGTCACCATCGCCGAGGAGTCCACCGCCTGGAACGGCGTCACCCGCGCCACCCACCATGTCGGCCCCGACGGTTTCGGCGGGCTCGGCTTCGGGCTGAAGTGGAACATGGGCTGGATGCACGACTCCCTCCAGTACATGTCGAAGGAGCCGGTGCACCGCAAGTACCACCACAACGAGATGACCTTCTCGATGGTGTACGCGTACAGCGAGAACTACGTCCTGCCGATCTCGCACGACGAGGTGGTGCACGGAAAGCAGGCGCTCGTCAGCAAGATGCCCGGCGACTGGTGGCAGCGGCGCGCCAACCACCGGGCGTACCTCGGCTTCATGTGGGCCCACCCGGGCAAGCAACTCCTCTTCATGGGACAGGAGTTCGCGCAGGGCGCCGAGTGGTCGGAGGGGCACGGCCCGGACTGGTGGCTGCTCGACCCCTCGTACGAGGCGGAGAGCGACCACCGGGGTGTACGCGCCCTGGTGGGCGATCTGAACGCGGTGTACGCCGCCACCCCCGCGCTCTGGCAGCGCGACACCGTCCCGGAGGGCTTCGCCTGGGTGGACGGCGGTGCGGCCGAGGACAACGCCTTCGCCTTCCTGCGCTACGACGCGCACGGCTCGCCGCTGCTCGCCGTCAGCAATTTCTCCCCGGTGGTGCGGCACGACTACCGCATCGGCGTGCCGGACGTCCTCGGTGATCAGGTCGCGTGGACGGAGGTCCTCAACACGGACGCCGCGCGGTACGGCGGCAGCGACGTGCACCATCCGGGGCCGCTGAAGCCCCAGCCGGTGTCCGCGCACGGCCGGCCCGGCAGCATTCTGCTGACGCTGCCGCCGCTGGCGACGGTCTGGCTGAAGCCGGTGTGAGTCCGCCCGCGGGGCCCGCGGCCGGCTTCTGGCTGCGGGCCCCGCACCGTGCCCGCCTTCGAGCCCGAACCGGCGTGCAGCATCATGTGCCCGTGATCACCATTCATCTGAAATACGAGATCGACGCCGACAAGCTCGCGGACTTCGAGGAATACGGCCGCCGCTGGGTCGGGCTCGTCAACCGGTTCGGCGGGACGCACCACGGCTACTTCCTGCCGAGTGAGGGCGACAGCGACATCGCCTACGCTCTCTTCTCCTTTCCCAGCCTCGCCGCGTACGAGCAGTACCGCACGGACAGCATGTCCGACCCGGAGTGCCAGGACGCCTTCGAACTGGCTCGTCGCACCCGCTGCATCAAGCGGTACGAGCGCCGCTTCCTGCGGCCGCTCGACGCCATGTCCTAGTAGGGCTTTGTTACGTCTCTGGGCAAGGGGCCTTTCTGGTGGTTTCCTGATGGTATGAGGGTGGATGAACTCGCCGTGTGTCGGGGCCGG
>NZ_JBHVPX010000032.1:0-58497 GCF_042887155.1 Streptomyces sp. NPDC057963
AGTCGACTTCGAGATCCCGAAGCACGGCGGCAACGCCCGCCAGGCACACCCGCTCACCAGCACGTAGACGATGGCCGCAAACAGGGTCTCATCAGACGTGTCCTGCGTCCCGCCGCCCTGCGGCCGCACCCTCGACGGCGGGATCAACGGCTTCACGATCTCCCACAGCCCGTCCGGAACAATCCAACTCCACGCATCCCGCCCCATGAACAGCTCAACGAGCGATCACCACACAGGACACGGTCTTAGTGATGATGTCGGTGCCAGGGAGGGTGGCTGTCGCACCGGGTTCGCTGACCGAGTCGGGAGCAGCGCACTGCTGCTGTACAGCTCGTACTGGTACCGCTGGGTCCGCTCCAGGTCGCGTCGTTGCTCCGGATCAGCGTCGGGCAGGGTGAGAAGCCGTATCTCAACCGATCATGGAACGTGCGGGTCGAACAGGTTTCCCGCCGGGGTGATCTTCCCGCGGTACGCGCATGAAGACAGGGCCTCTTGGTAGCTCGGGGATGCGAATCTAACCGAGCAGTGCCGGGAGGCCCTGGTGTCGCTGTTGTACGCTTCCGAACCCGTTCAGTTCAACTCGGCTGCTCCATCGTGTGATTGCCTCGCGCACGTGTACGGCAACGCGGCCGACCATCCGGACCGGGTGCGCCGGTATCCGTCGGACATGACGGACGCGGAGTGGGCGTCCGTCCGGCCTTTGCTGCCGGTGCCGGCCCGGCTCCAACGGCCGGGGCGGGCAGCCCGAGAGCTACTGCCACCGGCAGATGCTGGACGCGATCCGTTACCTGGTCGCGGGCGGGATCTCGTGGCGGGCGATGCCCACGGACTTTCCGGCCTGGGGCCGGGCCTACGCCTTCTTCCGCCGCTGGCGCGAGCACGGGCTGATCACCGAGTTCCACGACCGGCTGCGCGGGAAGGTCCGTGAACGCGAGGGCCGTGAGGCAGAGCCCACGGCGGGGATCATCGACGCGCAGTCGGTGAAGGCCGCCGCGACGGTGCCGGCCACCTCACGCGGCTACGACGGCGGGAAGAAAGTGGGCGGCCACAAGCGCCACATCGTGACCGACACGCTCGGCCTGCTCCTGGTCGTCGCGGTCACCGCCGCGAACATCGGCGACCGGGACGCCGCCGTGGGCCTGCTGACCCGGCTGCACCATGACATCTGCCTGCTCTGGGCCGACGGCGGTTACACCGGCGGCCTGGTCGACTGGTGCCGGCAGAAACTCGCGCTCACCCTGGAGGTCGTCAAGCGCACCGACGACATGGAGGGGTTCGTGGTGCTGCCCAGGCGCTGGGTGGTGGAGCGCACGTTCGCGTGGCTGATGCATTCGCGCCGACTGGCCCGGGACTACGAGACCTTGCCCGCCACCAGCGAGGCGATGATCCGGTGGTCGATGGTCACGCGGATGACCCGGCGCCTGGCGCGGCCACGGGCCGCCGGCCGGCGCTGAACATCCCCGACGTCTCCTGCACGAGCCACCCGCGCTCCGCCAGGCGCCTGGCCTTCGAGCGCACCCCCTCGACCTTCGCCGGCGTCGTCCCAAGGCCCAGTTCCACGGTGATCTCCTTGGCCTTCAGCGGCCCTTGGCCCGCCGACTGCCGCTTCTCCAGCACGCCCAGGATCCGCTGGTAGTCCGGCACCAGCACCGTCACCGGCAATCCTTCGCGCCAAGGTGGCACGATCGAGCCCGGCACCGGCGCGGACGAGGGCGCGGTGCCCTGCTCCGCCCCGGCCCCGGTCACGACGGTGGTCTCGGCAGCCGGGGCTGCAACAGGCACCTCGACAGCTTCGTCGGTCGGCGGAACTACCCGAGCATGCCCGTTGACCATGCTGTCGCACCGGGAAACTCCAAGATCCCCGACAGAGTCAAGCTCAGGGTGTACGGACCGGAGCGCCCAGCCGGTAGCCGTCGTCGGTGGAGAACGCGGCGGCGACGGCGAAGCGATCCGCTCGGACGAGCGTTTGCCGCCACTCGACCTGGCGTAGGCCGGTGTCGTGACCGAGCCTGTCGATCGCGAACAGCGCGGTGGACTCGGGGCAGTGGAGCAGGGTGCGCTCTCCGCGGCCGGGCGTGACGGCCCGAATTCGCTCCCAGCCGCCGCTGATGCGAGTGCCGCAGTGGCGTTCGAGCTCATCGTAGAGCGAGGTGTGGGTGAAGTCGACGTCCAGGAGCGGGCGGGCGACGTCCGCAGGAAGCCACACGCGATCGACGGCGAGCGGCTCCTCGTCGGCGAGACGGAGACGTTCGAGGTAGACGAGCGGTGTGGATTCCTCAAGTCCCAGACGGGCAGCAATGACACCGTCAGCGCGCTGGTCGAGCACACGTACGACGCTGCGCTGGACGGCGCCGACCTCCTCGACAGAACGGAAAAGGCTGTAGGCCTCACCGACCTTCTGCTCCAGCGGGCGGCTGGCAGTGAACCGGGAGACCTTGCCGCGCCGGGCGGTGACGAGGCCCTCCGCACGCAGCTGACGGAGGGCCTCGCGGACCGTGTGCCGACTGACCTGGTATTCGGCGACGAGGTCGTGCTCGCCGGGGAAGACGCCGCGGAACTCGCCGTCTTCAAGACGGCGCAGCAGGTCGGCGCGCAGCTGTGCCCATAGCGGCTTGCCCGCGGATCGGGTGAGGGAACGGGGGCCGGGTCGGGAGGTCACCGGTGCCCTCCTGGGGCTCGGGGGTCGGACGGATGCTACTGACACAAAGTGAATGTTCGTACATTTGCAGGGGTGGTGCAAACCCGCGCTCACCGGCTCCTCGGACAAAGACGCGTCGACCTGGCCCGCAGGGGTGGCGGCCCGATGTGTCCGGCACCCGCACCGCCGGGCGGGTGCCGGACACCAAAGGCCGCGCGACGGGCTCGAATGCCCCTCGCTCAAGCGGCAGCCGATCAGCAGTAACCGTCACCCGCCGCGGCACCAGCCGCGACCCTGCGGGAAACCTCAGACGAACACGTCGAGGAGCATGAACACGGCCATCGCGAGCAACAGGGCGGCGAAAGCCCGCTGCAGGGCGGCACCGGAGAGCTTGGCTACCAGCCGCTTGCCGTCCCAGGCGCCGAGGATGGCGGCGCCCACGAACGGACCGAAGATCGCGAGGTCGAGGGATATTCCTCCGGCCGCCAGGCGGGTGGCGAGGGACACGACCGAGTTGATGAGGATGACCACAAGGCTGGTGCCAACGGCCTTCCGCATCGGCAGGCGGAGCACCGATACCAAGGCGGGTACGGCTAGGAAGCCGCCGCCGACGCCCAGCAACCCGGTCACCGCACCCAGGCCGGCCCCGGCCGTGGCGATGCGCAGGAACCCGGCCCGGCCGGCGGACCTCCCATGGCCGTCGGTGGCGTCAGCGCCACCCGCCTCTTCCGGTGCGGGACCGTCCGCACGCTGTGCGGCTGCGCTGGTCCCGCCGGCCGTTCGGGGTGCCGCCCGGACGGCGGTCGCGTCCGCAAGCCCGGGCCGGCCGGAGTGGGACGCGACGGTCCCCACGGCCGGCCCGGGTGCGGTGGCCTGCGAGACGGCCGTCCCGGAAGCGGCGGCCTGGCGCGTCCCGTGCGCTGCGCGCAGACCGCGCAGCATCACCGCGACGGCGAGAGCGGCCAGGACAGCGAACGCGGTGGTTAGCACGGCCTGCGGGATGCGGTGGGCGAACAGGGACGCCCCGATGGCGGGTGCCACGCCGGCCGCGGCGAACAGGGCGCCGGTCCGCCAGCGGATGTTGCCGGTGCCGACATGGCGGGCGAGGGCGGTGACGGAGGTGACGGTGACGACGACCAGACTGGTGGTCCCGGCGTCGGCGGGTGCGACGCCCAGGACATACACCAGGGCCGGGACCGCGAGCACACCCCCGCCACCGCCGAGCGCGCCGAGAGCCAGGCCGACCACGCCTCCGCAGAGCAGGGAGAGGATGAGCTCGCTCACGCCGGGACGCCACCCGGGGCCGTGCCGGCGGGGTGCGCGACCTCACCGCGCCAGGCGGAGAAGCCGCCGCGTAGGTCGGTGGCCTCGAAGCCGCGGGCGCGCAGTACGGACGCGGCCACCGACGAGCGGTTGCCGCTCGCGCAGAACACGGTCAGCGGCTGGTCGGTCGGCAGCTCGCTGAGGCGGCCGACCAGTTCGGGCAGCGGGATGAGGCGGGCGCCGGGGATGGTGCCGCTTTCATGCACCTCGCCCCGGCCGCGCACGTCCACCAGCTCGAAGTCGTCCGCTTCCTTGGCGAGCCGGTCATCGAGGCCGGTGGCTTCCACGCGCACGGCGGCGGTCAGGTATTCGGCGCCGACGGCGTCAACCGGGGTTGTCAAGGCGCCGAGGACGTGGTCGAAGCCGATGCGGGCGAGACGGTTGCGGGCCTCACGCGCGGTGGCCGGGTCGCCGCACAGGATGATGCTGTCCTGGGCGTCGAGCACCTCGCCGGCGAGCTCGGCGAAGCGTCCGCCGAGGGGGACGTTGACCGCGCCGGGCAGGTGAGCGGAGGCGAACGACTCCGGGTCCCGCGTGTCCAGGACGATGGCGCCGTGCGCCCGGGCGTCGAGGAAGGCGTCCGGGGTGAGGGGGACAACGGGGGTGTTTTCGTCCAGGACTGGACGGGTCTGGCGGTTGCGCACGGATGTGAACGCGAAGTAGGCGGGCGCGGCAGGCTGGCCTTCGGTCACAACGGAGACGAACTCGTCCTCAGTCATGTCGGCCAGGGCGTAGTTGCCCAGGCGCTGGTTGCCGATCGTGCAGCTCAGCTCGGTCGAGAGGTTCTTGCCACAAGCCGAGCCAGCTCCGTGCGCCGGGTAGACACGTGTGTCGTCGGGGAGGGTGAGCAGGCGCTCGCGGGTGGATTGGTACAGGGCGCGGGCCATGCCCTCGGCGGACCGGCCGCGGGCGCTGAGCAGGTCGGGACGGCCGACGTCGCCGATGAACAGCGTGTCGCCGGTGAGGACGCCGTAGGGGATGGCGTCGCCTGCATGTTCGCGTACGACGACGCAGATCGACTCGGGGGTGTGGCCCGGGGTGTGCAGGATCTCCAGGTCGACCTCGCCGAGGCTGAGGTGCTCGCCGTCGTCCAGGGGGTCGGTGTCGAAGTCGAGCGTGCCAGCGGAGCCATAGGAGATGAGGGCGCCGGTGCGCTCGGCCAGCTCCAGGTGACCGGAGAGGAAGTCGGCGTGGATGTGGGTCTCGAGGACCCGCTCTATGGTCAGGCCGTGACGCTCGGCGGTGGAGATGTAGTCGTTGACGTCGCGCTGTGGGTCGACCACGACGGCCCGGCCGGTGGTGCGGTCGCCGACGAGGTACGAGGCGTGGGAGAGGCAGTCGAGGTAGAACTGCACGAAGACCAGCGGTCCGGTGTGGTTCGTCATGACGGGCTCCTGAGGATGAGCGGTGATGGTGCGCCGGGGCAGCATCGGGCCCGGGGCGCGGGTGGAGGGTCGGTGGGGCCGCGCGTCATGGATGCGGCGCGGCGACGGCCAGGTGGCCGGGGGCAGGGTGGCGATGTACGCCGGGGCCGGGACCGCGGGTGCGATCCGCCGGGTCTCCGGTCGGTGCGGCGGTCGGGTTCCCGCTTTCCGGTTTCGGATCAGGCGAGCCCGCGGAGCATGAGGTTCCAGTAGAGGAACGGCAGGCCGCGCCGCTTGAGGTACCACATGTCGGTGCGTTCGCGGATGGTGTCGATCACCGGGATCGACGGGGTGGGCTGACCGCTGTAGTCGAACTCGGCGAGCAGCATCTTGTTGCGGGCCGTGGTCAGCGGGCATGAGGAGTAGCCGTGGTAGGCGGCCGTGGGTTCCCGGCCGTTCATCGCGGCGAGGAGGTTCTCGACGACCACGGGCGCCTGCTTGCGCACGGCGGCGCCGGTCTTGGAGTTCGGGGACGATCCGACGTCTCCGAGGGCCCAGACGTTGGGGTACCTGACATGCCGCATGGTGTGCTTGTCGATCTCGACGTAGCCAGCCGGGTCGTCGGCTCCGGCGAGCGGGCTGCGCTTGATCCAGTCAGGGGCGCTCTGCGGTGGGACGAGGTGGGCCATGTCGTACGGCAGGGTCTTCGTGCCCCCGGTGCCCAGGTCGGTGACGACCACCTCGCGGGCCTCGGGGCGCACCTCGGTGACCTCGCTGCCGTAGTGGACGTTGATGCCGTACCGGCGGACCACGTCGTCGAGCACACGCGCGAACTCCGGAACGCCGAAGATGGCGGCACCGGGTATCACGAGGTGGACGCCGATCCTGTCGAGGACGCCCTGTTCCCGCCAGTAGTCGGCGGCGAGGTACGCGATCTTCTGCGGGGCGCCGCCGCACTTGATGGCGCCCGTCGGCATGCTGAACACCGCGCTGCCCGAGCGGGTCCCGCGGATGAAGCGCCAGGTCGCGGGAGCAGCGTGCGGCAGGTAGTTACTCGACAGGCCGTCCTTGCCGAGCCCGGCCTCCAGGCCCGGCACTCGATCCCAGTCCAGCTTGATGCCGGGGCAGACCACCAAGTGGTCGTAGGAGACGGTGCCGCCTTCGTCCAGCGTCACCTCCTGGGCTTCGGGGTCGATGGAGACCGCGGCGCGGCGGATCCACCGCACGCCCTTCGGCATCACGGTCTCCTGCGGGCGGATGCTCTCCTTCAGCGGCGCTCGTCCGCCGCCGACCAGCGTCCACAACGGTTGGTAGTAGTGATACAGGCTTGGGTCGAGCACTGCGACGTCCTTTTCACCGGCGCGGCGGAGCCGAGCCGCGACCGAGATACCTGCGGTCCCGCCGCCGATGATCACGGTCCGGTGGTGCTGTTTGGTCACCAAGGGAACCCCCCGATCATATGTACGTACATTCAAGGTAGGCGGCGTGACTCCGGCGCGCAAGCCACCTGCGCAAACCCCAAAGCAATTGTACGTACATTTATCTTGTGCTCGCTGCGCGCCTGTCCACCTCGGCGTGGCCGGATCGGCCTTCTCTCACGGGCGCAGGGCGACCACCGCGCGACGGCGTCGTTGAGCACGACGTCGCGTGCATGAACATCCGATCCCCGCGCGGGTACGCGAGCAAGCCCCGGACGTGTCGGTCCGGGTGTGACTGAGCGCTTCAGGTGGCGGGTGAGCGGCTGAGCTGGCGGGGCTGAATGTCTGAGTTGGCGGATATCCAGCCATCGCGTCCCTTCGCTGCAGGTAGGCAACTGCGGCGAAAGGACGGCCGGCCGTAGGGTGCATCGGTCCAATGGGGTTGCATGTCAGGTCGGCTGGCCGCGCGTGAGCGCCCCCGTAACAGGCGCCTTCTATGTTGAAGCCCCGCCATCTTGAAGTGGCTGGTCAGGGGTCTGGTGTGACTCCGTCTTGGGGTGCTCGTGCTGGTCGTGGGCGGCAGTCTGCGGGGTAGATCGTCTGGCAGGGCGGTTCTGCGGATTCCCGCCCGCGGTCGCCGGTGCCGCTCCAACGATCCGGCGCATGACGGACCCCGAGGTGCTGGAGCGTCCCGGCCCGGCCGCACCCACGACATCACCGCCGCCCGCCGCGACCACATCCCGGCCCACCTGCGCGCCGTCGGCCTCGGTGCCCTGGCCGACCTGGGCTTCCTCGGCCTGGACGACGATCCGGACGACCCGGTGGTCGTCACCGGCTTCAAAGCCACCCGCGCCCGCAAGCTCACCCCCGCCGAGAAGGAAGCCAACCGAGTCCTCGCCGCCGGACGCGCCCCCGTCGAGCACGACTTCGCCCATCTGAAGAACTGGCGGATCCTCACCAAGCTCCGCACCGACCCCGCCCGCGCCACCCACCTGTTTCGCGCGCTGCTCGTCCTGACGAACATCGAGGCCACCACCGACAATTGATCTCTACCGCAGGTAGCCCACGATCAGCACATGCCCCGGAACAGCGTCACCGGGCCGGAATCGGCTGAGTGAGGTTCACCGGGTTGCCGTCGGGGTCCTGGATGTGGGCGACGCGCTGTCCCCACGGCATGTCGTTGGGGCCGCCGCGGACCGAGCCGCCCAGCGCCTCCACCCGGCCGAGCGTCTCGTCGACGTCGTCGACACCGATACTGAGCAGGATCCGCGACGCCGCCCCGGTCCCCGGGTTCGCCTTGGCCACCAGCCCGAGGTCGGTGTCGCCGATGCGCAAGCCGAGGTAGAAGGCCGGGCCTTCCGCCGGTACCCGGAAGATCTCCTCAGCGCCGAACAATTTCGTATAGAAACCGAGCAGAACGTCCTGGTCGGCAGTAATGATCACTGGCTGGATAGTGGACATGGCACTCCTGTCGAGAACGGTCGTGTCGCTGGGTAGACCGTTCGAGGGCGGTGAACTCATCGGCAAAACCAACCCGCCGGACGATCTACAACACAGACTGCCGCCCACGACCAACACGCACCCCGAAACGAGGTCACGCCACCCCGCTGACCAGCCACTTCAAGATGGCGGAGCTTCAATGAATTCGCGAAAGCCGGCAAATGGCTGTGGCTCCTGCCGGTCCGCGCCCTCGATGCGGGCTGGCGCCTCATCAAGACGGCCGTGGAAGCCGGACAGCTCGGACCGGGAGCCAAGGTCGCCACGCTGGGCAGCGACTTCGACGGCGATCCCACACGCCGACCCGTGATCATCTACACCGCCAACTACCACGACGAACAGGACGTACAGCGCGTCCTGCTCGCCCTCCGGTCACTCGGCGTCCGCGACGCTCTGGCCTACAAAACCGACGAGGCCACCGCGCGCGGAGAATACGGAGACGGAACCAGCATCTACACCAGCCCCGCCGGAACCGCCAAAATCATCCGGCGCGACCGTCAGACCCGCCCGGCCGCACAACGCCCGCGGGCACCGCACATCCGACCGACAGCAGGCGCAGGATGAAGGCCCACCCGGCCCACACGCCCTCGGGGCCAAGACCGGCGGGCGCGGAGCCCGCCCGGCCGCTCCCGGCTTGACGACTCCGACGGCCCCGTGGCAGACCACGGCTCAGGGACGATGTCCACTGCGCCAAGAAGCGGCAAAGCTCGCACGTAGCCGTAGCCACCCGCTTTGACCAGCTAGTCAGCCACTCCCGCGCTGCGGGGGAACCTCAGTTGGCCTAGATCGGCGGTCCGTGGGTGGGGAATCTCAGGGAGCAGGTTCGTCCCACCCGCGAGCGCCGGGTGGGGAGATTCAAGGCTCTGCCCGGAGTTCCGTGAGCCCTCTTTTCGCTCAGCCCTGGCCACGGCGGAACCAGGTTGGATGCCCCGTGCGCCCATTCGAGGGCCTTGCGGACGTACTGCGAGCCGGAGGCGGCGTGGAGGGCATGTATTCGGAGCGAGGCGACCTTGGGATCCGTGAGGAGATCAGCTATGTACGCAGTCGTTCGGCGGTACGAAGGGGTAACTGATCCTGCCGAGGCGGCACGCCGAGTGGGGGACGGATTCGTGCCCCTTCTGCGCCAAGTCCCCGGTTTCGTGGCCTACTACTGGGTCGACGCCGGAGATGGAGTGATGCTCTCCACCAGCGTCTACGAAGACCAAGCAGGGGCCGACGAGTCAGTCAGGAGGGCGGCGGACTTCGTACGGGACAACCTCGAGTCGCTGCTCCCCCACCCTCCTCAGGTCACAGCCGGCCCGGTGGTGGCTGGTGGGTAGCGACCTCCGCGGCGGCGCCGGGCCCGCCATCACAAGGGCCCGGTAAGCATCCTCACCGACCAACCCCTCACCGACGAGCGGCTCGGCTACCTCGCCGACGTCCTCCGCGTCACCCGGGCCGCCACCCCGTCCTCCCGAGTGAAGGGCATCGCCCTCCCCCACCTCCTGCGTGGCAGCTCCGAGCAGCACCCGTCCATCCAGCTCGCCGACCTCCTCGCCGGCGCCACCGCCGCTGTCGCGGAACGCCACGCCGGCACCAGCAGCCCAGCAGCCGACGACCTGCTGCACGTCATCGTGCCACTCGTCGAGAACGAATCACTGCTCCCCTACAACAGCGCCGCCACCCTCGCCCGCCCCGGCGCAGCCTCCCACTGAACCGCAGCAGGCCACGGCCCCGCCAGACACTGCATGCGTCCACGGGCACGCATGCGCGCAGCGAGCGGTGGACAACGCGCGGCCGAGGCGGTCAGTGCGCGGGGAGATTCCAAAGAGCGGTGAGGGCTCCCGCTACGACAAGGGAGGCGGTGTGGACATCCCGCCGCAGCCCGGCCCAGCCGGTCTCCACGGCGTCCAGACGGGTCGCTGCGGCCTGGGTGAGATCCGCCCTGGCCGGGTGGCTTCCACCGGCTTCAGAGCTGCCCTCACCTGGCGCCTCACTCCAGCGGAGCCATTGCTCTGGGCCTAAAGTGATACCACTGGTATCATCGGTACCATGTCAGAACCGAAAGCCATGAGCCTACGCTTCCCCGACCCCCAGCAGCGGGCCGCGATCGCCGCCGCAGCCGCGCAGGAAGGAGTGAGCCTGCAGGAGTACATCCTCTCCGCGGCCTACGCCCGCGCGACCGCCGTGGAGCAGCGGTTCCTGGACGGCTTCAAGGAGTCGATGACACGCAGCGGCGCCGCGTTCACCGCCGAACCCAGCAGCACCGACCCCTCCCCGGAGCAGCGAGCCGCCGAGCAGCAGGCCCGTGCCGATTTTCAGCAGCAGGAGCGGGGCCAGGCCGCGTGACCCAGCCCGAACCGCTGCACCCGCTCGACATCACCTTCCTGCTGCACGCCGCCGAGCTCCTCGACGGCGACCCGCAGGTCGACGACCTCGGACCGCTGTACGCGGCCGTCGCGCGGGTCAACGCCAGCGCCATGGAACGCGACGTCTACGGCTCCGTGCACCTCAAGGCCGCCGCACTGTTGCAGACCCTGTCAAAACTCCCCTGCCTTGGGCACTCGGGCGAGGCCTTTGCCTGGCACTCGACCGAGGCGTACCTCGCTCTGAACGGACACCGGCTCGACTACCCGCCCAAGGCGGCCGTCGCCCTCGTGCGCGACGCCGCCGCAGGGACGCTGGGCGTCGCCCGCCTCGCCCGTCAGCTGCGCGACTGGACCATCAACTGACCTGCCCGCAGTGGTCACTAGGCAGGCAACAGTGGGAGTAGGAACGTGGGGCGTTTTGGCTCGCGCAGCCGACGTAAGGGCATACCGAACGAGTCGGCACTGCTGGCTGCGGCTGCTGAGAATCCAGGTGGCAGCGTCGCCGAGATCGATCCGACGTATATCGACGACCCGAACGGCTACGTACCTCCCGAGGCAATCCGCGGTGCGTGGTTGGTGGACAGCAGCGGGAAACTGACAGGTGAGTACCAGGAGAATCCCCGTCACGGGGTACCACAGGACGACTTCAGCAAGCTCACTGACCCTGATCACTGGCTTGGCTGGCTCGGCGAAGATCCCGCGACCGCCATCCGGCAGGGCATCGAGGAGTCCTTGCGCGCCCAGGTGGCAGACGCAGTGGTCGAGTGGGTCAAGATCCTTGAAACGCCCCGGTTTCTCACGGGTGGGCGTCGACATTCTGAGGACGAACACGTCATGTTGGTAACCCGCGCGGCACTCGCCGCGCCGTTTGCGTTGTCCGTGCGCACAACGCAGCACGGGCGTTCCATCCTCCTGGGGGTGTTCTCCTGGGCGGCGGTGAACCTCTCGCCACCCGAAGTCCGCAAGGATCGGCACTGGTTTGACCTGGGCGCCGGGCTGGACTGGGCTGGTGAACGGCTTCAAGAGCGGATCTACGAGATTGACGGTGAGGACGGCACCGCCGAGCGGTAGAGCGGCAATGCCACGCCGTACCGGCGGTCAGAGCGGATACATGAAGCCGTAGGCGCCCTTGACGGGGAGGAGGTGTCCAAACCCTCAACTGGCGGGCGAATCCGGCCCCTCCGTCGTGTTCGTAGCCGCCTCACTGATCACCGCAGTGCTCAGCCTGGACGCCACGGTGGTGCTGCTGACTCCGGTGGTGTTCGCCACCGCCGCCCCGCTGGGCGCCCGCGCCAAACCGCACCTCTACGCCTGCCCCCACCTGTCGAACACCGCCTCGCTGCTGCTGCCGGTCTCCAACCTGACCAACCTGCTGGCGTTCGCCGCCAGCGGCCTGAGCTTCACCCGCTTCGCCGCGTTGATGGCGCTGCCCTGGCTGGTGGCCATCGGTGCCGAGTACGTGGTGATCCGCCGCTTCTTCGCCACTAACCTGGACGCGGGTGCCGAGGCCCCGCCCGCCGACGAGCCCCGCGAACTGCCTCTGTTCGCCCTGCTCACCGTGGCGGGCACTCTGGCGGGCTTTGTCCTGACCTCGGCGGTCGGCATCAACCCGGCCTGGGCCGCGGCCGCGGGCGCGGCCGTCCTGGCGGCCCACGCCCTGGCCCAGCGCCGCACCACCCCCACGGCGATCGTCCGGGCCGCGGCCCTGCCGTTCTGCGCCTTCGTCCTGGCCCTGGGCATCGTGGTCCGGGCCGTGGTCGACAACGGCCTCGCCAGCGCGCTGGGCTACCTGGTTCCCAGCGGCACCGGTCTTCCGGCCCTCCTCGCCATCTCGGCACTGGCAGCCGTACTGGCGAACATCATCAACAACCTGCCCGCCGTCCTGGTGCTGCTCTCCCTGACCGCCCCCACCGGCCCAGGCGCCGTCCTCGCCGTCCTCCTCGGGGTCAACATCGGCCCGAACCTCACCTACGCCGGCTCCCTGGCCACCCTGCTGTGGCTGCGCATCGTGCGCGAACACAACACCGACGTAGGCCTCGGCGAGTTCACCCGGCTCGGCCTGCTCGCCGTGCCCACCGCCCTGCTGCTCGCAGTCGTGGCACTGTGGGCCTCACTCCAAACGATCGGAGGCTGAACACCATGACCGTCATCGTCTGGATCGTCGAGGGCACCTGGCCCGCCTGCGTCGACGCCGCCCGCACCCACACGTCCGCGAACGCTGACCTGGTGCTGCTCCACGTCACTGTCCACGAGGTGCCGGGCGCCGCACACGGCTCCTACGCCGGACTGCTGGGCCGCGCCCGCCCCGACCGCGACCCCGGCACGCGGGTCGAGCACCTGGCCGCCGCCTCCGCCGAACAGCTCCTGACCAGCGCGGCAGGGCGGGTGGGACGCCCGTGCATCCGGCAAGAACGCTCGGGCCGCGTCGAACGAGAAGTCGTGACCGCCGCAGAGAGCGCGGAACTGCTCGTCCTCGCCCGCGACGGCGACCGCACCCACCTCGGACCCCGCAGCCTCGGCCCCGCCAGCCGCTTCATCGTCGACCGCGCACCCTGCCCGGTCCTGCTGGTCTGGCCGGAGACCGCACCCAGCACGGCCACCATCCCGCCACCACCGCACCACCGCTAGCCGCCGCGGTATCCAGGCCGCCGCCCCGGTACGTGAAAGACACGGCGCGGAGCAGCTACGGATGCCGTACGACTACGTCATCCCCGATGACTGGGCCCGGCCGGATTCCCACTCGGGACATGGCCCGCGGACCAGCGGAGGTTCCACAAGGCGGGGCGTCTCGATCCGGGGCGGGTGAAGCAGTTGGACGGGTTGGGGATGGTGTGGTCGCACCACGTTTGCCGTGCCTCACAACTGCGCACCGGCAACGCACCCCCGGGCGATGGCCACCTGGCGCAACCTCGCCATCGGAGCCCTGCGACTGTCCGGCGCACCCAACATCGCCGCCGCCCTGCGGCACACGCCCCCGACCCGGAACGTCCGCTCGCCCTCCTTGGGCTCGCATGACCGCCACCCGCGTGGAACCGCCGGGGGAAAAGCGGTTGATCGGCTGCTTCCCCTCGTATAGCAATGCGCTGTGATACATGGCGAAAAGATCGGGCTGCGTGCCCGGCACGAGAGCGACATCCCAGTTCTCCAGTCCGAGCTGTACGACGATGTGGCCACACGGTCACGCGCCGACTCCCGCCCGTGGCGGCCCATCCCGCCAGGCTCGGGGCAGTCGCCCTACGCAGTGGCTGAGCCGTCGGACGAGGCGGCCTGCTTCTCCGTAGTGGAGCTGGAGTCGCAGGAGCTGGTCGGCGAGGCCCTGCTATGGGGCATCGACACGCACAGCAGGACGGCTCACATCGGGATCTCCCTGCGACCCGCATTCCGCGGCCGCGGGCTCGGCGTCGATGTCCTGCAGGCGCTGTGCGAATACGGATTCGCCGTACGTGGACTGCAGCGCCTGCAGATTGAGACCCTCACGGACAACACCCCAATGATCGCAGCGGCAACCAGGGCGGGGTTCACGCGAGAGGGAACGCTGCGGCACTCCGCCTGGGTGTACGGCGCATACGCAGACGAGGCCATCCTTGGCCTCCTCGCGAACGATTGGACGCCCCGGGCATGAACAGCCGGAACTTCCGCTTGTAGTCCCGCTCGGTCTTGCCGAGCACACCGTCGCTGAGCTTGTCGTTTATGGACCGGGCTCGAACGCGGCTCGAACTTGATCGGTGTTTTCGCAGTTCAGCGGACATGGAAGCGGCCTTCGTCTGATCCTGTGCTCCGTCACAGAGTGGATCAGCGCGAAGGCCGTGGTCGTGAATTTGGTGCATCAGGGAGTCCCGCGGGATGCGTTCGCGGAAGTGTCACACTTCCGGTCGGAGCTGTACGCGTGCATGACCGTGCGGGGCGACGCGTTGTTCGAGTTATGCGACGCACTGTTGTGCACGGACGGGCCGGTACGGACGCTGGTCGATCTCGCGCTCGCGCCTGAACACCGCCGCGGTCACGGAGCTCTGTACGGCGGGCTCAACCAGGGACGGATCGACGTTTGGCGGCTGCGTCGCGCGCTGGCCGGGGTGCCGTTGCCGAGGGCTGCGGACGGAAGGCTGGTGCTGGCCGTGGACGTCTCGCCATGGCTTCGACCGGATGCCAACACCTGTGCCGACCGGACCTTCTGCCACACCTTCGGCAGGGGCGAGGGCAAGCACCAGATGGTGCCGGGATGGCCGTACTCGGTCGTGGCCGCGCTGGAGACCGGCCGCACGTCCTGGACGGCGGTGCTGGATGCGGTCCGCCTGGAGCCCGGCGCCGATGTTGCCGCAGTGACCGCGTTGCAGATCCGCGAGGTCGTCGAGCGGCTCGTCGCTGCCAGCCAGTGGAAACCAGGTGACCCGGAGGTCCTGGTCGTGCTGGACGCCGGATACGACACCCCGCGCATCGCCCATCTGCTGGCAGGGTTACCGGTCGAGATCCTCGGCCGGCTCCGGTCCGACCGCGTGACGCGTCGGGCGGCACCGCCACGGGTCTACGACCCCAAGGGTGGCCGACCGCCCAAGCACGGCGGCGAGTTCGTCTTCGGCGATCCCAGTACCTGGGGCGGGAGCGTGAAACCGGGCAGTGCCGGCCGCTTGTTGATCTGACCGGCCGTGTCGGGTGTCGCGCCCAGGTTCTTGTTGGCGAGCAGGGGCCAGATGCTGCGGGCCTCGCCTCCGGAGACGTACATGACGTATCCCTGTGCCGGGCCGGCGTGCCCGCCCAGTTCGTAGAGGGCGCGGTCGATGTGGCGGGGCAGGAGTTCGTCGCGGCGTCGGCCTTCGGGCAGTGGCCGGGCCCGGAAGTGGTAGTTGGCGGTGGCGTAGTCGAGCCAGGTGCCAGGTCCGGCGTGTTCGGCGGGGAGGTAGGCGAGTGTTCGCCAGTACGGGCCGTGGGGGACGAGGGCGACCAGGGTCCACATCAGTTTCGGCTCGTCGGTGGCGATGCGCCGATCACCGCGCTGCTGGCGCAGGTGGAGTCCGACGTGGACGAGGGGTTCCTTGAGGCCGTTGGGGCCGGATCGGAGGGCTTTGGTCAGTTGTGGGTGCACGAGGCCGGCCACGCGGGACAGGTCGGCGATGGCCATGTGGCCGCGGTGGTGTCCTTGGAGTTCAAGGCCCAGGAGTTCGAGATCGGTGGTGAGCTCGCGTTCCTTCTTGCGGGGGTTGCGGCGTCCGGGCTTGTACAGGGTGAGAAATTGCGCGAGGACACGGTGACGGGCGAGTTCGCCGTTGACTCGGTGCTTGGCATCCAGGGTGTCGGGGTTCACGACGGTGGAGCCGGTCTTCTTCGAGGCGCGTCGCTGGCGTGCCCAGGCTTTGGGGTCGTACTCGGTTTCGCACAGGGCGAGCAGGCGAGTGTCCTCGGGGGCGTCGAGACCGTGGAGTTGCCTGACGAGGGCGGGGCGCTGGTCGTGGTGCTCGCCGTGGGCCAGCAGCTCCGGTGCCGACTGGAACAGGACCTCGACGTGCTCGTTGAGGGAGGCGGGCTTGTTCTCGCCGATGCCGGTGGCGGCGAGGTCGGGGCGGTTGAAGTGGTAGGCCAGCAGCAACTGCATGCGTGTGCGCATGGCCTGGCTCTTGTAGAGGGCGAGGATGCGCAGTTTCCGGCATCCGGATGCTGCGATGATCTGCGGCAGGTTCTCGTCGTCCCACAGGACCGCGTCACGGCCTTCGACGGTGGTACGGCCGTGGCCGAAGGGGCGGCGGCCGGCGACCTGTACGCACTTGACCAGGGGCTGGTCGAGGACGGCGCTGACGTACCGGGCGAGTTCCCGTTGGCTGTACATGCCCACGCCCCTGCCGACCGGGTAGCTCACGGCGAAGGGTACGAGGGCGCGGAGCTTGCCGGGGGGGGGCCGCTCAGGTCGAGGGCGCTGGGTGCGAGGAACTCGTCGTGTTTGTCGCGGGGGAAGACGTGTTCGCCGTGCAGGCGGGTCCAGGGCCAGGCGGGTGGTGTGGTTGAGGTGGGTGTGGTCGCCGTATCCGCCGAGCTCGAGGTTGAGGAGGGGGCCTTTGGCGTCGCGGGGCTCGAACCAGGCCGCGCGGGCGTTGCGCAGGGTGTTGCTCAACCGGGAGACGGAGGGTTGCACTACGGCCACAGGGTGGGGCAGGCCGGGGTGGGACTTCATCATGACGTCGAGCCGGAGGGTGGCATATCTGGTGGCCGTCTTCCAGGTGTTGTCGGTGTCTTCCTCGTCGTCGGCGACGATGTCGTCGCGGGCTTCTCCGCGGGCGGCGAGCCAGGTGTTGTCCCAAAGCAGTTCGCGGTCCCAAACCTGGAGGCAGTTGGCGAGATCGCGGCGGAAGGTGATGGTTTTGCCGTCGATCGTCCACGTCTCACCGGAGAGTTTCTCAGCGATGATCCAGCCGGCCGCAGTCCATACCCAGCCGAGGGCGTCGATACAGGCCGTGGTGCGGGTGATCTGGTCCCACAGCTGGACTTTTTCGGGGGCGGTCCCGGCGATGAGGTCGGCGATCTGGCTCGGGTGCTGGAAGGTGAAGCAGTCGGCCGGGGTCTGCAGCAGCGCCTGTTCCCAGAGGGTGATGGCGGCGTGCAGGTCTTCGCGGTCGATGGGCCGGGTGGTGGCGAGGAACTTCGGCGGGTCGGTCTTGGAGGTGGGGAAGAGGGTGGCGCTGGTGTAGCCGATGGCGCGCAGGACGGTCAGCAGGCCGCTGTAGGGGAGGTTGGCTTTGGAGCCGGTGATGCCGCAGTATTCCTCGCGCAGCTTCTTCCAGGCGATGTCGATCTTCACCTCGGGCAGGCGGTACAGCAGTACCGAGCCCAGGAGCTCTTCATCGGTGTGGCAGGCCAGCAGGGACAGCTGGGTCTGGTCCGTGGTCATCAGACACCTTCGTGATCAAGGTCTTCGCTGCGGGGCAGGGGGACGTGGGTGAGCTGGGGGATGTCGGGTGCGTGGGCGAAGTCGAGCCAGGCGGTCAGGGTGGTGCCGTAGATGCGGCGGAGGCTGGCCTGTTCGTCTTGGGTGAGGCCGTCGTAGTAGGAGCGCACGAGCGAGGGGAAGTCGGAGCCCAGCCGGGTGTCGAGGAGCGAGTTGTCGACGAGGTAGAGCTGGACGGGGGTGCCTCCGCGGCGGGCGCGGCCAGCGAGCTGGATGAGGTCGACCAGAATTCCGGCAAGGATCTCGGTCTTCAGGTAGCGGGGGAGCCTGCTGAAGCGGGGGTTGCTGCGCAGCAGGGTGTGCAGGTGTCTTCGGGCGGCCCGGCTTTGGATGGCGAGCATGCGGGCGGGGTCGGGGCCTGGGCAGGCCGCACCGATGGCGGTTGCGTTGATGCTGGCGTACATCGCCTCGGGTGAGTGGAGGTCGGCGACGGGGCGCAGGCCGACCCAGACCGAGGCCAGCGCGGAGTTCTCGGTGCCGGGGACGAGGATGTTCAGTCCGCGGGCGACCAGTGACAGGGGCGCGCAGATGACCTTGACGTGGGGGTGGGTGCGGGGCAGGTCCTCGAGTTCGTCGATGGTGATGGTCACGACGCCGGTGGGCAGGTGGATGCCGGGCGGGATGCCTGTCTTGGGGACGACAACGGCGATCCAGGACGCTTGCAGCGCGGCCGAGGCGATGCCGGCGGCGAGGAGGATGGCCTGTTTGTAGGAGTTGGAGACCACCATGGCTCTGGCCCGGTCGCGGTCGTCGATCTCCAGCTGGCGGAGGTGTTCGGAGAGCCGGGTCTGCCGCAGGCGCTCCCCGAGTTCCCGGACTTTGTCAGGTTTGTGGGCTTCGGTGATGCCTCCGATGGTGATGGGGTCCCATGCGGTGTCCGAGGCGGAGACGTTGCCGGCCAGGGCGGTGACCGCGCCGGGGGTGGCGTCGGTCATGACGTAGGCGGGCTCGGTGTGCACGTGCTCGCAGGCCGCGCGCGGGAAGAAGGCTGTCGCGGACAGTGCGAGGACGCTGCGCTCGATGCCGGCGGTGGCGAGGGCCATGGTGCCGCCGAGCTGGACGGTTCCGGTGTGGGGGTCGCCGCCGAGGGACTGGACGAAGAGTTCGCCGCCGCCCCGGTTGTCCTTGTTGACCTTGAATCCGAACAGTTGGTAGCCCAGGGGCCCGTACGGCAGGGCGGCCTTCTGTGTGAAGGATCCGAGTGCTCGTGCCAGTTCGCGGCCGGCGGTCAGCTGGGACCCGAGTCCGGCGATCACGGACTTCAGGTAGGTCAGGCTCTGGTGGAGACTACCCAGCCAGGCGCGCACGAGCAGCGCGTTGGTGACGTCCAGGTGCCGCCTTCTGGGAATCTTGAGACGTTTGAGCGCCCGGGAGATTTCCGTTTTGAGGACGGGCAGTTCGTCCTCGCTGGTGTCCCGGCTGACGGCCCGGGCGAGGATGCCAGCCAGTTCCTGGAAGTGTCGACGATCAAGTTTTTCCCCAGGTTGGGCGGTTTGAGCGTCACGTAATTCCCCATCCCGAATTCCCCTAATTGGCCATGGGTAGCGCGGAGGTCGGGATCGAGGGACCTGGTCGTCGCGGAGCTGCTCATGTTCCTCGTCCCGTGGTTCGGATGGCCGATGGGCAGCCCGGATGGCGAGGAGAACGTTCGTCGTGGTCGACATCACCGAGATCTACGTCCACTGGTACGCGGGCCGCTCGATGAGCGAGCTGGCCGCGTCGCTGGGGGTGGACCGCAAGACGGTCAGGAAGTACCTGGCGCCGGCGGAAGCGGCCGGGATCAGCCCGGGCGGGCCGCCGATGAGCGAGGCCGACTGGTCGAAGCTGATCAAGGAGTGGTTCCCGGGGCTCATCGACAGACGGCTCAGGCAGGTGACGTGGCCGGACATCGACCAGCACCGCGACTACATCAAGAGCCTGCTCGGGACGGTGACCGTCTCGACGATCCACCAGCGGCTGCATGACGAGCACAAGCTGCAGGTGTCGATCTCCTCGTTCCGTCGCTGGGTGCACGCGACGCTGCCGGACGAGGTGGCGAAGTCGCAGGTCACCGTGTTGCGCGACGAGATCGAGCCCGGTTCGGAGGCTCAGATCGACTACGGCTTCCTCGGGCAGTGGATCGATCCGCGGACCGGGAAACGCCACCGGGTCTGGGCGTTCGTGATGGTGCTGCCGTGCTCGCGGCACATGTTCGTCCGGCCGGTGGTGCACCTGGACCAGCACGCATGGACGGAAGCGCACGTCGCGGCCTTCCGCTACTTCGGCGGCGTCCCGCGCCGGCTCGTCCCGGACAACCTCAAGACCGGCGTCGACAAGCCCGACCTCTACGACCCGAAGATCAACAAAGCCTATGCGGAACTTGCCACGCACTACGGCGCGTTGGTCGATCCGGCCCGGGCGGCGAAGCCGAAGGACAAGCCACGGGTCGAACGGCCGATGCCCTATGTCCGCGACTCGTTCTGGCGAGGCCGGGAGTTCACCTCGATCGAGCACATGCAGGCCGAGGCCGTGACCTGGAGCCAGCAGGTCGCCGGCCGGCGGAAGTGCCGGCCTTTGAGCGGGGCCGCCCCGATGACCGTGTTCGACGCGCTGGAGGCGGCCGAACTGCTGCCTCTGCCGCCGACTCCGTTCATGCTGACCCGCTGGTCGACGGCCACGGTCGGACCGGACATCCACATCAAGGTCGGCCGCACCCTCTACTCGGTGCCGTGGAAGCTGATCGGCCGCAAGGTCGATGTCCGTTCCACCGCCACGATGGTCCAGGTCTTCCACAACGGCTCCCTGATCAAGACCCACACCGCCCTTGATCAGGGAAAACGCACCGACAAGAGCGACTATCCGCCGGAGAAGATCGCCTTCCAGATGCGGACGCCGGTCTGGTGCCGCAGCCAGGCGTCCGAGGTCGGCGACGCCTGCCGCGAGGTCGTCGACCAGTTGCTGGAGGTCAACGTGCTCTATCGGCTCCGCGCTGCCCAGGGGGTCCTCGGCCTGCGGAAGAAGTACGGCGAGCCGCGGCTGGAGGCCGTCTGCGTGAGGGCCATCGCGGTTGGCGACCCGTCCTACCGCACCATCAAGGGCATCCTCATCGCCGGCACCGAGACCGACCCCGAGCCCGAGATCAGCGGAGACGCCGGAGCCGCGGCCTTCCTCCACGGCCCCGCCCAGCTCTTCGCCACCGTCACGACCCCCGACGCGACGGACGACGACCACGACGACCAGGTCCACGACGAAGCCGAGGTGGAAGCCCGATGACCGTGATGGACGCCGCCCTGCGGGAGTCACTCAAGACCCTGCGACTGTCCGGCATGCTGGAAACCCTCGACGCTCGCCTCGCCCAAGCCCACGGCGGCGAACTCGGACACCTCGACTTCCTGCAGGTCCTCTGCCAGGACGAGATCACCCGCCGCGAGACCGTCGCCTTCCAACGGCGCCTGCAGCGAGCCAAGTTCGAGCAGCAGGTCACCCTGGAGGAGTTCGACTTCACCGCCTCATCGAAACTGCCCGCCGCCCAGATCCGCGACCTGGGAGCCCTGCGCTGGCTTCACGCCGGCGAGTCGGTCATCCTCTTCGGCCCCGTCGGCGTCGGCAAGACCCACATCGCCCAGGCTCTTGGCCACCTCGCCGTCCGCCAGGGCGCCCACGTCCGCTTCGCCAAGACCAGCCGCATCCTCGCCGGCGGCCACGCGGACCGCACCTGGGAGAAACGGATCCGTGAACTTGTCCGCCCCGACGTCCTCATCCTCGACGACTTCGCCATGCGACAGCTGTCCGCGGCCCAGGCCGACGACCTTTATGAACTCGTCTCCGAGCGCCAGGGACGCTCGCTGATCATCACCAGCAACAGGGCGCCCAGCGACTGGTATCCCCCTCTTCCCCAACCCCGTCGTCGCCGAGTCCCTCCTGGACCGGCTCATCAACACCAGCCACCAGGTGATCATGAACGGGCCCAGCTACCGCCCGAACAAACGGCCCAGGAACACTGCCGACAAGACCCACTAGGGTCCGCTGTCCCGGCTTCCCATGCCGACGTCTCAGGGGCACGAATTGGCTTGTCAGAGGCATCGGCTAACTTGCGGGCCATGGGAAATTCAGGCGGATCATTGACGACCCGGTCCACGGGGGAACTGCACCAGCTCATGCGGGCAGCCGGGTTCACGGGCATCGACGACACGCAGGCGTTGGCGGAGGGCTGGCAGGTCACGGACTTCGCCGACGCCGGACGGCGCAGCCTTGCGAACCTCGTCCAGCAAACGGGGACACCGGCCATCATAGTGTCCTTCCTCGACAGCGATGTGGGCTTCATCGAGGCCCTCACGCCGGACGGCAACAGCTGGGAGGGGCTGCTCAACCGCGAGATGGCGAAGAGCTACGAGATACCTCTGGAGCACTTCCCCGTCGAACCCGCCGTGGCCGGCGCACTCGCCTGGTCGGCCGCTGCCGGACTGACGCCCGACGAGGAAGCCATCCGGCAGACACTTACCGGGTCGGCCCTGTTCGCGGAAGAACTCTCCTCAGCCCTCCTGGTCGCCCTGGGACTGCCCGGCGCAACCTAGCCTCACAAGCCAGGACCTGGGGAATTACGTGAACTTACCCCTGGGGAATAACGCGATCGTCCACACCCCCGACGGACGGGCCACACCGGCCCGTTCCCTGACCGCAGACAAGGCGAACGTCATGGCACACAACAAGAACGGCGACGCCCCGCTGCCCATCGATATGGCCGCGATCCGGCGGACCGTCGAGGTGATGCGGGCCAAACGGGCTGCCGCGCTCAAATCCGACGACAGCGACAGCGGCTGGCTCGCCGGTCTCGTGGAGAGGGACCTCGACAGCTACCAGGAGTTCGTCGCCCAGTTGCGTGTCGCCCTCGACCCCGACCTGCTCGGGTACGTCCCGGAGATGTGCGCCAAGACTCTCGGCGACACCGGAACGACCCGCACCCTGATCGGCGACCAGCAAGTGGACACCCCGTTCTTCCACCACGGCGACCTGGTGGTCAAGGGCGACCTGGGCGTGGGCGCGCCCTTCGTGGTCACCGGATCGGTGACGGTCGACGGCGTGCTCGCCGACTGCGGCCCCGACTCGGTGGTGGCGATCGGCGGCGCGGTGAAGGCTCGGGGGGTCCTCACCAGCGGCGAGATGCTGGTCATGGGCGACATCGAGGCCGACGTCGTCTACGGCGACTACAACGACAGCACGCTTCACGCGGGCACCATCCGCGCCCGCCTGGTCATCGAGGACGACCACGAGACGATCGCGACCGTGAAGGCGGACCTCTACTTCGACGTGGACGACTACCAGGGGGGATACGGGGACGGCGTGCAGGAACAGCTGCGCGCGTTCCTGGTGGACGAGGTCTTCGCCGCCGACGAGGACGAGGACGAGGAGATGTTCGACGCCGGCCTGCTCTTCGCGCGGCTGCGCCGCCTGCCCGTCTTCCGCGCCGACGTGGCTCCCGAGGGGCGCTGAGGCTTGCTGACCGAACTCGTCCGCCGGTATGGACGCCCCGCCGAATGTGACAGCGGCCGCTTGGCCCTGGGATCTTGGGGCGCTATCCCGGGAACTACGCGGTGGCCGGGGCGGGTTCGGTGAGGCGGTCCAGCCGGGTGTAGAGGGCCTGTACGAGGCGGGCGCGGTTCTGGACGCAGCGGGCGGTGCCTTGCAGCGGGGCGGACAGGCGTCCGTCGGCTTCGCGGAGGACGACTTCGGCGAGGGCGCCGCGGCCGTCGTTCTTGGGCAGGGCGGCGGCGTGGCGACGGACGTCGGCGGCCACCGCGCGGGCGTGCCCGGTGAGCTGGAGGGCGATCTGCTCGTAGTCGCGGGGTGCGAGGTCCGGGTTCTTCCACGCGAGGACGGCGGTGACGAGTGCCTCGTGCGGGACGCGGTTCAGGGGGAGTTCGGCCTCGATCAGGCCGCGCGGGTCGTGGAGCACGACGTGGGTGCCACTCATCGTGCGCCCGCCACGTCGTCGTCCTGGTCGTGGTCGCCGGTGTCGGCGGCGGGGGCCTGGACGGCGAGGAAGCGGGCGTAGCCGCGGTCGGCGCGGGCGATCAGCGCCTGGGAAGGCCGGCCGTAGTCGGGCGGCTGGAGGCCGGGGCCTTGTGGCGCGGGGCCGGGGGGTGTGGGTGCGCTCATGGGCACCGCCTCCGTTGCTGGTGCGTCGGTGTCGTTCGACGCTACGGAGACCGCCGGTCGTTCCTCAACGGGATTGCGGGAAATTGCGGAAGTTAACTCCAGTGCGTCGATCGCGGCCTGGATGAGGTCGCGGGCGTCGTCGCCATGGACAGCCATCTCCGAGAGGCCGGCGAACGCCTTGGCGTAGTCGGCGACTTCACGCGGCTGGGTCACCTTGATCTCCGCTGTCAGGGTCTCCACGACGGCCGTGGTGTCGTCGTGGAGGTAGAACGCTTCCAGCGGCCATACGGTGCGCTGCGCGGTGAACGGGACGATCCCCAGCGAGACCGAGGCGAGGGGCATCACGGCCAGGAGGTGGCGCAGCTGCCCGCGCATGGCGTCGGGGTCGGCGGTGCGGTAGCGCAGGACGGACTCTTCCATGAGGACGACATAGCGGTGGCCGCCCTCGTAGAGGAAGCGGGAGCGGGCGACCCGGGCGGCGACCGCTTCGGTGACGTCGTTCGGCGTGCCCTGGAAGGCGGTGATCTGGCCCATGAGGGCGGTGGCGAAGCCGGTGGTCTGGAAGAACCCGGGCGGGACGTTGGAGACGTACACGCGGCAGACGCGGGTGCGCTCGTGCAGGGTGTTCCAGTCCTGTTGGACCTTGCGCATGCCGCCTCTGTGCAGGCGGCGCCACTCCAGGTACATCGAGTCGACCGCGCGGGCGGTGGCGATGAGGTCGTCGGCCTGGTCGTCCGCGCCGCACGCCGAACACCAGGCACGGATGTCGCTGTCCGAGGGCGGGGCGTCGCCCTTCTGCAGGCGGGTGGTCTTCGCCGGATGCCAGCCGCACCGGGCGGAGATGTCCTTCCCGGTGAGGCCGGCCTCCTTGCGCAGGTGCTGTAAGCGCGCGGCGAGCGCCTCGCGGGCTGCCTGGGCGCTGGACGATGGGGATGTGCTCATGGGGCTGCTCAGGGGCCTAGACGGTGTACTTCTCGTGCGGGACGCCGCGCTCCCAGACCGTCTCGAACGCGGTGGTGCACAGCGCGGCCGCGGCCGGGTCCTCGGTGAGTTCGCAGCCCGGGTCCACCCAGTCGCCGTCGCCGCTGAAGAAGTGGAACATCACCAGGCGGTCGTCGATCAGCCAGAAGTCGTTGCCGGGCAGGGCGATGTCGGAGGCGTTGCGGCGGGGCAGCCAGCGGACCTGTTCGCCGGCGCCCACGTTCAGCACGGTGGCGGCGTGCTCCCACCGGATGTAGTCGGTCACCGGCTCCGAGACGATCCGCGCGCGCCGCATCACCACGCCGCGGGCCAGGGTCTCCCTCACCAGACCGAGCCACTCGGGCCACCAGCGGGCCGTGGGGTCCAGGTCGAGCTGACCGGTCCGGGCGAACAGTGCGATCTCTTCGGCCTCGTCACCGACGCCGTAGGAGTCGCGCATCTCCAAGTGGACCGCGCTGTGCTGAGCGCCCCTCAGCAGTTCAGCGAAGTCGGGCACGCTGCTCTGCGACATCACACGCCTCCCTCAGAATCGGATCATCCGGGCCGGAATCCGGATCACCGTCTCATGCGGCGGGATCCCCACCACATGGCCGGCCACCCACTGGGTCCCGCCCACCAGCGCCCGAAGAACCTCCTCGGCTTCCGGGCCCTGGAGGACCAGGTCGGCGCTCTCCTCCTCCACCCACACCGTCGGCGATCCACCACCGCCGGTGTTCGGGTCGATCCCGACGAACCGTAACGTCATGGCGCTCTCCCCTGCGACGTGGTTGCACATAGTTGCGCGCACCGACCGTCCCGCAGCCTGGAGAGCCGGTCAAGAGGACCGGGAACGCCGGAGGGCTGACCCGCGCATCGCGGAGCGGGCCAGCCCTCGCAGGTCAGTTCCTGCCGACAGGGCGAGCGTCCAGCGCCCTGCGCAGGCGCTCCGCGGCGGGCTCGTACCGCTGGACGAAGCCGGGGTCCTTCACCTGGTCGGGCACGGGCAGTTTCCTGTGCTGGTCGGGGAATCGCTCGCGCAGCGTCCAGCCCAGGGGGCGCAGCCCGGCGCGGTTCATGTCCCGGTCAACGCCCGCCAGGTAGTCCGCGTCGACGGGCAGCTCGCCGTTCGACTGCCAGATCACTCCCTCCAGCCGGATGGGCAGGCTCGGGAAGCCGAAGAGGAAGTCCAGGCACCGCTCCCGCAGTACCGCCGCGCTCTGCTCGGGGCTCAGGGGAACGCCCCTCTCTTCGCCTCCGGGTCCGGCGAGCGCGGTCCTGCAGTCGGTGTTCGGGAAGACGTTGATCTCACCGAGCACCACGTGCGCCGTTGCGTTCTCCCGGTCCGGGTAGTTCCACCCCGACTTCGGCAGGAGGACGATCAGGTCGTAGGTGTCGAGGGCGCCCTCCACCCCGAGGTCCAGGTCCGTCGGCCCCTGGCCGACCGCGGCGGACGGCGTGCGTTCGTCTCCGGCAAGAAGAAGCTCGCACTCGCCCTGCCTGTGGGGCCTGGCGCTTCACTCGCGACGCCTCGTACATGCCCCCGATCCGAGCAGATGTTCCGGCCCCACGGCGCCCTCGCCGTCATCGAACTCGCCACAGGCCAGGGCCTGGACCTGGCCCTCACCTACCCCCGGCGCGGCTCGCCGGCGTGTGCCGCGGCGGCGCGGTTCCCTGCGCACCCCGGCACACTGAGCCCGTCGGCCGGGTGGGCCGGCCGGGGCGCTGTGCGGTCTGTCAGCCCATGTCCGTCAGGAGGGCGTTCAGTTCCTTCTCCTGCCGCGCAGGTGACATCGGCGGATTCGAGTGATCGATACCGAACGTCTTGAACATCTTGTCCATCTGAGCGTCGATGGAGGTCCAGCCGGTGTTGTCCAGCGGCTGCAACGACGCCTGGTCGGCGTCCCACAGGTCACGCAGCGACTGGGCGGCCGCGTGCGCGCCCGTCGCGTTTGCCGAGCGTGCGTCCTTGAGCGAGGTCGAGGCGAGGGTCCGCAGCGCGGAGACCTGGGCAGGCGGGAACTTCTTCACCGCCACGCCCGGAGCCATCTGGACGGCAGAGGTATTGTCCTCCTCCGGCGCCGGGCCGACGTGCGGCTGGACGTGGGCCCAGACCAGCAGGCCCGTGGTCGCGACGGCGAGCAGTCCGAAGCCGGCCAGCGCGACGCGCTCCTTGCGCGGGTCGCCGGTGGCGTGTTCGGCGTGGGCCGCCTGGTAGGTCTCGGTCACGTCCGAGCGCGTCGCCGTCAGATAGATCACCGTCGCCAGGATGAGGCCGAGGAAGATCAGGCTGGTGGTGAAGGTGCCCAGGGCGAGACCGGTCGGCTCGCCCGGCTGGGCGACCTTCGGGGACGCGAGCCAGTCCCCGATGTTGGCGCCCAGCGGGCGGGTCAGGATGTAGGCGAGCCAGAAGCACAGCACCGGGTTCGCGCCGAACTTCCACAACAGCGTGATCGCCGCGATGAGGCCGAGCGGCAGCAGTACCGAGGCGCCCGGGCTCCAGCCGGTGAGCTCGAGCGTCCAGTCGCCGGTCGCAGTGCCGAGTGCGAAGGTGACGAGAACGGCGAACCAGTAGAACGACTCACGTGGCAGTGTCGTGACCGAGTGGATCGAGAGCGTGCGCTCGCGCAGCCACCACACGCCGAAGACCACGGCGAGCAGGGCCGAGAACACGGCGGAGCTGATCCACAGCGGCACGTTGAGCTGGTCGGTGAGGATGTCGGTGTACAGCGTGCCCGTGACACTGACGACGACCACGGTCTGCCAGTAGGGGAACGGAACGTACCGCTTCAGCCGCAATTGGACGGCCAGGACCACCACGATCACCGCGGTGAAGATCCAGGCCGTGTTCACCAGGCCGACGCCCAGCTTCATGTTGATCCAGTCGGCGAAGCTCTCACCCACGGTGGTGCACAGGATCTTGATCACCCAGAACCAGATGGTGACCTCGGGGACCTTGTTGATCATGAGCCGCCCGCTGCGCGTGCGTGCTTCCGCTGTCGTTGTCATGCGGGAAGGTCTACGGGGGTGAACCTGCAATCAACCTGACTACGTGGCCGCACGCGCGGCCGGAAGGGTCACCTCGACGTGACCGCGGCCGTCCGCGATCGCGCGGACCTCCACACCGGACGAGGCGGCGAGGCGCCGGACCACCGGCAGGCCAAGACCGTAACCGTCGCCGCCGGTCACACCCGCTTCGAAGACCCGGTCGATGTCCGCGGGATCGAATCCGGGACCGTCGTCCAGGACATCGACCACCACGGTCTCGCCCTGGATGCGCGCGGTCATCCACACTCGCGACTGCGCGTGCCGCAGGCCGTTCTCCAGCAGGGGTGACAGAAGGGACGCGGCGACGTCGGGCGCCACGGCCACCTCGGCCTTCGCCGGGAAGGTGACCTCGACCGCGCGGGAGCCGATCGCCTGCCGCGCGGCGGAGCGCAGATCGCACCGGGCCTCGTCGTCAGTCCGTGCGCGCGCGGCGCGCAGAATCGTCGTGATCGCCGTGTCGAGGCGGTCGACCTCGCTCAGCACCGCCTCTGGCACCACCGGCTCGCCGGACAGTTGCGCCAGCTGCGCCTCACCCCGCAGGACCGTGAGCGGGGTACGCAGTTCGTGGGCGATTTCATCGGTGAGTCGGCGCTCATCCGCAAGTGCGCTGTCGACGCGCTCCAGGAGGCGGTCCAGGGTCTGTCCCAGTTCCCCGAACTCGTCGCGGGGAACTCCGAGGTCGAAACGGCGTCCGGGTTCGTGATGGCCCCAGTCGTCGGCGAGGGCGGCCATCTCGTGCACGACCCGCAGCGCGCGGTGCACCACGAGGTGCGCGACACCGCCGGCGAGGAGGATCGTGAGGCCGCCCAGGATCAAGGACAAGGTCAGGCTGCGCTGCTCGGATGTCTCGTAGGGCGTGAGGTCGACCCGGACAACCACCATGACGTGGTGGCCGTCGATCGGCACCAGCCGCGCGTACAGGAGGTAGTCGCCCACCGTCGTGGTCTGCGATCTCCCCGAGTCTGCCAGCTCCTCGACGCGATCGACCACGCTTGCAGGTACGTTACCGTCGATGAGGCGGCCGTCGGCATACACCCAGGCGACCTCGTCCAGTGCCTCGCTGCCGTTCTCCGTCAGTACGACACGGCCGCCCTTGGAGGTGACGTTCGCCGCGACCGCCTCGGCGCGGGTCCGGGCTAGATCGTGCGCGTCCGTGTCCGTCACCCGGCTCAGCAGCACGTGCGAGACCACGACCAGTACCGCGACCACGGCGGTGGCGATCAGCACAGTGAGCGCGACGACCCGCTTACGGAATCCCGTCACTGCCATCGGTAGCCCACGCCGCGGACGGTCACCAGACGCTCGGCCACGCCCAGCGGCCCCAGCTTGATCCGCAGCCGGCGCACGAAGGAGTCGAGGGTGTTCTCGCTGACCTCCGCTCCGTGCGGCCAGCCGGCGGCGATGAGGGCGTGGCGGCGTACCGCGTCGCCCGGCGAAGCGATCATGCGGCCCAGCAACCGGAACTCGGTCGGGGTCAGGGGCCCGCTCACCGAGCCATAGGTCACCACGTGCTTCGCCGGATCGAGGACGACCTCGCGCGGTGCGGGCGCCGCGGTGGCCCGGCGCAGCAGCGCCCGGACCCGGACCAGCAGTTCCGGGACGTCGAAGGGTTTGGTCATGTAATCGTCGGCGCCGGCCTCGAAGCCCCCCACCTTGTGATGCAGGCCGTCCAACGCGGTGAGCATCAACACCGGCATGTCGACACCGCGAGCCCGAAGGGCCAGGCAGACGTCGCGGCCGTCGGCGTCCGGGAGCCCAAGATCCAGGACGACCAGATGGGGCGCCGGTGTGAGCTGCCGCAGCAGGCTGTCGGCCGTGGCGGCGACCGAGACGGTGTGGCCGTCGTACTCCAGGGCGCGCTTGAGGACGCCACGGACCGCCGCGTCGTCTTCGCACACCATGATGAAAGCCACGTGCTGACCCTAGATACTCCTGTCCCAGTTTTCCATCTGCCCTGATCAGTCACCTGGGGGTTGTGGAAGGCGCTGGCCCCGCACGGCCCCTGCCCTGCTGCCAAGCCGCGGCGGCCCTGTTGTGCCTGCGGTCCTTCGCGCTCGGCCTGGTCGCCCGCCCGGATCCTGCGCTTCGACGCGCCCGTCGCCTCGTCCGTGACACTGGTCTGCGGCATGAACAACGGCAGTGCCAGTGCCGTACTGATCACGGCCTCGCTGCCGGACAAGCCGTATCTGCCGCTCCGCTACGACCGGCAGTCGGTCGGCGCGCTTCAGGCCTGTTCTCGCCTACGGGTTGCTGCAGAAGACGGCCGCCAGACGGGTCGGCACCGGTCTGCGGCCGACCTCGCCGTAGCGCACGCAGGTGTCCGTCGATCGGTAGTCAGCCGCCGTCCTGCGGTTCGCCGCCGTGCACGGGCACCAGCACAGTGAACGTGGTCGGACGGCGACCGGTCAGGGAGAGCCTGCCGTTGAGGGAGACGGCCAGGTCGCGGGCGAGGGCCAGGCCGATGCCCGCTCCCTGGCCGCCATCGCTGTGCCCACGGTCGAAGAGGTGTGACGGGTCTCCCTCCATCCCGCCTTCGTCCGTCACATCGAAGGCCAACGCGTCCTCGAGGTTGCGCACCGTCAGCCGCACGGTGCCCCGGCCATGCACACGCGCGTTGTCCAGCAGCACCACCACGAAACTGGCCCTGTCCCAGCTGCCGAAGGCCTACCGGCGCGGACGGCAGACTCTGATCCGCATCGACTCCGCCGGGGGCACCCACGAGTGACTGAACTGGCTGACCGCGCGCGGCCAGTGGCTGTCCTATTCGGTCGGGATGACGATCAGCGACGCTGTCCACCACACCGTGCTGCAGGTCCCGGCCTCGGCCTGGACCCGGCGGTCGAACCAGACGGCCAGGTCCGCGACGGCGCCTGGATCGACGAACTTGCCGGCGATGTACTGAAGGGCCGGCCGATGGGAATGCGGCTGATTGTCCGCAAAGAACGATCCCATCCCGGTGCGCAGTTGAAGTTCACCGATGCCGACGGGATGCGTTTGACCTGCTTCGCCACGAACACCGTGAACGCCGCGATCGCGCGTCTGGAACTACGGCACCACCAACGAGCCCGCGCCGAGGACCGGATCCGCGCAGGCCCGCGACACCGGCCTGCACAACCTCCCCCTGCACCACACCGCGCAGAATCAGATCTGGCTGGAGATCATCCAGATCGCCCTGGACCCCCTTGCCTGGATGCCGATGCTCGCCCTGACCGGTCCAGCCCGCCGCTGGGAACCCAAACGCCTACGACTGCGGCTGTTCTCCGCCGCCGCCCGCCTGGTCACCACCGGCCGCCGGCGCGTCCTGCGCCTGGCTGGCCACTGGCCCTGGACCGACGTGATCACCACGGCTTTCGGCCGACTCCAGGCCCTGCCGGACCCCGGCTGACCAGCGGCAACGACTCACCCCGACGAGCAACCGAACACCCCCGGAGCCGTGGAACCCGGCGCCCACCCGACGCGACAGCCGGGCCCTCAACATGCCCACCGCCACCCCCGACAGATCGAAACGGCCCACCGGTTGAACCGGCAGACCGTCACGAAAGATCGAGGCTAGTGAGCGTTTTCAGCGTGGCCACTGATCGGGTGACGCCGGTGAGGTCGAGGTGGGGGCCGCAACGCACAAGGCCCCGTGCCGTTGAGGGAGGTGTTCGAGGTCTCAACCAATCTACAGGAGCCCTGTTGGTTCCCTATCCTGCCGCACTCGACCTCCCGCACGCACTGGTCGAGTGGGCCACCATGCTCATCGTCACCCGCGAGGGTGACCGGCGCTGCAAACTGCCGCCGCATCGGCGTGCGCTGGTCGCCCTGGTGTACCTGCGCAAGCACGACACCCTCGCCCAGATAGCCGCCGGTTTCGGGATCTCCGTCGGCACCGCCCACGCCTACACCTCCGCCGTGATCGCTCTCCTCGCCGACCGGGCTCCGGGCCTGCTCAAGGTCCTGCGCGAGAGCGACCCGGACTACGTACTGCTCGACGGCACCCTCGCAGAGTGCGACCGGGTCGGCGACGGACGGACCGCCTACTCCCACAAGCACCGCCGGCACGGCGTGAATGTGCAGGTCGTGACCGATCCGACGGGCCACACGCTGTGGATCTCGCCCGCACTGCCCGGCCGCATCCACGACCTCACGGCGGCCCGCGCGCACCGAATCATCCGGATCTGGGAACGCCAGGGCGTCCCCGTCCTGGCCGACCGGGCCTACCAGGGAGCAGGACCGTGGGTAACCACCGGACGCAAACAGCCTCCAGGCGGCGAACTGTCCTCGACCCGGCGCACGGCCAACCGAGCACTGGCCCAGACCCGGGCACCCGTCGAACGAGGGATGGCACGACTGAAGTCCTGGCGCATCTTCCGCCGGTCCCGCGTAAGCCCCAACCGCATGACGTCAATCGCCGCAGCCGTCCTCACCCTGGAGAGGCAACGCTGAAAACGCTCATGGAACGGGTGACGAGAATCGAGCTCGCGCTCTGAGCTTGGGAATCACACGCCTTGACCGTGTCCAGGTTCGCTGACGACGACCGCTGTCCGCCCAGGCCCGTGTCAATGTGGATGGTGGAGCCGGTCGGCCAGGCGCGTGGACCGGCGGCCGGTCTGCCCAGCAGGTGCGTGTGGGGCCGGGGCAGCACACTCGCGCCTGCGAGTCAGAAGCTGCATTGCTCGGTGGTCGTGACCGGCGAGGTGAAGGGTCAGGTTGAGCAGCCGGAACTCGAGGTGGTCAGCCCAACCTTGCGTAGTCGGCGGCCACGCCCCTCTTCCCGGGGCGAGGTGGCTTTGCCGCCACTCCTGCGATGATCTTCTGCAGCAGGCTGTAGGAGAGGATCGGCAGCAGCACCGCAGGGCGGTGGGGGAACCAGCCGGCGGCCAGCACGGCAGCCGCGCTGCTGTTGTTCATACCGGTGGCGAACGTGAGAGAGACCCCGTCTGGCTGGTCGGAGTGCGTCCAGCGGGACATCCATCGGCCACAGCAGAAGGCCAGGCAGCACACCGCGCCGGACAGGATGAGCGCCAGCACCAGCAAGTCCGGGTCCGGGTGGGCGAGGGCCTGTCCGAGCGCGCCGGCCGCGTTGATGTAGCAGAGCAGCAGGATGTTCATCAGGTTGACGGACTTGACTGCTGACAGGACTCGAGGGATGCGGTCCTCGCCGAGCGCGACCCGTACGACGACTCCGGCTAGGCACGGCAGCACCACCGAGACCAGCGCGAAGACCCCGGCTCCTGTCCGGGCGATGAAGTCGACTGTGGTCGTGTCGTCCAGGGCGCCGGCACCGTCGGGGCCGACCAGTTGGCCGGCCAGGTGAATTCCGAGGGGTACCGTGAGCGGGCTGAGCAGCGTGGAGCCCATCACCATGGCAACGACCAGCGGGACGTTGGCGCCCGCGTTCTGCCCCCAGGAGGCGGCGCCGCCTGCGATCGGCATCGCCAGCACCAGCATCAGCCCGACCACCAGCCCCTCCGCCTCCGCCGGATCGTGCCAGGTACGCAGGCCAAGAGCGACGACCGGGAGCACGAGTAACGGGAGCAGGGCATTGGCCGCGATGCCGAGCACCAGCCGCACCGGTCGGGACACCACCCCGCGCAGATCGGAGACGCGCACCCCTAGGCCGGCGTTGAATAACATCACCGCCAGCAGCACCATCGGCACCGTCAGAGCGCTCGCGCCCACAGAGATCGGCAGCGCCAGCGTGCGCAGCCTCTCGCCGGGTACCGGGAACACGCCGGCCAGCACGTAGCTGGCCAGCATCAGCCCCAGCAGCCGCCGTTGCACAGCATTCACCACAGTCATCACGCAATGGAGCCTACGCGTGACACAGTGCTACCTCGCCGCCGACCGCCACCGGCGCGGCGGGTTCCGTTGTCGGCGGTGCGACGCGAAGGCGCATACCGGGAGGGCGCTCTCGAGCGGCATGGCCCACACCTCCGTCAGCGGACGGCGTAACTCTGACGTACGGAGCGACGTACGCGACCTCGAACCCGGTCACAGGCAGCCCGGCAGAACCACCCGGCAGGACTTCGACGCGGCGGCGTTTGCCTCGAATCCACCCGCGTTGAGTGCAGCGAATCAGCGGGCACGGAAGCTCCCGGCCCGAGGGTGCCCCTATCTGTCTCGTCAACCCCGTCAGGTTCGGATCATGGGGGTAGGCCATGGTTTTTGGGAGCGTCCCGCGAAGCGGGACGCTCCCGGTGGATCGGGTGCCTGATGGGCAGGCCGGTGGCTGGCAAGGCTGGAGTTGCCGTGCCGGTGCGCGGGCGTGACGGGGCCTGGCTGGTAGGGGCGGCGGAGTCGTCAGGCGGCGAGACCGATGTCGTCGGGGGTGCGTGGTTCGTAGAGGGTGCCGGTGCGGATCATCGCGTGGATGACGTCCACGCGTTGCCGGGCCAGGCGGAGGATCGCCTGGGTGCGGGTCCTGCCGCGTGCGCGCTGACGGTCGTAGTAGCTCCAGGAGGATGGGTCGGTTTTTGCAGCCGATCGCGGCGAACGCGGCCTGGAACAGGGCGCGTTTGAGGAGCCGGTTGCCGCGGTGGGGTGCGTGCTCGTCGCGGATCTAGGTGCCTGAGGATTTCGTGGCCGGGGCGAGTCCGGCATAAGAGGCGAGGTGTCCGGCGGTGGGGAAGCCGGTGCCGTCACCGAGCGCGACGATCAACGCGGCCGTAGTCCTGACGCCCATTCCGGGCAGTGACGTCAGGAGGTGGAAAAGAGGGAGGGCCTCCAGCAGGGCTGGCGATCTCCTGCTCGGTGGCCTGTCGCTGGGTGTGGGCAGCGGCGAGCTGGGCGGCCAGGCCCGGCACGATCAGCACGGACGCCTCGGTGCCGGGAACGACGAGAGTCTGCTCGGCGAGCGCCGTAGATCTCGGTGGTGAGGTGGTGGGCCTTGCGCGAGCCGTTCGCCTTCAGCAGGGCCTCGCAGCGGACCCGGCCGAGTCTTTCAGCTTTGCCGGGGGGGAGCCATGCCGGGCCAGGAGGGCCTGAGCGTAGGGGTAGGCCAGGCGCGGGTTGAGCACATGCTCGAGGGAGGGATGGACCTGGGAGAGCAGGCCACGCAGCCGGTTGGTGGTGGGTTGACCTCACCGGCCAGGTCGTTGTCGTAGCCGGTGAGCATGGCCAGCTCGGCCAGCACCTCGTTGTCACGGTCCACCGCACGCAGGGTGTGCGGCATGGACCGGACGGTCTCCGCGATCACGAACCCGTCGCGAGCATCGGTCTTGGCCTCGCCCGGGTGCAGGTCGGCAGCCCGGCGCATCGACAGCCCGGGCAGGTAGGCGACCCGCCAGCCCGCCGCGCGGGCCACCGTCAACGGCAGCGCGCCGATGTTGGCGACCTGGTCCACGGTCACCAAAACGGTGCCCAACTTCGCCACAAGCTTGGTGAAGAGTTCCAGCGGTTTCGGCTCGGTGTTGGGCAGCCGCTTGTCGTACACGCTTCTGCCGTCCGCGGTCCGGCCGTGGGCGTGGTGGAACTCTTTGCCCAGATCCAGGCCGAGGAAGAGGTCTATCGCGGTCGTGTCGACCATGTGTGCGTGCCCCTCGTCTCTCGTCTCCTCAGTTCCCGGCCGTCCCTGCGGCACCACACGCCGGCAACACGTTACGCAGACATCCCCGCCCTGAAACGGCCCGGCGTTGCACCGGACCAGACGGTCGTCGGTCAGTGGTGGCTTCGGCGCCGGAAGGCAAGCTGGCCGAGGTCGGCGGCGCCCCCGCCCGATGACCGTTGAGGATTCCGGTCTCCGCAGCATCCCCGTGGCACCACCCGGGCGCCTGTCCCTTGCAGTGCGTGAGCCGACCTGCCGCCTCGCTGGTCGTGAGGGCGCCGCATCCGCGGCATCTTGGCGAATATCACACGACAACAAAGCCTGTCCGTCGACCACTTCGCCCCATATATGCAAAATGTCCGATACCGGGCCACGTATCGTCGCCGTTGGCATGTGAATTCTTAGGATTCGATCCGGTATGGCTGAGCCCCGACTCCCACTCATCGATTCTCCGCAGCCCGGACAGATGCCAGGGCGGCAATCTGCTGGAGCCCGGTTGGGCTGAGAGATTGTCAGCAATCACAGCGGGAGCCGCCCCGCAGCCGACCCTACAACGCGCGGCAAGGTGACCTTCAACACGCAACGGGACAGGACACAGCCTTCATGTATGGATCACGAATATTGGCCTGCTCGCGGCGCTCTCTTGCCACTGCCCTGACCGCAAGCTCCTTGCTCGCCGTATTGACCATGGCAACCCCGGCCTCGGCCGACACCGCCAGTGCCACGGCGGGGGACGCGAAGGTTTTCTGTACCTCGAAGAGGCCGGGCCTGGCCTCCGACCTTTCCCGCGACATCGCCAGTGCTCTCGGCGGGCGAGAGGGTACATCGTCCTTGGCTCTGTACGACCGGATCACCGGAACCACCTGCGAACTCAAGGCCGACACGCATTTCGACTCCGCCAGCGTGGTGAAGGTTTCAGTGCTCGGATCACTGCTGCGGCAGGCCGAGGAGGCACACCGGAAACTGACTCCGCGGGAGGTGGAACTGACCACCGCCATGGTCACCAAGTCGGACAACGACTCCACCTCGGCCCTCTGGCGCCAGATCGGCGCCGCCGGCTTCAAAAGATTCCTCACTCTGACACAAATGCGGCATACCGTTCCCGGATCCGGGAAAAGCTGGGGCCTCACCCAGATCACCGCCGGCGACCAACTTCGGCTGATGCAACTACTGACGACGGAGAACGCGGTGCTCGGCCCCGCGTCGCGCGGCTACGCCCTCGATCTGATGAATCGCGTCACGCCAGGCCAGCAGTGGGGGGTGCCCGCCGGATCACCCGCCACGGCAACGGTGCACGTCAAGAATGGCTGGCTGCCGCGCACCATCGGCGGCTGGCGGGTCCACAGCGTGGGCGCCTTCACCGGCGGCGGTCACAACTACGGCATGGCTGTCCTCTCCACCGGCAGCCGCACCATGGGCTACGGCATAGGCACCATCGAAGGAGCGGCCCGCGTCATCCACCACGACCTGAGCAGCGCGGGCTCTGCGGCGAGCCGCTGACCGGAGGGCCACCGGGGCCGCCTGATGCTCCAGGCATCGCAGCCCGAAGCCGCAGCAGCTGAGCCACGGCCGCAGGCCGCAACTCATCCCGATGCCGCCCCAAGCACTGCGACACTGCGGGGCCGTCGGGCGCTTTCGGCGCTGCGGCGGACCAGGCCCCGCGTCCAGACGCGGATCCCGCTGTCGGGATCGTGCGCGAAGACGAGCTCTCCGCCCTCGTGTCACCTCATCCATTGGTAGGAGCCGCAGGGGCGCTCGACCCGGCGTGTAAGCCGTGGTCAGGCATGGGGTCGGGGATGCTGGTTGTCCTGCCTCGGCACAGCGGCGACGATCCGGTGTCCGGGCGGCATGACGCGCTCCAATTGTTGTCCCAGCTCCTGGGCTACGCCGCGTACCTGAGCAGGAACATCGCTTGCTCGGCGACAAAACTGTTATAGATCGGAGCGTCCGAGAACACGGGCGGAGTCTGCTTTCTACCGGCGGGGATGGGGTCGGTCCGCCGGTCAGCTCCCACCCTGCGCGTGCGCCAGCGGCAGCCGCACAACGAGACGGGCACCGCCGAGCCCGCCCTCCGCAGGTGGCGGATCCTCCTCGGCGCATACGGTGCCCCCGTGGGCGGTGGCGACCTTGCCGACAATGGCAAGGCCGAGGCCTGAGCCGCCCGCCTCACGGGAGCGGGCCTCGTCCAGACGGGTGAAGCGCTCGAAGACATGGGCGCGGTAGGCGGCCGGGATGCCTGAGCCGTCGTCGCTGACCGTGAGCTCGACGAGGCCAAGGCGTACGCCGAGCGCCACTTGCACCTGGTCGACGGCGTGACGGCGGGCGTTGTCGAGAAGGTTGCGGACGACGCGGCGCAAGGCCTCCGGATCCCCCCGCACCCGCCCGGCCGAGACCCGGCGGGCATCTATGCGGGCGGAGGTCAGGCGTCGCTGGCGCCGCACCTCGGCGAGGACGACCTCGTCGAGGTCGACCACGGTGCCCGGCCGTTGCGACGCGGGATCCTCGCTGCGGGCCAGGGCCAGAAGGTCCTCGATGAGATCGTTCAGGCGTAGGGCGTCCTCAAGCAGGCTCGCGGCGGCGAGTGGGTCACGCCGCGGGTCGGGATAGGCGGCCATGACCTCCAACTGGGCGCGGATCGCGGTGAGCGGACTGCGCAACTCGTGGGCGGCGTCGGCGACGAAGCGTCGTTGCGCGGCGGACGCCTCGTCGAGCCGGGCGAGCATGTCGTTGAGCGTGACGGCCAGCGCGTAGACCTCGTCCTGGGAGGTCGGCAGGTCCAGGCGACGGTGCAGGTCGGTGGCCCCGATGTCGATGACCTGGCGGCGCAACGTCTCGGCCCTGTTCTCGTATAGCTACCGCCAGGTGGCGTGTAGCGCTGAGTAACTACTTGGGGCTGCGGTCGCGCTGCTGGAGGGTGGCAAAGTCGGCATGCGCCGTCTCGACGGCCTCGGGGTACGCCTGGGCCTTTTCGTGCTCGGCCAGCGCCCGGTAGATGCTGGAGAGGCTGGGGCTGTGTCCCTTGCGGCGGCCGGTGGGGATGAGCAGGTCGGGCTGGATGTCCTCGACGGACTCGCCGTTCGCACGGCGGCGGAGCACGGTGTGCAGCATGTCGTCAGTGATGACCGGGGGCCGGCCACCGTGGTTGCCCTTGCGGGCCGCGGTGTCGAGTCCTTCAAGGGTGGCCTCGCGGATGTTCTCCCGCTCGGTCTCGGCCATCGCGGCGAAGAACCCGAACAGCAGGCGTCCCGGACCGCTGGGGTCGTACATCCCTTGGAGGGGTCCGGCGAGCATTTCCAGGACCAGGCCGTGGGCGGTGAGGTGATCCGCCAGGGCGGTCAGCTCTGCGGCGTCGCGTCCCAGGCGCTTCATCTCGTACACCGTGAAGATCACCTGGCAGTGCGGGGCGTGGGCCTTGATCTCGCGGGCGGCGGTGAGGGCTGCCTCGAACTGCGGGCGGACCCGGACCTGGGTGCTGATCTTCTCGGCGAAGATTTTGTCCCGGGGGATGCGCTTGGCGGCAAGCGCGTCGAGCTGTGTCTGGAGTTCCTGGGTGAGGGTCGAGCAGCGCGCGTATCCGATGCGGATGTCCGCGCTCGGGGCGTCCGGGTCGACGGGCGCGGGCGCCGGGGTACCGGGCCGCCACGGCTGGCCGGGGGCGCGGTCGGCGGGGGTGGGCACGCGCAGGAGTTTCGCGAGCCGGGGCACCTTCGCGAAGCGGCCGGTGTGGTAGGTCCCGGCGACCGCGCCGGAGCGCGAGCGGCAGGGTGAGCCTGGCTGAGCGTTACAGCGTGGGCAGGGGTGGCGCTCGACGTCGTCCGCTTCGGACACGAGTGCGGTTTGAGGGACCGTCATGACCCCGGATACTGTCACAAACATTTCCCAGAACACGTCTGGCTCCACTTTTGTGTGAGAACGAGTTGTGACAGTGGATCAAACGGTCCGGGCCGCTCGTGCGGACCGTTTCCGATCTTGCTCCGGGAAAGGGTCGTTTATGAGAGACGTTCATCAGGGCTGTGAGAAGCTTCGAGGGCCTTGCCCCTGTGCCTCCGGGGTGCGATACGCGCGTTTCGGAGGCACGTTCACACGTCGCGGTGCCGTACGACGACCACCGCGAGAGCGACCGCGACCAGCGGCCAGAGGGCGTACACGATCCAGGAGCCGGGGAGCGTGGTGGTGTAGCCCAGGGATCCGGGATCCGGCTCCCAAGTTTGGACCAGACGAGCCCAGGCGGCCGACACCATCGTGTGTTTGACGTCCGCCGACCAGCGGTTGCTCTCCGAGAACATGGTGGGCAGCATCAGCAGGATGAAGACGCTGGTGAGCATGGTCCCGGCGGCATGCCGGAGCAGAACGCCGAGGCCCAGACCGACCAAGGCACACACCGGAGCCAGCAACGCGGATGCCACCAGCGGCCGCAACACGTCGGAGTGGGCGATCGGAACGCTGGCATCGTGCCCGTCCAGGATGGCCTGGGAGACCAGGAAGGATCCGATGGAGGCGGCCGTGCCGACCGCGGTCCACAGCACGGCGGTGACGACCGCCTTGGCCAGCACCACCGCACCACGGGCGGGGACGGCCACTGTGGTGGTGCGGATCAGCCCGCTGCTGTACTCGCTCACGACGGTGAGAGCGCCCATGCTGCCGGCGACGAGCATCAACGTCATGTAACCGGTCGACGGGAAGGCGTCGTAGACCAGGAAACTACCGGGCTCGGAGCCCGCGGCCTTGTCCGCCAGTGTGGCCACGGCGCCGGACCCGATGACGAACAGGGTGATGAAGGCGAGGGCCCACGGGGTGGAGCGCAGGGACCGCATCTTGATCCACTCGGAGGCGATCAGGTCGCGGAAGCGGGCGGGCGGCTCGGCGAGGGACGCGGCAGAAATGGTCGCGAGGGCGGACGCTTGTGTGGTCATCGGGGCTGTCCTGCCTGGTATTCGACACTGTCGGCGGTGAGTTCCATGAAGGCCTCCTCCAGCGAGGCGGTTCGGGAGGTCAGCTCGTTCAACAGGATCCCGTTCTCGAAGGCGAGCGCGGCAATCCGGTCCGTCGGCAGTCCGGTCACGGCGAGCTTCTCGGCGCCCGCCGATCCCTCCGGCTCGACCGATGCGCCGGCGGCGGTCAGCACCGTCGTCAGCTCGGCGGCCTGCCGCGTGCCCACCACCACTCCGAGGCCGGTGCTGCGGGCCGCGAAGTCCCGTACCGATTCGGCGGCGATGAGCCGGCCCCGGCCGATGACGACAAGCTGGTCGGCGGTGTTCTCCATCTCCGACATGAGGTGGCTGGAGAGGAAGACCGTGCGGCCCTCGGCCGCGAGGCGCTGGAAGAGGCGGCGCATCCAGAGCACGCCCTCCGGGTCCATGCCGTTGACCGGTTCGTCGAACATCAGCACCGGCGGGTCGCCGAGCAGGGCGGTGGCGACTCCGAGGCGCTGCTTCATGCCGAGCGAGAACCCGCCGATGCGGCGGTTCGCCACATCGGTCAATCCCACTTCGTGCAGGACCTCGTCCACACGGCGCGGGGAGATCCCGTTGCTGCGGGCCAGGGCGGACAGGTGGGCCGTGGCGGTGCGTCCGCCGTGGACCTGACCCGCGTCGAGGAGGGCGCCGACGTGCCGCAGTCCCCGGGCGTGGCCGCGGAAGGGGACTCCGCTGGCGGTGGCGGTGCCCGAGGTGGGGGCTTCCAGGCCGAGGATCATTCGCAGGGTGGTGGACTTTCCGGCTCCGTTGGGGCCGAGGAAGCCGGTGACCTGTCCCGGCTGCACGGTGAAGGACAGCTGGTCGACGGCGGTCTTGCCGCCGTAGCGCTTGGTGAGTTCGTTGACTTCGATCACATGGACAACCCTGCCGGGAGGGCCCCGTCCGGTCATGGGGCCGTGGGCGGCAATCCCGTGGCCGCCTTCGCCCGTGGGCGTACGTCCACGGGCCGATGCCGCAGGGTCGGCGGCTGGATAGCCTCGCGGGATGAACGACGTACCGACCACCCCGTTGCCTGGGCGCGTCGCAGGGCACGACCTTTCTCTTGAGTGGGCACATCGCCTCGAGAGGGCACACCGCCGATGACGAGAACGAAGGTCATGGCCTGGGTGGGGGGTGTTCTGTACGTCCTCGCGGTGGGTCTGCTCATAGGAGGTGCGCCGCGAGCTTCGGGCACGGTCCACGGCATTGGGGCACTGCTGGCGGCGAGCCTGCTCGTCGGTGTCCTGCGACGTGGTCCGGTCCTGGCCCTGGCGATGGCGCTCTTCGGATCCACGGCCGTGGTGGTGGGTCCCCCGAGCTCCGCCGGTGTGGATCTGTCGGCTTCGTACCAGGGCCAGTTCCTGTCGTATCTGGCGGTGGACCTCGTCCTGGGCTTCATCGTCGCCACCCGCGCGCGGCGGGCTTCGACCGTCGCCGCGGCCACATCCCTCGTCGTCCAGCTCCTGCTCGTCGGCGGCTTCGCGTACGGCGACAGCCTGACCGTCAACCTCGTGATCACCCTCCTGGCGATGGCCGCGGCCTGCACGGTCGGTCTGCTGAGCCGCGAGCGCCGCGAGCACGCGGTGGAGCTGCGCGCGCAGGAGGTGGCCGAGGCCGTCATCGCCGAACGGCTGCGGATCGCGCGGGAGTTGCACGACATGGTCGCGCACAGCATCGGCATCATCGCCATCCAGGCCGGGGTGGGAAGCCGGGTCATCCGGACACAGCCCGCGGAGGCCCACGAGGCGCTGCGAGCCATCGAAGCCACCAGCAGAGAGACCTTGTCGGGCCTGCGGCGCACGCTGGTGGCACTCCGCCAGGCAGACCCGGACGCAGAGGTTTCGGGGCGGGCACCGATCACGCCTTCGCCCGGTCTTGCGGACCTCGAACGGCTGGCGGCGACGACGGCGGACGTCGGCGTACGCGTCGACGTGCGCCGCGGCGGGGAACAGCGCCCCCTGCCCGCCGACATCGACCTGTCGGCCTACCGTATCGTCCAGGAGGCGCTGACCAATGTGGTCCGCCACGCGGGCACCGGACACTGCCGGGTGACCATCGAGTACGGGGACGGGGAACTATCCGTGGAAATCGTCGACGACGGGCGCGGCGCCACCGAGGACGGCCCGGCCCACGGCTTCGGCATCGTGGGCATGCGCGAGCGGGTCGCTCTGCTGCACGGCCGCCTCAGCGCCGGGCCGCGTCCCGAGGGTGGCTTCCGGGTGGCGGCGCGGCTGCCCCTGCCCGACCTCGCCGTAGTTCCGGTGGAGGCCCAATGACCGGCAGTCCCGTACGCGTCCTGCTCGTCGACGACCAGCCGCTGGTGCGGTCCGGCCTCCGCGTGATCATGGCCGACCACCCCGACCTGGAGGTCGTCGGTGAGGCGTCCACCGGCGCCGAGGCGGTCCAACTGGTTGGGGACATATGCCCCGACGTCGTGGTGATGGACATCCGGATGCCCGGCATGGACGGGATCGAGGCCACTCGACTGATCACCGCCGGTCCGGCGACCGCCCGCGTCCTCGTCCTGACCACCTTCGACGAGGACGACCACGTCTACGGTGCGCTCCGGGCCGGAGCGAGCGGCTTCATGGTCAAGGACATGGCGCTCGACGACATCCTCGCGGCGATCCGCGTGGTCGCCGCCGGCGACGCGCTGATCGCCCCGGGTGTCACGCGTCGTCTGATCGCAGAGTTCGCCGGGCGCCCCGAAGCCGCCCCGGCACGCTCCCCACGGCTGGTCGAGGGCATCACCGAGCGGGAACGGGAAGTCCTGACCCTGATCGGGCGCGGTCGGTCGAACACCGAGATCGCGGAGGACCTCTTCATCACGGTGGCCACCGCCAAGTCGCACGTGTCGCGCCTGCTCACCAAATTGGGCGCCCGGGACCGGGTTCAGCTCGTGATCACCGCCTATGAGACGGGGCTCGTCACGCTGCCCGGCTGAGCGCGTCCGACAGCAACACCGGTTTCCTGGTCCGTTCCTCGCACAGCCCTGCCGCCGCTCACGACGTTGCCCGGGACTCTTCAGCGTCCCGGGCAACGTCGTCTTCGGCACGGCTCCGGCCAGGCCCGGAGCGTCACGCTGGGATGCTTGCTGCTTCCCCCTGCGGAGTGCGCGGGCTCGGCACCGTCGCCCGGATGGACAGGTCTAGATCGAGACGGCTGTTCATGTCCAGCTCGAACCGGCCGTAGGGATTCACGTGGGTCCAGAACAGCGGGGACAGCGCCCGGCGGTCCGCTTCGGTGAGCTTGTCCGCCCACTTCGGGTCGGCCAGGACCTCCTGCATCAGCAGCGTGTTGACGTGCACCAGCGCGGACTGGATCAGGTGCAGCGCGAGCATGCTGACCTCCTGGGATTCCTTGTCCGCACCGGCCAGGTCGCCGTCCTTGCCGTAGAAGAGGTCCTTGTTTGCTGAGTTCCAGTTTTCCACCACCTGCAATCCCTCGTGGATCTCCCGGCGCATCTCGACGTCGGCCAGGTAGTCGCAGACGAACGAAGTACGCACCGCCCGGCCCAGCTCCTCGATCGCCCGGTACGTCGGGTGCTTCGGGCCGCCGCGGGTGAACCGGCGCAGGACCTGCTCGGCCTCGGCGGTGCCCAGCCGCAGGGCTGTGGTGTACTTCACGATCTGGTCGTACTGCTGGGCGATCAGCTCCCAGTCGATCGTCTTGGTGGAGAGCACCGGGCCCAGGTTCGGCCAGTTGTCGTCCTCCCCAGCCGCCGGCCGGTACAGCTTCGCGGAGCCGATGTTCTTCAGCCTCGGCATCAGCTTGAAGTCGAGCATGTGCGCGAAGGCAAAACCGACGATGGAGGCTCCGTGCGTATCGGTGTACTGCCGGTCCACCTCCATGTCGGTGCAGTGCCGCAGCACGCCCTCGATCATCGAGGCAACCTCGGAGGCCGAACAGGACTTCAGCTGGGAGTAGATGCAGACAGATTTCCGCTCGACGTGCCAGTAGATCATCACGCCGGGGCCCCGGTAGCGCTGGTGCCACTCGGTCATCAGGTTGGAGGACCAGGCGCCGAACTTGCGGCTGTCGGAGGCGCACGCCGTGCCGGTGCCCCACCACATCTCATCGCGGACGGCGAAGGTGGCGTTCACCAGCTTCCGCAGGGCCGCGCGCATGTTGGCGCGGTTGACGAACAGGTGCCGCACCCGCCGCAGCGTCGCCTCGCTCTCGCCGTGTTTGCCGGTCACCGCGACCCTCTTGATCCCCATGTTCGTGCCCAGGCCGAACAGCACCAGCAGTAGCCGGCGCCGCAGCACATCCTTCGACAGCATCTCCCTGGTGGCCACCGAGGTGAACTCGGCGATGAAGTCCGTGTCGAACTCGGCGTACTTCAAGATGTCCAGCAGGTCGATGGTCCCCCAGCGCCGCTCAATCTCACCCTTGATCGCCACCAGGCTCTCGGGCTCCTCCTGCTTGCCGCGCGGGGAGACTCTGATCCACGGTTCGCCGTGCTTCTTGACGATCGCCACCCCACCCGTCGTTCCCTCCACCAGCGCCTGCTCGAAGCGGTCCAGCGAAGTGCGGAGCTTGCCTTGCAGGGCAGCGATGAACTCCCCGGCGTCCTGCGGCTGGCCCAGCGCGGCATAGTGCACGTCGCGGTTCTCCTCGAAGTCCGTCGGCAGGTCGTCCTCCGGGTTACGCCACCGGTTCGCCCCTACCGCCCAGATCTCCCGACGCCGCACCGCGTCCCGAAGCGCCACCAGCACGCACAGCTCATACGGGATGCGCTCGACACGGCCCTTGTCGTCCACCACCGCCGCCCGCCACTGCTCGGGCACCACCCCCGCAAGCGGCACGCTCTCCGCCGGATCGAAGAACGCGCCCTCCTTCAACGGCTGGTCCAGGTAGCGCTGGAGCAGGTCGATCGCGTCCATGACCGGCCGGTAGGTGGTGTTGTTGCACTTCAGCGCCAGCGCGCCCAGCAGCGGCGACAGCATCCGGCGCCAGTGCGCCGAGTACGACGACCGCAGCACCGTGCGGACCAGGGCCTTGTAGCGGGCCTCGTTCGCCGCGGCCTCCGCCGCCAGCGCCTTCAACGTCTTCTCCCCACCGACCACCGGGTAGATCACCCGCCGTACCGAGCCGGCCGGCTCGGACAAAGCGGCCTCTGCGACCCGCAGCAACATGCCCTCCTTGCCCCGGACCTTCTTCAGCTCGGCGTTCAGTTCCTTGTCGACCTTCCGCTCCGCCCGAGTGTTGATCTTCAGAACGAGCTGGATGAACAGGTCCACCAGCGAGTCGGTGATCTCCGTCTGCCGCACATGGCACAGCGCAGCCAGCAGCGTCAGGCGCCGCGGCGGCTTCATCCGCTCCAGGTTCGCCGGATACTCCTTCGACGCCCGCGCCCGCCACGCCTCCACCAGCTTCTCCGACACGTCCGCGAACAAGTCCGCGGGTAACTCCAACCGCCGCACCCGCTCCAGCTTGTTCACCTCCGCCAGCAGGCTCTCCAGCCCTGGCGCCCCCGGGTCGGCCTTCAGCTCGGCGAAGTGCGACCGCCCGCCGCCCGACACCGCTCCCTCGCCCGTCTCGTCCTCGCTGACGGCGACCAGATCCTCCAGACGCGAGCGCGTCGCGTGCGAGATCCGCTCCACCCTGCTGCGGCAGAACTGGGCCTCGAAGTCCTTGACCGCCTTGCCCACCAGCCGCCCGACCCGCCCCGGGGCCGGCGGCTCAATGCGCTCGTTACGGCACCGGGCCACCACCGCCGCCGCAAGACGATCCCGCGACAGCTCCACCGGACATAGTTCAGCGGCCAGCCACTCGGCCAGCCGCTCCTGGTCCTCCTCGGTGTTCGCCCTAAACCCGCACGCCTCCCCGGATCTCCTTGCGGTGCCGCTTGATCCGGTCGCCCTGCCAGTCGTAGTCCGCCCACGCCCCGGCCGGAACCTTCACCTGCTGGGCCACGTAGTCCACCGCCGCCGCGGGCATCTCCTTGGCGGACTCAGGGAACCGGGCCTCTACCTCAAAAAACTTGAGCAACAACGCGAAGCCCAACCGGGTCGCCCCGGACTTGTTCCGCACCCTCTCCATATCGTCTTCGAGCAGCGTCCAGATCTCGATCAGATCTTCCGGCTCCCAGTCCTGCCGCATCCACCCCACCTCTCACCGTCACTCGTTCAGCTCAACGAGGTGGCCAGCCCGGGGAAACGAGGGCTATGGCGGTTACTCAGCGCTACACACCACCTGGCGGTAGCTATACGAGAACAGGGCCTCCAAGGACCGCCGCCTGGCCCCGCCCCGTCGCGAGGCCGTCCTGATCGAACTCGCCGACGTCCAGCGGATCACCCGCGCATTCAAAGACCAAAAGGGCAGCAACTGATGCCGGTCTCCGCCGCCACGGCCACCAAACTGCGGGAGGCCATGCAGCGGCTTCTTGCAGGTGAGCCCATCCGCACCGACGGGGCTCTGACCAAGGAGAGCCTTGCCCGCGAGGCCGGGGTCAGCCACGCGACCGTCCACCGGGCCGAGGACATCCTTGCCGAGTGGGACGCCAAGGTCCCCCGTCAGGTCCTGCGGACCCCTGGCGAAGTCCGCCGGGACAAAGAAATCGACACCCTACGCCGACAGCTCCGCGAAGTGAAACAGCAGGTCACGGAGCTGAACGGGAAGCTCGATGCCCTCGCCACCGTCACCGCGAACCTCTACCACGAAAACCTTGCCCTGCGGCGCAAGCAAGGGCACAACCGGCGGATGGCGGCTCTCCCGGACGCCGACCAACGGTTGCCGGGGCACCGGTAAGAGTCGCGCCATCGATCCTGCTGGCTTATTCCGTACCCAGCAGGTCTGACGGGCGAGGCGACCGCCCTTTAGCTGGGGCACGTAGTTGTAGATGGTGTTCCCCGGCCGGGAGAAGTGACAGCGGGCTCAGCGGGCGGCCTTCTTTTGCAGGCCCCATACGTAGTGCCACTTGCCGTGTGCGCGTTTGGGTTTGATGTCGGCGAATGCCTGGATGGTCGGCCACAGGCCGGTTGCGCCGGCCGCGATCGTCGCGCTGGTGGCGAGCGCGCCTTGGAGGGCTTCGGGGCGCAGCTCTGCTGAATGCGCCCGCCTGGGGTGAATAGATCTCACGCATAAGATCACTCATGAGGTATGTTCCGGCGCCGACTTCGACCCTGAGCTGGACGCGCCGGCCCCCGCGGTACGGCCCTCTCTCAGGCTAGCCGGCTGAACCGCCGCCGCACGGCGCCCCCGATCCTGGGAGGGCGCCGTCGTCGTTCCCGGCCGGTGCCGGGCTGCTACCCGTGTAGCAGTCGTGTGCCACCTGCCCCATGCAAATGCTGCGCTGCACTCACGACACCACCGTGCTGCAACCCCAGCGACCACCACCAGGACCACGAGCAGCACCCCACCGAGCAGCACCCGCTGCACACCACGGCGAACAGCACGACCAGGAGCAGCGGCGTCCCGTTGCCACAGGCCCTCGCCTCACACCTCACATCCTTACAGCGCGCCTCGCCCACCTGGGGAAGCAGCCTGTGTGCCACATAGGAGCAGCCGGGTTCGTCGGGCTTGGCTCTATCGAGGTAGTAATCAACGAAGCCAGCTGGCTACCGCCGTGGTCTCATCGGCTCCATGAGGGACGATTCAATCGTCATCGGGTGTCTCCGTTGGCTGGCCGTGGAAGCTTCCACACCCAGACTTTGTGGTCGTCGCCGCCGCTGGCCAGGGCTTCGTCGCCGGGGCTGAATGCCACCGATTTTACCCACTCGGTGCTGGAAAGGGTGACGATGAGTTCCTTGGTCTCGACGTTCCACAACCGGATGGCGTTGTCGCGGCCGCAGCTGGCCAGGGTCTTGCTGTCGCCACTGAACGCCACCGAGGACACAGGGCTCGAATGGCGTCTGAGGGGGGTGGGATCCTTCTTCAGGTCGGCGACCTCCCACAACAGCACATCGTGGTTGCCGCCCGCGGCGGCCAGGTATTTGTTGTCGGGGCTGAACGCCACGCCTTTCAGCCCGTCGTCCCTCTCCCCGGTCTTGGGGCCGACGGTGAGCTTGACGGGCTGCTTCTTCCAATCGTCGGAGTCCCACAACAGGATGGTGTTGTCGTTGCTGGCGCTGGCCAGGATTCGGCCGTCGCGGTCGAACGCCACCGAAGTCACCGCGTCTGTGTGGCCTTCGAGGGTGTCGATCAGTGTCCGGCTGGCGACGTCCCACAGTTTCACGGTGTGGTCGTAGTCGCCGCTGGCCAGGATTTTGCCGTCGTGGTTGAACGCCACCGACATCACCCAGGTGACGTCGCCTTCGGCGGGACCCAGTTTGGTGCCGTCCGCTCCCCAGAAATACATTTCATTGGTGCCGCCGCTGACCAAGGTCTTGCCGTCTGGGCTGAACGCCACGGCATTCACCTTTCCGCTGTGGCCTCCTTCGAGGAGACGGGGCTTCTGTCCCCGATCGGCAATGTTCCATAGACGCACGGTTTTATCGACGCTGCCGCTGGCCACGATGCCGTCGCGGCTGAACGCCACGGAATTCACGTTGTCCGCATGCCCGGCCAGGGAATAGTCATCGGCGTCGGCGCTTTCGTCGGTGAGGCGCAGGACGACGAGTGCGCCGGCCGCCGCGGCCAGGGTGGCGCCAGCGCCGAGCAGAACGGTGCGGCGGCTCGGTCCACCCGAGGTGGTCGGCGTTTCCCCGGTCCCGGCTCCGATATGGATCGGTGTGGGGTGAGGGGCGAGACCGGGCCGCGGTAACGCGCCCGGGGGCTGTCCGGGGAGGTGTTCATCGGGGTGGTGCCGGGGTTCCCACAGGTGCCGGGCCTGCTCGAGACCTTGCTCGTCGACGTGAATGATGTTGATGTACTGGTCACCGCCGAAGTTGGTCTGCTGGAGATCCCGGCCGACTGTGCTGTTGGCCACGTCCTGCGCGGTCTCGGGGCTCCGCGCGGGGCGCCGACGGAACAGGCGTCGGAGTTTCTTCCGCGGCTCACCCATCCTGGCGCTGGTCGAAGTCGCCCGTGATGTCGTTCCGGCGCGCTTCCTGCTCCGCAGGCCCGGTGGACGTCTGGGTAACCGAGCCGCCGACCGTGTTGTCCTCGATCGACTGCATCCGACGCTGCGCGGGTGCCGCCGGGAGCCACCACTGCACCGCGACCCCCACCACGAGCAACACCGCCGCGGAGACCCACCACCGCGTCGACCGGTGATCGGTGAGGAACCCGGTGGCCACGTTCACCACCGCGGCGACCACCACCGCCCCCACCGCGCCCACGAAACGCTGCACGACCGGACTCATCCACGCCCCCCGGAAAGACCGAACACCCCGCCACGAACGTCGCGTCGGGAACCGGCCCACGGGCGCAGGCCGACATCACGGGACCCCGGCATCCATCAACCGCCGACACCGTTCTCGCACGGAAAGACTTCCGCCCACACGGGCCCCGTACCCACCGATCGTAGAACCGCAGCAGGACGAACGCCCGGGGAATTGGACATCCGACACCGGACGACCCGGCCGGGACGGCTGGCGGTACCGCAGCGACGTCGTCGGACTCGTAGGCCGGGGCGATCTCCAGGGCTGGCCGTCCCAGCTCCGGCCCTTCTGACACCGCGGGGCAGCAGGCGCCGGCTGCAGGCAGCGCGGCCCGAGCTGCCTGCAGCAGCTGGCCGTGCTGCACCGGCCGGGGCCGGCCTGCTACCTGTGCAGCACCCGTGTGCCGCCTGGCCCATGCAAATGCTGCGCTGCACCCACGACACCACCGTGCTGCAACCTGACGGCCACCACCAGGACCGTGAGCAGCACGCCACCAACGACGGCCGCCCGCCCCGCCTCACACCTCACAGCGCACCGCGCCCACCTGGGGAAACGGGCTGTGTGCCACACAGGAGCAGCCGGGAATGGCGCTCTACAGGACGGTGAGGTGCAGGGCGCGGCGGTCGCCGGACATCGCGTAGCGGCGGGCGGCGAGCCCGTGTTCGAGGGGCTCGCCGATCTGCTCGCACAGCAGCGCCAGGACGTCGGCGGCCTCGATGTCGGAGAGGTAGGCCGGCGCGACTTCGAGCATCAGCTCCCCGATCGCGTGGGTACTGGCGGCGAGGTCGTCGACGACGGCGCGCGGCGCGGCGACGGTCGGATCCGCCGGCGGATCGGCGGGGGCGGGGCGGTGCGGATGTCGCGGACGGCCTGGCGGACCACCGCGCGCACCGTGGCGGTGTCGAGAGTTTGGAGGCCGCTGTGGGCGAGCGTGGTGAGTCGGCGGGTGATCAGCTCCGCGACGTCGTCCGTACGGCCGGAGACGGCGATCAGGGCGCGTTGGGACAGGCCGTAGTCGAGCGCGGCCGCGGCACCGGGGTCAGTGTCTCGCGTGCGAGACAAGCCGGGGCTGGCGGTGACCGCGCCGTGGATCGCGGCCAGGGCGCGGGCGACATCGAGGAGCCGGTACGCCTGGGCGCGGCTGATGCCGAACTCCGCGGCGCAGTACGACTCCCAGCTGCTGTGCCCCAGGGGGACCAGACGCGGGCGGCGTGCGCGTCGCGGACCCGGGCGGCGAGGACCGCCACGGAGCGCCGGACATCGTCCATCGCCTCGCGCAGCCCGGCCGTCATCTCCCGGGCGCGGGCCGCGGTGAGCGGCGGCCGCGCCGGTTCGGCGCCGTGCTCCTGGTCGTCGTGCTGCTCGCCCACGACTCCATCGTCCTCCGGGCCGGCGGGCACCACCAGGGCGTGCGGGAGCACGGGGCGCGAGCTCCGTCTCACACCCTCACAGCCTCATAGTTCACCTCGTCTACCTGGGGAAACGGTCTGTGAGCCTGCCAGCCTCACAGCGTTACACCGTGCGGGGCGCCGCGGGTCTGTCACGCTGATCCGCGATGGCGGGCGCGGGTCCGCCGCACGAGGAGAAGGGGGCCAGGTGGCGGGGATCGAGCGGGAGCCGGCGGAGGTGCGGATACCCAAGGCGGCGCTGGATGCCTTCGCCGCGGCGCTGAGCGTGCGCACGGTGGCGATGCGGACGTGGCCCGACGGCATCGAGTGGATGTACCCGGTGGGCACGTGGGATGAGGAGCACCTGGAGGTGGCGCTCATGCCCGGTGGCGAGGAGGTGTGGCTGCGGATGTCCACCGACCGCTCCAGCGTCGCCGTGTGGACCATCGAGCAGTGGTGGGCCTTCTCCGGGGAGCTGCCCGGCGCGACACCGCCGCAAGCCTGAGACGCGAGGGCCACGCGGTTCGGCCGGCGCACGGACGGCGGAGGCCGCGTGGCCCTGGCGGGCCCGGGTCGTTGAGTATCCGGCCGCACCGCAGGCCCTGTGGCGGGGCGCTGGCCGCCGAGCAACGCGAATGAGGACCGATGCCGAAGAAGCCCGCCCACGACCCGACGTACGGCTACGACTCGGAGACGAACACGGTCCGGGTCGATCAGCACGACCTGGCGCGGCTGCTGCTGATGTTCCGCTCGCTGATGCGCGAGCAGCGGCCCGGCCGGTGGAAGCACATGCACGACTTCGACCTGTCCTTCGAGCGCCTCGCGGACGCGGTCGACGCCAGCTCGGAGATCCGGTACGGCAATCGCTGGACGGGGCCTGATCTGCGGATGCGCTGCACCACGACCGAGCCGGCCTACGCCTGGCCCGGCAGCGCTCCGTACGACGGGGAGGCGACGTTCACCTGGATGGTGCCGGGCTACGGCTCCCACGCCATCAAGGACGAATCCTTCCGGGGCGTCACGCACAAGGCGCTGTGCGGGTTCAGCTGGGCGAACGACGACAGGCCGCGCCAGGTGGAAGGGCCGCCGGAATGCCCGGAGTGCCGCCGCGAAGTACAGCTCGGTGCCGACCGCCCCCGTGGCGCCTGGTGACAACTGCCGTTGCCGCCGGGTGGCAACGGATGGATACGGCGGTGTCTACGATGCGAAACGGCCCGGCCCCGGCAGCTGCAAGACACTGTTGGCGAATTCTGGGGCTGAACGTGACGTCCGCCCTCGCGACCCCATTGTGGTCGTGAGGGGTCGACGTTGCGTTTGGGGAGGGTGTCGGTGTCGTTGCACGCCAGGATGGTCGACGGGGTTCCTGGGGAGACGGCCCGGGTAGCGCGGGCTGCGTTCCCGAAGGGCAGCCTGGCGATGCGAATCCGTGACGAGCTGGGCGAGCTGTTCTCGGACGCGGACTTCGCCGACCTGTATCCGAGCAGGGGGAAGCCGGCGTGGTCGCCGGGCCGGCTGGCGCTGGTGTCCGTCATGCAGTTCGCCGAGGGTCTGTCCGACCGGCAGGCTGCGGACGCGGTCCGCGGACGGCTGGGCTGGAAGTATTTGTTGGGGCTGGAGCTGGCCGATCCGGGCTTCGATTACTCGGTGCTCACCGAGTTCAGGGACCGGCTGATCTCGGGAGACGCCGGGATCAAGCTCCTGGACCAGGTCTTACAGGCCGCCGCGAAGCACGGTTTGCTTAAGGCCGGCGGCCGGGCCCGCACGGATTCCACGATCGTGCTGGCTGTCGCGCGGCAGATCAACGGCTTGGTGCGGCTCGGTGAGACCCTGCGGGCAGCGTTGAACAGCGTGGCCGCCCACGAGCCGGAGTGGTTGGCCAGCTGGGTCCCGTCCGACTGGTTCGACCGGTACGCGATCCGGTTCGAAGACACCCGTCTACCCAAGGGCAAAGCCAAGCGGGCGGAGTTGATCGAGCAGATCGGTGCCGACGGGCTGACTCTCATCGAGGCCGTGCACCGGCCGGATGCCCCTGCCTGCCTGCGGCTTCTTCAGCGGGTGCAGACCCTGCGGCAGATGTGGATCCAGCAGTACTTCGTCGACGACGGGCAGGTCCGTCGCCGGGACCTCAAGGACCGGCCGCCGGGCGCGGAGCGGCTGGTCACGCCCTATGACACCGACGCGCGAGGGAGTGTGAAGCGCGGCGTCTTCTGGGACGGCTATAAGGTCCACCTCACCGAGACCTGCGAGCCGGACAGCCCGAACCTGATCACATGCGTCGCCACCACCGACTCCACCGTCCAGGACGTGCGTCTGGTCGCCCCGATCCACGCACACCTCGCCGAGCGCAGCCTCCTGCCTGACCGCCACCTGGTCGACGCGGGCTATGCAACAGCCCGGGAGGTGGTCATCGCCCGCCGGGATCACAAGGTCGACCTGGTGGGCCCGATCCTCGCGTCCACCAGTTGGCAGACCAAGGACGTCGAAGCCTTCTCCCAAGCCGACTTCACCATCGACTGGGACAACCGGCGGGTGACCTGCCCCAACGGCAAGACCAGCACCAGTTGGCGGGAAGAACGCTCCCAGCACGGGGCGGCCGTGGTCCGGGCACGGTTTTCGATGACTGCCTGCCGTCCCTGCAAGGATCGTGAGCAATGCACTCGCGCCAGGCACGAAGTCCGACATCAGCCGCCGGCTCACCCTCCGCCCCCAGGCGGAGCAGGAGGTGATCCAGCAGGCACGTGCCCAGCAAGAAACCCGGGAGTGGGAGGAGCAGTACGCACACCGGGCCGGTGTCGAAGGCACCATCTCCCAGGGCGTCCGGGCTTTCGGCCTGCGAAGATGTCGGTATTCCGGCCTTGCAAAGGCCCGGTTACAGCACCAGCTCACCGCCACTGCGATGAACTTCCACCGCTTCAACGCCTGGTGGACCGACAGCCCACGAGCCCACACTCGCACATCGCACCTGGCAGCCCTCCGGCCCGCCGAGTAGAACTCGACGGGCCGGAATCGAGACCAGCGGGCCGGATTCGCCAACCGTGTCGTAGTGTCGGCGGGGGTGCGGTGGTTGGAGGTGGGTCAGCCGACCCGAGCGGTGGGCTTCTTCCCGTCCAGCACCGCCCGCACCCGCTCCGTCATGACGCGCGCCCACTCCTCGGCCGTCAGCCGACCGTCAGGAACACCATTGATGGCCACTTCCACCGGCCCTACGCGCATGATGATGTGCGTGAAGCGCTCGGTGGTGAACACTATCGAGGAGTCTCCGATGCTGGCGCTCTTGGGGTTGTAGCAGTCGTACATCTTCCGGTAAAGCGTCAGGTTCTCCTCGACCAGGGTGACAGCCTCGGCTTTGGGCGCGGGCCCATCATCGTAGGTGTCCGGTGACCGCGGCACGGAAAGGCGCAAGTCGATCCCCTCGCCCCCGTTGCCGGGGCTATCGACCACGACGCTCCCGTAGCCGTGCCGCTCGGCGGACTCCTGAGCCGTCGCGGAGCACGGCAGATACTTGGCGAATTCCTCAGACGTGTCGCCGTCACGCCAGCCGACCGAATTCGATCCGGAGAGCTTCCACCCCACGGGCAGCTCCGCAGTGGTGGGCAGCATGCGGCGAAGGTCGTCGTCGCTGGGCGCATCGCTTGCAGCAGGGGCGGGCTGCTCCGACGTCTGCTTGTGTGACGCGTGCCGGGACGGCCCAGGGGATGCACTGTCGTCGCCTGAACAGGAAGTGATGGCCGTCGTGAGAAGGACAGACAGAACTAACCCAGAAACTCCGCGGGTACGGGCCCGCTTACTCAACACCATTTCCCCCAACTCCCCTGCAACCTGACAGCATGACTATCTGCGATCACTGGTGGACGAAACCGTATCCACCCCACTGCCGGGAGGGAAGGACAAGACGGGTCACCGAACGCCAATCGGTGAACCGGCGAGCGTGCAAAGCCCCCCGCCGACGTCACGCGTCTCCCGGATTCGCCAACAGTGTCGCTGCAATGCCGGGGCCGGGCCGTTTCCACGGGTGGCTACCCGAGCCAGACGATGTTCAGGACCGTCAGGCTGTGCAGGGGCCGGTTGATCCAGAAGGTGACGGAGAGCTGGCCGACGGCCGCGTAGCGGACGTCCTCGCCCTCGTCGTCGGCGGTATCGAACTGGCGGAAGCCCCACGGATCGGCGGCGGCCGCGGCGAGGATGTCCCACACGGTGTCCACCGCGTGCTCGGGCAGGGCGTCGAGGGCCTTGGCGGCCGGGGCGGAGACGCGGACCGCGTACGGCGACGGGCTCACCGGCGCCGTCGGCGGAGCTCCGCCAGGTCGACGGCGTCGCTGTCGTCGTAGCCGGAGGCGACGAACGCGTCGACGGCCGGGGCGTGCGCGATACGGCCCTGCCAGTCCTGGACGACCTCGTAGAGCCCGGTCAGGGAGAACGTGCGGCGGGATTCTTCAAGGGCGGCCGACCACTCCCGCTCGAAGGCCGGCACCCACTTCTCAGCGTGCTGGTCGGCGCGCAGCTGGGCGAGGAGTTCGGCTGGCGCGCCGGGCGCGGGGGCGTACGGCGTGACGGGGGCGTGGTCGGGCTGCGCGCTCATCTGGTCCTCCCGGCGGGTCGTCACCTCACGGTACGCGTGCCGGGTGGCCGTGGAAGCGGACATGCGGTGATCCCTCCTACCGGGTGCGCAGGGCGCGGGCGACGGCCTGCGCGTGCTCGCGCAGCGGCAGATCCTGCTTGTCCCAGGTGGCGGCCACGTAGTTGAGGAGTTCGGCCGTGGCGCGTTCCGAGTCACTCGGGTCGCTGGCGAGCAGCTGGTCGGGGGCCCCACGTGTCGCCGCCCTCATCGGGGGTTATGAACCCGGGAAGCCGTTCGTTCCGTTCAAGGGGGAGAAGGATGAGTCTCGCTAGTCAGGCCCTGCCTCTCGTTGGTGTCGCTATCGGCGCAGTGGTGTCTCTGGCTGTCTCCGCCGTGAACGAGCGCGCTCGGTGGCGGCGCGAGCAATCCGTCCGATGGGACGAGCGGCGCCTCAACGCCTATGCGGAATACGCCCACACCGTCAAGCAACTCAGCAGCCGGTACACAGGGCTAGCCATCGCTCGGGGGCTCATTACCGGGTCGACACCGCTGGAGCCGACCGATGAGGTGCTCAAGGAACTCGCAGCAACAGAGGCCCACCGATCGGCGCTCGCAGAGGCCCTCTGGCTCCTCGGCGACGTAAACAGCAATACCGCCGCCATCAAACTGAACCACGCGCTCTGGCATATCGAGTGGCTGGCCCGCGGCATACCGACTACCGGCATCGCCACATGGCCTGAGGCTTACCTCGAGTTCCGGAAGGCGCGCGCGGACTTCCTGAAGGCCGTGCGCTGCGATCTCGGCGTCCAGGGGGCGCGGATCGCCCACGACGTCCCGTGGCCTCCACCGTGGCGCCCCTCGAACGACACGGGAGCGGGGGGCTCCTGAGCCGGCGGCCTCATCTGGTCCCAAGTCACCTGCGGTGAAGCCCGGTTCGCCCCCTGCCCTCCCGAAGCACGACCCCGAGCGCCGATGGAGCCGAGATCGATACAACCTCACGCACCGGCTCAACGAGAACGAGATGCCCTTCTACCGACAGATGAAGCCCCTGCTCGACGCCTACGCCACCCAACTCGGTCGCTCTCAACGCGGAACGCTCAAGCAGCCGACTCGAACGCTCACCGGCCAAATGAGGCGCTCAGTCGCTGTGCCGAAGCACGATAGCTGTCACCATCGGCATCCGCTGGCCTGCGGCTTCGGTAGGACAAAGCGTGGTGGTTGTCACCGATGCGGCGCTCTACCTGTCACCAGCGGCAAGCGAAGCAGGGGCGATGTCACCGCGTTCGGCTTCTGGTGGGCACGGTGCCGAGCGGCGGCCCTCGGCGATCACGGGCCATATTTCACGCGCCCTACGCGAACCCCGGATTCTACGATCACTGGTACGACTGCTGGAGGGGCGGGAATGCTTGAGGACATCAAGGACGGGGCAGCGGCAGCGACACGGCTCGCGGGAGGTGCGCCGCTTCAAAGCACGCTTGATGTCGCCGACCCCGGTGACTGGCTCGCGCTGGACGCAGGAGTGCGTGAGGCTGCCTGGAACCGCCCGCAGTTCCTGCCGGGGCGGGAGCACTCCACCCCACTGCCCGCCGACCTGACCCAGCTCGGTGAGTCTCGGCTCGCACTCGCGCTCTGCCACCGCAACGGACGGATCCGCCAGGAGGCGGTGCGTCAGTCGGTTCGATACCCAGGTCTACTGCCGTTGGTGCTGATCCGCTGCGCCGATTGGGCCGACCCGGTGCGCGAGCACGCCCGGCAACTGCTGCACGAGGCCCTGAACGTGGACTCTGCCCTCAACCTCGCGCCCCTCATCCTCCGCGTCGGCCGCCGCGACAGAGGTACCTTCGGCGTCGAGGTGCTTGGCCAGATCCTGCGCCAGGCATCCCACAGGCAGCTCGCTGCTCTCTTCGCTGACCCCGACCGCATCGTCCGGCGGTTCGCGTACCGGCTGGCCATCGAGGGCCGACTGCTCCGTCCCGCTGAACTGGCCCATGCCGCCGCCCGGGACCAGGACACCGTGGTCCAGGACCTGTGCGCCACAGCGGCGCTCACGGCCCTGGGGGATGAGGATGCCTACGAGGATGTGCTGCCTCCCCTGTTGTCCGCACGCAACCCGCGTACCCGTTCGGCCGGCGTCACCGCGCTGAGACGGGCGGGGCGGTCAAAGCAGGCCGAGCTGTTTCTCAGCGACCGTTCCGCGCTCGTGCGTGCGTGTGCCCGGTATGTCGTACGGCAGCTGGGAGACGACCCGGTGGCTTGGTACCGGGAGCGGTGCACAGCACCGGGCGACCCCGAGTTGCCGCCCGGTGCGGTCATCGGGCTGGCCGAGTGCGGGAACCGCGCGGACGCCGGGCTGCTGCGGCCGCTGCTCCTGCACCCGGCGGCCGGGATACGGGCGCGAGCGGTGGCAGGGCTGCGGACACTGGACAGCGTGGACGCGAAGCAGTTGTGGCCGCTCCTCGACGACCCTGCCGCCGGGGTCGTCCGCGAGACCGCCACCGCCCTGCTGCCCTCGGCCAAGGAACTGCCCGCCGACTGGCTATGGGAGCGCACCAGCTCCGAACGGCCGCGGCACGTCCGCGTCGGCGCATTCCGACTGCTCAACGCGCGCGGCGGCGTCGTGGCGCTACGGGCGGCGGTCGGTCTGTTCGAGGACCCGGATATCAAGCTGCGCACCTGGGCCGGACAATCAGTGCAGCGCTGGCATCCTTCGCCGGACGAGCGGCACGGCGACGCGGAGGTGGGTGAACTGCTCGACCGGAGCCGACACCTCTTCAGCGACTACGTGCTGCGCCGACGCAAATGGGAAGCCAGCGTGGACAGCTGAGACTGCACAGCGGTCCAGAACTCTGCTCAGCACTCACCGTCCGGTGGCCCTGGTGACAGCACGCCTGCCTCGGTGACAGCTATCGTGCCTCGGCTCATGGCCGGGAATTCCGTGGTCATGTATTTGCTCCTGGTCAGTAATCCAGATCGAGGTAGTCGATGTCGTTGATTTCCACGTCCGACAATCCCATAGCGCGACCGCCGCCGTCCTGGAAATACACTTCTTTAAGGCCGTGTCCTATGTGGTGAGTCGGAGGAGTCGTTTGTAGCAGCAGAGTGCGGCGGCGAGTCCGAGGAAGGCCAGGTAGTTGCGGGGATGG
>NZ_JBHVPX010000033.1:0-58121 GCF_042887155.1 Streptomyces sp. NPDC057963
CGAACGCCATCCCCGCAACTACCTGGCCTTCCTCGGACTCGCCGCCGCACTCTGCTGCTACAAACGACTCCTCCGACTCACCACATAGGACACGGTCTTAATGGTGGAGTCAGGTATTGGAAGTGTCCGAATGCCTCAGACTGCGTTCTCGAAGAGAGGCAATCAACCGGTGACTCGACCTGTGAACCGCGACCGCTCCCTCGAAGAGCTTGACCGTGACCGCTGGCCAGCCCCTCCAGCTGACGCGACCCGTCTCGTGGCAGCCGCGCATGCCCTTCGGCGTCAGCCGATCGGCGAGCTGACCGTGGAGGACATGCGCTTGTTGATCCGACAGGACGTGGGATTGCTGCACCTCCTTCCGATAGCGCTGGAGCTTCTGCGGGAGGATCCGGTGGCAGAGGGCGACTTGTACCCAGGTGATCTGCTCTCCGCAGTCCTCACCAGGAACCCAGCGGTCTGGAACGAGTCTTCCGAACTCCGGCACGAGCTTCGCGTGATCGTCTCGGAGCTGGTCGACATGCCACCCGCCCTCCAGCGAGACGTCGAACGGTTCCTGACTACAAGTTGCTGAAGTCCCGAGTCAGCCCGTCATAGGGGGCGGGGTCCTGTCCGTCGGTTCATGAGTCCTACTGGTCGCAGTACTCAATGTGGATCTCTCGCGCGTTGCCAAGAATGCCGTCGTTGGAGTGGAGCTTTGTGGAGAAGTACGGGTAGCTGGGATGGACGGGGACGTAGCTGGGACCGTTTCGGGCGACGTCGAAGAAGTGCCGGGCGGTTTCCCTGAACACCTTCGCGCTGCCGGTCATGAACAGAGTCTCGGCGTGGAGATGTTGGTGGAACAGGTCCCGGTTCTCCCGGTAATGCCGTGCCTCGTGGTCAATCACAGCGTCGCCTGTATGTCCCGGATCGGGCAGCGTCACGGTCTGCGAACGACCCGGGCCGAGTCGCCCGCGCACCTCCTTCCATCGTGAAGGCGCGAACTGGAGCGAGTGATGCAGCAGCACGAGATCAAGCTGACGCATCCCGTCTTCCAGCAGCTCGCGGGAGGGGGCTTGGTTACCGCGCATCGGCAGGTGGACCAGTGAGCGCGGTGAAGAGGCAGCGAGCGTCCATAGACCGCCGATTCGCCGCGCGGCGTCTTGATCGAGATAGGCGTCCAGGTGTCGATCGTGGTCGGCGAGCACGGCGTGGACCAATGGCTGGGCTGGTCGGATGACTTTGAACTCCACGGTGCCGAGCCGTGCTTGGTGGATGGTGATGGGTAGCTTCATCGGTTTTCCGGGACACGACGGCTGACATCGGCGGCGTAAGAGGCCCAGTCGCCGGCTGATGCCTTCTGCCACTGGACGGCGACTTGGATGTGGATGCCGAGCATGTGGGCCAGGATCGCTGCGGGGACTTCTTCGGCGAGCGCGAACAGGGCAGATGACCGGGTCTGGCCGGGTTGGATTCCGACGGCGATCAGCCGTAGGCCGAGCCGGTCGGCGCTGATGTGCTGGCCTGGGCGCTGGCCTGGAAACAGCCAGCGCGTTTGGTCGGTGTGTCCGATCACTGTGTAGGGGCGTCGTGTTGCGATCAGGTCGAGGACCAGTGTGGCGAGCGGTTCAGGCAGGACGGTCGGGGGAGGTTCCCAGCTGGATCGAAACCCGGCCGTTCGCCTCTGTGACCTGATCGACGGTGAGGCTGCTGATCGTGCTGAGCCGTTGGGCGTAGAAGAGCAGGAGTAGTCCGGCGACCCGGTCGGCCGTGGTCAGCGTGGCGTCGTGGAGGAGTCTGCGGGCGTCGTCCCACCGGCCTTCGGAGTCGTGGGGGCCCACCGGGCCCTGCCAGCGCTCGGCGCCGAAGGTCATCCCTTTTGCCAGCCGGTTCTTGGTTGCCCAGCGGATGAAGTGGCCGGTCTGGTCCCGGTAGCTGAGGTCCTCGCCTGCTTTCCACTGGTCCAGGTCGGGCTGGGTGCAGGTGGTGAGGGTCAGGCCCCTGCTGGACAGCCAGTCCAGGAAGTTGACGGCGGCGGTGATGTGGCTGCGGACGTTGGCCATCTGTAGGTGGGTGGTGTGGCCGACGCCGAGGCGGCCTCGCAGGCGTCGTAGGTGGTGCCAGACCGCGTAGCGGTGCAGGATCGCTCGTTCTTCGTGATCGTCACGGGATGCGACGGTCCGGGATGTCCGGCGTTCGAGTTTCACGAGGCGCTCGTCGCGGTCGGGCAGTATGCCTCCGGCGACGAGAACGGCCCGCAGGTGGTCGAGGGTCTTGCCGGCCGTGAGCTCGTCGAGGACGTCGTGGGTCACCGCGCGTTGGTCGGCTGCGATCTCCTTCATCGGCCGGGCGACGACCGGCCGTGACAGCCAGGCGACTGCGGTGACCGGTCGGTCGATGCTGGTCAACGCGGCGTGCAGCGGGGCCAGTTCATGGCGAATGGACCCGTCGGGGCCGGCGAAAACCTCGTCGGCGCGTTGGGTGAGAGTGCAGCGGTGGCAGGGCCGGTGTGCGCTGGTCTGCCAGGTGGATGTGCAGATCGGGCAGCGTTCCCAGAAGTCTGGGTCGGGGTTGAGGCATCTCGCGCACAACGGCGTCTTGCGTGTGCCGCCGCAGATCGACGCGATGGTGTGGCAGCCGCTGCAGCGGGCCCACCAAGATTGGCACCGGTCGCACCACGGTTCGCCGTTGGCGGAGGAGATCTCGCAGGGTGTCCATCGCCCGCAGATCCCGCAGATCCCGCAGATCCCGCAGGTCGCGGCGGTGCGGGGTCGGCAGTGCTGGCACCAGGGGCCGTCCGCGGTGCGGGCCGCGACGCGCCGTCGGCGCCCGCAGCCATGACACTCTTCGAGGTTGATCGGATCGCTGCTGAGGCAGTTCGGGCAGTGAGGCGGTGGCCGCGGCCACGATGGCTCCCGTAGGGGCGAAGGTCAGTCCCCGCAGCACGCGTCCGCTGTGTGCCACCTCGTCCTGCCAGGGGCCGACGTAGCGGCGGTGGAGCCGGGACCACGAGCGCCAGCCCTCGGCGGTGTCGTTCAAGCGCCGCCGGATACGCCCCTCCCGCCAGTGCGCCGGCTCGCTGCCCCACGCCGGCCCGACGTGCAACGCGAAGCCGAGGCGGTCCGATGTCCGCAATGTGAACCGGCCGTACGCGGTGGCACCGCTCACCGTCAGGTCGACGGGGCTGGACAGCAGTAGCACGTGGGCGCCGCCGTACGCTGCAAGCCCGCCCCGGACCGGTGAGAGGAGCGGGTGGACGAGTCCGAACTCCGGGCGTGGCGCGTAGGCGAGGTCGAGGGTCATCTGTCCTTCGGTGCAGGTGACCTGGCGCAGCAGAATTCCGGGGGAGGCGTCGCCGAGTGCGTGTCCGCGCTCGCGCCGTCCCAGGGTGAGCGCGTCCCGTACGACTGCCGTGCCTCCAGTTGCGCGGAAGGTCGTCTCCAGAACGAGGGTCTCCTCGGCGTAGCGGCGGCTGACGTCGGCGGGTCCGGCGGGACGGATGGACCAGTGGCCGGCATCCTCGTCGAGGAGCCGGGCGAAGATCGCCGGGCTGTCGAAGCGGGGAAGGCACAGCCAGTCCACCGAGCCCTCGGAGGTGACCAGGGCGGCCGAGCGGCAGTCGGACAGCAGGGCGTGGTCACCGATCGGTCGCGCGCTCACCGACCGCAGCCCGTCTGCCCCGGGCTCGGCCAGGACGGTCTGAGCCGCCGCCATCGGGACAGGCCCACATCAGGTGCCGGTCGGTGATCCATCACAGCCTCCCTGCGCAGCGAACTGACCTCACTCAAGCGGCACCATCGGCGGGCCGGACCTCCCGCTGCCGCTGTTGTCATGACGGAGTACCACGATCCGGCGAGGCCACCTGGTTGGTCGTTACCGGAGCCCGAGCGATGCCCTCGCCATCGCATCCCCAGTCAGCTGGGACGCCCCCGGGCAGTGCACTGAGGGCTGAGCGCGAGGAAGCTCCGTTGATCGCTCTGCCACTCGTCGGTGACCCCGAGGCCGAGTTCTGGCGCGATGAGGCTGAGTGCCGGAGCGCCCAGGCGTGCCCAGGGAAACGTGGGACCCCGATGGCCATGGGTGTCTTCCACCCATGCGGTGCAGCGCTCCGCAACGTCGATCTGCTCGACCTCGACGAGCAGGACACCAGCCGGCGCGATGAGCTGGGTACACCGTCGGAGCAGGGCACGGGGGTCGCCGCCGATACCGACGTTCCCGTCGGCCAGCAGGAGGGTCTGCCAGGCTCCCTCGCCAGGAAGGGGGGCGAACACCGACCGGCACAGTGCCGTCCCACCGAGGGCGGTGGTGCGGGCGACCGCCCGCGGGGCAACGTCGATGCCGAGGGCGGGAATGCCCTGGTGCAGGAGCGCCCTGCACAGGCGGCCCGGTCCGCAGCCGATGTCCAGAACGGGGCCGACGCAGCGCTCCAGCAGCGTCTCGTCGGCCCTGGTGGGCTGTGCGTACCAGCGGTGCACCGGCAACCGGGTCCACCGTCCGTACGCCAGCCTCAGGTACACCGGCCCGCCGCCGGTTCGCAGGGCCAGTGCGTAGGGGTCCTGGTGTGCGGGCTGAGGTCGGTTCTCCTCGGTCGTCACGGCTGGCCGTCGGGGCCGGTCGGGGGGCGTTCTTCGTTGGCGCGGACAGCCCGGCGGACGCGGCGCAGCTTGAGTGCGAAGGCCAGCGCCGAGGCGCCGAAGAGCACACCGGTGATCGCCAGCCATCGGCCGAGGTAGACCCCTTCATGCAGTCGCGTGTCGCCTTGGTAGGGGATCGCCAGATCCAGGATGAGGGGGAACCACACGAGGAGCAGCACCCCGCACAGGAAGGTGGGGACGCGCAGGTAGTTGATCAACGGCACCTGCGGTACGCCGCCCGAACGGTGCCGCAGGACGGAGTGGGCGGACAGGTCGGCGAGCGAGTACAGGGGCAGCAGGATCAGATCGTGGAGGATCGCCGCGCCCACGAACCAGATCGCCACGTCAATCGGCCGGACGGCGAACAGGCGCACCATGGCGTAGCCGGCAAGGGCGAACGAGCAGATGAGCACGAGGAGATGCAGGGGCCCGGAGCCGTACCAGCGGACGAAGCGTGCCATGGTTCAGGTCCTGAAGGTGAGCCGGTGCACCCACTTGGTGTTGTTCACACCGGGGTTGGCCGGGACGATGACGCGGGCCGGGAAGCCGTGGTCGATGGAGAGGTCCGCGCCGTTGACACGGAGGGCGAGCAGGGCCCGGGAATCGTGGATCTGGTTGCCGCGCAGGACCACCGAGCTGTATGGGCCGGGTGGTTGGACCGATTCCACCAGCACGCTTCCGGCGTCAGGAAGGCCGGCCAGAGCGGCGAGATCCGCCAGCCGCAGGCCGCTCCAGTGCTGGTCCTCGGTGGACCATCCTTCGACGCAGGCGATCGGCAGCGCGGCGGCGTGCTGGCGCATCGTGAGGAGCTGCTCACGGGTGAAGACCAGTGGCGTCGTCCCGTGACCGTGCAGCGCCAGACGCCAGCTCGGGCCGATGTGTGCCGGGGAGACGCCGACCGCAGCCGCTGTCTTGTTGATCTGGAAGCCGTTCGGGCCGCCACCCGGGTTGCGGTTGTGCGGGGCGAGCAGGGCGGTGTTGCGCAGCCGGCCGCCGATGCTCTGCCCCGCGGTGACCACGAGCAGAAGCAACGACCCCGTCCCGACCATCGCGACGGCGCCGCGCCGGGTCATCGTGGGCGCCGCGGGTGCGGTCGGCACCAGTCCGTCCAGGTCGGGGGGCTCGGGCCTCGTATGAACCAGGTCGGTGCGCAGTTCGGTTGCCAGGCTGCGTGAGCGCAGGGCGCGGGTCATCCGGCCAAGTTTGAGCACCACGTGAACGACGAAAGCGGCGATGAAGACCCAGGCGCCGTAGAAGTGCAGGGTGTAGAACGAGCCGGGGAAGACGTAGTACAGCTGGATGTTGAGGATGCCGGTGACGAACTCGAAGATGGCCCCGCCCACCAGCAACAGCAGGGACAATCGCTCCAGCCCGTGGGCGACCGACCGGACCGGCAGCCACTCGAACAGCTTCGGGATGACCGACCACAACTTGGCCAGCAGTACAGGGACCAGGACGACGCCGAGGGTCACGTGCACGCCCTGGGTCAGCCGGTACAGCCAGTACGGATGCGTAGGCCAGTCGAACAGGTAGAAGCCCAGCAGGCCCTTGTCGGGGGTCTGGTCGTTGAGGGGGCCCAGATCCGGGTTGTAGGCGGCGTAGGACAGTGCGCCGGTGACGAAGAGCACCGGGATGCCGACCAGCAGCACCAGGCCGAAGACCGATGTCAGCCAGGGGCCGCGGATCGGGCTGCGCCAGAACCCAGGGCGGAAGGGTCCCGGAGGCGCAGGTGTCTGCTCGACCCGCCGCGCGATCGCCCGGGCACGGGCGGCAGCCGTGGCGACACGAGCCGCTGCGCCGGCGGCGATCCGCTCGACGCGGCCGCGCGCAGGGGGCTCGCCCGGCGTCGGACGCTCTGGCCCCCCGGACGTGCCGGGAGCCGACGGCTGTCCGCCACCCATCCGTCGTCTCCTCCGTCGCAGGTCCACTCTCTCTGAGAGCAGGCGGCTACAGTTGCGCCTTCAGTACATATCCCAGGAACATCCATAAATGGCTACCACTGGGTCAATTGAACCCATATGCCCAGCCGAACGGTGCACCCGGCCCTGGGTTCGGCTCCGGCGTCGCTGGAGCTTTGCCGACTGCCGGATGTGCCTCCATGCGGGCCCCGACGACGGCCGCGCCGAGCAAGTGGCCGATCACCGTGACCGTACGGGCCTCCCCACGGAATGCGGACGAACCGGCCGCGTGTGACCGTTCGCAAGACCCTTGGATGTCACGGTGGCACCGTGGGTGTCCGTCTGCGCACCGCCACCACCATCGCTCTGCCCGCCGCGCTCATTGCGGCCGTCGTCACCGCGGTTCGCACCGACGGCGTGCGCGGTGACCCGGGCCGTATCCTGATCTGGTACGGCTTCGCCTGGCTAAGGTCTGTCCCTGGCGGGCGGGCGTCGGGGCCGGACTGTTTCTTCTGGTGATGGGGAAATGGGCCGGGGAGACGGTCGGGCCGGATGTGTGGGAGACCTGCCGGGAGTTGATCCCGTCGGGGAGCGCGTTCGCGTTCCTGGCCGAGCATCGCGGTGTTCCCGGCTGAGATGTTCGCGGACAGGTACCCGTTCTGCGAACGGGCGGCCGAGCATGCCACCGCAGGTGCTGGCTGCCGCGATCGCATTGCAGGCCCTGCATGGGTGGGCTGTCGGACTTCGAAGCCGTCCAGGAATTGCGGTGTGACCTGCGGTGGAGGCCGCGTGCGGGCTGGGTGGGGCCCCGCCGGCGGGGCGCGCCTGCCCGACCCGCCGTGCGACGGTCCGGGGACTGGCGGCAGCCCGGCCGGTGAGAGCCGCCGCAGCCGGGTGTGCCCCCTGAAACGCTCCCGCGCATGCCCTTCATCCGTCGCGAGCTGCGGCTCGCCGGACGCATTCGATGCGGCGGCCCGTCAGCCATTGACCATCGGCCGTCTCCTCCATCTTGGCGTCTTAAGGGGGACGATCGCCTGGTGCCATCAGTGTCTGGCACGGGGGCACCTACAACCTCGCGCGGGTCTGCAAGCTGACACAGGTCCCGGCGGCAGGCCAGGTCCGGCGTATAGCCGGGTGGCCGCCGCCAGCCGAACGGCCGAGCCGTTGCTCGGCACAAGTCGACGGATGCCTCGGAGGTGGCCTCATGATGGTCGGGTGAGACGCCTCAGCGCAGGGCACCACGCCGCCGCCTTGCCCGGCCGCACCGGGCTGACCAGGGAGCTTGGCTGGTTCATCCTGATCGGTCTCGCCTCCACCGTGGCCCAGGCGCTGCTGTACTGGGGCATGCGGCACTGGTCGCCGCCCGTGCTGGCGAATCTTGTCTCCCTCGTCGTCGTCACGGTTCTCAACACCGAGGCCAACCGACGGCTCACTTTCCGTGGGTCTGCGGTCCGGGCCGTCCGGGCGCATGCGGGCGCCGGCGGCCTGTTCATGCTGACGTACCTGATCACCTCAGGCGTGCTCTTGCTCTTGCTCCGCTACCGGCCCACCTCCTCACCGGCGGCGGAGACCTTGGTGCTGGTTCCCACGTTTGCCCTGGTGACCGGTTTGCGCTTCACGGTGCTACGGCTGGTCGTGTTCCGGCGCCACCGCTGATGCCGTGGTGCCGGACAAAGTCGGCGGCCAGGATCAGTGCCCCGCACGCCACACCACGGTGGCCGGTCCCTGAGCCGGGTTGTTGACGCCGAACCGGCGCTGTGTGTCCGCGGCGTGCAGCGCCCGGGCTCGCGGCGGCGAGCGGCTCCGGGACACCCGGCCGGCGTCTGCCATCCGCGTCAGGTACGCGGCAGGCTCCGGCCACGGCGTCGGTCCAAAAGACGCCGTGCCGCGGCGGAGCGCAGGCAGGCCCCGAGCGCGACACACACGGCGGCCGTGCCATATGCCCACGCCTGGAGAGGGAAGCCAGGCAGCAGCCGGGTGCTGAGGTAGAGGACGGTGCCCGCGACGGTGACGGTCAGCCACTCCCAGCGGCCGTCGAGCGCGACGAGGCCGACGACGAGCAGCGAGTACCAGGGGTAGCTGGGTGAGACCAGCAGCAGGCCCGTGCCGGTCAGCAACAGGGCACCGCGCCAAGGGCGGGCCGGGTCGCCGTGCCACCACACATATAGGGCCGTCAGTGCGAGCAGCACGATGACGGTCACTCCTGCGGCGGTGTCCGGCAATAGCAGCCGCAGCAGGGCGAAGCGGTGCACGTCCCCGGGTTCGTACCCCTCCTCCTGGAGGTAGCCCGGCAGATAGCCCAGGACGCCCGCGCCGGAAGCAATGACGTAGGGCAGGTAGGCGAGCACGACAACAGCGAGCAAGGCCGACACCACGCGCACCACCCGCGCCGGACTGCGCTCACCGGACAGGGCGCCCGGCAGTGCCAGAACGGGCAGCAGTTTCACGGCGATCGCGGCGCCGAGGAGCGCGCCACGGCGGGCCCCCGCGGTGGCGGTGCCGAGAGCGAGCACGGTGAGCAGGACGCCGAGAGTGTCGATGTGGGCGTTGTTGACCGCTTCGAAGGGGACTGCCGGACACCACCCCCACAGGGCGGCGCGGGCCGGGGCCCGGCGCGGGTCGCCGCGTCGGCGCCCCACGGTGAGCAGGGCGAGGGTGGTGCCGAACGCCAGGACGGCGCCCCCAACTTGGAGCGGCTTGTGGCGGCTGTCCGGTGGTGACAGGACGTGAACGGCGAAGAACCAGCCCTCGGCGACGGGCGGATAGATGGTGGGGACCGTGGGGCGGTTGATGCGGAAGCACCCGCCGCTGTCCGTTCGGGTCAGTCCCCAGCCCTGGCAGGAGCCCTTGGTGGGGAAGAGCCAGTCGTCGCGCAGCTTGGCGAGTTCGGGTGAGGCGGGCGGGTAGGCGTACGGGGAGATCCCGGCGGCCTGGACGCGGCCGTCCCAGGCGTAGCGGTACATGTCGTTGCTGGTGCGGGGCGGTGCGGCGAGCGCCGCCAGCGACACGGCAGCCGCACCGGCCAGGACCAGGCCGGTCGCGGCTCGCTCCGGGGCCTTGCGCACAGCCCATACCGCGGCGGCGAACAGCGCCCACGCGACGCCGTAGCCGGCCAGCAGGCCGCCCAGGTTGCTCTGATTGTCGCCCGCACGAAGGGTGTCGACGACGACGATGGTGAGTGCGGCGAGGAGAGCCGCGGTGGCGAAAGTGCTGTTACGGCCCCAGGTGCGGTTCATGGGTGCGGAGGGCTGCCTTGGCAGTGGCTGGGGGGATTGATGGTGTGGGGAGGCGGTGTCGCTCATGGGTGTCCGGGCCTCCCGGTGACCGTGACGTGCTTGTCGTGATGCACAGGCTGAGGGCGGTGCAGTCCCATAAACGGGCGGCCCTGGGCCGTCCACCGGCCGGTCAGGGTCCACCCCGCAGCCTCGGCTGCATGCAGCAGGGCGGCGGCGCCCAGGCGGGACCTGGGGGAGGCGCGGCCGGTGAGGCGCTCGTCCGCGTCGCGCGAGTCCGCCTCTGCCGGCAGGCGCGCGCCGGGCACGACCACAGCACGGAGGCGGCCGAGGAGAGCAACCGGGTCGTCGCCGATACCGATGGTGCCGTCCATCAACAAGACGGTGTCCCAACGGCCTTCCCCCGGTAGACGGTCGAAGACGGAACGGCGCACGGCAGTACCCCCGCGCTGCCGGGTCCGGGCCACCGCGGCCGGGCTGACGTCCACGCCGAGCGCCCGAAGGCCCCGGGCGGCCAGGGCCGCCACCAGACGGCCCGGTCCGCAGCCGACATCGAGAACGGGGCCAGTACAACGGTGCAAGACTCCGGTGTCGGCGGCGTCGGGGACAGCGCACCAGCGCTCGACGTCCAGTGGCAGCAGTTCCCCCTCCCTTCCGGCGCCGTCCGGATGGGCCGGTGGCGACAGGCGGCGCAAGAAGAGCGGACCGCGACCGGTGCGCAGAGCGTGGGCGTAGGGGGCCTCGGTCCACGGCTCGCCCGGCTCTGCTGCACCAAGCCGATCGGCCGAAAGCGTCTGGGCGTTGAGCTGGGCAGGCCACACCACCACGGTCTGCGGATGTCGTCGAGCCGCAGTCTGCGTCGTCGATTCGGTGAGGGCAGGGTCCGTACCGCTTGCCGTGCCGCTCACCGCCCAGCCTCCGCGAGCGAGTTCATGGTGGCGGCGAAGCGCGAGCCGGGCGCGCAGCAGGCGGCGACCGCGACGGCGTCGGCGGCGGTGTCCACATCGCGCAGCACCGGCAGGTCGCTCACGCTCAGCCCCGCCTCGACGAGTCGGCACCGCTGGATCGCCCCGGAGCGGTCGGTGGACATCGGCACGCCCCGGGCGAGGGCCGCCGCGCGCGCCGGATCGGCGAAACCCAGCGCCCAGAATCCCCCGTCCGTGGCCGGCCCGAACCAGGCGTCGTGGCCGTCTCTGCCGACAGCCGCAAAGAGGTCCGCGGTCAGTTGGGGAGTATCCATGCCGACCAGTAGGGCCGGTCCGCAATCGCAGTGGCCGAAGGCGGCCGCGATCCGCTCGTCCAGGCCGCCGGATCCCTGGGGCACGACGTCGATACCGGGCGGCAGCCAGGGACCGGGAGCACCGTCGAGAACGAGGACGCGGCGCCGGGCGGGAGCCTGGAGCACCGCGTGTAGCGTGTCGGCGAGGGCGGCCTCGGCAAGAGCGGCCGCTTCCTGGGGCGTGTAGGGCGGGGTGAGCCGGGTCTTGACCCGCCCCGGGGCGGGTTCCTTGGCGATGACCAGCAGGATGGCCGGCCCCGTGGCCGGATGCCGGACGTTCATCGTCCGCCTCCCCGGGTGGTTGCCGCCGACACCGGGTCGCCGGCGGGCCGTTCCGCGAGAACTGCGCGCATGTCACGTACCGCCTGCCAGGTGCCGCGCCATGTGCCGGTGACCTTCGAGCGGCCCGTGCGCGGGCGGTACGGCACATCCGTCTCCGCCACCCGCCAGCCTGCGTCGGCGGCGCGGACCAGCAACTGCAGCGGGTAGCCGGAGCGCCGGTCGGTCAGGTCCAGGGCGAGCAGGGACTCGCGGCGGGCGGCGCGCATTGGACCCAGGTCGTGCAGCCGCAGTCCGGTGCGCCGATGGATCAGACGGGCCAGCTCCCGGTTGGCCAGGCGGGCATGCAGTGGCCAGGCGCGGCGCGTGACGGGCCTGCGGCGGCCCAGTACGAGGTCGGCGGAGCCGTCGAGGACGGGCCCGGCGACAGAGGGCAGCAGCGTGGGGTCGAGGGAAGCATCGCAGTCGCAGAAACAGACGACCTCGGCCGTGGCAGCGGTCAGACCCGCGTGGCAGGCGGCGCCGAAGCCGCGCCGCGGCTCGTGGACCACATGCGCCCCGCGGGCGCGGGCGATGTCCGCCGAACTGTCGGTTGAGCCGTTGTCGACGACGATCGCGCGCCACCCCGAGGGGATGCGGTCCAGTACCCACGGCAGGGCCTCGGCCTCGTCTAGGCAGGGCAGCACCACGTCCACAGGAGCAGGCGAAGGGGAAGATGTCTCGATCACCCCACTCACCTTACGAGGACGAAGCGGACAAAAGGGATTTGGCGATCTTGTGGATCGCTGAAGTCCGCCGCCGCTCCCGCCAACGGCCGAACGCCGGCGCGAGACTCGGTGGCGTGAAACGCGCACTCGTCGCGGACGACGACCCCGCCATCTCCGAGGTCGTCGCCGGCTACCTGGACCGGGCGGGCTTCGCCGTCGACGCGGCCGGCGACGGTCCCGCCGCCGTGGTCCGGGCCGCCGCCCAGCCGCCCGACCTGGTGGTGCTGGGCCTGATGCTGCCCGGCATGGACGGGCCGGAAGTCTGCCGCCACATCCGCGAGAACGGCCCTCTCCCGGTGATCACGCTGACGGCGCGCGGCGACGAGGAGGACCGCATCCTCGGCCTGGAGGCCGGGACGGACGACTACGTCACCGAGCCCTTCAGTCCCCCGCGAACTCGCACTCAGGGTGCAGTCGGTGCTGCGCCCTGCCGGAGCACCGGCCGCCGCCCAGACCGCACCGGCCGAGTCCCGGCTGCGCGCCGGATCCCTCGCCCAGGACCCCAACGCTCGCCGCGCCACCCGCCACGGCGCCGAACTCGCCCTGGCCATCCGAGAGTTCGACCTGGCGGAGTGCTTTTTGCGCAACCCCGGGCAGGCGGCGAGGCGGGGGGAAATGATGCGCCAGATGTGGGGCTTGGAGTTCGGCGACCCGTCGACCGTCACCGTCCATGTACGACGCCTGCGCGAGAAGACCGCGGACGACCCGGCACGCCCCGCCCGATCAACACTGTGTGGGGCGTGGGCTACCGCTTCGCCCCTCCCCTGGCGGACGACGGAGCCGATGATGCTGCGTGGCACCTTCCTCATCGCGGTCGACGCAGCCATCGGTGCGGCCGGCGCCGGACTGCTCGGCACGGACGTCCTGCGGCTCCTGTGCAAGCACCCGGTCGCGCTGTTCCTGGCCGTGGTCGCCGCCGTAACGGTCACAGCGATGCTCGCCGGAACCATGCTCGTGTCCTGGGCGATGCTCCTGTCCGACCACGACCTGTTGATCGGGACGATGGTCCGCTCCATCGCGGTGGTCGTCTCGCTCGCGGTGGCGCTCGCGTTCGGCCGCGACGTCGTCCGCGGCGGCCGAGCCCTGGCCGAGGCTACCCGCGCCCTCGGCGACGGCAGCAGTTTCACCCCGCCCGCCGCCGAACTCGCCGCCACCAGTGCGAAGCTCGCCGCATCCCGGGAGCGGGAGAAGGCTCTGGAGGACTCCCGCCGCGAACTGGTCGCCCGGATTTCCCATGACCGAGGCCCTGGAGTACGGCATGGTCGGCGACCCGTACGTCTACCACGCCCGTATCCGCGCGGAGGCCGGGCGCATGAGCGGCATGGTCGGCGACCTCTTCGAACTCTCCCGCATCCAGGTCGGCGTGCTCGCCCTGAACACCCTCGGATATCGGTCGACCTTGTCGGCGACGCGCTCGCGGACGCCGACGCCCTGGCCAAGGAACGCGGCGTACGGATCACCGGCGACGTGGTCGAGACCGTCCCGTCGAGGTCGACGGCGGCGAGACGTCCCGCGTCCTGGCCAACCTGCTCGTCAACGCGATCCACCGGACGCCGACCGACGGCACGGTCGCGGTCTCCGCACGCCGGGAGGCGAACAGCGTCGTCGTGTCGGTGACCGACGGCTACGGCGGCATTCGCCCGGGACCTGCCCCGCGTCTTCGACACCAGCTGGCGTGGCACCGACGCCGGTACCCCACCGGCCGGAGCAGGTCTGGGCCTGGCGTTATGCGCGGGATCGGTGGAGGCCGGCAAGGGGCGCGCAGCATTGCGCAACGCCCCCGGCGACTGCCGCTTCGAGGTCCGCCTGCCCGCCGCTGGCTGAGGAGCTTGCCGACAAAGGACCGGCGCTGACGGGGAAGGCAGGGCCGGCCCTTCGCCCTCTTCAGGGCCGGCATCCGGCCGGAGGGAGTGTCAGCCGGCTCGCAGCGGGGTCGTCGCGAACTCCGCCATTCCCTCCAAGAAGGCGACCTCCGGCTTCCAGCCCAGTTCGTCGCGCAACCTGCGCGACGAGGCGGTGATGTGGCGGACGTCGCCGAGCCGGTACTCCCCTGTGACTACCGGCGCCCGCCCGCCGTGCGCCTCGCCCAGTGCGCCGGCCATCTCCCCCACCGTGTGCGGCTCGCCGCTGCCGACGTTGTACGCCCGCGCGGCCCCCTCCGGCAGGCCGAACAGCCCGTCCAGTGCCGCAAGGTTGGCCCCGGTGACGTCCCGTACATGGATGAAGTCCCGTCGCTGGCCACCGTCCTCGAACACGCGCGGTGCCTCACCGCGCTCCAGCGCAGACCGGAACAGCGAGGCGACGCCCGCGTACGGGGTGTCACGCGGCATCCCGGGCCCGTACACGTTGTGATAGCGCAACGTGGCCACCCGCCCGCCCACGGCGCGCGCCCACACGGAGGCGAGGTGCTCCTGCGCGAGCTTGGTGGCGGCGTAGACGTTGCGCGGATCAAGCGGGGCGTCCTCGGCCACCAGGCCCGGGGAGAGCGGCTCACCGCACCTGGGGCAGGGCGGTTCGAAGCGTCCCGCCTCCAGGTCGGCCACCCTGCGCAACCCTGGCTGTACGACACCATGCGACGGACACTCGTAGCGTCCCTCTCCGTAGACCACCATCGAACTCGCCAGCACCAGACGCCGTACCCCGGCCTCCGCCATGCCGGCCAGCAGCACCGCGGTGCCCAGGTCGTTGCAGCCCACATAAGCGGGGGCGTCGGCGAAGGCCTTGCCGAGTCCGACCATCGCCGCCTGGTGGCAGACGGCGTCCACACCCTGCAGGGCCTCGGCCACGGCCGACGCGTCGCGGACGTCCTCGTGCCTCCAGTCCACCCCGACGGGGATCTGCGGGGACGCGCGGTGCGCGGCGGGCAACAGCGCGTCAAGCACGCGCACCTCGTGGCCGGCGCCGGTGAGGGCGGTGACGACTTGCGAGCCGATAAAGCCCGCACCTCCGGTGACCAGGATCAACATGCCACCGACTGTATGGGCACAGGCCCGCCCGGCGACCGTACGACCCCGGAACGTCAGAAGTTCGCCAGGTACCGTACGGGACCGCCTGACAATCGTGCGCGTCCGGACTCCATGTTCCGGCAGATGGCAACTGCAGCTCGCCGGGTCCAACGACACCTGGCCGAGTCGTCAGCCGTCCGGGAGCAGTGCGCTGTAGAAGACGTGGACCTCAGCGAACGCTTTGCGGGTCTGTGGGATCCCTGGCGGCCAAGTCATGCGCTGCTGGCGATACCCGTCGCACTCATCGTCGTGATCCCGGATCCTCGTCTTGGTGGGCTGGCCCAGGTGCTTGGCGCGCAGTTTCGGCGACCCGCAGGTCCCAGCCGGTGGCGACGCGGACCTGCTCGGCCGAAACGCCGGGGTGCACTGCGACCAACCGGAGCTCTTCGTCGATGCCGTCCCGCCGTGATCTCGAGCTCGGTGATCACCCGCGTGACTCCCTTGCCATGGGACTGCACGCCACCGTCGGGCTCACGGGTCCTGGCTGGCCCGGATCGTCCCGACGTCGGGCACGAACCGGGCCACGACGGAGCCGCTCACGGTCAGAGTGATCGACTACACAGTCGATGACGGCCGGGGCAACGCCGAGGAGTACCGGCTGTTGACCACGATCCTCGACCCTGCCGAGGTCGGCGCCGAGGACCTCGCTGTCGCCTATGCCCAACGGTGGGAGATCGAGACCACCTTCGACGAGCTGAAAACCCACCAGCGCGGGCCCCGCGCGGTACTGCGCTCGAAAGCCCCCGACCTTGTCCAGCAAGAAATCTGGGGACACCTGTGCTGCCACTACGCCATCCGTACCCTGATGGCTGACACTGCCGCGCGCGCCGGCCAGGACCCCGACAGGGTCTCCTTCGTCAAGGCCCTCCGCATCGCCCGCCGTTCAGTCGCGCGGGGCGCATATTCCCCCTCCGGGCGCTGACGCGGCCGACGCGATCTGGCATCACGCCATCCGATGGCTCACCCAACACCTCAACCCAACACGCCGAAAACGCTCACACCCCCGAGTCGTCAAACGCAAAGTCCTGAAATGGGCCGCTAAACGCTCCCACCACACACACTGGCCCCAGCCCACACACAGCCCCCACATCACCATCCAAAATCACTTTCCTCGCAGGCCGGGCCTGGCACCGCAACCCCGTCCAAGGCTGGGGGCGCTGGCGGACGGCGAGTTTCCCGACCGGATGCGCCCTGCTCGTCGTAGCACTGCTGCCGCCGCTGGCCCCCTTCGCCCACGGCGACTTCCGCGGGCACATGGCCCAGCACATGCTCATAGGAATGTACGCGCCCCTGGCCCTGGTGCTCGGCGCGCCGGTCACCCTGCTGCTGCGCACCTTGCCCGCAGCCCGGGCCCGGGCACTGACCAGCGTTCTGCACAGCCGCCCGGCCCGCGCGCTCGCACACCCGGTCACCGCCCTTGTCCTGAGCACCGGTACCCTCGCGGTCCTGTACTTCACCCCGCTGTATAACGCGACCATGAACCAGCCGGTCCTGCACTGGCTGATGCACGTGCACTTCCTCTTGGCTGGCAGCTTGTTCGCCTGGGTCATCGCCGGCCCCGACCCTGCACCGGCCAGGCCCGGCGTCCCCACGCGGCTCGTCGTCCTCGGGATCGCGGTCGCCGCGCACGCCTTGATCGCCCAGCTGATCTACGGCGGCTTCCTCATCAACGTGCACGCACCCATCGATCAGGTCCAAGGTGGCGCGCAGATCATGTACTACGGCGGCGACATCGCCGAGCTTCTCCTCGCCGCAGCCCTCGTCGCCACCTGGCGTCCCACCCGGAACCGACAGCACGTCGCTGTAGCCAGCACAGCCGCGGGCTGACCTACCCCGTACAGCACCACCATGGGCTCAGGGATCCGAGTACGGCACCGAGTGCTCGCAGAGGAGGCTGGCCTGGGGCTCGATGCGGGCTGGGGCGAAGGTCTGGCCAGCCAAGTGTCGAGTGGGTCCGCGATGGCGTCCTCGCGGAGGTAGACGGTGGGTTGGTCAGGATGACGCGGACCGCGGTCTTGGACCAGGCGATTCCGGGCCGGTGCCGGTTGCGCTGCGGGTCGGGCGGCGCTATTCGCCGGAGCCGACTCAGGTCCATACGGAGGCGTCGAGGTAGGTGCTGTCGGAGGTGACGAGGTCGTTGGTGATGGTCCAGATCGAGCACCAGTAGGTGCGGCGGGTCGAGCCGGACTCGGTGTCGGTGAAGGTGCAGGTGCCTTCGACGGTGACGGTGTCGTCGCCGGTGTGCAGGAGGCGGGTGATGGCGGCCTGGCGGTCGGGCGCGATGACGAGGACCCCGGATTCGACTTTGTGGAACTTGTCGCGGTCGGTGATGGCGAGAACGCCGTTGACCTTGATCCGGAGGTCGTCCGGGTAGCACTGGTCGATCATGGCGTGCACGTCGGTGTTGTAGAGGTGGATGAGGCGTTTGGCCATCGCTTCGTTGGCCTGCTGGGACATGGGTGTCTCCCTCGTCGGTCACGTGCGGCGGCCGGTCGCGTCGTCGCCTTCCGCGGGGGCGGGGTTGCCGAGGCACTGGCGCAGAGCGCCCGGCGTGTGGTGCGGAGTGTCGGACGCGATCGGAGAGTTGAGGGCGTCGCGGAGGTTGACGCGGGACGTGATGCCCAGTTTGGGGAAGGCGTGGTACAGGTGGTTGCCGATGCTCCGCGGTGAGAGGTAGAGCCGCTGGCCGATCTGCTTGTTCGTCAGGCCGTCGGCGGCGAGCCTGACGATCTCGAGCTCCTGTGGCGTCAGCGTGGTCGGCGTCGGCGGCCCGCAGCTCCACCTCGCCGCGGGAGGCCTCGGGCAGCGCGCCGAGATCCCGGAACGTCGTGAGCACGCTGCGCAGCTGGCGTTTGCGCTTCGCCCGTCGCGCGCAGGCGGCACAGGTGTTCGCCGTAGGCGAGCTGCACCCGGGTGTGATCGAAGGACCAGCGACCCGTGCCCGGTCACGCGAGGGCACCCTTGAAGAGCGCCCTCGCCCGTTCGCCAGGCGCGGCGAGCGCGGCCGCGGCGGCTGCCGAAAATTGCACATTGTGACGACGCCCCCTCCCCGAGTCGAAAAAGCCAGCGCCGCGACCTCGGCGACGAGACGTGCTCAGCGATAGCCGGGTGACAACCAGTTGTCACTAAACCAGCGGCTTTTTGATCAGGCAAGGGGCCGTTCGTCAACACCGTTGCGGCAGCTCCGTGAGCGGCTGTTGAGGCCGTGATCGAAGAACGCGATGGTAGCGCGGACGGTGTGGTCTGGGCCTTCTGGGGGTGCTGTCCGGTGTTCGGTCCGTACTCGCTGGTGAGGTTCTTGCGGGTGCGGGCCTTCACTCGTTGCCGTCGGCGGGCGGGCAGGAGGTCGTCCAGGCACCCCGACCGATCCCGGTCGGCGGTGACGCAGGCCGAAACTATCAAGGCGGAGGATGCCCGGCCACCGCTGTCGCGACCTAGCATCCCGGTGCGGCGAAACAACACGCCGTACCGAGGGGGCAATTCGACGTGACGGCTTCGACTGAGTATTTCGAGAATTGGGTGTCGACGTACAACCCGGCCCCGAGCGCGGCGGTGCGCCTGGCCTGCCTGCCGCATGCTGGTGGCTCGGCGAGCTTTTTCTTCCCGCTGGCCAAGGCGTTCGGTCCCGACGTCGAGGTGATGGCGGTGCAGTATCCCGGCCGCCAAGCCCGGCGGAACGAACCGGGCATCGACAACGTGCCCGAGTACGCGGACCTTATTTTCGCGGCGCTGCGCCAGCTGGCCGACCGGCCGCTGGCGTTGTTCGGCCACAGCATGGGCGCGGTGCTCGCCTACGAGGTGGCGCTGCGGATGCGGGAAGCGGGGCTGCCCGCGCCTGCGCGGTTGTTCGCCTCGGGCCGGCGCGCGCCCTCCCGGTACCGCGACGAGCAGGTGCACAAGGGCACGGACGCGCAGATCGTGGCGGAGCTGCAGGGCCTCGGCGGACCCAACCAGTCCATGCTCGCCGATCCGGAATTGCTCGCCCTGATCCTCCCGGCCGTGCGCGGCGACTATCGCGCCGTCGAACGCTATCGGCACGACCCCGATGCGCGCCTCGACTGCCCGGTGACGGTGCTCGTCGGAGACGAGGACCCTCGCGTCACCCTCGACGAGGCGCGGGCCTGGGCGGAGCACACCACCGGGCCGACGGAGCTGGAGGTGTTCGGCGGCGGGCACTTCTACCTCGTCGACCACGCCAAAGAAGTGATCGATCTCCTGGCGCGCCGACTGAACATGCGGGGAGCCGAGCCCATCTGCTGAGCACGCTCGCGGCCGGCGTGCGACCGCGGCCGGCCGCCGTGCCGATCCCGGGAGTTGATTCATGACGGACGCGCGAACCAGCGCGCTGCTGGCTGTGCTGGCCAAGGGCGTGCGCACGATCGAGCTGGGACACCCGCTGTTCACCGGCATGCCCTGCTCCCCGAACCATCCGGGTTTCCGGATGACGCTGGCGCGCCGGCACGGCGACCTGCGCCGGCCGGACGGCGGCTCGGCCAGCAGCGAGGTGATCGTCACCGGCGGGCACGTGGGCACGCACATCGACGCGCTGTCGCACGTCAGCCACGACGGCAGGCTGCACGGTGGCGTGGACGCGGAGACGGCCCAGCGCGGCGGTGCGTTCACCGAACTCGGCGCCGAACAGATCCCGCCGCTCGTCGCGCGGGCGCTGCTGCTGGACGTTGCCGCAGTGCTCGGGGTGGACGTGCTCGAGCCCGGCTACGGCGTCACGCGGAAGGACTTGCTGGAGGCCGCCGAGCGCGCCGGTGCCCTGCCCGGCCCCGGCGACGTCGTGCTCGTGCGGACCGGATGGGCGGCCCACTTCGCGAGCCCGGAGACCTACCTGGGTCACGCGACCGGCGTTCCCGGCGTGGCCGAGCACGCGGCCGAATGGCTGGCCGCGCAGGGCATCGTGGCCACCGGCGCCGACACGACGGCCTACGAGCGGATCCCGCCGGGCGAAGGCCACCGGACGCTGCCGGTGCACCGCCTGCTGCTGGTCGAGCACGGCATCTACCTGATGGAACACCTCAACCTGGAAGAGATCGCCGCGTCGGGTCTCACAGAGTTTCCCATCGTGGTTTCGCCGTTGCGCATCGTCGGTGGCACCGGTTCCCCGATCCGGCCGATCGCGGTGGTGGGCGCGTGACCCCGGCCGAACGGCTGGGCGCGCTGGCCGAACTCGTCGCGAACGACGGACTGCCTGCCGACCGGCGGAGCAACGTCGCCGGCCGGGTCCTGGACCTGCTCGGCAACTGCCTCGCTGCGCTGTCGGAGGGGCCGGCCGAGGCCGTCGCGGCCACGGTGGGGGAGTGGGGCGGTTCGCCGCAGGCCACGGTGATCGGCTCGGCCACCCGCCTGCCCGCGCCGTCGGCCGCGCTGGTCAACGGCACGCTCGCGCACGCACTGGACTTCGACGACACACACCTGCCTTCGGTGCTGCACCCGTCGGCCGCGGTCGTGCCGGCGGCACTCGCCGTCGCGGAGCAGACCGACGCGTCCGGGCCCGCCTTCTGCGACGCCGTGGCCGTCGGGGTCGAGGTGACCTGCCGGCTGGGCATGGCCGGCTACGACGAGCAGAACGCGAACTCGGTGTTCTTCGACCGCGGCCAGCACGCCACCGCGATCTGCGGCACGGTCGGCGCCGCCGTCGCGGCCGGGATACTGCGTGGGCTGAGCGCCGCTCGGCTGACCTCGGCCATCGGCATCGCGTGCAGCATGGGATCCGGGATCATCGAGGCCAACCGGACGGGGGGCACGGTCAAACGGGTCCACTGCGGTTGGGCGGCGCACGCCGGGGTGGTGGCCGCGGCACTCGCCGGGAACGGGATCACCGGGCCGCCGACCGTGCTGGAAGGCCGGTTCGGCCTGCTGCGTGCGTTCTGCGGCGACCGGTTCGACCTCGAAGCCGTGACCCGGGACCTCGGCGAGCAGTGGGAGAGCGACCGGATCTTCGTGAAACCCTATCCCTGCAACCACTTCACCCACGCCGGGGTGGAGGCCGCGTTGCGGATCCGGCGGCGCGATATCGATCCCGCCATCATCACCGAGCTCACCCTCGGCGTGCCCGAACCGGTGCTGCGCACCATCGCCGAGCCGATCGAGGACAAACGCCGGCCGCTGTCCGGTTACCACGGCGCGTTCAGCGGGCCGTATACGGTGGCCGCCGCGTTGCTCGGCGGTGGCGGGCTCGGCCTGTCCCACGCCGACTTCACCGACAACGCGGTGGCCGATCCGGCCCGCCTCGCGCTGGCCGCGAGGGTGACTCCGGTGGCCGACCCGGAGTGCACGCGGATCTTCCCGCACCAGTTCCCGTCCGTGCTCACCGTGCGGCTCGCCGACGGCACCGTGCTCGAGGAACGGGTCCGGCACAACCTGGGCGGCCCGGAAAATCCTTTGTCCGCCGCGGACTTGACGGCCAAGTTCCGCATGAACGCGCGGCGCGCGGTGGATGACGCGGTGGCCGGTGAACTCGCCGCCCTGGTGACAGGGCTGGCTTCGGACACCGGGCCGGCGGCGATCACCGGCCTGCTGCGTTCGGCGACCTGATCCCGCCGGATTCCTACGGCAGGCCGGGTGGTTCGAGGAGCGGGTCCGGGCTCTCTCGGGGCGGTGTCGCCGACCGGTGTTCCAGTTGCCGGGCCAGATCCTGCCAGAACAACGAATACGCCCGGGCCAGCCTGGCCACGGGGACCGACCAGTGGTCGGGGATCGCGCAGACGACGTCGGACCGGGTGTTGAGCGCTTCCCGGTTGGCCCGCATCCAGCGGATCAGGAACCGCCCGCGGTCGTTGAGCCGGATCGAGGGATCCGCCATCAGGTCGACCAGCATGGCCTCGGTGATCTTCTCAAGGTCGCTGGGCCCGGTGGGGCAAGGGGTCGCCGGTGCACCGGCCTCGCCTCCTCGGGCCTGGACCGGCGCCGGTTCCCGGCCCTCGGCAAGCCGGCGCCGCACGTCGAGCACGGTGTTCGGCGAGACTCCGGCCTCATGCGCGATTTCCCGCGCCGACGCGGTCGGGCGCTCGGCGAGCAGCCGACTGGCCCGCAGTCGCCCCTCGGCGGCGTTCACCGGTCGGACACGGCCGTCGCGGCCGACCCGGGTGCAGGAGCGGGGCCCGGGTTCGGGAAGGTCGCGGCGCCGCACCCGGACGGTCGACTCCGCCAGCCCGGTGACCCCGGCGATCATGCGGTTCGACCACCGTGGGTGGGTGCGCAGGATCCGTGCCGCGGCGGCGATTCGCTCCGCGCGCGAGAGCGGCAGCCCGTGTGCGGTGTTGAGCCGGACGGCCACGGCGAAAGCGTCGTCGTCCGAACCGTTGTACACAATGGCGGAAATGTGGTTCCGCTCCTGCGCCAAGGCCGCGCGGACGCGGTGGATTCCGTCGAGAACCCGGCCCGATTGTTCGTGCACGACGATCGGTGGCAGTTCTTCGGTGATCCCGGCGAGGATCTGCACGTGTTCGGTGTTCACCCGGTCTTGCCGTAAGGTGAAATCGAGGTTGAGTGAGCTGATGGGAATGCGGCGGACGGTGCTCGTGACCAGTTGGTCCGACAGCCAGGCAGCCGGTTCGGAGTCTGCGAAGGCCGGCGAATCGTCGCCCGGCCAGCAGGTCGTCTCGTCCTGGGACATGGGACTCCTGGTCGTGTCGGAGGGCCCGCGGTTTGCGCGTGATTCAGTGGACGTGGCGGTATTGCCAGCATATTTGCGCCACCGCGACCCGCCAACGCCTGCAAGGGCCCTGCGGCTCGAAACAGCCAGAACTGGTGATGTCGCCGCCGCCACTACCTGATCTGGTGGATTCGAACTCCGCGGGAGCTACGGGAGATAACCGGCTCGGTGTGCCGGACGTTCCGTTATGCCGGCGCCGGTGTTCAACTGCGCGGAAAACGCAGTCGAAAACCGTGCCCGAGAATGGCGCGGCGTGCACAACCTTGACCTTCCTCGGTGGGCTTACGTAATTTCGCTGTGATCCACCGATGCCCCGGAGGGGAGGGTCTGTATGGCGAGTCCGCGCGACAGAACCGAATGTGGCAGGTCGGCCGTGCCCGCTCCCGTGGCACCTCTGGCCGGGCTCACCGTGATCGACGCCTCCACGCTGTTCGCGGGACCGTTCGCGGCGAGACTGCTCGGGGACTTCGGCGCCGAGATCATCAAGGTGGAACAGCCCTCGGGTGATCCGCTGCGCCGCTTCGGCCATGCGCACGACGACGTCCCGCTGCTGTGGAAGGTGCTGAGCCGCAACAAGAAGAGCGTTGTGCTGGACCTGCGCGAGCCTGAGGACGCACAGCGGTTCCGCCGGCTCGCCGCCGGGGCCGACGCCCTCATCGAGAACTTCCGGCCGGGCACGCTGGAACGCTGGGGCCTCGGCCCGGAGGTGCTCGCCGAGGCCAACCCGCGGCTGGTGCTGGCCAGGGTCACCGCCTTCGGACAGGACGGCCCGTACGCACGCCGCCCCGGCTTCGGCACGTTGGCGGAAGCCATGAGCGGGCTGGCAGCGATGTCGGGTGAACCCGACGGGCCGCCCGCGCTCCCGGCGTTCCCTCTCGGCGATGCCATCGCCGGCCTGCACGCGGCCCTCGCGGTGCTGATCGCGCTGCGCGCCCGCGACGTGATCGGCACCGGCCAGATCGCGGATATCGCCATCACCGAGACGCTCATCGGCTCACTGGGAGCCCAGCTCACCGTTTACGAACACCTCGGCCTCAAGCCCGAACGGGTCGGCAACCGGTCCAACAACAGCGCGCCTCGGGGCGTCTACCGTTGCGCGGACGACCGCTGGGTCGCCGTCTCCGCCCCGGCGCGCACGGTCGCCGAACGCGTCGTCCGGCTGGTCGGCCGCCCCGATCTGGGCGCTGAGCCGTGGTTCGCCACCGGAGTTGGCCGGGCCGAGCACCGCGAGCTGATCGACGACGCGATCCGGCCGTGGATCGCCGCCCGGTGCCGGGACGAGGTCGTGGACGCCTTCGAGGCGGCCGAAGCGGCCGTCGCTCCCATCTACGAGGTCGACGACGTGCTGGCCGATCCGCAGTTCCGGGCGCGCGGTCTCAGCGTGGACGTGCCCGACGCCGAGCTCGGCTCGGTGCGCATGCCTGGGGTCCCGTTCCGGCTGTCGGCCACTCCGGGCCGGATCGACTGGGCCGGTCCACCGATCGGCGCCCACACCGAGGACGTGTGCGGCTCCGTCCGGCCCGCCCGCTCGACGGCCGGGGAGGCCGGGTCATGACCGACGCCCATGGAAAGCACCGGGTGTTCCGCAGCTGCCTGTACGTGCCTGGCCACCACCCGGACCGGATCGCGCGCGCCTACGACACCGAGGCCGACGCGGTGATACTCGACCTGGAGGACGCCGTCCCGGGCCCGCGCAAGCCCGAGGCTCGCGAGATCGTCGCCGAGGCCATGGCCACGCTGGCCGCGAAGCCCACCTACGTGCGGGTCAACCCCATGTCGTCGGGCCTGTGCGAGGACGACATCCGCGCGGTCGCGGGTCCCGCGCTCGCCGGGGTGCGGGTGGCCAAAGTGGACTCGCCCGCCGACGTCCGGCGCGTCGCCGAGGTGCTGCGGGAGCTGGGACACCCGGCGAAGATCCATGTGCTCATCGAATCGGCTGTCGCGCTGGAACGCGCGTTCGCCCTGGCCACCGCGTCGCCCGAGGTGACGATGCTCGGCCTCGGCGAGTCCGATCTCCGGGTCGACCTCAGCTCCACCGCCGAGGGGCCGACCATGGACACCTGCCGGGCCCGCGTGATCGTGGCCGCGCGTGCGGCCGGCCTGCCCAATCCGTGCCAGAGCGTGTACGCCGAGCCTCGCGATCTGCGCGGGCTGCTGGTCACCAGCAAGCACGGCCGCCGGCTCGGGTTCCTTGGTCGTATGGCGATCCACCCGGCGCAGATCCCCGTCATCCACGACGTCTACACCCCGACCACGAACGAGATCGACGACGCGCTGGAGATCTGCGCTGCCGTGGACCTCGCAGCGCTGGAGAGCAGGTCGATCACCATCACGTCGCAGGGGAAGATGGTCGGCCCGCCCGTGCTCGCCAGGGCGAAGCAGGTCCTGGAGCTGGCCACCGCGCTCAACCTGGTCACGGACGTCGCGTGGCCGGTGGAGCAGGCACGAACTTCGGAATCGGTGGATTACATCCGGAACAGCGGAGGTTCTTCATGACCGGCGTCCTGACCGACAAGCGGTGGGCGGTGCTGGACCCGGCGGTCCGCCCGACCGACCCCGAGGGATACCTCAGGACCGCTCTCGAATGGCACTTCGGCGCCGACACCGGCTCGCGGTTCTGGCTCGAGCGTGCCAAAACCCTCGACTTCGACCCGATCCGCGACGTGCGCGGCTACGAGGACCTGACGTTGTTCCCCAACGTCGTCGACGAGCTGCGGGGGATTCCCGTCGAGGACCTCATCCCGCGCGGTTACGGCCCCCACCCGCCGGCGCCCAAGGTGTTCGAGACCGGCGGGACCACCGGCGCGCCCAAACGCGTGATCCTCATGCCCGACTGGTTCGAGAGCTCGATCGACCGGATGCTCGCCGGTCCCGTGTTCGCCGAGCGGGAACCCGGCAACGTCCTCATCGCGACGCCGACCGGGCCGCACAAGATCGGCGGCCAGTACGACGACGTGGTGAAGAAGCAGAACACCATCAAGTTCTCCATCGACGTGGACCCGCGCTGGGTCAAGAAGCTGATCAGCCGCGGTGAGCAGGACCAGGTGAAGTCCTATGTGGACCACGTGCTGGACCAGATCGAGCACGTGCTCGAAACCCAGCACGTCGGCCTCGTGGTGATCACCCCGCCGATCCTGCGCGCATGTGCCGGCCGTCCCCGCCTCGTCGAGCTCATCAACGCCAAGGTGGCCGTGGTGTTCTGGGGCGGCGCGCACATGACCGCCGACGAGCGGTTCGAACTGTCGCGCGTGCATTTCCCGCAGGTGCGCATGGTGAGCCGGTACAACAGCGCCATGATCCTGGAAGGGGCGGCCGAACGCACCGGGACCGGCGCAGGCGACCAGGTGATCTACGACCCGTACACCCCGGTCGTGATGTTCCGGGTCGTCGATCCCGAGACCGGGGAGACCGTGGACTACGGCCGGCGCGGCCAGGTCGTGATGAGCCACGTCAGCAAGGGCGTGTTCCTGCCCAACAACCTCGAGCGGGACTCGGCGATCCGGGTCCGCGGCCCGGAAGGGCAGTTCGGCGATTCGGTGGCCGATCCCCGGCCGGTCGAGAAGTTCGGCGGTGAACGGGTGATCGAGGGCATCTACTGAGTCGGCCGACGTTTACCGAAAGGACGAAAGAGGGATGTCGATTCTGCTGAACGCGGAACCCGGAGTGTCGCGCGCGCCGGACGAGGAGCCGTGGCTGCACGAGCTGACCGTGTCGGAGGCGGCCGAGATCGACAAAGCGTTCGCCACGCTGCTCGCGAGCGGCAAGTCCGACTTCGCCGCCGGCGAGGCCGATTTCCCGCTGCCGAGGGTGGGGCCGAAGCTGCGGTGCATCCTGCGGTCGTTGGAGGACGAGCCGGGTTTCGCGCTGGTCCGCGGGATCCCGGTCGCAGGGAAGAGCGAGCACGAGGTCCGCCGGCTCTACTGGGGGCTCGGCATGTACCTCGGGGTGCCGCTCATCCAGAACAACTCCGACTCCCACATGGTCGACATCCGGGACGAGGGCCGCGCGGGCAGGCTGCGGGTACACAGCTCGAACCAGCACATCGGGTTCCACATCGACTCGACGGACATCGTCGGGTTGCTGTGCCGACGAGCCGCCGCCCACGGCGGCACCAGCCTCGTCGTGAGTGCCGAAGCGGTGCGGCGGGAGATCTCGTGGGTGTACCCCGACCTGCTGCCCGCGCTGTACGAACCGCTTCCGTTCGCCGACGTCGCCTCGCCGGACGAGCACCACCCCGATTTCTTCCTGTGCCCGGTGTTCGGCCGCCACGAGGGGCGGACCACGACGCGGTTCTACCTCCGCCGGATCCTGCGCAGCCAGGACAACTCCGCGGCGCCGCGGCTGACCGACCGGCAGCGGCGCGCCATCGAGGCGGTCGAGGAGATTGCGGCCCGGCCGGACCTGGTCACCGCCATGGAGTTCCAGCCGGGTGATCTGCAGTTGATCAACAACCACCTGGTGCTGCACGGCCGGACGACGTTCGACAGCGAAGAGGCGGACACCGGACGGCACCTGCTGCGCATGTGGTGGTCGGTGCCGTCGAGCAGGCTGCTGCCGCCGGAGTTCGAGGCCGCCTGGGGCACCAGGGAACCCGGCACGCTGCGAGGCGCGGCCCGGCGCTGGCAGCTGCACGGGGAGTTCGGCGAGTTCCAGCGGAGGCAGGCCGACGAGCTCGGGGTCGTCATCCCCGCCTGACTGTCCACAACGGCTGGCTGAAATGACGAAGCGGCGGCCGGTCCGGCCGCCGCTCGGAAACGCACTCTCCCGCTCCCACATTTCACGAAAGTATCCTCATGGCTCAGCAGATCACCGCGAACCAAGAAATACTCGACTACGTGAGGGCCACCTCTCTGCGTGACGACCAGGTGCTCGCCGGGCTCCGGGCCGAGACGGCGACGGTGCCGGCGGCACAGGCGTTGCAGGTGATGCCCGAGGAGGGACAGCTGCTCGCGCTGCTCGTCGGCCTCACCGGCGCCCGCGCCGTGCTGGAGATCGGCACTTTCACCGGCTACAGCACGCTGTGCATGGCGCGCGCCCTGCCGACCGACGGGCGGCTGGTGACCTGCGACATCGCGGCGAAGTGGCCCGACATGGGCAGGCCGTTCTGGGAGAAGGCGGGGGTGGCGGACCTGATCGAGGTTCGGGTCGGCGACGCCCGTGCCACGCTCGCGGCGCTGCGTGAGGAGGGCGCAAAGTTCGATTTCGTGTTCGTCGACGCCGACAAGTCCGGATATCTCCACTATTACGAGGAATCGCTATCCCTGCTGCGCCCGGGCGGACTGATTGTGGTGGACAACACGTTGTTCTTCGGCCGGGTCGCCGATCCGGCCGTGACGGACATCGACACCGTTTCGGTGCGCGAATTGAACATCCGGCTCCACACCGACCAGCGAGTCGAAATCTGCTTGCTGCCGATGGCGGACGGAATCACGCTCGTCAGAAAAAAGTGAGTGGAAGCGCGCCGGGTGGCGTCATTCCGTCGATTCCCAGAAATCACACATGCGTCACTTTTCCGGGAAAAATAGGGGGTATTCAGGGGGGAGCGCCGCGCTCGCGGATCATGCTGAAGACGAGGGAAGAGAAACAGGGCGGGACGGTCTGTTGACCGAGCGTTCCCAGTGGAGGAAACATATGTTGCGCGAAGAGGTCGAAGACTTCTCGCTCGCCGTTCTCGGCGCGGGCACGATGGGTCTGGGGATCAGCGCGCTCGCCGTGGGGCACGGCGTACCGGTCACCCTCGTGGAGACCGACGCGGCGAGAGCCCGGCAGGCGCCGGCCGCGGTCACCGTGCAGTTGCGCATGGCCCAGCTGATGAACGCGCTGCCGGCGGACCGCGAGCGCGGCGAGCTGACCGTCACCGGGTCGCTCGTCGGCGCGGCCGGTGCCACGGTGGTGATCGAAGCCATCACCGAGGATCTGACGCTCAAGACGAAGGTGCTCGCGGAGACCGCCGCACTGACCGGCGCCGAGGTACCGCTGGTCTCGAACACGTCCTCGATCCCGATCGATGAGCTGGCCGGACACCTGCCGGACGCGGCGCGGTTGATCGGCACCCACTTCATGAACCCGCCGTACCTGATCTCGACGGTCGAGGTCGTCAGGGGCGCGAGCACCGGCGAGGCGACGCTTTCCGCAGTCACCCGGCTGCTCGGCGCCTTGGCGCGCAAACCGGTCGTGGTCGGGGACGGGCCAGGTTTCGTGACCAGCCGCATCCTGCACCCGATGATCAACGACGCGGCCCGCGTCGTGCAGGAGGGCACCGCCACTGCCGAAGCCGTGGACACCTTGATGCGCGAATGCCTCGGACACCGGACCGGTCCGCTGAGCACGGCGGACCTCATCGGCCTGGACAACCTGGCCGACTCGCTGCGGGTGCTGGCCGAGCGCACCGGCGATCACCGGGCGGCACCTTGCGAGCTGCTGCTCGACAAGGTCCGCGACGGTCACCTCGGCCGTAAGACGGGCCGCGGCTTCTACGACTACGGGAAGGCACAACCGTGAAGACATCCTCCGAGCCGGTGGCCGAGCACGTGCAGGCGTTCCTCGCTGAGCGCACCAGGCAGACCTGGGCGCGGGACACGGACCTCTTCGCCACCGGCGGCCTGTCGTCCATGTTCGCCATGGAGCTCGTGGTGCACCTGGAGTCCACTTTCGACATCGTGATCGCCGGTCCGGATCTCGCACTGGACAACTTCCGCACCGTCGACGCCATGGCCGCGCTGGTGCTGCGGCTGCGGGAAGCCGAGCGGTGAGCGACGACCTGGCCGGGCTCGTCGCCGACCGGGTGGGCGACCGCGCGGCGGGCTGGGACGTCGCCGGCGAGCTGCCCCACGACCTGCTGGCCGAGCTGGGCGGGCTGGGCGTGCTGTGTGCCCAGGTCGGCGTCGAGCACGGCGGCGCGGGACTGGACAGCCGGGCCAACGGCGAGCTGACCGCCGCGGTCGGCGAGCTGTGCGGTTCGCTGCGCAGCGTCATGACCTCGCAGGGCATGGCCGCGTGGGCGATCCGCCGACTGGGCACCGCCGGGCAGCGCGACCACTTCCTGCGCCGGCTGACCTCGGGGGAGCTGGCCGCCGTCGGGTTCAGCGAACCGGGCGCGGGCAGCGACCTCGCCGCGATGACCACCACGATCACCGACGGCGGGTCCGGCGAAGTCGTGGTCTCTGGCCGCAAGGTGTGGGTCACCGCTGCCCACTACGCCGATCTGCTCCTCGTGTTCGGCGGCTACCGGGGCGGCACCACCGCCGTGGTGGTGCCCGCGGACACGCCGGGCGTGCGGGTCGAGCGGGTGCCCCACCCCAGCGGGTGCCGTGCGGCCGGGCACGCCGGCCTGGTCCTCGACCACGTCCGCGTGCCGGCCGACCACGTGCTGGGCGGGGTCGGGCTGTCGTTCCCGCTGGTCGTCACGGCGGCGCTGACCTACGGCCGGATGTCCGTCGCCTGGGGCTGTGTCGGCATCCTGCGCGCGTGCCTGGCGGCGGCTGTCGAGCACACCGGCCGCCGCGAGCAGTTCGGAACTCCACTCGCCGGGCATCAGCTCGTCGGCCGGTTGCTCGCCGAACTGTACGTCGGCGAGCAGATCGCGACCCGCGCCTGTGAGCACGCCAGCGCGTCGTGGGACGAGGGCGCGCCCGAGGTTGCCACCGACGCGGTACAGGCCAAGTACGTCGCCTCCCGCGAGGCCGCCGCCGGGGCCTCCCGCGCGGTCCAGCTCCTCGCGTCCGCCGCCGCGTCCGACGGCCACGTGGTGGCCCGCGCGTACCGGGACGCGAAGCTGATGGAGGTCATCGAAGGCACCACCGAGATCTGCCAGCTCCTGCTCGCCGAACACGTGCGGGGCCGGGCGGGCACAGTGAGGGGACGGCAATGACCGCGACGCCGATGGTGAAGTGCCTGATCTGGGACTTGGACGACACGCTGTGGCGCGGCACCCTGCTCGAGGATGACGGCGTGCGGCCGTTCGAGTGGGTGCGGGAGGTGATCACCACCCTCGACGGACGGGGTGTTCTGCAGTCCGTCGCCAGCAAGAACGACCACGACCACGCCTGGTCGAGGCTGGAGGAGTTCGGGCTGGCCGAGTACTTCGTGGTGCCGCACATCGGCTGGGGCCCGAAGTCGGAGTCGGTGCGCGCCGTCGCCGAGCGGCTGAACTTCGCGCACAACACGATCGCCTTCATCGACGACAACCCGGTCGAGCGTGCCGAGGTGGCACATCACCTGGCCGACGTGCGGTGTTACCCGGCCGAGGAGGCCACGGAGCTGGTCCGGCGGCCGGAGTTCAGTCCCGCCGTCGTCACCGTCGACTCCCGCCGGCGGCGGCAGATGTACCGCGCCGGGTTCGAGCGCGACGCCAGCCGGGCCGAGTTCACCGGCCCCGACGAGGACTTCCTGCGCACGCTCGACCTGGAGGTGACCATCGGGCGCGCCACCGAGCAGGAGCTGTCCCGCGTCGCGGAACTGACCCTGCGCACCAGCCAGATGAACGCCACCGGCGTGCACTACGACGACGCGACGCTGCGCGGTCTGCTCGCCGATCCTGGCCACGAGGTCCTGGTGGTGACGATGGAGGACCGGTTCGGTCCGCACGGCGCCGTCGGCATCGTGCTGCTGGCCCGGCACGAGCGGGTCTGGCACCTCAAGCTGCTGGCGACCTCGTGCCGGGTCGTGTCACTCGGCGTCGGCTCGGCCCTGCTGAACTGGCTGTCCGACCAGGCCGCCCGCGCCGGTGTGCACCTCGTCGCCGACCTCCGCCGCACCGACCGCAACCGCATGATGGAGATCGCCTACCGGTTCGCGGGATTCACCGAGCACGAGTGCGCCTGCGCAGCCGGCCTGCCGGCGCCGGGCGTCGACGGTGTCGAGCGCCTGCATCTCGAGCCGGCCCGCCTTCCCGCGCCGAGCACACTGAGCCTGACCTCGCCCGACCTGATCAGCGCAGCAGCAGGTCCGTACACAATTCCACCGGCAGCTCCTCGCGCCGCTTGACGGACAGCTTGCGGAACACGCGGGTGAGGTGCTGTTCGACCGTGCTCGGCGTGACGTACAGCTTCAGCGCGATCTCGCGGTTGGTGTACCCGGCGGCCGCCAAGGACGCCACCCGGCGCTCCGAGCGCGTGAACGACCGGATCCCGTCCGGCTGCGCCGCCGGGAGCGTGAGCGCCGTCCGCGCGGTGGGCGCGGCCTCGTCGAACTCGCCCTTCCTGGTGAGGATCTCTGCTTTGGCCGCGAGCACCGTGGCCTGGACGACGGGCAACCCTCGGGACTCCGGGGTGAGCATCGAGTCCGCGCGCCCGACGGCCCGGTTCACCTTGCCCCTCCGGTGAAGAGCCCCTCGCGCGGAGAGACGCGGTGCGCCTGATTCCGCGGAGTCACCACCCGGGCGGTGGCGTCCTGGTGTTGTACGGGGCGTCCGACCGGGCCCGCGTGGCGAAAACCGCCGGAACTGGTGATGCCGATCCCGTTGCGGGACATGGTGGAATCGTGTGGCACGTGCGCCGCCCGGCGGAAACGGCCGACGGCCACCGGACCGCCGATGAACTGCCCGCCGGACACCACGGGTGCCACGAGACGCCGGGCCGGCGCCGGTAGCCTGTGGCCCTGGCGCGCCAGTCCGAGGGTCCGGAGTGTTCAGACAAGGAGAATTCATGGCATTGCTCGGAAAGTTGCTGAAGAACCGGCGGGCGGGGGAGACGGGCCTGGCCTGGAACACGCCGAACCTGGCGGGGCCCGAGACCGTGCGGGTGACCAGTCCCGACTTCGAGCACGAGGCGACGATGCCGGTGGCGCACGCCGGGAAGCGGTCCGGCGGCCAGAACACCTCGCCGGCACTGAGCTGGACCGGGACACCCGCCGGCACTGCGCAACTGCTCCTGGTCGTCGAGGACCCGGATGTGCCCCTGCCGAAGCCGTTCGTCCACGGAGTCTTCCTTCTCGACGCTGCGTTGACCGAAGTCGCGCGCGGTGCGCTCGACCAGAACAGCGCCACCGCGGGTGTGCGGGTGCTGCGGTCCGGCAATGGACGCGGCTACCTGGGGGCGGACCCGATCAAGGGGCACGGCCCGCACCGGTACGTGTTCCAGCTCTTCGCGCTCGCGAAGCCGATCACCGTCGTGGCGGGTGGCGCGGACCCCGAATCGGCCAAGCCGCGCGCCGTACTCGACGCCGCGGACGGGGTTCTCGCGCGTGGCCGAATCGACGGCTGGTACGAGAACCCCTGATCGGCGGTCGACGGGATCAGTCCGCCGGTACGCCGATCCGGTGCGGGGCCGGTGATTCCGGCGTCCACGGCGTCCACGGCACCCGCCCGTCCCTGGCCAGGGCGAGCAGCGCCGCCTGGTCCTGCGCACCGACCGCACGGTCCTCGTCGGAGCCGACGGTGCCTTCCGGGTCGAGGAACAGGCAGGCCACGTCGGCGCCGTGGACCGGCCGGTTCGCCAGCTCGGGATAGGCGAGCACGGTCCGCCAGTTGGTGGAGGGCGCGTAGTCGAACTGTTGGTACCACACCGGGGCGCCGCCCTTGTGCTGGGCGGCGAGCAGCTTTTTGGCCGGCCCCACCCAGATCAACTCGGACAGGGCGTCGATCTTCTCCTTGTGGGGCAGCGACTGGTCGTGCTCGGGGAACGCGCGCAGGTAGGCCGTGTCGATGGCGTTCCAGGCGTCCCACGCCCCGCTCTCCTCGGTGACGTTCGAGACGAGCAGCGGAACGTCGGCCATGAGCCCCATTTCCAGCGAGTCGAGCGGGCTGCGGGGCAGGACGTTGCCGTCGACGAACGGTCCGTACCGGATCATGGCCGGGCCGTGGGACTTGGACGTGGCCTGCTTCAGCATCCGCCGATGGATGGTGCGCAGCCCCACATTGGGCAGATGCGCGAGATCTGCCGGCGTCGCCGCCAGCGGTCCGGCGGACTCGAGGAAGTCCTCGGCGAACCGGGCGGCTCGCTCCTCGGCCATGGGCGGCTGGGCGCCGCTGTAGAGCGCCGCCTTGTGGAACAGCCCCTTGGCCGCCGGAGCACCCAGCAGCGCCGCCACGTCCGACGAGCCGGAGGACAGGCCGAACAACGTGACGTTGTCCGGGTCGCCGCCGAAGGCGGCCACGTTCTCCTTGACCCAGCGCAGTGCCTGGATCTGGTCGAGCATGGAAAGGTTGGCGCTGTCCTTGAAGTCCGGGTCCAGCGCGCCCAGATAGAGCCAGCCCCAGGCCCCGATCCGGTAGTTCGCGGTGACCACGACTGCGTCGTGCCGGGCGGCGAAGTGCCAGACGTCGTTGGTCGACGTGCTGCCGCTGCCGTAGGCCCGGCTGCCGAAGTGCAGCCACATCAGCACCGGCCGACGCGCGTCCGGGTTCGGGTCGGGCGACCAGATGTTGAGGTTGAGACAGTTTTCGCTCTCGGTCGCGTCGGGGGACACCGTCGAGGGCGTCTGGCCGAGGATGATCGGCAGCTGCCAGGAGACCGGGCCCCAGTGGCGCGCGTCGATCCGCTCGACGGGGACGACCGGCGCCGGCGGCCGGAACCGATGCCCGACCCGACCGTACGGCACGCCGCGCCAGTTCGGGACGCCCCGGTCCAGGAAGCCCCGAATCGAGCCGGACGACGTCTCCACCACCAGGTCGTAATCAGTTTCCTCGCGCATGTGATTTGCCTGCTCCGAATTATGAGGGCGGACTGGGGCGCCATTCTCGTCGGCAAAATACCTGGCTGAGATTCGCACGGATCTTTTCCGGCGCGGTATCACCAATGCTGGTGGTCGTGAGACTTCCTCTGAGTGTCCGAACCGGACTACCAGGTTGGGGAGTTGATGTCGCGGATCGTGACGCTAGCTTTGATTTTCGGTCCTGCCGGTTTTCGCGGACGGCGGCCGATCTGCTCGATCGCTTCGGTTGCAGGTTGAATGAGAGGGACTTCGTGCGCACTCGGCGAAACGTTTTCGAAGTCGATTTTCGTGACTCGTCGGCGGATGTTTCCCGAGTGGAGGTGTTCGATGCGTTCCGCGCACACTGAGCAGCCGGTCGGCTCCGGCCCGGACCGGCTGCCGTTGCTGCTGCCCGGAGGTCACCCCGAGTCGGTGCGCGCCCACGCCGGGCGGCTGGCCGAGTACCTGGACGCACGGGCGGACGTGCGGCCGGCCGATGTCGGCGCGGCCTTGCGTGCGATGGCCGCCTCCGGGCCGCACCGCGCGGCCGTCGTCGCCGCCGATCGAGCCGGCTTCGCCGACGGCTTGCGGGCGCTGGCGGCCGGCCGCGGAGCGCCCGGGCTGGTCGAGGGCACCGCTCTCGGAGGGCCGGTCGCGTTCGTGTTCCCCGGCCAGGGCGGGCAGTGGCCGGGGATGGCGAGGGACCTGCTGGCCGAGTCCCCGGTGTTCCGGGCTCGGCTCGACGACTGCACGCAGGCACTGGAGCCCTTCGTGGACTGGTCCCTGCTGGACGTGCTGCGCGATCCGGCCCCGCCCGGCCGCGTCGACGTGGTGCAGCCCGCTCTGTTCGCGATGATGGTGGCGCTCGCCGAAGTGTGGCTCTCCCACGGGATCGAGCCCGCCGCGGTAGCCGGGCACAGCCTGGGTGAGGTGGCCGCGGCCGTCGTCGCCGGCGCGCTGTCGCTGGACGACGGCGCGCGGGTGGCGGCACTGTGGAGCCGGGCCCAGGCGACGATCGAGGGCCGGGGCGAGATGGTGTCGGTGCGCGCGCCCGAACAACTGGTGCGCGAGCGGCTGGCGGCCTGGCCGGATGCGCTGGTGGTGGCCGCGATCAACGGGCCGGCCACGGTGCTGGTGTCCGGGGACACCGCAGCGGCCGCAGAGCTCGTGGCGGCCCTGACCGCCGACGGGATCCCGGCCCACGGGGTGGCAGTGGGGCTGGCCGCGCATTCGCCGCAGATCGAGCAGATCCTGCCGTCGATGCGGAGGGATCTCGAGCCGATCCGGCCCCGGCCGCCGCGGCTCCCGTTCTACTCGGCCCACCTCGGGACCCGGCTGCCCGGGGACGCGGTGGCGCTGGACGCCGAATACTGGTGCGGGAACCTCCGCCACCCGGTGCGGTTCGAGGAAGCCACCAGGGCCCTGCTCGCCGACGGCTGCCGGGTGCTCGTGGAAGTCAGCCCGCACCCGGTGCTGACCGCGGCGATGCAGGAGACCGTGGAATCCGGACCGGTTCCGGCGACGGTGTGCGGTTCGCTGCGCCGCGGCCAGGGAGACCTCCGCAGGTTCCTGCTGTCACTGGGCGAGGCGTACGTGGGCGGCGCCGAGCCCGGCGGCGATGCGCTGTACGCCGGCCACGCCCCGGTGCCGTCGGCCGACCTGCCCGTGGCCGGGGCCGGCACCGGACAGTCCTCTTCGGACCCTTTGCTTTCGGACCCTTCGCTGCATGGGGAGCTGGCCGGCCTGGAGCAGGCCCGCCGACAGGCGGTGCTGACGGAGCTGGTGTGCCGCGAGGTCGTCCTCGCCCTGGGCGAGGGCGGGGCGGACGTGGTCGATCCGGACCGATCATTCCGCGACCTGGGGTTCGATTCGGTGACCGCGGTCGAGGTGCGCAACCGGGTGTCGGCGGCCAGCGGGCTGACGCTGCCGGTCACGGTCACCTTCGACCACCCGACGCCCGCCGCGCTTGCCGTCGCCCTGGCCGAGCGGCTCTTCGGTCCTGATCCCGGTGCCGGTCACGAACCGGACCGGCTCACGCCCGCCACCGAGGACCCGGTCGTGATCGTCGGGATGGGTTGCCGGTATCCGGGAGGCGCCCACGGCCCCGACCGCCTGTGGGAGCTCGTCGCGAGCGGCGCCGACGCGCTGACGCCGTTCCCCGCCAACCGGGGCTGGGACGTCACCGGGACGTACGCGCCCGAGACGGACCGGACGGGCCACCACTACCAGCGCGAGGCCGGGTTCGTGCACGACGCGGACCTGTTCGACGCCGACTTCTTCGGCATCTCACCCCGCGAGGCCACCGTGATGGACCCCCAGCAGCGGCTGCTGCTGGAAACGTCGTGGGAGACGATCGAACACGCGGGCATCGACCCGACTTCGCTGCGCGGCAGCCGAACCGGCGTGTTCATCGGCGCGATGACGCTGGAGTACGGGCCCGGCACGGGCGACGACACCGGCTTCGGTGGGTACGTGTTCACCGGCACCACCGGCAGCGTGCACTCCGGCCGCATCGCGTACAGCCTCGGCCTGGAGGGCCCGGCGGTCACCGTCGACACCGCCTGCTCCTCCTCGCTGGTAGCCCTGCACCTGGCAGTGCAGGCGCTGCGGGCGGGCCAGTGCGACCTGGCTGTGGCCGGCGGCGCCACGGTGATGCCGAACCTCGGCATGTTCGTGGAGTTCTCCCGGCAGGGCGGGCTGGCCGGCGACGGCCGGTGCAAGGCGTTCTCGGCCGCCGCCGACGGCTTCGGTCTGGCCGAGGGCGTGGGCCTGCTGCTGGTGGAACGGTTGTCGGACGCTCGGCGCAACGGGCACCAGGTGCTGGCGGTGGTGCGGGGTTCGGCGGTCAACCAGGACGGGGCGTCCAACGGCCTGACGGCGCCGAACGGCCCGTCGCAGCAGCGGGTGATCCGGCAGGCACTGGCCGACGCCGGCCTGGCACCGTCCGATGTGGACGTGGTGGAGGCCCACGGCACCGGCACCAGGCTCGGGGACCCGATCGAGGCCCAGACGATCCTGGCGACCTATGGGCAGGACCGGGAGCATCCGCTGTGGCTGGGCTCGGTGAAGTCCAACCTCGGGCACACGCAGGCCGCGGCCGGGGTCGCCGGGATCATCAAGATGGTCCAGGCGATGCGGCACGGCCTGCTGCCGAAGACCCTGCACATCGACGAGCCCACCCCGCACGTCGACTGGTCGGCCGGGGCCGTCCAGCTGCTCACCGACCCCACCCCCTGGCCGGACGACGACCGCCCGCACCGGGCCGCGGTCTCCTCCTTCGGCATCAGCGGCACCAACGCCCACGTGATCCTGGAGGCTCCCGAAAAAGCGGTGCCGGACGCGGCGCCCGAGGCGCCGTCCGATTCCGTTGCGGTGCCGTGGGTGCTGTCCGGGAAGTCGGACGCGGCGGTCCGGGCGCAGGCCGCCCGGTTGCTGGAGTTCGTCGAGGCGGACCCGGCCCTGCGCACCGTCGACGTGGGCTGGTCGCTGGTCAGCTCCCGGTCGCTGTTCGAGCACCGGGCCGTGGTGGCGGGCTCGGGCCGGGACGAGCTGTTGGCGGGCCTGAGGAACGCGGTGGCCGGCGAGTCCGTGCCGGGAGTGGCGCGGGGCATCGCGCGGCCCGGCGGCGTGAAGACCGTGTTCGTCTTCCCGGGCCAGGGCGCGCAGTGGGCCGGGATGGGCCGTGACCTGATGGCCTCGTCCCCGGTGTTCGCCGCGCGGCTGCGGGAGTGCGCCGATGCGCTGGCCCCTTACGTCGACTGGGATCTGGCCGAGGTGGTCGGTGGCGCCGAGGGTGCTCCCGGGTTCGAGCGGGTGGACGTGCTCCAGCCGGTGTCGTGGGCCGTGATGGTGTCGCTCGCGGCGCTGTGGCGGTCCTCCGGCGTCGAGCCTTCCGCAGTGGTCGGGCATTCCCAGGGCGAGCTCGCGGCCGCGGTCGTCGGCGGGTACCTCACCCTCGAGGACGCGGCGCGGATCGTCGCGCGGCGCAGCCGGATGATCACCGAGGAGCTGACCGGGCGCGGCGGGATGCTGTCCGTGCTCATGAGCGCGGACTGGGTCACCGAAGCCCTGCGGCCGTGGGCGGGCCGCCTGTGGATCGCGGCGGTCAACGGGCCGGCCTCGGTGTCGGTCTCGGGTGACGCCGAGGCACTGGGCGAGTTCGGCCGGGTGCTGTCGAAAGCGCGGGTCCATCGCTGGCAGCTGCCCGGGGTGGACTTCGCCGGGCACTCCGGGCACGTCGACGCCATCGAGGAACGGTTGTGCGCGGAGCTGGCCGACATCACCGCGCGGCCGGGCGAGGTGCCGTGGATGTCCACTGTGGACGGGCAGTGGGCCGATTACGCTCGTGTGGACGCCGACTACTGGTATCGCAACCTGCGCGACGTGGTTCGCTTCGAGGACGCGACGGAGGCGCTGATCGCGTCGGGCCACCGGGTTTTCGTCGAGGTCTCGACACACCCGGTGCTGACCACCGCGATCGGCGAGGTGGCGGAGGCGCACCAGGACCCGGGCATTGCGGTGGCCGGCACGTTGCGCCGCGACGACGGCGGCGCGGGCCGGTTCGTCGCCGCGCTCGCCGAGGTGGTGGCCGCGGGGGTGGACGCCGACTGGGCCGCCGTGTTCGCCGGCGCCGGCACGACGCGCGTGCCGCTGCCGACGTATGCCTTCCAGCGCAAACGTTTCTGGTTCGACACCGCCGAGGTGCCCACCGATGTCACCGCCGCGGGCCTGAGCTCGGCCGAGCACCCGTTGCTCGGTGCGAGGGTGCCGTTGCCGCACACGGACGGCGTGCTGTTCACGAACCGGCTGTCGCTGCGGACGCACCCGTGGCTGGCCGACCACACCGTGCGGGACACCGTGCTGTTCCCCGGCACCGGCTACGTGGAGCTGGCCGTCCGGGCGGGTGACAGCGTGGGCTGTGACCGGTTGGACGAGCTGACCCTGGACACTTCGCTGGTGGTGCCCGCCGAAGGGGGCGTGCGAGTCCAGGTGGTGGTATCGGACGCCGACGCGGACTCCCGCCGGAGCGTGGCGGTGTACGCGTGCCCCGACGGACAAGAGGTGTGGACCCGGCACGCCACCGGCGTGCTCGGCACCGGCGCTTCCGCGGACGCGGACGCGGACTTCGACATCGTGACCGGGGTCTGGCCGGTGCCCGGCGCGACCGAGGTGGACATTTCGGGCTTGTCTGACGGGCTGGACGCGGCCGGGTTCGCGTACAGCCCCCTGTTCCAGGGCCCGACCCGGGCCTGGCGCCACGGCGACCGGATCCTGGCCGAGGTCGGGCTTCCCGCGGACACCGGCGCGGAGTCGTTCGGGATCCACCCCGCGCTGCTTGATTCCGCGGTGCGGACGGGAAGCCTCGCCGGAGTGGACGGGCTGCCGGCCGGCTTCACGGACGTGGTGTTGCGGGCGTCGGGAGCGTCGAGGCTGCGGGTGGCACTGACCCGCACCGGGCCGGACGTGGTTTCGCTGGCTGTCGCGGACACCGCCGGCCTTCCGGTGCTGTCGGTCGGGTCGCTGACCGTGCGCCCGCCGACCGCGCAGAGCGTGAGCGCCAGTCTCGGCGACGGCGCACTGGTGAAGCTGGACTGGCCGGGCATAGCCGGCACCGCCGCCGCGGTGGCGGACCGGCTGGTGGTCGATCGTCCCGGTTCGATCGCGGATGCCGTGGCGTCGGGCCCGCTGCCGCCGGTGGTGGTGCTGCCGGTGTCCGGGGACCCGGACGCGGTCGTGGAGTCCGTCCACGACGTCACAGGGTGGGTGCTGGAGCAGGTGCAGCACTGGTTGAGCGACGAGCGTTTCGCCGCCACGCCGCTGGTCGTGGCGACCACGGGCGCGATCGCCGTCCGGCCGGGGGACACGGTCACCGATCCGGCGGCGGCGGCGGTGTGGGGCCTGGTGCGATCGGCGCAGACCGAGAACCCCGGCCGGTTCGTCCTCGTCGACACCGACGCCGAGCCGGACACCGCCGTGCTGGGCCGGATCCTGGCCGCAGACGAGCCGCAACTGGCGTTGCGCGCCGGCCGGTTGCACGCCGCTCGCCTGACCCGAGTGAGCCCGGCCGACGGAGCGGGGCCGGTCCTGGACGGCGTCGGCACGGTCGTGATCACGGGCGGCACGGGTGGCCTGGGTGGTCTCTTCGCCCGGCACCTGGTGACCGAGCATGGCGTCCGGCACCTGCTGCTGCTCAGTCGGCGCGGCCCGGACGCACCCGGCGTCACCGAACTGGTGGCGGATCTGGGGCGGCTCGGCGCTGAGACGATCGTCTCGGCGTGCGACGTGACCGACCGGCGAGCCCTGGCCGACGCGCTGGCGTCCGTGGCTGCGGAGCACCCGGTGACGGGTGTCGTGCACGCCGCGGCGGTGCTCGACGACGGGGTGATCGGGTCGCTGTCGCGCCAGCAGCTCGACCGGGTGCTCGCCCCGAAGGCCGACGCGGCCTGGTACCTGCACGAACTGACCCGCGACCACGACCTGTCCTTGTTCGCGGTCTTCTCGTCCGTCGCGGGCCTCACCGGCAACGGCGGGCAGGGCAACTACGCCGCGGGCAACGTTTTCCTGGACGCGCTCATGCAGCAGCGCCACGACGCGGGACTGCCTGCTCTGTCGATGGCCTGGGGTCCGTGGACGACCGAGGTCGGCCTGGTCGGCAGTCTTTCCGACACCGACCTGCGGCGCATCGCGCGGTCGGCCATGCCGGAGCTGCCGGTGGCGCAGGGCCTCGCGCTGTTCGACCGGGCGCTGCGCGCCGGTGCGCCGGTGCTGGGACTGACCCGGCTGAACATCGGGGCGTTGCGCGCCCAGGCGGACGTGCCGGCCGTGTGGCGGTCCCTGGCCGGCGGTACCCGGCGCCGCGCGGCCGACAACACCACGGACAGCACGCGGCTGGCGGGACTGTCCGGTGCGGAGTGCCGACGGGTGCTCGTGGATATGGTGCGCGAGGCCGCGGCGGCCGTGCTGAGGCACGGCGCGGGCACGGAGATCAACACCATGCAGCCGTTCAAGGCGCTCGGGTTCGACTCGCTGACCTCGGTCGAGCTACGCAACCTGCTGCGGGCGAGGACGGGGCTCGCACTGCCGACCGGCGTCGTGTTCGACTACCCGACCGTGGCCCGGCTGGCGGAGTACCTGTCCGGCCGGCTCGGGCAGCCCCCCGCCGCGGAGCCGGAGGTGCGGCCGGCGGTGGTACCGGCACCCGTGGCCGACGATCCAGTCGTCCTGGTGGGGATGGCCTGCCGCTACCCGGGCGGGGTGTCCGATCCGGCCGGTCTGTGGCAGCTGGTCGTGGAAGAAGCCGACGCCATCACGCCGTTCCCCGCCGACCGCGGTTGGGACCTCGACGCGCTGCGGGGCGCCGACGGGCCCGGCCTCTCCGCCACCGAGCAAGGCGGATTCCTCGACGTGGTCGGCGACTTCGACGCGGCGTTCTTCGGCATCTCGCCGCGGGAGGCGCTGGCCACCGATCCGCAGCAGCGGCTGCTGCTCGAGGTTTCCTGGGAGGCGCTGGAACACGCGGGGATCGACCCCGCCGCGCTGGCGGGCAGTCAGACCGGCGTCTTCACCGGCGTCTACCAGTCCGGCTACGGCGATCTGCTCTCTCGTTCGGCCCAGCGCCTGCAGGGGCATCTGCTCACGGGCAGCTTGGCCAGTGTGCTGTCCGGCCGGGTGTCCTACGCGCTGGGCCTGGAGGGGCCGGCGGTGAGTGTGGACACGGCGTGTTCGTCGTCGTTGGTGGCGATTCACCTGGCGGCGCAGGCGTTGCGGGCGGGGGAGTGCTCGCTCGCGCTGGCGGGCGGGGTCACGGTGATGGCCGGCTCCGAGGGATTCGTGGAGTTCACGGCGCAGGGAGGGCTGTCCGCCGACGGCCGCTGCAAGTCGTTCGCCGACGCCGCCGACGGCACCGGCTGGTCCGAGGGTGTCGGGCTCGTGGTGCTCGAGCGGTTGTCGGACGCCCGTCGCCATGGTCACGAAGTCCTGGCGGTCCTGCGGTCGAGCGCGGTGAACCAGGACGGCGCCTCCAACGGGTTGACGGCGCCGAACGGTCCCTCGCAGCAGCGGGTGATCCGGCAGGCGCTGGCCGCCGCGGGACTGTCCGCTTCGGACATCGACGTGGTGGAGGCCCACGGCACCGGCACCCGGCTCGGCGACCCCATCGAGGCCGAGGCGATCCTGGCCACCTACGGTCAGGATCGCCCCGGGGACCGGCCGTTGTGGCTGGGGTCGCTGAAGTCGAACATCGGGCACACGCAGGCCGCGGCCGGCGTGGGCGGTGTGATCAAGATGGTCATGGCCATGCGGAACGGCGTGCTGCCCAGGACCCTGCACGTCGACGAGCCCTCGGCGCGGATCGACTGGTCCCAGGGCGACGTGCGGCTGCTGACCGAGGCGATGCCCTGGCCGGAGAACGGGCATCCGCGCCGGTTCGGTGTGTCCTCGTTCGGGATCAGCGGCACGAACGCGCACGCCATCCTCGAAGCCCCCGCCGGCTCCCCGACGGAACCCGCAGCGACCGGTGCCGCGAGTGTCCTGGCCGACGGCGTGCCGTGGGTGCTGTCCGGGAAGTCCGAGGACGCGCTGCGGGCGCAGGCGGCTCGGTTGCTGGATTTCGTGGAAGCGGACCCGTCGCGGAACGCGGTGGATGTCGGCTGGTCGCTGGCCCATTCGCGGTCGGCGTTCGACCACCGCGTCGTGCTGGCGGGCGCGGACCGGGACGAGCTGGTGGCCGGGCTGCGAGCGGTCGCGGCCGGTGGCCCGGCCCCGGGAGCGGCGCGGGACACGGTCCGGCCCGAGCCCCGGGTGGGCGTGCTGTTCCCGGGGCAGGGCGCGCAGCGGATCGGGATGGCGCGGGACCTCTACGACCGGTCCGCGGTGTTCGCGTCCACCGTGGACATGATTCTGGCCGAGCTGGATCCGCTGTTGGATCGGCCGTTGCGTGAGGTGATGTGGGGCGAGGACGCGGAGCTGGTCAACGAGACGGGCTGGGCGCAGCCGGCGTTGTTCACCGTGGAAGCAGCCCTGTTCGAGGTGGTGCGCGCGTTCGGGGTGACTCCGGACTACCTGCTGGGGCATTCGATCGGGGAGATAACCGCCGCGTATGTGTCGGGTGTGTGGTCGCTGGCCGACGCCTGCCGGGTGGTGGCGGCGCGGGCCCGTCTGATGCAGGCGTTGCCGGCGGGCGGGGCCATGGCCGCGGTCGGGCTTTCCGAGGCCGAGGTCGCGGACCTGCTCCCCGACGGGGTCTCGATCGCGGCGGTGAACACCGCGGACTCGGTTGTCCTTTCCGGTCCGCGGGATGACGTCGAGCGGGTAACGGCCGCCGCGGCCGAGCGCGGCGCCAAGGCGACGCGGTTGCGGGTGTCGCACGCGTTCCACTCGTCCTTGATGGATCCGATGCTGGCGGAGTTCGCCGGCGTCCTGGAGTCGGTGGAGTTCCGGCCCCCGCGGATCCCGGTGGTGTCGAACCTGACCGGCGAACCCGCCGCCGAGGACCTGTGCTCGCCGGAGTACTGGGTCCGGCAGGTACGCGACACGGTCCGGTTCGCCGACGGGGTGCGCTCGCTGGCCGAGCAGGGTGTGACGGCGATGGTGGAGCTCGGCCCGGACGCGGTGCTGTCGGGGCCGGCGCAGCACAGTTGTGCTCCGGGAACGGTGGTGGCGCCGATGTTGCGGCGCGGGCACGACGACGTGCGCACCGTGCTCTCGGCGCTCGGGCTGGTGTACGCGCAGGGTGTGTCCGTGGACTGGGCCGGGGTGTTCGCCGGCCGTGGCGCCACCCGCGTTCCGCTGCCGACCTACGCCTTCCAGCGGCAGCGGTTCTGGCCGGAGCCGTCTCCGGTCGCGTCCCGGGCGTCCGGCGACCCGGCCGACGAGCAGCTCTGGACGTCGGTGGAGCAGCAGGACGTCGAGGCGCTGGCGGACGCGCTCGGCCTCGACAGCGCCGAGGCCGCTTCGGTGCTGCCGGCACTGGCGTCGTGGCGCACGCGTCGCCGCGACGAGGCCACAACGGACGGATGGCGCTACCGCGAGAGCTGGAAACCGCTGGGGGCTCCCACGGCGGCGACGCCCGGCCGCTGGCTGGTCGTGGTACCGGCTGGAGCCGCTGACGACGCCGGGACTCGGGAGATCGTCGACGCCCTCGGCGCCGGGACGCGGGTGCTCGAACACAGCGGACCCGATCGCGCGGCGCTCGCCGGGAAGCTGAGCGACGCCGCCGGGTCGGGCGTCCCGGTGGCCGGGGTGCTGTCGCCGGCGGCGCTCGAGCCGGACACGGCGACCGGGCTGGTGTCGGCCACCCTGCTGCTGCGGGCGTTGCGGGACACTGGTCTGTCCGCCCGCCTGTGGGTGGTGACGCGGGGCGCCGTGTCGATCGGGCCCCATGACCCCGTGACCGCTCCGGGGCAGGGTGCGTTCTGGGGGCTCGGCCGAGTCGCCGCGCTGGAGGAGCCCGAGCTGTGGGGCGGTCTGGTGGACCTGCCCGGAACACTGGACCTCCGAACCGCGCGCCGGTTCGCCGCCGCCGTGTCGGACACCGCGGGCGAGGACCAGATCGCGGTCCGCTCCTCCGGCTGGTACGGCCGCCGGCTGGTGCACGCCCCCGCGAAGACCGCCGGTCCGCCGTCGTGGACGACATCCGGGACGGCGCTGGTCACCGGTGGCACCGGTGGCCTGGGCGCGCGGGTCGCCCGGTGGCTGGTCGAGCGGGGCGCCGAACACCTCGTGCTGCTGAGCCGACGTGGACCGGCGGCCGAGGGCGCCGACGAGATCCGGCTGGAACTCGAGGCCGCAGGCGCGCAGGTGAGCGTGGTGGCCTGCGATGTGGCCGACCGTGCCGCGCTGACCGCGGTGCTGGCGGACTTGCCGGACGAATGGCCCTTGCGGACAGTGGTGCACGCCGCCGGGGTCATGGACGACGACGTGGCGCTGGCGGCGACGACCCCGGAACGGTTCGAGCGTCAGCTGCGGGTGAAGGCCGACGGGGCACGTCATCTCGACGACCTCACAGGTGATCAGGAACTCGACGCGTTCGTGCTGTTCTCCTCCGGGGCGGCGGCGTGGGGCAGCGGCGGGCAGGCCGCGTACGCGGCGGGCAACGCCTCCCTCGACGCGCTCGCGCAGCACCGCCGCGCGCGGGGCCGGACGGCGACATCGGTAGCCTGGGGCTCGTGGGGCGAGACCGGCATGGTGCTGGGCCTGGCTGCGGCCGAGCGGGACGACCTGGACCTGCTGGGTGTCGTGCCGATGCGGCCCGAGCTGGCGATCGCCGCGCTGCAACGCGCGCTGCACCAGGACGACGCGACAGTCGTCGTCACCGACCTCGACTGGAGCCGGTTCGCTCCGGTGTTCACCGCGGTCCGGCCGAGTGCCCTGCTGTCGGATCTGGCCGAGGTCGCCGAGGCACTGGGCGGCTCGCAGCCGGACGACGCGAGTTCCGAGGGGCCGGCGGCGCGGCTGGCGGGCCTGTCCGAGGAACAACGCCGGGCCGCGTTGTTCGACCTGGTCGGCGAAACGGCGGCGGTCGTGCTGGGGCACGCGGCCGGCACGCGGATCGACGAGGACCAGCCGTTCAAGGACCTGGGCTTCGACTCGCTGATGGCGGTCGAGCTGCGCAACCTGCTGCAGGCCGGCACGGGGACGAGCCTTCCCGCAGGCCTGGTGTTCGACTACCCGACCGTGAGCCGGCTCGCGGCACACCTGGTCGGTGAGTTCGGCGAGGCCCGCGCGGCGGAGGCGGCCACGGTGCCCGCGCTCGTTTCGCTCACCGACGACCCCGTCGTCCTGGTCGGCATGGCGTGCCGGTTCCCGGGCGGGGTGTCGGGGCCGGACGACCTGTGGCGGCTGGTCATCGACGAGACCGACGGCATCACCCCGTTCCCGGCCGATCGTGGCTGGAATCTGGACGAGTTGCTGGGGACGAACGCCCTCGTGGCGGCCGGCGAAGGCGGTTTCCTCGACGGCGTCGGCGATTTCGACGCGGCGTTCTTCCGGATGTCGCCGCGGGAGGCGCTGGCGACCGATCCGCAGCAGCGGTTGCTGCTCGAAACCTCTTGGGAAGCGCTGGAGCAGGCCGGGATCACGCCCTCGTCGCTGGCGGGCAGCCCCACCGGTGTGTTCGTCGGCGCGTACCAGACCGGATACACCGAGCTGGTGTCCCGCTCCGGCGAGCAGTCGCAGGGGCATCTGATCGTCGGTGGCGCGGGCAGTGTGATCTCCGGCCGGGTGGCCTACACCCTTGGGCTGGAAGGTCCGGCGGTGAGTGTGGACACGGCGTGCTCGTCGTCGTTGGTGGCGATGCACCTGGCCGCACAGGCGTTGCGGGCGGGAGAGTGCTCGCTGGCGCTGGCGGGCGGGGTCATGGTGATGCCCACGCCCGAAGCGTTCGTCGGCTTCACCGCGCAGGGTGCGCTGGCGGCGGACGGTCGCTGCAAGTCGTTCGCGGACGCGGCCGACGGGACCGGCTGGTCCGAGGGTGTCGGTGTACTGGTGCTGGAGCGGTTGTCGGATGCTCGTCGGCACGGTCATGAGGTGCTGGCGGTGCTGCGGTCGAGTGCGGTGAATCAGGACGGTGCGTCGAATGGGCTGACGGCGCCGAACGGTCCGTCGCAGCAGCGCGTGATCCGCCAGGCGTTGGCGGCGGCCGGCCTGTCCGCTTCGGACGTCGATGTGGTCGAGGCGCACGGCACAGGGACGAGGCTGGGTGATCCGATCGAGGCGGAGGCGGTGCTGGCGACCTACGGTCAGGACCGGCCAGAGGGCCGGCCGTTGTGGCTGGGGTCGTTGAAGTCGAACATCGGGCACGCGCAGGCGGCGGCCGGTGTCGGTGGTGTGATCAAGATGGTGCTGGCGTTGCGGCACGGGGTGCTGCCGAGGACGCTGCACGTGGACGAACCGTCGGCCCAGGTGGACTGGGCGCGAGGCGACGTTCGGTTGCTGACCGAGGCTGTCGCGTGGCCGGAGACCGGCCGCCCGCGCCGGGCCGGCGTGTCCGCGTTCGGGGTCAGTGGCACCAATGCGCACGTGATTCTCGAAGCCCCGCCCGAAGAGCCCGGCGTCCCGGCGCGACAGTTGTCCAGTGAGGACGGTGTCGTGCCGTGGCTGCTGTCGGGGAAGTCGGCCGAGGCCGCCCGGGAGCAGGCGTCCCGGTTGCTGGAGCACTTCGGCGCCGATCCGTCGCTGCGTCCCGTCGACGTCGCGTGGTCGTTGCTCGGTTCGCGAGAGGTGTTCGACCACCGGACGGTGGTCGTGGGCGCCGACCGGGACGAGCTGCTGGCCGGTCTGCGCGCGGCGGCTGCCGGCCGGCCTGCGCCGGGCGTGGTCCGAGGCGTCGCCCGCTCCGGCGGTGGCGTGGTGTTTGTGTTTCCGGGTCAGGGTGCGCAGTGGGTGGGGATGGGGCGGGAGTTGTTGGTTTCGTCGCCGGTGTTCGCGCGGTCGATGCGTGATTGTGCGGTGGCGTTGGAGCCGTTTGTGGAGTGGTCGTTGGAGGAGGTGCTGGGTGATGAGGTGGCGTTGGGGCGGGTGGATGTGGTGCAGCCGGTGTTGTGGGCGGTGATGGTGTCGTTGGCTGCGGTGTGGCGGTCGTTCGACGTCGAGCCCGCGGCCGTGGTGGGCCATTCCCAGGGCGAGATCGCGGCGGCGTGTGTGGCCGGTGGTCTGTCGTTGGCGGATGGGGCGCGGGTGGCGGCGTTGCGCAGCCGCGCGATAGCCGAGCAGCTCACCGGCGGCGGGATGGTCGCGCTGCCGATGCCGGCCGGACAGGTGCGCGATCTGCTCGCGGAGCACCCGGACGTGTCGCTGGCCGCGATCAACGGGCCGACGTCGACCGTCGTCGCGGGCGAAACCGGCGCTCTGGAGCGGCTGCTGTTCGACTGCCGTGAGCGGGAGATCCAGGCGCGCAGGATCGCCGTGGACTATGCGTCGCACTCGCGGCTGGTGGAGCGGATCGAAGAGCGGCTGCTGACCGACCTGGCGCCGATCACGCCGCGGCCCGCGGCGATCCCGGTCTTCTCGTCCGTGACGGGGGAGCAGGCAGACACCGCGTCGTGGGACGCGCGGTACTGGTACCGCAATCTGCGGAGCACGGTGCGGTTCGAGGACGCGCTCACGGCCGCCCTCGACGCGGGACCGGGCACGGTGCTCGAAGTCAGCCCGCACACGGTGCTGGTGCCCGCCGTCCAGGACATTGTGGACGGTCGCGAAAGCGCCGTCGTGATGGGCACCCTGCGCCGCGGTGAAGGTGGTTTCCCCCGGACGGTGCTGGCGCTCGCGCAGGCGTACGCGCACGGCGTCCGCGTGGACTGGGCGACGGTGTTCGCCGGTCGCGACGCCAGGCGCGTCGCGTTGCCGACGTATGCGTTCCAGCACGAACGCTTCTGGCCCGACCCGGCCACCGGGCCCGCCGACGTGACCGCGGCCGGTCTGAGCTCCGCGCAGCATCCGTTGCTGGGGGCGACGGTGCCGCTGCCGCAGACGGACGGCGTGCTGTTCACCAGCCGCCTGTCCCTGCGCACCCATCCCTGGCTCGCCGACTACACAGTGCGCGGCGTCGCGGTGCTGCCCGGGACCGCGTACGTCGAGCTGGCTGTCCGCGCCGCCGACAGCGTGGGCTGCGACCGGCTCGAGGAACTGGTCCTGGAGGCGCCGCTGGTGCTGCCCGCCCAGGGCGGCGTGCAGGTGCAGGTCGTGGTCGGCGACGCCGATCCCGGGACACGGCAGCGGAACGTGGCCGTGTACGCGCGTCCCGACGGGCAGGAGGAGTGGATCCGGCACGCCACCGGCCAGTTGGGTGCCGGCGGCCGGGTTCTCGCCGGGACGACGTTCGACCCGGTTACCCAGGCCTGGCCGCCGCGCGAGGCGACGCCGCTCGACACCGCGGGCTTCTACGAGCGGCTCGGTGACGACGGGTTCGGCTACGGCCCGGTGTTCCAGGGGCTGACCCGGGCGTGGCGATCCGGCGAGCGGATCCTCGCCGAGATCGAGCTGCCCGAGGCCGGCCGTGGCCTGGCGGAGTCGTTCGGCATCCACCCCGCGTTGCTGGACGCCGCGCTGCAGACCTCGGCGCTCGCCGGGCTGGACGGGCTTCAGTTCAGCTTCACCGACGTGGTGCTCCAGGCGTCCGGCGCGTCCCGGGTGCGGGTCGCGCTCACCCGTGTCGGCCCGGACGAGGCCGCCCTCGTGGTCGCGGACTCGACCGGACTTCCCGTGCTGTCGATCGGCTCCCTGATCATGCGGCCGCTGACGGCCGGCGGTCTGAGCGCGGGCACCGGCGACGGTGCGCTGCTCGAACTGCGGTGGAACGCCGTGCCCGCGACCGCCGCGATCCCGGTGGACCAGTGGCGTCTGGCCGCGCCCGGTGAACCGGTGCTCTCGGCACTCGACGGCGAGCCGACGCCTGCCGCGGTAGTGCTGCCGGTGTCCGCAGACCCGGGCACGGTGGCGGACTCCGCGCACCAGGTCGCGGGCCGGGTGCTGGGCCGGCTACAGGACTGGCTGGCCGACGAGCGCTCGGCGGATGTTCCGTTGGTCGTGGTGACGACCGGGGCTGTGAGCACCGGCCAGGACGAACCGGTGACCGATCCGGCCGCCGCCGCGGTGCACGGTCTGGTGCGCTCGGTGCAGGCCGAGTACCCGGGTCGGATCGTCCTGCTCGACGCCGACACCGAGCTGGACGCCGCCGGACTGGGCCTGGCGCTGGCCACCGGCGAGCCGTACCTCGCCCTGCGCGCCGGGCAGTTCCACGCCGCCCGGCTGACCCGGGTCAGCGGTGCCGCCGGAGCCCCGCCGGCGCTGGATCCCGCGGGGACGGTTGTGATCACGGGCGGCACCGGCCGCCGCGGTGGTGTTCTCGCCCGGCACTTCGTCGCCGGGTACGGGGTCCGGCACCTGCTGCTGGTCGGCCGGAGCGGCCCTGCCACGCCCGAGGCCGAGGCAGTTGTCGCGGACCTGGCGGAGCGTGGCGCCACTGTGTCGGTCGTGGCGTGCGACGTGACCGATCGGGCGGCGCTGGACGACGTGCTCGCGTCCGTGCCGCCGGAGCACCCGGTGACCGGTGTCGTGCACGCCGCCGACGTGGACGACGACTTCGCGGTGGAGACGCTGTCCCGTGAGGAGTTCGACAGGGTGCTGGCGCCGCGGATCGAGGGCGCCTGGCATCTGCACGAGCTGACCCGGGACCTCGATCTCGCGTTCTTCGTGCTGTTCTCGTCGCTCGACGGAGTCACCGGGACCGCGTTCGCCGACTGGCTGGCGCGGCAGCGCCGCCGGGACGGGCTCCCCGGTCTGTCGCTGGCCTGGGGTTCCTGGGCTTCCGAGCGCGGGTTGTCGACGGAGCAGAGCATGGACCTGTTCGACCGGGCGCTGGGTTCGCAGGATCCGGCGCTCGTGCTGACCCGGCTGAATCTGCCGGCGCTGCGGGCCCAGGCCGAGGTGCCCGCGGTGTGGCGCTCGCTCGTGGGCATCACGGTCCGGCGTGCGGCCGACAACTCGCGCGGTGGCGGGGAAGGACTGTCACGGCGGCTCGCCGGACTGTCCGCCGTGGAGCGTGATCGCCTGCTGGTGGAGATGGTGCGCGAGTCGGCCGCGGCGGTGCTCGGCTACCCGTCGGGTGAGCGGATCGGCACGGACCAGCCGTTCCGCGAGCTGGGTTTCGACTCCGTGACGGCGGTCGACCTGCGCAACACGTTGCAGGCCGGCGCCGGCGCCACCCTGCCGGCGACCCTGGTGTTCGACTACCCGACCGTCACCCGCCTCGCCGCGCATCTGGCCGAGGAGTTCGGGGACACGGACACGGACACGGCCCCGGCCCCGGCCCCGGCGGCCGACGCCGTGACGCGGCCTGTGGCGGCGGCCTCGGTGGCCGATGATCCGGTCGTGCTGGTGGGCATGGCCTGCCGGTACCCCGGCGGAGTGTCCGATCCGGACGGTCTCTGGCGGCTCGTGGCCGACGGGACCGACGGCATCACCGCGTTCCCCGACGATCGCGGCTGGGACCTGGAGACACTGCGGGGCACCGACGGGCCCGGCTCCGGGACCTCGGCCACCGGCCGCGGTGGTTTCCTCGACGGGGCCGGTGAGTTCGACGCGGCGTTCTTCCGGATCTCCCCGCGGGAAGCGTTGGCGACCGATCCGCAGCAGCGGCTGCTGCTGGAGGTGTCGTGGGAAGCCCTGGAGCAGGCGGGAATCGATCCGACCTCGCTGGCGGGCAGCTCGACCGGGGTGTTCGCGGGCGTCTACTCCTCGAACTACGCCAACCTGGTCGCCCGTGGTGGTGAGTACCTCCAGGGGCACCAGATCACGGGTGGGGCGGCCAGTGTGATCTCCGGCCGGGTGGCCTACACGCTGGGGCTGGAAGGCCCCGCGGTGAGTGTGGACACCGCGTGCTCGTCGTCGCTCGTCGCGATGCACCTGGCCGCGCAAGCCCTGCGGACAGGTGAGTGTTCGCTGGCGCTGGCCGGCGGTGTCACGGTGATGGCCACCGCCGACGCGTTCGTCTGGTTCACCGCGCAGGGCGGACTGTCGCAGGACGGCCGGTGCCGGTCCTTCTCCGACTCGGCCGACGGTACCGGGTGGTCCGAGGGTGTCGGTGTGGTCGTGCTCGAGCGGATGTCGGACGCGCGCCGCAACGGTCACGAGGTGCTGGCGGTGCTGCGGTCGAGTGCGGTGAATCAGGACGGTGCGTCGAACGGTTTGACGGCGCCGAACGGGCCGTCACAGCAACGCGTGATCCGCCAGGCGTTGGCTGCGGCCGGTCTGTCCGCTTCGGACGTGGACGTGGTCGAGGCGCACGGCACCGGGACGAAGCTGGGTGATCCGATCGAGGCGCAGGCGGTACTGGCAACCTACGGCCGGGACCGCGTGGACGGGCAGCCGCTGTGGCTGGGCTCGTTGAAGTCGAACATCGGGCACACCCAGGCCGCAGCGGGAGTGGGCGGTGTGATCAAGATGGTGCTCGCGTTGCGCCACGGGATTCTGCCCAAGACCCTGCACGTGGACGAGCCCTCGACGCAGATCGACTGGACGCAGGGCGACGTACGGCTGCTGACCGAGGCGATGCCGTGGCCGGAGAATGGTCGTCCGCGCCGGGCCGGGGTGTCGTCGTTCGGCGTCAGCGGGACGAACGCCCACGTGATCCTTGAGGCGGCAGTCGGCGACGAGCGCCGTGGTGCCCCGGAGACTCCCGCTGTGCTCACGGCCGCGGTGCCGTGGGTGCTGTCGGGCCGGACAGAGGAGGCCCTGCGGGCACAGGCCGCGCGGCTGCTGGACTTCGTGGAGGCGGACCCGTCGCCGCGACCGGCCGACATCGGGTGGTCGCTGTCCGCTTCCCGCGCGGTGTTCGACCACCGCGCCGTGGTGCCGGGAACGGATCGGGACGAGCTCGTCACCGGGTTGCGTGCGCTCGCGGCCGGTGAGCCCGGCGCCGGGACCGTCTCGGATGCCGCGGGGGCCGACGCGCGGCTCGGGGTGTTGTTCACTGGGCAGGGTGCGCAGCGGGTGGGGATGGCGCGTGGGCTCTATGGGGAGTCGCCGGTGTTCGCGGCGGCGTTGGACGGGGTTCTCGCGGAGTTGGATCCGTTGCTGAGCCGGCCGTTGTGTGAGGTGATGTGGGGCGACGACGTCGAGTTGATCCACGAGACGGGGTGGGCGCAGCCTGCGTTGTTCGCGGTCGAGGCGGCGTTGTTCGAGGTGCTGCGGGCGTTCGGGATGATTCCGGACTATCTGCTGGGACATTCGATCGGTGAGGTTACGGCGGCTTACGTCGCCGGGGTGTGGTCGTTGGCCGATGCGTGTCGGGTGGTGGCGGCGCGGGCGCGGTTGATGCAGGCGCTCCCTTCGGGCGGCGCGATGGCCGCGATTTCGCTGCCCGAGGCCGAAATCGCTGAGATCCTGCCGGAGAGCGTGTCGGTCGCGGCCGTGAACACGGCGGACTCGGTGGTGGTCTCGGGGCCGCGGGACGACGTGGACCGGGTGGCCGAGGTGGCGTCCGCTCGCGGCGCCGAGGTGACGCGGCTGCGGGTGTCGCACGCTTTCCACTCGTCGGCGATGGAGCCGATGCTGGCGGAGTTCGCCGCGGTTCTGGAGACGGTCGCGTTCCGGCAGCCGCGGATCCCGATCGTGTCGAACCTGACCGGTGAGATCGCGTCCGCGGAAGAGTTGTGCTCCCCCCGGTACTGGACGGACCAGGTCCGCGGCACGGTGCGATTCGCCGACGGTGTGCGCCTGCTCGCCGATCAGGGCGTGACCGCGCTGGTGGAACTGGGGCCTGACGGTGTGCTCTCCGGCGCGGCGCACCACAGTTGTGCGCCGGGCACGGTCGTGGCGCCGGTGTTGCGCCGCGAGCAGGACGACGCGTCGGCGGTGCTGTCCGCGGTGGCGCGGCTGTTCGTGGACGGTGTGGCGGTGGACTGGACCGCGGTGTTCGCGGGCCGGGGCGCGGTGCGGGTGGCGCTGCCGACCTACGCGTTCCAGCACCGGCGCTTCTGGCCCGACACGGTCGCCGACGTCGCCGACGTGACCTCGGCCGGGTTGAGCCCGGCGGAGCACCCGCTGCTCGGCGCCGTGGTGCCTTCGCCCACGGACGACGGGATCGTGTTCACCAGCCGGCTTTCGCTGCGCACGCACCCGTGGCTGGCCGCCCACACCGTGGGCGGCACCGCGGTCTTCCCGGGCACCGCCAGTGTCGAGCTGGCCATCCGCGCAGGCGACAGCGTGGGCTGCGACCGGGTCGAGGAGCTGGTGCTGGAGACGCCGCTGGTGTTGCCGGCCACGGGAGTCGTCCAGGTTCAGGTCCTGGTCGGTGCGGCCGACGAGGACGCGCGGCGGAGCTTCGCCCTGTACGCGCGGGTGGACGGCGCGCAGGAGTGGACCCGCCACGCCACCGGTCGGCTGGGCACGGCCGCCCGCGCGGCCGGTCCGGACCCGTTCGGCCCGCTGCGCCAGGCCTGGCCCGCGCCGGAAGCCGAGGAAATCGACGTGACCCGGTTCTACGAGCAGTCCGCCGAGTACGGCCCGATGTTCCAGGGGCTGACGAAGGCGTGGCGCCACGGCGACCGGATCCTCGCGGAGGCCGAGCTGCCCGAGTCCGGCCGTGGTGCGGCGGAGTCGTTCGGGCTCCACCCCGCGCTGCTGGACGCGGCACTGCAGGCAAGGGCGTTCGCGGGCAGGGAAGGCGTGGGGTCCGGGTTCCGCGACGTGGATCTGCTCGCTTCCGGTGCAGCCCGGCTCCGGGTCGCACTGACTCCGCAGGGGCCGGACGAGGTGTCGCTCGCGGTCGCCGACTGGACCGGCTCACCCGTGCTGTTGATCGGTTCCGTGACGCTGCGACCGCTCGACGCGGTCGGCACCGTGGTGGACACCGGGGACCGTTCGTTGCTCGAGATCAGCTGGGTGCCGACTCCTGGCGGTGCCGCCCCGGTGGGTCGCTGGACCGTCGTCGGGTCCATGGACCCCGTGCCCGCTGCCGAGGAGGGCGCGGTGGTGCTGCGGGCATCCGGGGACTCGGCCTCGGTGGTGGAAAGCACGCACGAGCTGACCGCCGAGGTTCTCCGGCAGCTGCAGCAGTGGCCGGCGGATCCCGCGGGCTCGCCGCTGATCGTGTGGACCCGGGGTGCGGTCACCACCGCACCCGGTGACCCAGTCACGGATCTGGCCGCGGCGGCCGTGTGGGGCCTGGTTCGGTCGGCGCAGACGGAGAACCCGGGCCGGTTCGTACTGCTCGACACCGACCCCCACACCGACCGGCTCGACGCGACGGTGCTCGGCGAAGTACTGGCCGCAGGTGAGCCACAACTGGCGCTGCGCGGCGGCCGGCTCTTCGCGGCGCGCCTGACCCGGGCCGGCGCTGGTGACGAACCGGCGCCGGTGCTGGATCCCGAGGGCACGGTCGTCGTCACCGGCGGCACCGGTGGGCTGGGCGCGCTGGCAGCGCGGCATCTGGTGACCGAGCACGGCGCGCGGAACCTCCTGCTGGTCAGCCGGCGCGGTGCGGCTGCCCCGGGTGCGGAGGAGCTGCTGGCGGAGCTCGGGGCGCTCGGCGCCACGGTGGTGGCGTCGGCCTGTGACGCGACCGACCGGCAGGCGCTCGCCGAGGTGCTCGCCGAGGTGCTGCCGGAGCACCCCGTGACCGGGGTCGTGCACGTCGCGGGCGTTGTCGACGACGGTGTGCTCGCGTCGCTGTCGCGCGAGCAACTGGACCGGGTGCTCGCCCCGAAGGTGGACGCGGCCTGGAACCTGCACTCGCTCACCCGGGACCTGTCGTTCTTCGTGGCTTTCTCGTCGCTCGGCGGCCTGCTGGGCGGCGGTGGCCAGGCCAACTACGCCGCGGGCAACACGTTCCTCGACGCGCTGATGCAGCAGCGCCGCCACCACGGGCAGCCGGGCATTTCGCTGGCCTGGGGGCCGTGGTCGACGGAGCTCGGCATGGTGGGTTCCCTGTCCGGCACCGACCGGCGGCGGATCGCGCGCTCGGCCACCCCGCCGATGTCGGTGGAGCAGGGCATGGAGCTGTTCGACCGGGCGTTACGCGCGGACCGTCCGCTGCTGGCGCCGACCCGGCTGGACATGGCTGCGCTGCGGGCCCAGCGGGACATCACGCCGCTGTGGCGTTCCCTGGCCGGGTCCGCGGCGCGGCGCGTCGCGGACAACACCGACGGCGGCGGGGACGGCCTGGGCCGACGGCTGGCCGGACTGTCCGATGTGGACCGGCTGGAGGCGCTGGCCGACCTGGTCCGCGAGTCCGCCGCGACGGTGCTGGGGCATGCCCCGGGCGAGCGGTTCGACATTGCTCAGCCGTTCCGCGAGCTGGGCTTCGACTCGCTGACCGCGGTCGAGCTGCGCAATCTGCTGCAGGCCAGGACCGGCGTCGCCCTGGCGGCCAGCCTGGTGTTCGACTACCCGACCGTCGGCCACGTGGCGAGGTACCTGGCAGCCGAGTTCGGCGCGCAACCGGCCGAGGCTGCCGTGGTGCCGGCTCTCGCGTCCGTCGCCGACGATCCGATCGTGCTGGTGGGCATGGCGTGCCGGTTCCCGGGCGGCGTCTCGGGCCCGGAGGGCCTGTGGCGGCTGGTCGCCGAGGGGACCGATGGGATCGCGCCGTTCCCGGCCGACCGCGGCTGGGATCTGGACTCGCTGCTGGGCAGCGGCGGCCCGGGCACCGGGACGTCCGCGACCGGCGAGGGCGGCTTTCTTCCAGAGGCCGGCGAGTTCGACGCGGCGTTCTTCCGGATCTCCCCGCGCGAGGCGCTGGCCACCGACCCGCAGCAGCGGCAGTTGCTGGAGGTGTCGTGGGAGGCATTGGAACGCGCGGGCATCGACCCGAGTTCGCTGGCCGGCAGTGCGACCGGTGTGTTCACGGGCGTCTACCAGACCGGCTACGCCGAACTGGTCGCGCGAGCCGAAGAGCAGTTGCAGGGCCATCTGCTCACCGGCGCGGCCGGGAGCGTGATGTCGGGGCGTGTGGCGTACACGTTCGGCTTCGAAGGCCCGGCGATGAGTGTGGATACGGCGTGTTCGTCGTCGTTGGTGGCGATGCATCTGGCGGCGCAGGCGCTGCGGTCGGGCGAGTGCTCGCTCGCTCTCGCGGGCGGTGTCACAGTGATGGCCGCGGCGGACATGTTCGTCCGGTTCACGATGCAGGGTGGTCTGGCTGCGGACGGCCGGTGCCGGTCGTTCTCGGATGATGCCGATGGGACTGGGTGGTCCGAGGGTGTCGGTGTGGTGGTGATGGAGCGGTTGTCGGATGCTCGTCGGCACGGTCATGAGGTGCTGGCGGTTTTCCGGTCGAGTGCGGTGAATCAGGACGGTGCGTCGAACGGTTTGACGGCGCCGAATGGTCCGTCGCAGCAGCGCGTGATCCGCCAGGCGTTGGCTGCGGCCGGTCTGTCCGCTTCGGACGTCGATGTGGTCGAGGCGCACGGCACCGGGACGAGGCTCGGTGATCCGATCGAGGCGCAGGCGGTGCTGGCGACCTACGGTCAGGACCGGCCAGAGGGCCGGCCGTTGTGGCTGGGGTCGTTGAAGTCGAACATCGGCCACACGCAAGCGGCGGCCGGTGTCGGTGGTGTGATCAAGATGGTCATGGCGTTGCGGCACGGGGTGCTGCCGAAAACCTTGCACGTGGCCGAGCCGTCGACGCAGGTCGACTGGTCCCGGGGCAACGTGCGGCTGCTCGCCGAGGCGATGCCGTGGCCGGAGAACGGGCACCCGCGCCGGGCCGGGGTGTCCGCGTTCGGCGTGAGCGGGACCAACGTGCACGTGATCCTCGAGGCTCCTGTCGAAGCCGACGCGGACGAAACCTCGGCTGTCGGAACCCCGGCTGTCGAAACCGTGGCCGGGGAGGAAGCAGCCGAGGTCGAGCGTGTGGTGCCGTTGGTGCTCTCGGGCAAGTCGGGTGAGGCGGTGCGGGCTCAGGCGGCTCGGTTGGTGGAGCACTGGGAGCGGTATTCGTCGGTGAGTGCGGTGGATGTGGGCTGGTCGTTGGTGAGTTCGCGGGCGGTGTTTGGTCACCGGTTGGTGGTGGCGGGAGGGGGTCGGGAGGAGTTGCTGGCCGGTCTGCGTGCGGTGGCTGCGGGTGAGGCGGCTGCGGGTGTGGTGCGGGGTGTGGCGCGGGTGGGGAGCAAGGCGGTGTTTGTGTTTCCGGGTCAGGGTGCGCAGTGGGTGGGGATGGGACGGGAGTTGTTGGTTTCGTCGCCGGTGTTCGCGCGGTCGATGCGTGATTGTGCGGTGGCGTTGGAGCCGTTTGTGGAGTGGTCGTTGGAGGAGGT
>NZ_JBHVPX010000034.1:0-57654 GCF_042887155.1 Streptomyces sp. NPDC057963
AGTGCGGGTCTTGAGGGCATGGAGGTGCCGTTGCGGGTGGCCGTGATGGGCTGTGTCGTCAATGGTCCGGGTGAGGCCCGTGAGGCGGATCTGGGTGTCGCGTCGGGCAACGGCAAGGGACAGATCTTCGTGAAGGGCGAGGTCATCAAGACGGTGCCCGAGTCGAAGATCGTCGAGACGCTGATCGAAGAGGCCCTGAAGATCGCGGAGCAGATGGAGAAGGACGGCATCGCCTCGGGCGAGCCCGAGGTCTCCATCAGCTGAACCACGACGTGCACGACCGCGCCCCGCCGGAGGACCACCGTCCGGCGGGGCGCGGTCGTGAGCGGCCTCACCGAGCGGTCCGGACGCCGATCCCGGGGACGGGCGGCACGCATCAGCCTCTTTGGGTACAGTGCGGAAATCAGCAGACCGCATGGTGAGGCCCCCTCGTGTTGACGCAGACCACCACCCGGGTCCTCGAACCCAGCGACCTCGGCGCCGCTCTCGCCGTCCTGGAGAGCGAACCCGTCGCCAACGCCTTCGTGACCGCCCGGGTCCGCATCGCCGGCCTCGATCCATGGCGTCTGGGCGGCGAGATGTGGGGCTGGTACGCCGACGGCCGGCTGCGCTCGCTGTGCTACTCGGGCGCCAACCTCGTGCCGATCTGCGCCACCCCCGAGGCCGTCAGGGCCTTCGCCGAGCGCGCCCGCCGGGCCGGCCGCCGCTGCTCCTCGATCGTCGGTCCCGCGGAGCCCACCGCCCAGCTGTGGCGGCTGCTCGAACCCGGCTGGGGCCCCGCCCGCGAGGTCCGGGCCCATCAGCCGCTCATGATCACCGAGAGCCCGTCCGTCGAGGTCGCCCCCGACCCCCTGGTCCGCCGCATCCGCAAGGACGAGATGGACGTCCTGATGCCGGCCTGCGTGGCGATGTTCACCGAGGAGGTCGGCATCTCCCCGCTCGCGGGCGACGGCGGACTCCTCTACCAGGCACGCGTCGCCGAGCTCATCGGCTCCGGCCGCTCGTTCGCCCGGATCGACGACGGCAAGGTCGTCTTCAAGGCGGAGATCGGCGCGGCCACCCCGCAGGCCTGCCAGATCCAGGGCGTCTGGGTCGCTCCCGAACACCGCGGCAGGGGTCTCTCCGAGACCGGCATGGCGGCGGTCCTGCGCTACGCGCTGGCCGACGTCGCCCCCGTTGTCAGTCTGTACGTGAACGACTACAACACCCCCGCGCGCAGGGCGTATGCCAGGGTCGGCTTCCGCGAGACCGGCGCGTTCATGAGCGTGCTGTTCTGACCGGGCGCGGGCCGGTGCCACCGACCCGTACCGCCCGCCCCGTCCGGGCCAGTAGGGTCGGCCCATGGCAGCAGTTTCCGGGGGCGGCCCCCACACTCCCAGCGTCCGGATCGGACCGGTCGATCTCGCCGCGCGCGTGGACGAGGCGCTCGCCGTGCAGGCCGTCGCCTTCGGCCTGGTCCCGGAAGAGATCGAGGTGCGGCGCCACATCGTCCTCAGACACCTCGACCACCCCTGCGCCCGCGCCCTGGGCGCCACCACCCCCGGCGGCCGGCTCGTCGGCTTCGTCTACGGCATGCCGAACGAGCGCGGCCAGTGGTGGTCCACCGTCGTCGAGCCCTACCTCCGCGCCACCGGCTCCGCGCACTGGCTCGACGACTCGTTCGTCATCACCGAACTGCACGTCCACCCGGCGTTCCAGAACCGCGGCATCGGCCGCGCGCTGATCACCACCGTCACGGACGCCGTCGACGAGCCCCGGTCGATCCTCTCCGCGATCGACACGGAGAGCCCGGCACGTGGCCTGTACCGCAGCCTCGGCTACCGGGACCTGGCCCGGCAGGTGCTCTTCCCCAGCGCTCCCAAGCCGTACGCGGTGATGGGAGCCCCGCTCCCGCTGCGTCGCGACGGACAGGCGGGGCAGGGCCGGCGCCCAATCGATTTCCGCCCACCCGCACCGCCCGGCTAACCTCCTGCACATCACCCTTCCGAGCAGGAGTTCATCATGGCCCAGGTCCAGCGCATGTCCCGATTGATGATCAAGACACTGCGCGACGACCCGGCGGACGCCGAGACGCTCAACCACAAGCTGCTCGTCCGGGCCGGTTACGTACGCCGCACGGCGGCCGGGATCTGGACCTGGCTGCCGCTCGGCAAGAAGGTCCTGGAGAACATCACCCGCGTCGTGCGCGAGGAGATGGACGCCATCGGCGGCCAGGAAGTGCTGCTTCCCGCCCTGCTCCCCAAGGAGTCGTACGACGCCAGCGGCCGCTACGACGAGTACGGTGACCTGCTCTTCAAGCTCAAGGACCGCAAGGGCGCCGAGTACCTCCTCGGCCCCACCCACGAAGAGATCTTCACCCAGGTCGTCAAGGATCAGATCACGTCCTACAAGGACCTGCCCGTGATCCTCTACCAGATCCAGACCAAGTACCGGGACGAGGCCCGCCCCCGCGCCGGTGTGCTGCGCGGCCGCGAGTTCCAGATGAAGGACTCGTACTCCTTCGACACCACGGACGAGGGGCTCGTCGAGGCGTACCAGCTGCACCGCGCCGCCTACATCCGGATCTTCGAGCGGCTCGGCCTCGACCACCGCATCGTCTCCGCCGTCTCCGGCGCGATGGGCGGCTCGGCCTCCGAGGAGTTCCTGGCCCCCGCCCCCGCCGGTGAGGACACCTTCGTCGACTGCCCCGCCTGCGACTACGCCGCCAACACCGAGGCCGTGACCTTCAAGGCCACCCCCGTGGACGGCTCGGCGCACGGTCCCGTCGAGGAGCTGGACACCCCCGACACCCCCACCATCGAGACGCTCGCCGCGCACCTGGGCGTCCCGGCCGCCGCGACCCTGAAGAACCTGCTGGTCAAGGTCGACGGCGAGATCGTCGCCGTGGGCGTGCCCGGCGACCGCGAGGTCGACCTCGGCAAGCTCGGCGAGCACCTCGCGCCCGCCGTCGTCGAGCTGGTCACCGCCGAGGACTTCGAGGGCCGTCCCGACCTGGTGCGCGGCTACGTCGGCCCGCAGGGGCTGGAGAAGGTCCGCTACATCGCCGACCCGCGCATCGCCGCCGGCACCGCCTGGATCACCGGCGCGAACAAGCCCGGCACCCACGCGAAGAACGTCGTCGCCGGCCGCGACTTCGAGGTCGACGACTACCTCGACGTCGTCGTGGTCGAGGAGGGCGACCCGTGCCCCGCGTGCGGTGCCGGCCTCAAGCTGGGCCGCGCCATCGAGATCGGCCACATCTTCCAGCTCGGCCGCAAGTTCGCGGACGCCTTCCAGCTCGACGTGCTCGGCCAGAACGGCAAGCCGGTCCGGGTCACCATGGGCTCGTACGGCATCGGCGTGTCCCGCGCCGTCGCCGCGCTCGCCGAGCAGACCGCCGACGAGCAGGGGCTGTGCTGGCCCCGCGAGATCGCCCCGGCCGACGTCCATGTCGTCGCGGCGGGCAAGGCGCTCCAGACGGAGCTGGCCCTCGACGTCTCTCAGAAGCTGGCCGCCGCCGGAGTGCGGGTCATGGTCGACGACCGGGCGGGCGTCTCGCCGGGTGTGAAGTTCACCGACGCCGAGCTGATCGGCATCCCGAAGATCCTGGTCGCCGGCCGCCGCTCGGCCGAGGGCGTCCTGGAGCTCAAGGACCGCCGTACCGGCGAGCGCGAGGAGCTCACGGTCGACGAGGCGATCAGCCGCCTCACCACCCAGGGCTGACACCGCAAGCGAACAGGAGGCCCCCGCGCACCGCGCGGGGGCCTCCTGCGTTCGCGGACCGCTACAGCCAGCCGGCGAACTCCAGCGCCACCTCGCCCTCCTGGCGACGGCCGACCGCCAGCGCCCGGGTACCCGACTCCACCGCACGGAAGAGCGTCCAGCCGTGCAGCCGTTCCCGGTCCACATCCAGCGAATCGGCGAGCTTCCTGATCCGGCGACGGGCCGTCACCGCGCCGCCCGGGGAGGCGATCAGGTCCTCGACACGGTCGCGCACCAGGCGCGCCAGATCGTAGGCCCGCTCGCCGACCAGCGGCTCAGGCCCGACCGTCAGCCAGGGCATCCGCTCGCCCGCAAGCACCTTGCTCTGGCGGAAATTGCCGTGCAGCAGCAGCAGTTCGGGGGAGTGGGCGACCAGTTCCTCGCGCGCCGCGAGCGCCGCGGAGACCAGCGGTTCCAGGCTCGGGTCGGCCGCGGCACAGGCGCGCATCGGCTCCGTACGGCGCCCGGTCCGTTCGGCGACCGTCTCGAATCCATGGCCGGCCGGCGGCTCGACCCACAGCCGGCGCACCGTGCCCGCCGCCTCCAGCAGCGCCTTCGCCTCCGGCAGCGAGCGCAGCGACACCTCGGGGTGCAGCCGCTCCAGCAGCAGGGCGCCGGTGCCGGAGGAGAGGAGCCGTACCGCGCCCCAGCCGTTCCAGTGCGCGAGCGCCGCTTGCTCCAGCTCGGGTGCGGCCCCGGACGGAGCGATCTTCAGCGCGGCCGGGGTGCCGTCGGGGAGCGTCACCAGCAGGACCAGGCTGCTGCGGCCACCGGGGGCGGCGACCCGGTCCACGGTTGATTTCTGCCCGGTCGAGGACAGCGCTTCCTCGGTCAGTGCGGGCAGCCGCGCGAGCCAGTCGGCGGCGTCGTCCCCGTACGACTCGCCGAGCGCTCGCACCAGACGCTGCGGCGGTTCGAAACCCATACGTGCTTTGTTCCCTTTCAGAGCTTCTTCAGTGCGTCGCGCCGGACCTGCCGTTCGCGCCGTTCGCGCCGGACCCGTGCTTCGCGCCGGACCCGGCCTTCGCCCCGGTCCCGTCGGCGGTCCGCTCGGCGAGACCGGGAAAGGGTACGCCGCTGCCCCGCCAGCGGACCGCGCGCACCGCGGCCTCCCGCAGCGCGTCGGCCGCCTCCCGCCTGAGCGGCCCCTCGGCGGCCCGCACGAGATCGGAGTACACGGCCGCGACCCGGTCCTCCAGCAGGGCGGCCAGCCGTACCGCCGCGGCCGGGTCCGGCACCGCGAACGGCAGAGCGTACGCGGCCTGGGCCGCCACCGGCTCACCGCCCAGGTCGCGCACGGTCCGCACCAGCGCGTCGCGCCGGGCCCGGTGCGCGTGGTACGCCGCGGCGGCCTCGGCCCGGCGGCCGTCGGCGACCCGGCCGCCGACCACCCCGTACCCGTACACCGCCGCGTGCTCGGCGGCCAGCGCCGCCTGCGCCGCCCTCTGTGTCCCGGCGCTCATGACGAGGTCTCCTTGGCCAGTTCGGTCAGCAGATAGGCGTGGGCCGCGCCCGCCGCCGCGATGGACGCCAGCAGCCGGGCCAGCTCCGGAGGGGCCTTCAGCAGCGCCGCCGTATGGATGTCGGCGGTGCGGCGCTCCGCCGCGGCCAGTTCCTTGAGCGCGGACCCGGCGTCGGTCGCGCGCGTCCGCGCGAACACGAGCGCCTTGCCGCCGTCGGCCGCCAGTGCCTCGGCATGGGCCCGTACGGCGTCCCGCAGCGGCGAGAGCCCCGCGGCGGTCGCCGGATAGGCCCTTGCCACTTGTTCGTACCGGGCGAGGAGCTCCCTGCTGGTACCGGCGGCACTCGCCCGGAGCGACCTCTCCGTCCGCATGGCCGCGGCCTGCTCCGCCGCTGTCGCCCCGTCGGTGCCGGCGGAGCCCTCCCGCTGCCCGGACCCGCCGCCGCAGCCGGCCAGCACGGCCCCCACGGCGAGCGCTCCCGTCGCGGTGAGCGCACCTCTGCGCGTCGTCCCCGTGCGCCGCACTTGTTCTCCTCCGGGCTGGACCTGTCTTGACTGGATCTGTCCTGAAGTGATCACCGCAGGCGAGCGTACCCGCGGTCGCGGAGCCGGCGGACGCCAACACCCCTCGGGACCGGATACCCTTTGACCTGACACGCGAGATCCCCACAACAGCACACGCGGCCGAGGAGTCACCCGGATGAGCACCACCCAGAGCGAGAGGCTGCGCGGACTGCTCGAACCGCTCGTCAGCGCCGAGCAGCTGGATCTCGAAGAGATCGAGGTGTCCCGGGCGGGCCGCCGCCGGGTGCTGCGGATCATCGTGGACTCCGAGGAGGGCGTGGAGCTGGACGCCTGCGCCGAGCTGAGCCGCGCGATCTCCGAGAAGCTCGACGAGACCGACGCGATGGGCGAGGGCGAGTACGTCCTCGAAGTCAGCTCCCCCGGTGCCGACCGTCCGCTGACGGAGCACCGCCACTACGTACGTGCCACGGGCCGCCTGGCCAAGCTGCAGCTGCGCGAGGGCGGCGACCTGGTGGCCCGCATCCTCGCCGTGGACGAAGAGGGCCTCGACCTCGAAGTGCCGGGCGTCAAGGGCCGCAGGCCCACGTCCCGCCGGGTCGCCTTCGACGAGATCGCCAAGGCGCGCGTGGAGATCGAATTCAGCCGCAAGGACAAGAAGGAAGAGGAGGCGTAGCCGTGGACATCGATGTGAAGCTCTTGAAGGGCTTGGCACAGGACAAGGAGATCCCCTTCGACGTGCTCGTCGAGGCGATCGAGTCGGCCCTCCTCATCGCCTACCACCGTACGGACGGAAGCCACCGCCGCGCGCGCGTGGAGCTCGATGCGCGCGGCCACGTGACGGTGTGGGCGAAGGAGGACCCGGCCGACCTCGAACCCGGCCAGGAGCCCAAGGAGTTCGACGACACCCCGTCCGGGTTCGGCCGGATCGCCGCGACCACCGCCAAGCAGGTCATCCTGCAGCGGCTGCGCGACGCCGAGGACGACAGGACGTTCGGGGAGTACGCGGGCCACGAGGGCGATGTCGTCACCGGCGTCGTCCAGCAGGGCAAGGACCCGAAGAACGTCCTGGTCGACATCGGCAAGCTGGAAGCCATCCTTCCGGTGCAGGAGCAGGTGCCGGGCGAGGAGTACACCCACGGCCTGCGCCTGCGCACGTACGTCGTGCGGGTCGCCAAGGGCGTGCGCGGTCCGTCCGTCACGCTGTCGCGGACCCACCCCAACCTGGTGAAGAAGCTCTTCGCGCTGGAGGTCCCGGAGATCGCGGACGGTTCCGTCGAGATCTGCGCGATCGCCCGCGAGGCCGGTCACCGCACCAAGATCGCGGTCCGTTCGACCCGTTCGGGGCTGAACGCCAAGGGCGCCTGCATCGGTCCGATGGGTGGCCGGGTGCGCAATGTCATGGCCGAGCTGCACGGCGAGAAGATCGACATCGTGGACTGGTCGGACGACCCGGCCGAGATGGTCGCCAACGCCCTGTCGCCCGCACGGGTGAGCAAGGTCGAGGTCGTGGACCTCGGTGCGCGGTCCGCCCGGGTCACCGTCCCGGACTACCAGCTGTCGCTCGCGATCGGCAAGGAGGGCCAGAACGCCCGCCTCGCCGCCCGCCTCACCGGCTGGCGCATCGACATCCGTCCGGACACCGAGACCGACGCCGAGCGTGACGTCGCCGACCGCGAGCGGGCCGAGCGGGCCCGCGAGCGTTCGGAGCGCGGCTGACCCGGCGATCGCCGGGCGGGCGGCCCGCGCCGGACCACGGGCGCGGCCCCGGAAGGGGCTCTCCCGGGGGCCGGCGGCGCATGCCGCAGGGAATACATCGCGGCGGCATGCCGCTGAGAACACGACAACATCCGTTCGATTTTTGCCCCAAAGGGGTGAGGTCGGTGCGGGGAGGTAGACTTAAACGTGTCTGGCCGGACGCACGCCCGCGCTTGCCCTGAACGAACCTGTGTGGGATGCCGGGAGCGAGCGGCCAAGAGCGAGCTGCTGCGCATCGTCGTGGACGGGGACGCCTGCGTTCCCGATCCTCGCGGTACGCTGCCCGGCCGGGGTGCCTATGTACACCCCGTCTCCGTCTGTCTGGACCTGGCGGTTCGCCGCCGGGCCTTCCCCCGGGCCTTCAAGGCCAAGGGGCCGTTCGACGCCGCCGCAGTGCAGCGGCTCGTCGAGCGGGTGACACCGTAAGAAATTGAACGGCACGGGTCCCCGTGCGGTCAGGTACCTCGCGAGTTGGAAGTAGGTCGAGATTGCGATGAGCACTCGATGAGTACGCGATGAGTACGCCCATGAAGTAGCGACGGTCCGGCGGTAACCCGGACCTAAAAGGAGCGAAGTGGCTAAGGTCCGGGTATACGAACTCGCCAAGGAGTTCGGCGTCGAGAGCAAGGTCGTCATGGCCAAGCTCCAAGAACTCGGTGAATTCGTCCGTTCGGCGTCCTCGACGATCGAGGCGCCGGTTGTACGCAAGTTGACTGACGCACTGCAGGGGCCCGGCGGCAACGCCGGCAAGTCCGCTGCAAAGCCTGGCGCGCCCCGCAAGGCGACGCCCGCGAAGCCCGCAGCGCCCTCCCCGGCCGCTGCGGCACGTCCCGCTGCCCCGAAGCCCGGCGCCCCGGCCCCCAAGCCGGCCGCCGCAGCACCGGCGAGCAGCACTCCCGCGGCGCCCTCCGCGCCGTCCGCCGGCCCGCGTCCGGGCCCGAAGCCCGCGCCCAAGCCCGCTCCGGTGACTCCGGTCCCCGCTGCGGAGTTCTCGGCTCCGGCTCCGGCCCAGCCCGCTGCCCCGCAGCAGCAGGCCCCGCGTCCCGCGGGTGCCACCCCGGGACCTCGTCCTGCCGGTGGCCACACCCGTCCGGCCCCGGCCGGCGGTCAGCGCGACGGCGGCCGTGGCGGCGAGCGCGACGGTGGCCGCGGTGGCGACCGTCCGGCACGTCCCGCGGGCCAGGGCGCGCCGCGCCCCGGTGGCGCACGTCCGGCGGGTCCCCGTCCGGGCAACAACCCCTTCACCTCCGGCGGCTCGACGGGCATGGCCCGTCCGCAGGCGCCCCGTCCCGGCGGCGCCCCGCGCCCCGGTGGCGGCCAGGACCGTCCGGGCGCCCCGCGTCCGCAGGGCGGCCCGGGTGGCGCACAGGCCGGACGGCCTCAGGGCCCCGGCGGTGCCCGTCCGACTCCGGGCGGCATGCCCCGTCCGCAGGCTCCCCGTCCGGGCGGTGCCCCCGGTGGTAACCGTCCGAACCCGGGCATGATGCCGCAGCGTCCCGCTGCCGGCCCGCGTCCCGGTGGTGGCCCCGGCGGTGGCCGTGGTCCCGGCGGTGGCGGTCGTCCCGGTGGCGGTGGCGGCGCAGGTCGTCCCGGTGGCGGCGGCTTCGCAGGCCGTCCGGCCGGTCCCGGTGGCGGTGGCGGCGGTTTCGCCGGCCGTCCCGGTGGCGGCGGTGGTGGCGGCGGTGCGGGTCGTCCCGGCGGTGGCGGCGGCTTCGGCGGTCGTCCCGGCTTCGGTGGACGTCCCGGCGGCCCCGGCGGCCGTGGTGGCACACAGGGTGCGTTCGGCCGTCCCGGCGGTCCCGCGCGTCGTGGCCGCAAGTCGAAGCGGCAGAGGCGCCAGGAGTACGAGGCTATGCAGGCCCCGTCGGTCGGCGGCGTCATGCTGCCTCGCGGCAACGGACAGTCCGTCCGTCTGTCGCGCGGTGCCTCCCTCACCGACTTCGCGGAGAAGATCAACGCCAACCCGGCGTCGCTCGTCGCCGTGATGATGAACCTCGGTGAGATGGTCACGGCGACGCAGTCCGTCTCCGACGACACGCTCAGGCTGCTCGCGGACGAGATGAACTACGTCCTGGAGATCGTCAGCCCGGAGGAGGAGGACCGCGAGCTGCTCGAGTCCTTCGACATCGAGTTCGGCGAGGACGAGGGCGGCGAAGAGGCCCTGGTCTCGCGTCCGCCGGTCGTGACCGTCATGGGTCACGTCGACCACGGCAAGACCCGACTGCTGGACGCGATCCGCAAGACGAACGTCGTCGCGGGCGAGGCCGGCGGCATCACGCAGCACATCGGTGCGTACCAGGTCTCCTCCGAGGTCAACGGCGAGGACCGCAGGATCACCTTCATCGACACCCCGGGTCACGAGGCGTTCACCGCCATGCGTGCCCGTGGTGCGAAGTCCACCGACATCGCGATCCTCGTGGTGGCGGCGAACGACGGTGTGATGCCCCAGACGATCGAGGCGCTGAACCACGCCAAGGCGGCCGATGTGCCGATCGTGGTCGCGGTCAACAAGATCGACGTCGAGGGCGCGGACCCGACCAAGGTGCGCGGCCAGCTCACCGAGTTCGGTCTGGTGGCCGAGGAGTACGGCGGCGACACGATGTTCGTCGACATCTCCGCCAAGCAGGGCCTCAACATCGAGTCCCTTCTGGAGGCCGTCGTCCTCACCGCCGACGCCTCGCTCGACCTGCGGGCCAACCCGGAGCAGGACGCGCAGGGTATTGCGATCGAGTCCCACCTCGACCGCGGCCGCGGTGCCGTTTCGACCGTCCTGGTCCAGCGCGGCACGCTGCGCATCGGCGACACGATGGTGGTCGGCGACGCGTACGGCCGTGTCCGGGCGATGCTCGACGACAACGGCAACAACGTCGAGGAAGCGGGTCCGTCGACCCCCGTCCTCGTGCTGGGTCTCACCAACGTCCCGGGTGCGGGCGACAACTTCCTGGTCGTCGACGAGGACCGTACGGCCCGTCAGATCGCCGAGAAGCGTGCCGCCCGTGAGCGCAACGCCAACTTCGCCCGCAAGGGTGTCCGGTTCTCCCTGGAGAACCTGGACGAGGCGCTCAAGGCCGGTCTGGTCCAGGAGCTCAACCTCATCATCAAGGGCGACGCGTCCGGTTCGGTGGAGGCTCTCGAGTCCTCGCTGCTCCAGCTCGACGTCGGCGACGAGGTCGACATCCGGGTCCTGCACCGCGGTGTGGGTGCGGTCACCGAGTCGGACATCGACCTGGCGACCGGCTCCGACGCCATCGTCATCGGCTTCAACGTCCGCGCTGCCGGGCGTGCCCAGCAGATGGCGGAGCGCGAGGGCGTCGACGTCCGCTACTACTCGGTGATCTACCAGGCCATCGAGGAGATCGAGGCGGCCCTCAAGGGCATGCTCAAGCCGGAGTACGAAGAGGTCGAGCTCGGTACGGCGGAGATCCGCGAGATCTTCCGCTCGTCCAAGCTGGGCAACATCGCCGGTGTGCTGGTCCGGTCCGGCGAGGTCAAGCGCAACACCAAGGCGCGCCTGCTGCGCGATGGCAAGGTCATCGCGGAGAACCTCAACATCTCCGGTCTGCGCCGCTTCAAGGACGACGTCACCGAGATCCGCGAAGGCTTCGAGGGCGGTATCAACCTCGGAAACTTCAACGACATCAAGATCGACGACGTCATCGCGACGTACGAGATGCGCGAGAAGCCGCGAGGCTGACCCGTACCTCAACAGTCGGGGCCGGTCGACGGGTCATATTTCCGTCGATCGGCCCCGGCCGTTCCGTGTACGGTTCTTGTGTCCCTGCCAAATGCGCAGGGACACGAACCCGAACCGGCGGGACATCCGGACATACATGTATGTGGGGACACTGTCCTTCGATCTGCTTCTCGGCGACGTACGGTCGTTGAAGGAGAAGCGCTCCGTCGTCCGTCCGATCATCGCCGAGCTCCAGCGCAAATACGCGGTGAGCGTGGCGGAGGTGGGCGGTCAGGATCTCCATCGCAGGGCCGAGATCGGCCTCGCCGTGGTCTCCGGGGACACCGGACACCTCACAGACGTACTCGACCGGTGCGAGCGGCTGATCGCCGGCCGGCCCGAGGTGGAGCTGCTGTCCGTACGACGGCGGCTGCACAGCGACGAAGACGATTGAGCAAGGCAAAGAAGGAGACGGACCAGTGGCCGACAACGCGCGGGCGAAGAAGCTGGCGGACCTCATCCAGGAGGTGGTGGCCGAGAAACTGCAGCGCGGTATCAAGGACCCGCGTCTGGGGACGCACGTGACCATCACGGACACCCGGGTCACCGGTGACCTGCGGGAGGCCACGGTCTTCTACACGGTCTACGGCGACGACGAGGAGCGGGCGAGCGCGGCGGCCGGCCTGGAGAGCGCCAAGGGCATCCTGCGGTCGGCGGTCGGAGCGGCGGCGGGGACGAAGTTCACCCCCACGCTTGCCTTCGTGGCCGACGCCCTTCCGGAGAACGCCAAGGCGATCGAGGACCTCCTCGACCGGGCGCGTGCCTCGGACGCGCGGGTGCGCGAGGCGTCCTCGGGCGCCGCCTACGCCGGTGGAGCGGACCCGTACCGCAAGGCGGATGCCGAGAACGACGAGGACACCGCCTCCGAATGACAGCGCAGAACAGGACGCCCGATCAAGGGAGCGGGAGCGCAGCGACCTCGGGCAAGGACGGCGGCTGGCGACGGGAGGGCGGCCTTGTCATCGTCGACAAGCCGTCCGGCTTCACTTCGCACGACGTCGTCGCGAAGATGCGCGGCATCGCCCGGACCCGCCGCGTCGGCCACGCCGGCACGCTGGACCCGATGGCGACGGGCGTTCTCGTGCTCGGCGTGGAGAAGGCCACCAAGCTGCTGGGCCATCTCGCACTGACCGAGAAGGAGTACCTCGGTACGATCCGGCTCGGCCAGAACACCGTCACGGACGACGCGGAGGGCGAGATCACCTCGTCCACCGACGCGTCCGGGGTGACCCGTCAGGGCATCGACGCCGGGGTCGCGGCCCTGACCGGACCGATCATGCAGGTGCCGTCCAAGGTCAGCGCCATCAAGATCGACGGCAAGCGGTCCTACGCCCGGGTGCGCGGCGGCGAGGAGTTCGAGATCCCGGCCCGGCCGGTGACGATCTCGTCCTTCAACGTCTACGACGTCCGCGAGGAGGTCGCCGAGGACGGCACGCCGGTCGTCGACCTGGTCGTCTCCGTCGTCTGCTCCTCCGGTACGTACATCCGGGCGATCGCCCGCGACCTCGGTGCCGGGCTCGGCGTCGGCGGGCATCTGACCGCACTGCGGCGGACCCGGGTCGGGCCGTACGGACTCGACGTGGCGCGGACGCTCGACCAGCACCAGGAGGAGCTGACCGTGATGCCGGTGGCCGAGGCCGCCGCCTCGGCGTTCCCCCGCTGGGACGTCGACGAGAAGCGGGCCAAGCTGCTGCTGAACGGGGTGCGGCTGGACATGCCCGCCTTCCCGCCGGGGCCGGTCGGGGTGTTCGGGCCCGACGGCCGGTTCCTGGTCCTCGTCGAGGAGCAGAAGGGCAAGGCCAAGAGCCTCGCCGTCTTCGCCTGACCGGCGTCCCGGCTCCCGGGGCCCATCGTGGAGCGGGCCCCCTGTACCCGCTCCACGATCCCCCACCGGTTTCTGTCCACCGGGCGCGATGAATTCACCCCAACGGGCAGGCGCTCGGAGTGAATCAGGGGTGCATTCGGGGGCGCTTTTACTCCGAGTGGGTTCGTGCTGATCATCTCCGACCTAACGTCGGACCATGGGAAGCGGGCACCGGACAGCGCTGGTACGTATCTGCGATCCGGCCGGCCGGCAGCGGGGGACCGGATTCGTCGCCGACGACCGGGGCACGGTGGTGACCAGCCACGAAGCGGTCGCCGGTGCCACCCGGCACGTCCTGTACGGAACGGACGGCCGCAGCTGCTGCGTCGAGGCCGCCGACGTCACCGAACTGCCCGAGCTCGACCTCGCCCTGCTGCGCACCGGGGGACTCTCCGTGCTCGGGGTGGAGCCGACGCCGATCGCCTCGCGGAACAGGATCGAACCCGGCGCGTATGTGACGATCGCCGCCCACGGCCGGCGCGAGGCGCGGGTGCTCGGCACGACCCCGGTGACATACACCGCGCACGGCCGCACCCACCGGATCGGCGCCGCGATGGAGCTGGCGCTCGGTACGGACGGCCGGGACGCGCTGCGGCTCGGCGGCGCGGCCGTGGGCGGGCCCGTCGCCGATCCGGAGAGCGGCGCGGTCATCGCCGTGCTCGGCACCGCGCTGCGCGCCGGGCATCCCGCCGCCGGGTTGGCGGTGCCCCTGCAGATCGCGGGCGCCGACGGTCCGCTGGACGCGCTGCTGAGGCGCAACGCGACGGGCGTTCCCGGATACGGCCGCGACCTGAACCTCGCGGGCGCCCTGCACCTCACCGCGATGTCGCTCGGCTCGGCGGACGGCCCGGCCTCCTGCCCCGATCCGGTCGAACGCCCGGACGTCGTCGCGGAGTTCACCGCCTTCACGGCCCCCGGCCACCCCTCGCCCGCGCCGCACGGACCCGCCGTGGTCCTGGGCCTCGTCGGAGCTCCGGGCACCGGCCGTACCACCGAACTGGCCGCACTCGCCGCCCGCCGGGCCCTCGGCTCCGTGCCCGCCCCCACTCTCTGGTTGCGCGGCGCCGATCTGCTGGCCGACGACACCTCGGTCGCCGACGCGATCGCCCGTGCGCTCCGGCGGTCCAGTCGGATCGCGGGTGCCGCCGGTGCGCGGGGCGACCTGGCGAGCGCCACTGCGGAGCGGGTGGCCCGGCTGGCCGAGGAGTCCGGCAGCCCGCTGCTCGTCCTGCTGGACGGCCCCGAGGAGATGCCTCCCGTGCTGGCCCACGGGCTGGCCCGGTGGACGGCGGGCACGGTCGGCTGGCTGCGGGGGAACGGGGCGCGGCTCGTGGTCGCCTGCACGCCCGAGCACTGGGAGACGGCCGGTGCGTTCTGTCCGCCCGGCGCTCTGCACCACCCCGTCCGGCCGGCCGGACGGCTGCCGTCCGCGGTCCGCCTCGGCGACTTCACCGCCGGCCAGGCGGAACGGGCCCGGGAGCGGTACGCCATCCCGCCGGACGCGCTCACCCCCGGCCACGACCGGCACCCGCTCACGCTGCGCCTCCTCGCGGAGGTGCGCGAGGCGCTGCCCGGGGACGTCGCCGGGCAGCCCGGCACGGACGATGTCTTCGGCGCCCACCTGGACCTGATGTGCCTGCGCGTCGCGGTCCGCATCGCAGCCGTATCGGGCACGGCGCCCGGGGGCACCGCGGTCCGCCGCCTGGCCGCGCGGGTGGCCGGGCAGATCCACGAGGCGGCCCGCCGCTGTCTCGGCCCCGGCCAGGGGGAGGTGGACGGGGCGGCCTTCGAGGAGGTGTTCCCCTGGCGCACGGGCTGGGCGTCGGCCGTCCTCACCGAGGGCCTGCTCGTCCCGGCGGGCACGGGCTACCGCTTCGCGCACGAGGAGCTGGGGGACTGGGTGCAGGGCGCCCACCTGGATCTGGACGCCGCCCTGCACGCACTGGTCCACCGGTGGCACGCGGAGGAGCGGGCGGGGGAGGGGCCGGCGTCGGAGACGGGGACACGGGCGTCCTCCCCGGCCTCGGAACCGCGTGTTCCGCAGCCGAGGAGGCCGCGTGCGGCGCGCGGCCGGGGGACCGCGACGGAGGCCGGGGCGGCGAAGGGGCTCCGGGTGGGGCGCGGCTCGAAGCCCGCGCCGGAGCCCGCCGCGGAGGCTGCGGCAAAGAAGCGGCGGGACGGAGGCAGCCGCGTGCCTGCGGTGGACGCCACGGCGGAGGCCGAAGCGGCGGCCGGGGCGCGAGGGGGATTCGGCTGTGCACCTGGGCTGGGCGCCGGGGCGGTTGAGATGTGGCGGGCGGAGGACGGTCGCGCGCTCGCGGCGGACGCCGTGGCGGAGGCCGAAGCGGCGGCCGGGACGCAGGAGGGACTCAGCCGCGCGATCGAGCCGCCGGTGGGGCGCGGCCGCGTGACCGTGCGGGATGCCGCGGCGGAGGCCGGCCCGGGGGCGGGAGCGGCGGCCGGGCCGCAAGGGGGGCTCGGCGGACTGCCCGCGCCGGCGGCCGGGCCGCGCGTTCTGCCCGTGCCGCGTCATCGGTCCGGCCCGGTGATCCAGGCCCTGCTGCTTCTGGGGCGCCGCAGGGGGCCCGGCGCACTGGCGCACCGGCTGGCCGATCTCATCGAGGCCCTGGACCGGCTGTCACCGGGGCCGGAGACGCGTGCCGACGTCCCTCATGACGCCCGCTGGTGGGCGGCCCACCTGCTCTCGGAGACCCTGCTGCGGGTGCCTGACGCCCGGCCCCACCTCGGGGTGCTGCGGCTGCTCGCCGGCCGCGTCGTCCGGCGAGCGGGCAGCCCGGGGGCGTACGCGGAGTTCGGGCCGTGGTTCTGGCGGCGGCTGCGGCTGCCGGAGGCGGACCGGATCGACCTGCTCCGGCGTCTGGTCCCCGCGGACGGCCCGCGCCGGGTCGACCCCCGCGGTGAGGGAGACCGCGTCTGCGACGCGCACGACGACGGCGACGGCCGTGAGCGGTTCCTGGATGCCGTCGCGCGACGGCTCGCCGCCCAGCCCCGGACCGTGCAGCCGCTGCTCTGCGGCTGGTTCACCGACGAGCGCCCGCTGCCCGCCGAAGAGGGGCTCGCGATGCGCCCGACGGTGGCCGACGCGGCGCAGGCGCTGCTCTACGCCCGCCGGGACCTCGCCGTCGACGATCTGACCGACGCGCTCGTCTCGACCGCCCACCCCCGGGCCGAGGAACTGCTCACCACGCTGGCCGAGGACGAGCCCTCCGCGCTGTGCCGCGCCGTCGACCGCTGGTCCCGTGACGAGGACCGGCCCGCCCGCCGGGCCGCCGCAGCCTCCTACGCGCCGGTCACCGCCGCGCACGTCACCCTCGACGCCGACCGCGGGCTGCTGCGCGGGGCGGCCCTCGCGCTGCTGTCCCGCCCGGCCGACGCCGCGCTGCACGGGGCCGCGCTCACCCTTCTCGTCCAGGATCCGCTGAGCCGGGACCGACACCTCCCGCAGGCTCTGCGGGCCTTCGTCGCGGGCGAGCCGCACCTGTCGGCCGAGGCGTTCGTCGGCGCGCTGCTCTCCCACTCGCGGCAGGTGCTCACCGCGCTCCGGGAGCGGCTCACCCGGCCCGACGACGGCGCGGGCGAGGTGCTGTGTTCGCTCGCCGGGATCGACGCCCCCGCGCTGGCCCTGCACACCGCCGGACTCGTGCGGGCGTACATCGACAGCCACCCGGACGACACCGTGCACGCCGCGGCGTACATCGACCGGAGGCTGGAGCGCGGCCCCGCCGCCCGCGCCCTGCTGCTGCCCCTGGTGACCGGGCTGCTGCGGGACCGTCCGGTGCCGCCGCCGGTGCGCGGCGCGCTCGCGGGGGTGCTTGCCGCGCCGGGCAGCCCCGCCTCCGGGCAGCTGAGGGGAGAGCTGCTGGAGGTCCTGCTGGATTTCGAGCAGGGCGCCCACCGCGATCCGGCCGTGCTCGACGCGTTGCTGCGGGCCGCCGCGGCCGGCTCCGGCGCCCGTGCACCGGCCCGAACCCGCGCCCTGGTCCACCGCACCGGGATGCTGCTGGTCCGTACCCCCGACGGCGCGGTCCGCTTCGACCGCGGACTGGTCGAACTGGCCCGTGACGTGCCCGGATTCGCCGCCCTGGTCACCGGATGGCTGGCGGAGGCCCCGCAGGAGTGGGCGGCGCTCGTCGGTCCGAGTGCGCGGCGCACGGTGGAGGCCCTCGCGAGCCCGAAAACGATGCCGATGCGGGCCGCGGGGCGTGAGCATGGCAGTCTTAGACCTGCGTAACAGGCAATTTCATGGACACGGGTTCGGGCGAGGAGCGGTCACAGTGCAACGCTGGCGTGGCTTGGAGGACATCCCCCAGGACTGGGGACGCAGCGTCGTCACCATCGGCTCCTACGACGGGGTGCACCGCGGACACCAGCTGATCATCGGGCGGGCCGTGGAGCGGGCACGCGAGCTGGGCGTGCCGTCGGTCGTGGTGACCTTCGACCCGCACCCCAGCGAGGTCGTACGGCCCGGCAGCCACCCGCCGCTGCTCGCCCCGCACCACCGGCGTGCCGAGCTGATGGCGGAGGTGGGGGCGGACGCGGTGCTGATCCTGCCGTTCACCACCGAGTTCTCGAAGCTGGCACCGGCCGACTTCATCGTGAAGGTGCTCGTCGACAAACTGCACGCGCAGCTCGTCATCGAGGGCCCGAACTTCCGCTTCGGCCACAAGGCGGCCGGGAATGTGCAGCTGCTCACCGAGCTCGGCGCGACCTACGACTACGGTGTCGAGGTGATCGACCTGTACGTGAGCGGCGAGGCGGGCGGCGGCGAACCGTTCTCCTCCACCCTCACCCGGCGCCTGGTCGCCGAGGGCGATGTCGCGGGCGCCGCAGAGATCCTGGGCCGGCCGCACCGCGTCGAGGGTGTCGTGGTCCGCGGGGCGCAGCGCGGCCGCGAGATGGGCTTCCCCACGGCCAACGTGGAGACCCTGCCGCACACCGCGATCCCCGCCGACGGCGTCTACGCGGGCTGGCTCAATGTGAACGGCGAGGCGATGCCCGCCGCGATCTCGGTCGGCACGAACCCGCAGTTCGACGGCACCGAGCGGACGGTGGAGGCGTACGCGATTGACCGCGTCGGCCTCGATCTGTACGGGCTCCATGTCTCGGTGGACTTCCTCGCCTACGTACGCGGGATGCTGAAGTTCGACTCGGTCGAGGACCTGCTCGTGGCGATGGCCGCCGACGTGAAGCGGTGCAGCGAGCTGGTCTCCGCGTACGAGCGCGGCTGAATCGCTCCTTCCGCGCGACCGGGGCCGGGACCGTTCGTCCACGGTCCCGGCCCCGCTCCGCCGGACAGGCCTCGGATCACCGCGTCACGCCGGTGCCTTCGCGGCCGCGTTCGCCCAGTGGCACGCCACCTGGGTCTGCCCGCCGCCCGCGAGCACCGGCAGGTCCTTCGTACGGCACGCGTCCGCGACGCCCGCCCGCTCCGCCTCGCCCGAGGCCAGCACCTGGCAGCGGGCGTGGAAACGGCAGCCGGACGGCACCCGGGACGGGTCCGGCGGCTCACCGGTCAGAATCACCGGATCGGTCCCGGCCTCCGGGAGCACCGACAACAGCGCCTGGGTGTACGGGTGTTGCGGAGCGGTCAGAATCTGCTCCACCTCGCCCGTCTCCACGATCCGGCCGAGGTACATCACCGCGACCCGGTCGGCGATGTTCCACGCCAGGCCGAGGTCGTGCGTGACCACCAGCGCGGACAGGCCCAGCTCGTCCCGCAGCCGCAGCAGCAGGGCGAGGATCTCGCCGCGCACCGAAGCGTCCAGCGAGGCCACCGGCTCGTCGGCCACGATGAGTTCCGGCTCCAGCACGAGCGCGCCCGCGATGACGACCCGCTGGCGCTGGCCGCCCGACAGCTCGTGCGGGTAGCGCAGGAAGAACCGCTCGGGGGGCCGCAGCCCCGCCCGCGACAGCGCCTCGGCCACCGCCGCCCGCTCGTCCCCCGCGTACCCGTGGATCCGCAGGCCCTCGGCGACGGCGTCGTACACGGTGTGCCTCGGGTTGAGCGAACCGCTGGGGTCCTGGAGCACCAACTGGACCCGTTTGCGGTACGCCTTCAGCGCCCGGCTCGTGTAGTCGAGCGGCTGCCCGCCGAAGGTCACCCGCCCGGACGTCGGCGGGACCAGACCCAGCAGCGACCGGGCGAGCGTCGTCTTGCCGCAGCCCGACTCACCGACCAGGGCGACGATCTCGCCGGGCCGGATGTCCAGGTCGACACTGTCCACGGCACGCGCCGGGGCGGCCCCGCGCCGGCCGGGGAAGGTGACCTTCAGCCCTTCCGCGCTGAGCAGGGGAGTGGTGGTGGTCATGGTGTGCTCCTTGCTTCCTCGGCACCCGGCAGGACCGGGACCGCGGCCACCGCCCCCGGTTCCACCAGCACACAGGCGGCCCGCCGCTCCGGTCCCGCCTCCCGCAGCTCCTGGTCCTGCGTGGTGCAGGAGTCCAGGGCCACCGGGCAGCGGGGATGGAACGTGCAGCCGCCGGGCAGCGCCGACGGGTCCGGCGGATCGCCGGGCAGCCCGCGGGGCGCGAACCGGGAGGCCGGGTCGCCGATGCGGGGAAAGGCGCCGGACAGGGCCTTGCCGTACGGGTGGTGCGCGTTCTCGTAGACCTCGGACGCCGGGCCCTCCTCCACGACCCGGCCCGCGTACATCACCGCGAGCCGGTCGCAGGTGTCCGAGAGCACGGCGAGGTCGTGGCTGATCATGATCAGGCCGAGGTCCTGCTCGGACACCAACTGCTCGATCAGCCGCAGGATCTGCGCCTGGATCATCACATCGAGCGCCGTGGTCGGCTCGTCCGCGATGATCAGGCCGGGGTCGCAGGCGAGCGCCATCGCGATCATCACGCGCTGCCGCTGCCCGCCGGAGAGCTCGTGCGGATAGGCGTCCGCGCGGGCGGCCGGCAGCCCCACCTGCTCCAGGAGTTCGCCGGCCTTCTTCGCCGCCCCGGCCTGCGTCGCCTTCCTGTGCAGCAGGATCGGCTCGGCGATCTGGTCGCCGATGCGGTGCACCGCGTTGAGGGAGTGCATCGCGCCCTGGAACACGATCGACGCCCCCGCCCAGCGCACCGCCCTGACCTGGCCCCACTTCATGGCGAGGACGTCCTCGCCGTTCAGCAGGATCTCGCCGGAGACCTTCGCCCCGGCGGGCAGCAGCCGCAGCAGCGCGAGCGCCAGCGTCGACTTCCCGCAGCCGGACTCACCGGCGATGCCGAGCTTCTGCCCGGCGTCGACGGTGAGGTTCACGCCCCGGACGGCCTGTGCTCCGCCGCCGTACGTCACCGTGAGGTCCCGTACGTCGAGAAGCGGCGTCTTCCTGGTGCTCGTCGTACTCAACGGGCCACCCCCAGCTTGGGATTGAGCACGGACTCGATGGCGCGTCCGCACAGTGTGAACGCGAGGGCCACCAGGGCGATGGCGATGCCGGGCGGTGCCAGGTACCACCAGTCGCCCGCGCTCACCGCGCCCGCCTCGCGGGCGTCCTGGAGCATGCCGCCCCAGGAGGTGATGGTCGGATCGCTGAGGCCGAGGAAGGCCAGGGTGGCCTCCGTGAGGATCGCGCTGGAGATCACCAGCGTGGTCTGTGCGAGCATCAGCGGCATCACGTTGGGCAGCACGTGCCGGACCATGATGTGCCCGTGGCCGCCGCCCAGCGCGCGGGCGCGCTCGATGTACGGGCGGGACTCCACGGCAAGGGTCTGGGCGCGGACCAGCCGAGCCGTGGTCGGCCAGGTCGTGACGCCGATCGCGATGATGACCGTCCACATCGAGCGGTCCATCACGGTGGCGAGCGCGATGGCGAGGACCAGGGTCGGCATCACCAGGAACCAGTCGGTGATCCGCATCAGGACCGTCGAGTACCAGCCGTGGAAATGCCCCGCGACGATGCCGACGACCGTGCCGATGGCGACGCACAGGAACGCCGCGAGCAGGCCGACCGTCAACGAGACGCGGGCGCCCCAGACCAGCAGGGCCAGCACACTGCGCCCGAACTGGTCCGTACCGAGCGGGAATTCACCGCTCGGCGACTCCAGCGCACCGCCGGGCGCGCCGGTGACGCTCTGCGAGTCGGAACCGACGAGCTGCGGCGCGAACACGGCGATCAGCGCGATCAGGACGAGCGCCGCCAGACCCCACAGTCCGCCCCGGTGATTGCGGTACTCCCGCCAGAAACGGGCGAGGGAGCGCCGTTTGCGCGCGCGGGCCAGCGCGCGCGGGTTCTCGGCCGCCCCCGCCTTCGTGGGCGTGGGCATGGATTCGGTCGTCATCGGCCCACCCGGGGATCGAGCAACGGATACAGCACATCGGCAAGGGTGTTCGCCAGGACCACCGCAGTGGCGAAGACGAAGAACAGCCCCTGTACGAGGGGGAGGTCGGGCACGCTGAGCGCCTGGTAGAAGAGGCCGCCGAGGCCCGGCCAGGAGAACACCGTCTCGACCAGGATCTGCCCGGCGACCACATGCCCCAGGTTCACGAACATCAGCGTGAACGTCGGCAGCATCGCGTTCGGCACGGCGTGCTTGCGGCGTACGACATCGTCCCGCAGCCCCTTCGCGCGGGCCGTCGTCAGATAGTCGCTGCCCATCTCGTCGAGCAGTGAGGAGCGCATCACGAGCAGCGTCTGCGCGTAGCCGACCGCTACCAGGGTGACCACCGGGAGGACCAGGTGGTGTGCCACGTCGAGGACGTAGGCGAGCCCGCTCTCCCCGCCCGATTCCATGCCGCCCGTCGGGAACATCCCGGGGATCGGCCCGATGCCCACCGCGAAGACGATGATCAGGAGCAGGCCCAGCCAGAACGACGGCACCGAGTAGAGCGTGAGCGCGAACGCGGTGTTGAAGCGGTCGCTCAGGGAGCCGTTGCGCCAGGCGGTACGGGTGCCCAGCCAGATGCCGAGCGCGGTGTAGAGGACGTACGCCGTGCCGGTGAGCAGCAGCGTCGCCGGAAGTGCCTCGGTGATCTTGTCGATGACGGGGGCGTGGAACTGGTACGAGGTACCGAAGTCTCCGGTCAGCGCGTCGCCCACATAACTCGTGAACTGCTTCCAGAGCGGCTGATCGAGCCCGAACTGGTGCCGGAGCGACTGGAGTTGCTCGGCAGAGACGCGGCGTCCGCCGGTCATCTGCTTCACCGGGTCGCTGGGAATGAGACGGAAGAGGAAGAAGCTGGTGACCAGCACGGCGAACAGGGAGACGACCGCACCCGCGATCTTCGCCGCGACGTACTGGACATAGGCCTTGATGTTGCGCGCCCGTGGACCGCGGGCGGCCGACGGTCCGGCCTGGGCCGGACCGTCGGTGTCCGCGTCCGCGATCTGCACGAGCGCCGGGGTGCTTTCAGCTGTCATGGGGAACTCTCGTTACTCGTGCTGCACTTGGAGGAACCGCCGGGACGGCTTCTGTGCCGCCCCGGCCGGCCTCTCTCACCCGTCCGCGTGATTACTCGCGGTCGTCCGCGGTGGTACGGCGGCGCTTCGCGATGAACAGCCCGCCACCGGCGAGCACCAGTACGACGATGACGATGCCGATGACGACACCGGTGGAGTCGGAGCCGCCGGAGCTGTCCGCACCGTCGCTGCCCGCCGGAACGGCCGACCACCAGCCCCAGTACCCGTCCTGGCCGTAGATGTTGCCCGCCGCCTCGGGCATCGTCGTGATCGACTTGATCTGGTCGGTGCGGTAGGCCTCGACCGCGTTCGGGTACGCGATGACGCTCATGTACCCGGAGTCGTACAGCCACGACTGCATCTGCTTGACGATGTCCGCGCGCTTGGCCGGGTCGTACTCGGCGAGCTGCTTCTTGTAGAGCTCGTCGTACGTCTTGTCGCAGATGAAGTTGTCGGTGGCGGCGCTCTCCTTGGCCTTGGCCGGCAGTGCGTCGCAGGTGTGGATGCCGAGGACGAAGTCCGGGTCCGGGTTGACGGACCAGCCGTCGAAGGCGAGGTCGTACTCACCGGCGTACCAGGGCACGGAGACGTCGTCGCGGCAGTCGACCTTGAGGCCGATGCCGAGCTTGCCCCACCACTCCTGGAGGTACTTGCCGATCGCCTTGTCGTTCGGGTCGGTGGCATGGCAGAGGATGCGCAGGTCCAGCGACTTGCCGTCCTTGCCGACGCGCCGGTCGCCCTTGAGCGGGTAGCCCGCCTCGTCGAGGAGCTTGGCCGCCTTGGCCGGGTCGTAGGCGAGGCTCTGGCCGGCGGAGGGCTGCCAGAAGTACGTGGAGAAGCGCGGCGGGATGTAGCCCTGGCCCTCGACCGCGTGGCCCTGGAAGACCTTGTCGATGATGGTCTTGCGGTCGATGGACAGGAAGAGGGCCTGGCGCACCTTCTGGTCGAGAAGGGCCTTGTTGCCGTTGCCGAACTTCTTGCCGTCCTTGGTCTGCGCGCCCGGGTTGGCGGCAAGCGCGAAGAAGCGGCGGCCCGGACCCTCGTTGACCTTGATGTTCTTCTCGCCCTTGAGGGACGCGGCCTGGGCGGGCGTCAGCGCCGGGGAGCCGGCGACGAAGGAGACCTCGCCCTTGCGCAGCGCGGCGACCGCGGCGTCCTGGTCCTTGTACGTCTTGAAGACCAGTTCGTCGAACTTCGGCTTGCCGCGCCAGAAGTCCTTGTTGGCCTTGAGCTTCACATACTGGTCGACCTTGTAGTCGGTCAGGACGAACGGCCCGTTGCCGACGATCGGGAACTTCGTGTCGTTGTTGAACTTGGAGAAGTCACCGACCTTCTCCCACACGTGCTTGGGGACTATCGGCACGTCCAGCGCGGCCATGGTGGCCTGCGGCTCCTTGAGCTCGATGACCAGCTTGGTCGGGCTCGGAGCCGTCACCTTCTTGAAGTTCGTGACGAAGCTGCCGTTGGCCTGCGCGGCGCCCTCGTCGGTCATGATCTTGTTGAACGTCCACGCCGCGTCCTCGGCGGTGGCCTGCTGCCCGTCCGACCACTTGGAATTGGACCGGATGGTGTACGTCCAGGTCAGCTTGTCCGCGGACGGCTCCCACTTGGTGGCGAGGCCGGGGATCGCGTGGTTGTCCTTGGCGTCGTAGTTCGTCAGGAAGTCGTACATGAGCCGGCTGATGCTGGTGCTCATGAGCCGCTGGGCCAGGAACGGGCTCAGGGAGTCGACGCTCTGTGCGACGGCGACGGTCAGCGTCGACGGGCCGCTGTCGGCGGCCTGCGCCTGCTGCGGCGCGGCACCGAGGGGCACACCGGCGACGGAACCGGCGGTCAGCGCCAGAGCGGCGGCGCCGGAGGCCAGCAGAACACGCAGACGTGAGCGTGGCTGGGCAGAAGGTGGTGGAACTCTTTCAACCATGGTCAGGGACCTCGCGTCATGACTCGCACGGAGAAGGCGGGTTGATCTGTGGTTCGCCAGCTGGTGAAGCGAAGGTTTATCAGCGGGGGTCGAGCCGCGTCAACGGTCATCGAAACGGCGTGTGGGCTGCGGGAATGCGCGGAGGGCCCGCACCGTGGAGACGGTGCGGGCCCTCATTGGTTCAGACCTCTGATGCCTTACTGCTGAGGCGCTGGCGGCGGCTGCTGCTGCCATCCCGCGGGAGGTACGGGACCCTGCGGCCCGGGTGGGACCGGCTGACCGGGCTGACCGGGCTGCCCTGGCTGACCGGGCAGGCCGGGCTGCTGCTGGTGGGGCGGCGGCGGTCCGGCCGGGCTCGCCGCGGACTGGGCCTGGGAGGGCAACGACTGCTGCCAGCCATGCTGTTGCACCCCGGGGCCGGGCTGCGGCGGGTACGGCTGCCGGCCACCGTACGGCTGCTGCTGCGGCGGGTAGGGCTGCTGAGGCGGCTGCGGGGCGTACTGCTGCTGGCCGGGCATCGGCGGGGCGTACTGCTGCTGACTGGGCATCGGCGGGGCGTACTGCGGGGGCGGGGTGGAGCCGTTCGACGTCCAGAGCCCCTGCTGCTGCTGGGCGCGCGCGAAGTCCTCGGCGACCATCGCGGAGAGGTTGAAGTACGCCTCGCGGGTCTTGGGGCGCATCATGTCGAGGTCGACCTCCGCGCCGGCCGCCAGATGCTCGTCGAACGGTACGACGACGACGCCGCGGCAGCGCGTCTCGAAGTGCTGCACGATGTCATCGACCTTGATCATCTTGCCGGTCTCGCGGACGCCCGAGATGACCGTGATGGAGCGCTGCACCAGCTCCGCGTACCCGTGCGCCGACAGCCAGTCCAGCGTGGTCGAGGCGCTGGACGCACCGTCGACCGACGGCGTCGAGATGATGATCAACTGGTCGGCGAGGTCCAGCACGCCGCGCATCGCGCTGTAGAGCAGACCGGTGCCCGAGTCGGTGAGGATGATCGGGTACTGCTTGCCCAGCACATCGATCGCGCGCCGGTAGTCCTCGTCGTTGAACGTCGTGGAGACCGCCGGGTCGACGTCGTTGGCGATGATCTCCAGACCGGAGGGCGCCTGCGAGGTGAAACGGCGGATGTCCATGTACGAGTTGAGGTACGGGATCGCCTGGACCAGGTCGCGGATGGTGGCGCCGGTCTCCCGGCGTACCCGGCGGCCGAGCGTGCCCGCGTCCGGGTTGGCGTCGATGGCGAGGATCTTGTCCTGCCGCTCGGTGGCCAGGGTCGAACCGAGAGCGGTGGTCGTGGTGGTCTTGCCGACACCGCCCTTGAGGCTGATGACCGCGATCCGGTAGCAGGACAGCACCGGCGTACGGATCAGTTCGAGCTTGCGCTGCCGCTCGGCCTCCTCCTTCTTGCCGCCGAGCTTGAAGCGGGCCGCGCCGGACGGCATACGGCTGCTCTTCGCCTTCTGCTTGCCCCGGACCAGCCGGTCGGAGGAGAGCTCCACGGCCGCCGTGTACCCGAGCGGGGCGCCGGGCACGGAACGCTCGCGCTGGTCGTGGGTGACCGGGGTCGGCCAGGCGGCCCCGGTGCGTGGGTCGACGGGGGTGCGCGGGTCGACGGGCTGTCCCGGCGGCTGGGGCTGCTGTTGCTGCGGCTGCTGGGGGTGGACCGGCTGCTGGGGCGCGGGCGGCTGCGGGGCGGCCTGCGCGGGCGGATGAGGCGTGCCCTGGACCGGCTGCTGCGGAGCCTGGGGGACCTGCGGCGGGAGCGGCGTGCTCTGCTGCGCCGGCCACTGGGGCGCCTGAGGCGGCAGGGCGGCCTGCGGCTGCTGCGGGAAGCCGTAGCCGCCCTGTGCCGGTGGCTGTTGTGCGGCCGGAGCGGGCTGCTGCGGGAAGCCGTAGCCGCCGTGGGGCGGCTGGGGTGCCTGCGGCGCTCCGGCCTGCGGGAAGCCGTAGCCACCGGGCCCCTGGTCGGCCGGAGCCGGAGCCGAAACGGGCCACTGCGGCGCCGCCTGGGGCGCGACGGGCTGCGGCGCGGCGGGCTGGAAGGCGGGCGGCAGCGGCGGCAGAGCGCCCTGCGGCGGCGCGGGCGCCCAGGGGGTGGGCGCGGGCGCCGGGGTGTTGTGCGGTGCGGCGGCGGGCGGTGCGTCCTGGGGCGCCGCGTCCGTGACGGCGTCCGAGGGCGCGGGGCCCTCCGGCCCGTCGGCGGCATCGCCCGTGGTGGCATCCGGAGTCTCGGCGGGCGTCGCGGCAGCGGCATCGGAATCGGCGGCGGCAGCGCCGCCGTCGGCCTCCTCGGCGTTCCCGTCCGCCGCCTCCACGGAGCCGGGGCCTTCACTCTCGCCCGTACCGTCACCACCGGCCCCCGCGGAGGCGGAACCCGCACCCGAGCCGTCCGCAGCCACGTCCGCGCTTCTCGACGCCTCCTCGCGCTCCGCGATCTCCCGCTTCAGGGCGGCGGGCGAGAACCGCATGGTCGCGCCGCTCTCCACATCACCGCCACCGAACGGGTCCGTGATCCCGTCGGGAGCACCCGCCCCGTCCGCGGGAGGGGCCGTGGAGTCACCCGAAGCGGAATGAGCGGGAGCGGGAGGCGCGGGCGCCGGTGCGGACGGCGCCGGTACGGGAGGAGCCGGTACGGACGGAGCAGGTGCGGGCGGTGCCGGAGCCCAGTTGGGGTCGAAGCCACCCGCGGCCGGCGGCGCGGGCACGGCCGCCGGCGGCCCGTTGGGCGGCGGAGGCGGCGCCAGATGCGATCCGGCACCGCCCGACGAGTCCCCCGGCGCATTCTGCGTGTACCAGGCGGGCGGGGTGTAGTCGATGGTGAACTCACCCGTCATCTCGGCGGGCTCCGCGTCGGACGACTCGTCGACGGGCTTGTTCCAGCCCCCGCGGATCTCGTCCCGATCGCCGTTCACTTTGCCTCCTGGTGTGGTCGAGCACCCTTGTGCCGTGGTGGGTGGGGGCGACCGTTCCCGTTGTCCGATCCGCCCGGCTCTCCCCCTTGGGACGCGCATCGCCTGCCCGCAGGTTCTTCTGCCGCGCCCCGACCCACCCTAATCGTCATCGGGCTCACTGCGGCAGGCCGTTCCGCACGCCAGAAACTGTCCAGTAGGCAACGCACCGTCCTCAAGTGCCCCGAGTACGGCTGCATGCACGGTCCGAAGCGGTCAACTCGGTACATACCCAGGCATGCTGAGAGGGTGGCCGTCCTGTCCGGACCGCCACCCTCTCACCAGACTCCTGCCTACGTGAGGTCGAACTCACCGTCCCGCGCGCCCAGGACGAAGGCACGCCACTCGGCCTCCGTGTACCGCAACACGGTCTCCGGATCCAGCGACGAACGCATGGCGACTGCACCGCCCGGCAGATGGGCGATCTCGACCCGTTCCTCGACCTGCTCGGTCCCCGGTGCGCTCAGCCACTCCACATCCGAGATGTCGAGAGCGTAGAGCTCTTCCTTTTCCTGCTGGGTGCCCATGTCGGCGTCCCTTCGATCGAACCGTGTCGTTCCCCGGCCATCCTCCCTGGAAGCGGCAGGCGCGGGGGCGCGAACGAAACAGTATTCAGTCCATCCGGCGAGCGGCGCCCAGCAGACCGTTCTCGATATCGGTCGCGCCGGTGATCACCCAGTGGCGCTCGCTGCCCGCCACCCAGAGTGTGACACCGTCCGCCAGGGTGGGCAGGGCCTCGCTCTCGGCCCGGGTGAGCCCCAGGATCCGGCCGATCTGGTCCGCCTCGGTGGGCGAGACCCGCTGGATGCCCACGAGCGTCGACGCCCGCATCAACCGGGGCGCCACAGGGCTCAGATAGGGCAGCAGCGTCAGCACCGACTGCCAGGGCGAGGACACCACCCGGCCGCGGGGCGGGCGCATGCCGCAGTCGCGCACCACCACCACCGGGCTGCCCACGGTCGCCCCGGTCGGCGGGACCCGGCCCACGTCATGGAGGGAGACGCACTCGAGACCGGCACCCGCGGCCTGCGCCAGAGTGGCCCAGGCCTGGGTCCGCCCGGTCTCGACCGCCACCCGCGCCCCCGTGGCCGCCGCGCGCAGCGCCAGCACCTGCGCGGTCCACAGGCCGCCGATCAACAGGACGTCGTACGGTGCCGGGCGGTGGAACCCGATCATCTGCGTGCGCCCCTCGGCATCGCTGCCGATGATCACGCCGTCGTCCCCGACCGGCAGGGACAGCGCGCCCAGGTGCTCCGCCGCCAGGGTGTGCCCCGCGTGGCGAGGGCCGCGCAGGCCCCGCCTCGGCCCGGTGCGATTCGTCATCGTGCGCCTCCCAGCGGGAGCGTCGCCAGCACGCCCGGCAACTGCTCGCGGTCCAGTCGCACCAGGCCGACCTTGGCGTGCCGTGCGGCCTGCTCCAACGTCCTTCGCACCCCGACCAGTTCGGTGTCGGATCCACCGGTGATCCGTACGTGACCGGAGACGGACACATCGCCCTGGTGCGAACCGCGCCGCACCGTCAGGCTGAAGGTCGTCGCGTACGCGGGGACCTGCGTCAGCAGCGAGACGAGGCGCGGGAGAGGAGTCGCCGCCCGGCCCAACTCGGGCCACCGGTCCACCGCATAGGCGGTGTGCCAGCGGTCGTCGCACCGCCAGACCCTCGATGTCTCCATCGTCCGCCGCTGCGGCGCGGCATCCGGGCGCCCGGCGCGGGCCGACAGGATGGGATTGGCGCACGCGGATGTCGCCACGGCGGAGTGCAGCTCTTCCTGGTCCAGCACCACGGCCCGGAATCCGGCGCCGGTGATCCGGCTCGCCACGTGGTCCGCGACCCGGACCAGACAGCGCTGGGCTCCGCCGATGCCGCCCCCGCGCGCCTCGACCGCCTCCCGGCACAGTTCCGGATCCAGTTTCACCGCCACCCAGGTCATCCGCAGCGCGGGCGCCCCGGCCTGCTCCTGAAGGGGGGCATAGGAGAGCCGCGCCGCCGACTGCTGCGGCAGATGCTGCGCCGGAGCGGGGCGTACCTGCTGCACGAGCTGCGCGGACTCCAGCACGATGTCGTCCACCGCGAGGGCATCGCCCAGGAGGGACAGCGGGAGTGCCCGCGCACCGAGCGCCTGGCGGAGCGATTCACCGCTGGCCTCGACCCTCACGACAGCGGTCAGGAACGTGCCGTCGCCGAGCATGCCCACCGTGCGGCGGTCCCGGTCGACGTAGATGTACGGAGCGAATCCCGGCACGTTCTCCGCCACCGGCGCCAGCTGCGGCTCCGCGTCCGCGGCGGACGCCGCGGCGGTGCGCCTGCGATCGCGGAGGGAGAGTGCCGTCGACAGCCAGTCCTGCACGGCGCGGCCCCGGCGGCGTACCACCGCGAGAAGCACCAGCAGGCAGGCGACCGCGATGGTGGGCACCAGCCAGGGACCGCCGAGCGCGGCACCCACCGCGGCGACCGCCAGGGCCGCCTCGACGAGCACCATCTGCCGCAGTACGGGGCCGAGGCGACCGGTCCGCGAGGTCGGCCGCAGAGTCGTCGCCGCAGGGGCGTTCACCGACGGGGTGTTCACCGGTGGGGCGGATGGTGCGCCGGCCGGCTCGTTGCCGTGTTGCCTTCGGGAAGGGCCGGACGCTCGATGGGGAGACCGCCCCGTTCGCTCGCGCGTCGTTGCACCCATCGCCGCATTGCCCCCTCTATACCCGTTTACCGTTTCTTTTCACGGGCGTTGACCGGGCGATCACCCTACCTGAGCAGTGACGGCCACGTGCCAACAGGCATAGTAGGGGGCCCAGTCGACGGCGGGCGGCGACGACGTGTGTGGGAACCTGGTCGCCCACGGGGGAAAAGGGGCAGCGGACAGATGGCATCACGGCGGGACGAACTCAACGCCTACACCTTCGCGAAGCGGAGGTTGATCGCACAGTTCCTGCAACCCAACCCGAGCGGCTCGGAGGAGGGCGCACCGCGCCCCCTGCGCGCGGTGGTGCCCGGTGCGATCGTCGGCGTCGTCATCCTCGCGGCGTTCGGAGCCTGGGGGATGTTCAAACCCGTCGCACCCCAGAAATGGGACACCCCCTACGAGAACGTCATCATCGCCAGCAAATCCACCACGCGCTATGTGGTGTTGAAGACCGACGGCAAGACGCAGCTCCACCCGGTACTGAACATGTCCAGCGCCAAGCTCCTCCTCGCCCCGGACAAGGGCAAGGTCATCAACGTCGACGAGTCGGTCCTCGACAGCGGCAAGATCCCGCACGGCGCCACCCTTGGCATCCCGTACGCCCCCGACCGGCTGCCGGACAAGAACGAAGCCGGAGCGAAGAAGCGGTGGGCCGTCTGCGAGCGGCCCGGCGAGGGCGGCAGAGCCATCCAGAAGGCCGCGTTCGTCTTCTCGGAGCGCGACCAGAAGAAGACCGAGGGCGCGGGCCGACTGCACGGTGGTGACCTGATGTACGTCGAGGGACCGGGACCCGACAGGACCCGCTACATCGTGGACGCCGCCGGCAAGGCGTACAAGGTGAAGAACGACGAACTGCTTCTGCGCACCCTGGTCGGCGACGGCCGCGCCCCCCAGCGGGTCTCCGCCGCGTGGCTGGACACCCTGCACACCGGAGACGCCATCGACTTCCCGACCCTCCCCGGAACCCCCGGCGACGACGCGGGAATCCCGGGGAAGCTGCAGCCCGCGGTGAACAAGGTGGGGACGGTCCTCGCGGCGACATCCGGTACCAGGACCCAGCAGTACGTGGTCCTGCCCGGCCGGGTCGCCCCCGTATCGGACTTCGTCGCCAAGCTCCTGCTCAGCAGCCGGGCCCTGGTCAACCTCGGCCAGGACGGCAAGGAGAGGCCGGTCAGCGCCGGAGCGTTCGAGCCCGGCGAGGCCTTCGGACAGGACATGGACTGGCCCACGAGCAAGCCGATGCCCGTCAACTCCGCGAGCGCCGCGCCCGGCAGCCGCAACACCGTGTGCAACGTCCTGCGCGGTGTCGCCACGAAGGACGGGGCCAGCACGCTCAGCACATGGGCGGGCACGAGCTTCCCCGCAACGCTCCCCACCGGCTCCAGCAGCGCCTACGTCACCCCGGGATCCGGACAGCTCTTCCGGCAGTTCAAGGGGTCCAGCGCCGACTCCGGCCCCCTCTTCCTGGTCACCGACACCGGTCTGCGCTACGCCATGCAGTCCAACGGCGACAGCGTGCAGGACGACTCCGGCATCGGTGAATCAGGCTCGAAGGAGGAGAAGGCGCAGCGGCAGCAGGAGGCGCAACAGGCGCAGAACCGGCTCGGATACAAGGACGTCGTGCCCGCACCCGTCCCGGCGGCCTGGTCCTCGTTCCTGCCCACGGGACCACGCCTGTCGACCGGCGCGGCCCGTCAGCCGCAGGGTTCCTGAGGAGCGCATCCACATGACGACGCACCCCTCCCCGTACCGGCGTCCGCTGGCAGCCGCGGCCGCCACCGCCGTCCTCTTCGTCACGCTTCCCGTACTGCCCGCCGCCGCGGACGACTCGACCCAGTGCACCTTCCCCTCGAAGAAGTACGCGGGCCGCCCCTGGGCGTTGCAACGCGTCCTGATGGACGAGTTGTGGAAGCAGTCCACCGGCAAGGGAGTGAGGGTGGCCGTCATCGACACGGGCGTGGACGTCAAGAACCCGCAGCTCAAGGCAGCCGTGGACGCCAAGAGCGGACATAATTTCCTGGAGAAGGACCTCAAGGACGAGAACGGCAACAAGGTCGAGCGCGGCAAGGAGAACGGCACCACCGACAAAGTCGGTCACGGCACCAAGGTCGCCGGAATCATCGCCGCGCGAAAGGTGAAGGGAACCGGCTTCACCGGCCTGGCTCCGGACGCGACGATCATCCCGATCCAGCAGAACGACGCCGAGGGCCACGGGACGACCGATTCGCTGGCCGCCTCCATCCACTACGCAGCCGACGTGGCCCACGCGGACGTCATCAACATCTCCCAGGACACGGCCGACGCGGTCAAACCCACGGGCGCTCTGAAGCAGGCGGTGGACGCCGCCCTGGCCAGGGAGATCGTGATTGTCGCCTCCGCCGGCAACGACGGGCTGGGCGGCAACGTCAAGGAGACCTACCCGGCCTCGTACGAAGGCGTCCTGGCCGTGGCCGCGTCGGACCGCAACAACGAGCGGGCGGCCTTCTCCCAGTCCGGCGAGTTCGTGGGCGTGGCCGCCCCAGGCGTGGACATGATCTCGACGGTCCCCGACGGCGGACACTGCGCCGACAACGGCACCAGCTTCTCGGCCCCGTACGTCGCGGGCGTCGCCGCCCTCATCAAGGCCAAGCACCAGGGCTGGACGCGGAAGCAGATCGTCGCCCAGATCCAGCAGACGGCGGAACGCTCGGTCGCGGGACACGACCGCCTGGTCGGCTGGGGCGTCGTCGACCCGGTGCGTGCCCTGACCGAGGACGACAAGCCCATCGAACGCCCTGTGGCGAACGAGGGGGTCAGCAAGGGCGAAGCACCCACGGCCGCCGAACTCCACCTGGGCGAAACGGCGGACGAACGCAACGCACGCCTGGCGACCTACGTGGTGGTGGGCGGGGCAGTGCTGGTCGCCGCGATTGCGGGTGCCGCCGTGGCCGTGCGCGACGCCCGACGGCGGTCCAGGCGTCTGGGAAGGGCGGGCAATGCCTGACAAGGCCGTGAGCCGGGAATCCGTCTGCGGAAGTTACGTGATGGACAAGACAGTTGGTCCTCTCGTAACCAGTGGCTAGAGTTTATGAAATGAGGCCAGACTTGTTCACGCGGGTGCGATAGCAACGAGTGAACAAGTCTGAGCAAACGGGGAATCGGGGAGGGGCGGGATCGTGACCGATCCAGGTGATGGCGGGGGAGGCCGGGGCGACCTCCGGCGCGGTGTTGGCGCACTGGAGAAGTTCAGGGGGCGTGTCAATACGCTCCTTGCGGACCTTGAGGGTTCGGCAGCCGGTAAGTCGAAGATTGCGGCGCAGACGGTGTCGCGTGCCGCCCTGAGCGGTCAGAACGCGTGCTTCGCGGAGGCAGACGGGCTGTACACGCAGTACAACCGCGTCCACGAGGCGCTCGTCTCGCTCTCCAAGTCGCTCGGCGACCAGATCGAATATCTGAGCCTCGGCGTGCACGCGGCGGCGGTCGGCTTCGACAACGTGGACGACGACGTGCGGCGCCGGTTCTACGAGATCCAGGTCCGCCTGGACAAGGAGCACGACAATGCGCAGGCCGAGAAGGGCGGCAAGCCTGAGCCTCGGAATGCCGACAACCAGAGCGATTCGGGGTGGGCAGCCGAATGAGTGATGCGAAGAAGCCGGAACCGAGCGCCAAGGAACAGCACACGCAGGACCAGCAGCGCGTCCAGGCCCAGTTGATCGTCACTGACGTCAACCGGCAGGTCCAGCACGTCATGGAGTCCTTCGGCTTCGGACGTTCGAGCTCCTCAGGACGGACTTCGTTCGAGGGCCACGAGCTCAACGCGATGATCGACCTGATCGAGAACTCCAATCCGGAGCACCTCGAAAACGCGGGTGAGGCGCTCTTGAATGCAAGGACGGCCATCAAGGAGGCCGCGGACGAACTGAGCGACTTCATCAAGGAAGTCGACTGGGAGGGCGAGTCCGGAATTGCCTTCCGCGACTGGGGCAACGGCCTGGTCGCCCACGCCACGAAGCTGAGCGATTTCGCGCAGGCCGCCGGGACACAGATCACGGTCGCAGGCACGGGACTCGCCTCGGTGCGCAAATCCCTGCCGCCGCGCGACAACCGTCTGGACCGCAAATCCGTCGAGGACATCGAGGCCCCGAAGCGGATCGATGGCAACCCGGAGTACGTCGCGGCGGTGAAGGTTGAGAAGAACCGCCAGGAGGCCATCAACCAGGCGAACCGACTGGCGTCGTACTACTCGGTCTCGGAGGAGACGCTGGCGGCGCAGGAACCTCCGCGGTTCGACAAGCAACTTGATGTTGCGATGCCGCGGCCGCGGGGTCGCGATGAGACGCCTCTCGACTCCGGGAGTTCGGCAGTGGGCTCTGGGGCGGTGAGGAACGGCACGCCACGAGTGAGCTCCGAGCACGCCGTCACGGGCAGTGCAGCCATCACCGGCACTGGCGGTCATGCTGCAATTGAGGCGCTCGGAACTGCCCCCGTGCTGGACAAGAGCACCTCGACGGAGATCGACAGCGTGACTACGCCACCGGCCCCCGTGACAGTCTCCGACACGTCCCCCATGCCGTCGGCCACAGGTCCTACAGGCCCGAGTACAAACTCGACTCCGCCCATGACGAATGTTCTTGTGAACCCCGTAACAGGCAGCTCGCGGCGCTCCACGGCATCAACCGGACTGCCCAGAGCAATCGGGCAGCCCGGAAACGGTGCGACCAGGACCGGCGGCCCCAAGAGCGGTGGCCCTGCTGCGAATGGGCGAGCCGGGACACCGGTTGGACGTCCATCCCCCATGGGGGGTGGCTCGGCCTCAGGAACGTCCGGGCGCTCCGGTGGGAGCGGGAGCCAGTCACCTGTTGCTGGTCGGACTGGTGCGACTGGTGGTAGACCCATGGCAGGAGGTCATGCGGGCACCTCTGGGTCTTCTGGTGCGCGTACTGGCCGGGCAAACGGCATCGTAGGTGGGACTCCGCAGCGGGCCGCTACAGGCGCGGGCAAGGCTGGTGGGGCTCGTGGAGTTCCGCGCGGAACGGTCATCGGCGCCGAGGGCGTAGCGCAAGCGCGCGGCTCTGCCGGTGGCGCAGGTCAGCGGGGAGTCATCGGAACCGGCGGAGCGAGCGGTGCGCCCCGCCCCGGTGGGCGAGGCACTTCCAGCTCGAACGGGGTCGTGGGTACGCCTCGTGGCGGTGCTGCCGGATCCGGCAGCGCAAGGGGCTTTACCGCTGGAGGCGCGGGTCTCGTACGTGGGCCCGCAGGCCGACGGGACTCTGACGACGAGGAGCAGGACGGCGGCACGCCGCGTCCGGACTACCTGACGGAAGACAGAGAGACGTGGGAGGCCGGACGGCGTGGAGTCGTACCGCCGGTGATCGAATAGGTACACGGAAGGTTCGGAAGTCAGGATGACAGCAGGAATGAGCCAGACCCGGAAGCGCCGCATGCCTCTCGGATTTCGAGGACGCCCGCTCAGCGCGATGGCTGTGGCTGCTGCCTTGAGTGTGGGATTCGCAGGGGCTGCTCCCTCCGCGCTCGCAGCAGATGTGCAATCGAAGCAGTGGTACCTCAGCGCGATGCAGGCGGAGGAGATGTGGAAGGTCACCACGGGCGAAGGCATCAAGGTTGCTGTCATCGACACCGGCGTCAATGCGTCGACGCCGTCCCTGAAAGGACAGGTCCTGAAAGGGTTTGACGCTACAGGAGCCGACGGCGATGAGTATGACGACTACCGTGGGCATGGAACCACCATGGCTGAGCTGATTGCCGGAACGGGCGAGGGCGGCGGTCTCCAAGGTCTCGCCCCAGGTGCGAAGATCATCCCGATGCGGATCACCGACACGGAGTTCCAGAATGAGCATTCGGTGAATGCACATGACTCCGAGGACGCTATTCGAGCTGCAGCGGACAGTGATGCGCAGATCATCAGCATGTCGTTCGGTAGCGATTTCCCAGGCAGGGAAGAGCGAGAAGCTGTCAAGTACGCTCAGGCTAAGGGAAAGCTGTTTTTCGCGAGTGTGGGAAACAATGCGGAGAACACTAACAAGGATCAATACCCTGCCGCGTACCCGCAGGTTGTTGGTGTCTCCTCGGCTGACCGTGAGGGCAAGGTGGCCGAGTACTCTCAGAACGGGAGCATCGTGGATATCGCCGCTCCTGGCAACGATATTCCACGTTGGTGCGACACCACATTTCGGCGCTACTGCGACGGCGATGGCGGCACCAGCGCAGCCACAGCCATCGCATCCGCCTCCGCAGCCCTGGTGTGGTCCGCCCACCCCGACTGGACTGCGAACCAGGTCCTCAACGTTCTCTTCGACACAGCAGGCCGTGACTGGGAGAAGGGCACGCTCAGCAAGTACCTCGGCCACGGCCTGATCCGCCCTTCCATGAACATCCTGAAGGGCAAGGGAGCCCCCGGCGCCCCGGACATCAGCCCCCTCACCAAGGAAAAGACGTCCGGCTCCTCGGCCTCCACCGCCCCGTCTGCACCAGCTTCGTCACAGCCCGAGAAGAAAGAAAAGGCTGACGACGCCGTCGTGGCAGGCTCCAGCAAGGAGAAGGACGACGGCAGCCCGCTCGGCCTGATCATCGGCGGAGCGGCAGCGGTGGTCGTGCTCGGCGGCGGAGCCTTCGCGCTCGTCCGTAAGCGCCGCACCGCCTGACTGGCCGTAGGTTCTTCACCCGTACCCACCGGCGAGTAAAGCCGGACCGAATAAGAGCACCAGGAAGGAAGCCGAAAACATGGCCGATCAAAAGCTCTCAGATGCCGCTCTCCTCAAGCTGGAGGGCGAGCTCTCCACGCGGTTCGACTCCGTGAAGGGCCAGCTGAAGACGCTGCAGGCGACGATCGACAGCTTGGAAGGCGCTTGGAAGGGTATCGGCGCCGGCGCCTTCAACACGAAGCAGGACGAGATCAACCGGAAGATGGTCAGCATCGCCCATCGGCTCCTCAACTACCAGGAGGCCATCAAGGCGGCGCGCACCATTTCGGGCAACACCGAAGACGAGATCAAGCAGGCCCTCCAGGGCGTCGACGTCGTCAGCGGTTACTCGGGTGATGCGACCGCGGAGGCCAGGACCTCGAACCTCAACAGCTTCTGACCTGGCCGCACCTGCACCACGTACGAGGCCTTACCACTAAACCTAGATAACACGGGAGGACCGCATGCCGAACAACAACGACGGCACGATGGTTGTCACTTACTCGAGCCTGGATCTCGCAGCCAGTGCCATTGACCGGCAGAGCAAGCAGCTCCAAGAGGACCTTGCGTCGATCAAGCGGATGATTGCCAACGTGTCCGAGCTCTGGGTGGGCGAAGCCAAGAGTGCCTATGACACCGCTCAGCGCGGCTGGGACAACGACGCCACAGCGATTCACACCGCCCTGAGCGAGATCTCCAAGAAGGTGCGCGAGGCTGGAACGGCCTACCACGCTGGCGACAAGCGGGCGAGGGCCAACTTCGAGTAGTTCTCGACGAGACGCGGTCAGGGTGGGCACGCACGGGAGGTGCCCACCCTGACTTGTGTCTCGAACGCCAAGCCGAGGTCGCGGAGTGTCGGCGCTGGGCGACCTGAGTGCGGGCGCGTGGGCGGGAGGGAACCCCCTGCCCACGGCCGCCTCGCGGGAGAGCGGGCCGTGGGCGCGGGTGTCAGGCCGTGCAGCCGAGAGCCTTCTTCACCTTCGGTACGAAGTCGAGGGTGAAGGCCTGGATGTGCTTGCGGCGTTCGGTAACACCACCGCCCGTCTTGAGACTGATGGTGACCAGTACGACGAGGTGGTCCGCGGTCGGGGCCGCGCAGCCCGTACTGACCATGGCGTTGTAATCGCCCACCGCTCCCAGGCCCTCGAACGGCAGGTTCTTGATCTTTTCCCGATTCCGGAATCGGAAGCTGTCCAGATCCCCCATGGGGTCGTAGAGCTTGTCTACCTTGTCCACTTCGAGGTTTGCCACCAGCCAGTCGTCCACCGAGATCTCACAGCGCCCCTGGCTCTTCCCTTTGGTATCGATGAGGGAATCACCGACGACCTTGAGTTCATTGCCGTCGACCAAAAACGGGTCGATCTTGCGTTCGTTCAGCGGGATCCCGCAGGCCTTCTTCGGCACGGCGTACCCCCGTCCGCCGCCGCACGCTGTGAGGGACAGTGCGACGCAACAGGTGACCACCGAGGCGGCGACGCGTCGCGTGCTCGTTCTCATCAATGGTCCCCCGCGACGCCTTCGGCCTTGTCGTTTCCGTCATTGGCTGAGGCGCCGATGGAGGAGTACACGCCGTGCCCCTTGGAGTACCCGTCGTGCGCCGGGTCCTCGGCCCAACTCTCGTTCTTCGCGTACCAGATGTCCGCCAAGGCGCGTAGCTCGTCGTTGCGGGCTTCGTAGGTGTCCTTGTGGTTGGCATTGGCCGTGGCGTTGATCTCATTCTGCTTGTCCTCGAGCCAGGCCGCGGTAATCGCGTCCACGCCGCGCTGCACCGCGTCGCCGGCTGGATGCCAGGGGGTGAGCAGGCCACCGACAACGTGGTATGCCCACATCTTCTTCCACGAGGCGTCGGTCAGGTCGCCGTCCTTCTTGTCGTTCGTCGCTTGGTACCGCGCCTCCTCCAGGAAGCCGATCGTGCGGCCGGCCTTGTCCAAGCTGTCCTCCGGATTCTTTGTCTCCGTGTTGATGTCGGCGACGATCGCGCCGTGCATCTGCGTCACGAGCTCGGCGTAGGAGTCCTTGTTGCGGGAGATCTGCTTGCTGACCTCCATGAGCTGGTTGACGTCCAGTCCATGCGATCCCAAGGGATCGCTCATCGCTTCGTGCACGGTCTTGCTGTGGCTGCCGAGGGCGTACGCCATGTCGTCGCGTATTTCCGACGGAAAATCGTTGCCCGTCGCCGCGAGGAACTTCAGAGACCGCTTCATGGCCTCATCTTGCTCGGGAGTGTGTGGCAGGAATTCCGACTTCGGAGCGTCTGGGCTGGACACGCCTGACACCGCCGCGAACATGGCCTTGCCAGCCGCGTCCTTGCCCTCGTTCGGGCCGTCGTTCAGTGGTGAGTCGTCGAAGTACGGGCGGTCCTTCAGCACCCACTGCGCGTTGTCCTGCGGCTCCTTCGTGTTGAAGAATTCCGTCGAGGCGTCCGGGCTGTTGGAGAGCGCCGTGAGGAAGCCCGTCATCGGGTCGCGGCCGAAGTCCTCGTCGCCGATGAAGTTCAGCTTCGGCTTCGGCTGCTGGTTCCAGAAGTGGTCCGGCAGCCTCATCTCCTTCTCCTTGGCGACCAGTTCGTTGCCGTACTTGTTGAGGAACTGGTCGTCGTAGTCGCCCGTGCGCATGAGGTTGCTCATGATCTGGAAGCCCCAGACGTCACCCTGGCGGGTGTTGTACCGCTCGCCCGAGAACTTCAGCATGTCGTTCTCCCACTGCCGCATGGCAGGGCTGTCCGACTGGGTGGCGCCGCCCAGGACGTATCCCAGGTTCTTCTGGAACTCCCCGAGATGGTCGAGCTGCGTGCGGGCCAGGCCATTCGGGCTGTCCGGGCTCGAAAGGTCCGCCCAGAACTCCAGCGTCGCCTTCGGGCCCAGCTGCGTGGCGAACTTCTCCTGGAACAACGGGTCGTTCTTGTACGAGGCAAGCAGACCGTTCAGCTTCTGGAACTCCTCGGGCGACATCTCGTCGCCCTTCTCCTTGATCAGCTTGGCGGCTTCCTCGGCCTTGCGCAGGGCCTCGATCGCGGTGTCGCGGTCGGTGTACGAGGCACCTGAGAAGCCGACCTCGGCCTGGTCGACGATGGCGCGCAGCACGGTCGCCGCCGTCGTGTCGCTCTCCGTCGCCCGGTTCAGGATGAGCTGCACATCGTCCCGCAGGTGGTCCGCGTCCTGCGGAGAGTGGTCCGGGACCTCGTGGCCCTTGGCGGCGCGGTCCGGGTGGATGAGCATCGTCACGGTGAAGCCGCCACCGCCGATCTGGGCCACCGTGAGGTTCTTCTTGCGGCCCCGCTCCAAGGCCTGGTCCAACTGCTCCTTGTAGCTGACCAACTCGTCGCGGGTGTCGTTGAGGATGTTGTGGATGGTCTTCGCCTGGGTGTGGGCGTCGGAGAATTCCCCCGCCGTCTTGGTGATGAACTCACGCGAGACGGTGGCATTCACACCGGCCCAGTTGGCCTTGTCCGCCTTCGCCTTCAGGTTGTCCCGTGCGTCCGTTTCCAGCGTTGCGAGTTTGTCCACCATCCCCTTCCAGGCAGTGATGGCCTGGCCGAGCTGGCTGAAGTCGCCCCGGCGCAGCGTTTCGAAGTCCATCAGCGCTGCGTCCTCTCCGTGAACCCGTCGTCCAGCGTCGATATGCTGCTCACGATGCCGTAGATGTAGTACTCGTCACCGGCGTGAGCGCCCTTGGTGAAATCCATGTGATTGGAAATGTGCGCGCAGGCGTCCAGCAGGGTCTTGAGCTGCTTCTCCCAGCGATCCTGCACATGGTCGAGCGCGCCGCCCAGTGCGAAGCCCTGGGTGCTCAGATCCTTTGCGGCCGTCTGGCTGATGGACCAGGCGTCACGGCCGTTCTTGCCCAGATTGTCGAAGAGCTTGAACGCGGCGTCACCGACGGCCGCGAGGTCCTGCTGATCGACCTTCAGGTCACCTCCGGGAGCGGGCGTGCCGCCCTCGTCGGGTACGTGGTTCAGCTGCATCGCCGCGGAGCGGTTCTCGGCAGCCGCCGTCTTGAGCTGCTCCCACTCGTCCCAGGTCATCAGACCCCTTTTCCCCGTGCAGTCCGTTGCGCCGAGCTGGATGAGAAGACTTCGATCCTTCACTCGAAAAATCGACCTGACGATCGAACTTGACGGGAGTTTAGCGTCAGCCTCACCGCCGTTCGATCTTCATGCCGTGTCAGTCCTGCCGGTCCTGCCGGTCCTGCCAGTCCTGTTGGTCCCGATGGCCGGCGGTGCGGTCGTAGGACTGCGTCGCCTGCACGCCCGCACGCCCGGACGCCCGGACCGCCGGACTGAAGAACCGCCGAACTGAACGAATCAGTTCCGTCCAGGGGCGGCAGCCGGGCGAGCCGCCGCCCCCTTCCCGGCGTGGAGAGGCGCGGAGTACGAGGCAGGCGGGAACAGCCGCACAGGCCGCCCCGACTGCCCCGCCCGACGCGCGTGCGGCGCTACCGCTCCCCGTCCATGAGCCCGGACTGCACCAGCGGATTCCCCCGCCGCCTCGTGACGAAGACCCCGCGCCCCGGAGGCATCGGGCGCGGTCGCACGTTGCCGAGGACGTCCCCCTCGATGGGATCGCCCGAGAGCATCAGGCCCTGCGCGCCCAGCTCCATGATGCGCTGCATGAACGGCTCGTACAGGGCCCGTCCGGCCCCCGCCGTGCTGCGGGCGATGATGAACCGGACGCCGACGTCACGTGAGAACGGCAGCATCTCCGTGAGCTTGGCCAGCGGGTTCCCGCTGGACGTGGAGACCAGGTCGTAGTCGTCGACGACCACGTAGACCGTCGGCCCGCTCCACCAGCTGCGTTCGCGCAGCTCCTGCGCCGTGACGTCGGGCGACGGCGTACGGCGCTTCATCAGGTCGTACAGCGCGTCCATGTGGTGCTCCATGTTGTTGGACATGGGCACGTACTCGGCCAGGTGCGTCGCAGGGGTGACGTCCAGGAGCGCTCGCCGGTTGTCGATGACGAAGAGCTTGCAGACGTTCCCGTCGTACCTCTCGGTCAGCTGCTTGATGAGCAGCCGCAGCAGATTGGACTTGCCGGACTCGCTCTCGCCGAACACCAGGAAGAACGGGTCGCGCTCGAAGTCGAGGAAGACCGGCTCCAGGTTGTTCTCGTCGATGCCGAACGCGATACCCCGCTCCGGTTGCGCGTGGCCCGCGGGCAGTTCGCGCACCGGGAGTTCGCGCGGCAGCAGCCGGACCGCCGGGGCGGGCGCCGCGGTCCAGTGCCGGGCGACCTCCTGGTTCATGGCCGCCGTCGCCTCGGAGAGGTCGCTGTCGGAGTTGATGCCGTCGATCCGCGGTACCGCGGCCATGAAGTGCAGCTTCTCCGGCGTGAGACCACGACCGGGCACGCCCGCCGGCACGTTGACCGCGGCCTTGCGGTCCAGTTCGGAGTCCATGACGTCGCCGAGCCGCAGTTCGAGCCGGTTCATCAGGTGGTCCTTGAGGTTGGCCCGGACCTCCATGGAACGTGACGCCGTGACGATCAGGTGGATGCCGTATCCGAGGCCGCGCGCCGCGATGTCCACGGCCGCCGCTTCCAGGCCCTCGTAGTCCGTACGGAAGTTGCCCCAGCCGTCGATGATCAGGAAGACGTCGCCCCACGGCTGGTCCGTGGCCGAGATGTCGCCGCGCGCCCGGAGCCTGCGGAAGGTGGCGATGGAGTCGATGCCCGCGCTGCGGAAGTACTCCTCGCGCCGCGCCATGATCCCGTACACCTCGGAGACCGTGCGCCGCACCCGCTCCGGGTCGAGCCGGGAGGCGATCCCGCCGACGTGCGGCAGACCGGAGACCGAGGCCATCCCGCCGCCACCGAAGTCGAGTCCGTAGAACTGGACCTCCTGGGGCGTGTGGGTGAGCGCGAAGCCCGCGATGAGTGTGCGCAGCAGCGTGGACTTGCCGGACTGCGGACCACCGGTGATCTGCATGTGGCCCGCAGCACCGGAGAAGTCCCGGTAGAGCGTGTCGCGCCGCTGCTCGTACGGCTTGTCGACCACGCCGAGCGGTACGACGAGGCGGCCCGAGCCCTCGAATCCCGGCTGGGTCAGCCCACGGCCCTCGACCGCGGAGAGCCCCGGCAGGAGCTCGTCCAGCGACGGCGGGTTGTCCAGCGGAGGGAGCCACACCTGGTGCGCGGAGGCCCCCCGGCCCTCCAAGCGGCGCACGATCACATCGAGCACCGTGTCCGCCAGGGCGTCGTCCTCCGGCGTACGCGCGTCGGGCACCGAGGCCCCGGTCTCCGGGCTCGGCTGCACGTACTGCACCGGCACCGGAGCCGCCGTGAACACCACCGGCCTGCGGTCCACCGGCAGGGGACCGGAGGACACGGCCGACTGGGCGCCCGAGCGGTACACCCCCGAGACGTACGCGGCCTTGAAGCGCACCATCTCGTCCGTGCCGTACTTCAGGTAGCCGGAACCGGGGACGTTGGGCAGGTGGTAGGCGTCGGGCACGCCCAGCGCCGACCGGGACTCGCCCGCCGAGAATGTGCGCAGGCCGATCCGGTACGAGAGATAGGTCTCCAGACCGCGCAGCCGCCCCTCTTCGAGGCGCTGCGAGGCAAGCAGCAGATGGACGCCCAGCGAACGGCCGATGCGTCCGATCTGCACGAACATCTCGATGAAGTCGGGCTTGGCGGTGAGTAGTTCGCTGAACTCGTCGATGACCAGGACGAGGGAGGGGATCGGCTGCAGCGGGGCGCCCGCGGCGCGTGCCTTCTCGTAGTCGTGGATGTTGGCGTAGTTGCCCGCGTCGCGCAGCATCTCCTGGCGCCGGTTGAGCTCACCGCTGATGGAGTCGCCCATCCGGTCGACCAGCGTGAGATCGTCCGCGAGGTTGGTGATCACCGCTGCGACGTGGGGCATCTGCGCCATACCGGCGAAGGTGGCGCCACCCTTGAAGTCCGCGAGGACGAAGTTGAGCGTCTCCGAGGTGTGGGTGACGGCAAGGCCGAGGACGAGAGTACGCAGCAGTTCGGACTTTCCGGAACCGGTGGCGCCGACGCACAGGCCGTGCGGCCCCATTCCCTCCTGGGCCGCTTCCTTGAGGTCCAGCATCACCGGGCTGCCGTCCTCGCCGACGCCGATCGGGACGCGCAGCCGCTCCGCCTGGGAGCGGGCCCGCCAGGTCCTGCCGACGTCGATCGAGGCCGCGTCACCGAGGTTCAGCAGATCGGTGAATTCGAGATTGGCGAGCAGCGGCTCGTCGTCGTCCCCGCCCGAGGCCACATGGAGCGGTGCCAACTGCCGGGCCAGTGCTTCGGCGGCCTCATGACCGAGCAGGTCGGGAAGGCCGTCGTAGACCAGCCCGTGCCCGGACTCCAGCCGCAGCGAATGGGGGTGCACCACGACGGACAGGCCGCCGCGCGCCCCGTCGACCTCACCCGGCACGACCTCGACGACCGTCACACCCTGGAGGCCCTCGGCCGCGGCGAGCGCCGACACCGGCGACACGGACTGGCCGTCGAGCACGACGACGACATGGGGCTGGTCCATGAGCGGCTGGCCGTCGGGCTGGAAGCGCGGCCGGCCGTCGAGCCGGCCCGCGAGCATTTCCTCCAGCTCCGCCATGCTCGTGGTGATCAGACGGCGGCCGCCGGCGCCGTCGATGAAGTCCGGGGCCTGGGCGTGCGGAAGCCACTTCGCCCATTCCCAGTGCGGGGCGGCGTCCCGGCCCGTCGCGAAGGCGATGATCAGATCCTCGGGAGAGTGAAGCGAGGCGAGCGCACCGACCATCGCGCGGGCCGTGGAACGGACGGACTCCGCTTCGCCGCTGATCGTCAGGTGGTAGAAGGCGCGCAACGAGACGGCCATGGGCAGGCCGTCCAGCGTGCTGTGGGTCGTCAGGAACTGCTGCATCGCCCCCGCCGTCAGCGGCTCCAGCTCATCGACCGGCGCGGTCTCGGGCGCGATGAGGGGGGTGGCGAGTTCCTGACTGCCCAGGCCGATGCGCACCTGCGCGAAGTCGGCGTCACCGACACGGCGTTCCCACACGCGGCTGCCCTCGGCGACGAGCGCCCACAACTGCTCCGGGGAGGGGTGGAGATAGAACTGCGCGTCGCGCTGTTTGCGGGCTGTCTTCAGTACGGCGCGCCTGGTTTGCGTCAGATACTTCAGATAGTCCCGCCGCATGTCGGCGAGCTGCCCCTGGGTGCCTCGCCGGAAGCGGACGAGCGTCGCAATGGCCATGGCGACCGTCGACCCGATCATGATCATTCCCATGATCCGCATGATCGGGTTCGGGGTCATGAAGAAGAAGACGACGGAACCACCCATGCCGAGCATCGGCAGCAGCTGCATCATCACCCCCTCCTGCTGACCGCGAGGAAGCTCGGGCGGAGGTTGCAACTGCACCTGCTCGTCCGGCACTTCGGAGGGCAGGGCCCGCGGTGGGCGCTTGACGACGATCTGGCTCACAGCTCACCAATTCCCTTGCCGGACAGAACTGTTCGTATCGGCGCCCCCGTGGCGACGGGCTCCATCCGCGGGAGGATCCTACTGGCGTACGAGATGACCCGAGAGCGATAGGGTGTCGCGACGCGTGTAAGCATTCGCTAACTACCGCAAGGAAACGGTCAATCGGGGCGCGAGCGAGGCCCGCGTCCCCGAGGTTCGTTTCAGGAGAACGATGTGGGGGAGCAGCAGGTGACTATGACGGCCCAAGCGGCGGCCACCGGGCAAGGCCGGCCGGGTCCCGGAGTTCCGGCCGGCAACGGAACCGGTTTCTGCCGGGTCACGGTCGTCGCGCCCGACAGCCGCGTCGATGTGGCGCTGCCCGAGGACATCGCGGTCGCCGACCTGTACCCGGAGATCCTCCGGCTGTCGGGGCAGAGCCCCGCCCAGGGCGCTCCGGTCGGCTACCACCTGGTACGCCGCGACGGCACCGTCCTCGACAGCGGGCGCACCCTGGCCAGTCAGCGCATCCTCGACGGCGAACTCCTGTCCCTGCGCCCCTTCTCCGAGTCCCTGCCCCCCGCGGTCTTCGACGACGTCTCCGACGCGGTCGCCTCCGCCGTCGTCCGGGACCGCACACTCTGGGGCGACAGCCTCATGCGCGGAGCCGGCCTCTTCGGCGGGTCGGTCCTGCTGGTCCTGCTCGGTTTCGTGCTGTGGACCTCCGACGTCCGGCACGACATGCACGGCCTGCCCGGCGTCCTCGCCGCTGTCGTCGCCGTACTCGCTCTCGCGCTGGCGTGCGTACGTGCGCGCGTGTACGACGACCGGGGATCGTCCACGGCCCTGGGCATCGGCGCGCTCGCGAACGCGGCGGTCGCCGGTGCCGGGCTGCTGTCGCTCGGCGAGGGGCAGGGCATCGGCAGGCTCCAGTTCCTGCTCGCCTGCGCCGCCGTGCTGGTGGCGGCGGTGATCCTCATGATCGTCGCCCCCGGCGGGGACGGTCTCTTCGTCGCGTTCGTGTTCGCCGCCACCGTCGGCCTGCTGGTGACCTTCGTCGCGATCATGACGGGCATGAAGCCTGCCGAGACCGCGGCGGTGTGCGCCCCGCTCTCCGTGGGTGTCCTCGCCTTCCTGCCCGGTCTCTCCACCCGATTCGCCCGCCTTCCCATCGGCTTCGAGCCGCCCCGTACCACCGTGGGTGACTACGGGACATCCGAATCGGCGCCGCAGGGCCCGGTCGACGCCGACCGCATCGCCGCCCAGGCACGGCGCGGCCACGAACTGCTCGTCGGCCTGGTCGGCGGCTGCGCGCTGGTGGCCGTGGGCGCCGCGGCTGTCCTGGGATTCTCGGGCAACGTGTGGGGCCAGTTGCTGGCGCTCGCCACCGGGGTCGCCATGCTGATGCGTTCCCACCTGTTCCGTTACACGGCCCAGGTCGGCTGCGCCCTGGCGGCGGGTCTCGGCGCACTCGTGCTCCTGGGCCTCGGCCTGTCCCTCCATCCGCCGGCCGAAATGCTGCGCGAGGCAGTCACCGGGGACAGCAGCGCGCTCGACATCCGTACGATCTGGCTCACCGCGGCCGTCGCGGGCGCCGCCGCCCTGATCACCGCCATCGGGCTGATCGTGCCGCGCAAGGGAGTCACTCCGTTCTGGGGGCGCTTCCTGGAGATCGCCGAAGCGTGTGTGCTCCTGACGCTGATGCCCCTGTGCCTCGCCGTTTTCGACCTCTTCCACTCGATTCGCGCCCTCACCAGCTGACCCCGCGGGCCCGCCCGGCGAAACCCGTCACCGGCCGGGCACGATCAGACCCGTCCGGTGACGGAGGGCGAAGCGGCCGTCGGACTCCGGGGCCGCCTCACCTCCGACCGAACCGGCTCCGCCGGACTGGTACGCTGTGTGACGGCCGTTTGTGTACGCGCTCCCGGATCATCCTGAGAGCTGCGCTCATCGGACCTTCGTTCCCGAGTAACGGAAGCCCCCCTGCGATCAAGACCAGGGGCACTCGTGGACGCATCGAACATCAAAGAGGAGTACGCGTGCCGCTCGACGCCGCTACGAAGAAGCAGATCATGTCCGAGTTCGCCCAGAAGGAGGGCGACACCGGATCCCCCGAGGTCCAGGTCGCGATGCTCTCCCGTCGCATCTCGGACCTGACGGAGCACCTCAAGACCCACAAGCACGACCACCACTCCCGTCGTGGTCTGCTGATCCTGGTCGGGCAGCGCCGCCGCCTCCTTCAGTACCTGGCCAAGAAGGACATCCAGCGCTTCCGCGCCCTGGTCGACCGCCTCGGCATCCGCCGCGGTGCGGCCGGCGGCGCCAAGTAGTACGCCGTGAAGGGAGCGGTTCCCACCACTGAGGGGGCCGCTCCCTTTGCTGTACGTACGATTGTACGTACGGACGCATGTGCGAGATGTGGCGGGCCCGCCCGCACGGCCGGAATGCCAAGCCGAGCCGAATCTCAGTAACCTGGTCGAAGAACGACCCGCAGAACGAACCACGACGAGCGAGAAGCAGACCTCCCCGCCGCCGGTCCTCGGTAGTGGCCCCCGGACTCATCGACCCGGGTGCTTCGATCGAAGACCGGCCCGCCGATGGAGGGCTTCTCCGCTACCGTCCCCCGCCACACGGGCGCGGGGGCGATGAAGACGATATGTATCGGAGAAAACGCTAGTGGAGAACGAGACCCACTACGCCGAGGCCGTTATCGACAACGGAACCTTCGGCACCCGCACCATCCGCTTCGAGACGGGCCGCCTGGCCAAGCAGGCCGCCGGCTCCGCCGTCGCGTACCTGGACGACGACACCATGGTGCTGTCGGCCACCACCGCTTCCAAGAAGCCCAAGGACCAGCTCGACTTCTTCCCCCTCACGGTGGACGTCGAGGAGCGGCAGTACGCCGCCGGCAAGATCCCCGGCTCCTTCTTCCGCCGCGAGGGCCGGCCCTCCGAGGACGCGATCCTCACCTGCCGCCTGATCGACCGCCCGCTGCGCCCCTCCTTCAAGAAGGGCCTGCGCAACGAGATCCAGATCGTCGAGACGATCATGGCGCTCAACCCCGACCACCTGTACGACGTGGTCGCGATCAACGCCGCCTCCTGTTCCACGCAGCTGGCCGGCCTGCCCTTCTCCGGCCCGGTCGGCGGCACCCGTGTCGCCCTGATCAAGGGCCAGTGGGTCGCCTTCCCGACGCACACCGAGCTCGAGGACGCCGTCTTCGACATGGTCGTCGCCGGTCGCGTCCTGGAGGACGGCGACGTCGCGATCATGATGGTCGAGGCCGAGGCCACCGAGAAGACCATCCAGCTCGTCAAGGACGGCGCCGAGGCCCCGACCGAAGAGGTCGTCGCCGCCGGTCTGGAAGCCGCGAAGCCCTTCATCAAGGTCCTCTGCAAGGCCCAGTCGGACCTCGCCGCCAAGGCGGCCAAGCCCACCGGCGACTTCCCGGTCTTCCTGGACTACCAGGACGACGTCTTCGAGGCGCTCGCCGCCGCCGTCACGTCCGAGCTGGCCCAGGCGCTCACCATCGCCGGCAAGCAGGACCGCGAGGCCGAGCTGGACCGCGTCAAGGAGATCGCTGCCGAGAAGCTCCTCCCGGCCTTCGAGGGCCGCGAGAAGGAGATCTCCGCCGCGTACCGCTCGCTGACCAAGAAGCTGGTCCGCGAGCGCGTCATCAAGGACAAGGTCCGCATCGACGGCCGCGGTGTCACGGACATCCGCACGCTCGCCGCCGAGGTCGAGGCCATCCCGCGGGTGCACGGCTCGGCGCTGTTCGAGCGTGGCGAGACCCAGATCCTGGGCGTCACCACCCTCAACATGCTCCGCATGGAACAGCAGCTGGACACCCTCTCCCCGGTGACCCGCAAGCGCTACATGCACAACTACAACTTCCCGCCGTACTCCGTCGGTGAGACCGGTCGCGTGGGCTCGCCCAAGCGCCGCGAGATCGGCCACGGTGCGCTCGCCGAGCGCGCCATCGTGCCGGTGCTGCCGACGCGCGAGGAGTTCCCCTACGCGATCCGCCAGGTCTCCGAGGCGCTGGGCTCCAACGGCTCGACGTCCATGGGCTCGGTCTGCGCCTCCACCATGTCGCTGCTGAACGCCGGTGTGCCGCTCAAGGCCGCTGTCGCCGGTATCGCCATGGGCCTGATCTCCCAGGAGATCGACGGCAAGACCCACTACGTCGCCCTCACCGACATCCTCGGTGCGGAGGACGCCTTCGGCGACATGGACTTCAAGGTCGCCGGTACGAAGCAGTTCGTCACCGCGCTCCAGCTCGACACCAAGCTCGACGGCATCCCCGCCTCGGTCCTGGCCGCCGCGCTGAAGCAGGCCCGCGACGCCCGCCTCCACATCCTCGATGTGATGAACGAGGCCATCGACGTCCCGGACGAGATGTCCCCGAACGCCCCGCGGATCATCACCGTCAAGATCCCGGTGGACAAGATCGGTGAGGTCATCGGCCCCAAGGGCAAGATGATCAACCAGATCCAGGAGGACACCGGCGCCGACATCACGATCGAGGACGACGGCACCATCTACATCGGTGCCGCCGACGGACCGGCCGCCGAGGCCGCCCGCGCCACGATCAACTCGATCGCCAACCCGACCATGCCGGAGGTCGGCGAGCGCTACCTGGGTACGGTCGTCAAGACCACCACCTTCGGTGCGTTCGTCTCCCTCATGCCGGGCAAGGACGGGCTGCTGCACATCTCGCAGATCCGCAAGCTCGCCGGTGGCAAGCGCGTGGAGAACGTCGAGGACGTGCTCGGTGTCGGCACCAAGGTCCAGGTCGAGATCGCCGAGATCGACTCCCGCGGCAAGCTCTCCCTGATCCCCGTCGTCGAGGGTGAAGAGGACGAGAAGAAGGACGACGCCGCCAAGTGACGTCCCGTAGTTCCGTGACGACGGCCCGCGCCTCCTCGAAGGCGCGGGCCGTCGCCCGTACCCAAACGCTTCTCAAGGGCACCAACGGCATCGGTACGGTCCGCCGCACCGTCCTCCCGGGCGGCCTCCGGGTCGTCACCGAGACGCTGCCCTCCGTCCGCTCCGCCACCTTCGGGATCTGGGCCAACGTCGGATCACGCGACGAGACCCCCACCCTGAACGGCGCGACGCACTACCTCGAACACCTCCTCTTCAAGGGCACCGCCAAGCGCAGCGCCCTCGACATCTCCGCCGCCCTCGACGCGGTCGGCGGCGAGATGAACGCCTTCACGGCGAAGGAGTACACCTGCTACTACGCGCGGGTCCTCGACACCGACCTGCCGCTGGCCATCGACGTCGTCTGCGACATGCTGACCGGCTCGCTGATCACCGCCGAGGACGTCGACGCCGAGCGCGGCGTCATCCTCGAAGAGATCGCCATGACCGAGGACGACCCGGGCGACTGCGTGCACGACCTGTTCGCGCACACCCTGCTCGGCGACACCCCCCTCGGCCGCCCGGTCCTCGGCACCGTCGACACCATCAACGCGCTCGACCGCGGCCGGATCGCCCGCTTCTACAAGAAGCACTACGACCCCACGCACCTGGTCGTCGCCGCCGCGGGCAACATCGACCACGCCACGGTCGTACGGCAGGTCCGCAGGGCCTTCGAGCGCGCGGGCGCCCTGTCCCGCACCGATGCCGTCCCGGTCCCGCCGCGCGCGGGCTCGCGCACCGTGCGCACCGCGGGCAGCGTCGAGCTGCTGAACCGCAGGACCGAACAGGCCCACGTCGTCCTCGGCGTCCCCGGCCTGGCCCGCACCGACGACCGCCGCTGGGCGCTCGGCGTCCTCAACACCGCCCTCGGCGGCGGCATGAGCTCACGCCTCTTCCAGGAGGTACGGGAGAAGCGCGGCCTCGCCTACAGCGTCTACTCGTACACCTCGGGCTTCGCCGACTGCGGACTCTTCGGCGTGTACGCGGGCTGCCGGCCCAGCCAGGTCCACGACGTCCTCAAGATCTGCCGGGACGAGCTCGACCGGGTAGCGTCCGAAGGACTGAGCGACGAGGAGATCGGCCGCGCCATCGGTCAGCTTTCCGGCTCCACCGTCCTCGGCCTGGAGGACACCGGCGCGCTGATGAACCGCATCGGCAAGAGCGAACTGTGCTGGGGCGACCAGATGTCGGTCGACGACATGCTGGCCCGGATAGCGCAGGTCACCCCCGACGACGTGCGCGCGGTCGCGGGCGAGGTCCTCGGACACCGCCCTTCGCTCTCCGTCATCGGCCCGCTCAAGGACAAGCAGGCCGACCGCCTCGACGAAGCGGTCTCCTAACCCCACCCGTAAGGAAGCAGAGCAATGAGCAAGCTGCGCGTGGCCGTTCTCGGCGCCAAGGGCCGTATCGGATCCGAGGCGGTACGAGCGGTCGAGGCCGCCGACGACATGGAGCTGGTGGCCGCCCTGGGCCGCGGCGACAAGCTGGAGACCCTCGCGGAATCCGGCGCCCAGGTCGCCGTCGAGCTCACCACCCCCGCGTCGGTGATGGGCAACCTCGACTTCTGCATCCGGCACGGCATCCACGCCGTCGTCGGTACGACAGGCTGGTCCGACGAACGGCTCGCGCAGCTGAACACCTGGCTCACCGGCTCCCCGGAGACCGGCGTGCTCATCGCGCCGAACTTCTCCATCGGGGCCGTCCTCACGATGAAGTTCGCGCAGCAGGCCGCCCGCTACTTCGAGTCCGTCGAGGTCGTCGAGCTGCACCACCCCAACAAGGCCGACGCCCCCTCGGGCACCGCCACCCGCACCGCGCAGCTGATCGCCGAGGCCCGGCGGAAGGCCGGCTGCGCCCCGCAGCCGGACGCCACCGCCACGGCCCTGGACGGTGCCCGCGGCGCGGACGTCGACGGGGTCCCGGTCCACGCGATCAGGCTCCGCGGCCTGCTCGCCCACCAGGAAGTGCTGCTCGGCGGTGAGGGGGAGACCCTCACCATCCGCCACGACTCACTGCATCACAGCAGCTTCATGCCGGGCATCCTGCTCGGCGCACGCCGCGTGGTGACCACTCCCGGCCTCACGTTCGGCCTGGAACACTTCCTCGACCTGAACTGACTGAGCCCCCGCCATGCGCGCAAAGATCACTTACTTCGTCACCGCTGCCGTCCTGGTCTTCTACTTCGTCCTGGTCGGCAGCCGTGGCGTCCTGCTCATCGAGCACGGCACCCTGCTGACGGTCACCTTCGGCGTCGCCGTGCTGATCCTGCCGGTGATCGGGGTCTGGTTCCTCTGGAAGAACACCCAGTTCGTGGCGCGGGCCAACGCGCTGGCCGCGGAACTCGACGCGGAGGGCGGTCTGCCGGTCGACGAACTGGTCCGTACCCCGTCCGGCCGCATCGACCGCGCCTCGGCCGACGCCGTGTTCGCACGGCGCCGTGAGGAGACCGAGGACGCCCCGGACGACTGGCGCTGCTGGTTCCGCCTGGCCGTCGCCTACCAGGACGCCAGGGACACCCCACGGGCCCGGAAAGCCATGCAACGCGCCATCGCCCTGCACACGAAGCCGGCCCTCGGACGGGTCACACCGGCCGAATAGGGCCCGTCCGGCGTTCGAGAACGGCCTTCGGGCCCGTCCGGCGCTCGACGAAGCGGTCACCGGACGGGCCCGTCACCCCTCGCCTCAGCCCTGCGCGTACTCGTCCGCCCACGCCTCGACCGTGTCGGCAGCACGGTCGAATGCCTCGCCCCGTGCCAGAAAATCCGCGTTGCTGTCGGTGAGCAGGGGCGCAAGCGCCTCGCCGCCCTGGCGTACGACGATCAGCGCCTGCCCCTGCACCGTGCGCGGAAACCCGAGCCACTTCACCGGCTGCTGCACGGTGCGGACGGCCGCGACCCGGTTCCACGGCACGGTCGTCGTCATGAGGAAGCCCACCCGGCGCACGCCGTGCCGGCTCACCCAGGCGCCGGTGCGCAGCAGCCGCAGGGCGCAGACGATGACCACGAACGCGAGCCCCAGACAGGCGGCGGTACCCGGGAGCGCCCCGGCGAACGCGATGACCATCCCCGCGAGCAGGACGAACGACGCGATCAGCAACAGGGAGGCCGCGGCCGCCACCCGCCAGGGGCCGGGGCGGTACGGGCGCCGCCAACTGTCGTGGTCGTCGAACGGCAGCGCGATGTCCTCAGCGCTCGCGTCAAACGCGCGGTCGGCCGTCAGGAAGGGCAGGGGCACGACTGATCCTCACTCACAAGCACGCTCGATTGCTGTGCCCGGTGAGGCTACCGAGGAGGTCACCGCCCCGACCACCCCAGGGGGCCTGTACGAGTCAGCGCCCGTGGGCGGCCTCGGTCTGCTGGGAGTGCGACGCGCTCTGGGCGGGGCTCAGAGCCGGCAGGCCGAGGATCAGCGACCCCACCAGACCTGCCGCCACGGTCAGCCCGATGAGGGAACGGCCGGCCAGCTGCGAGACGCTGGTGCGCTCACGCGGGGGCGGGGTGACGTTACTGCGGAATCGGTCGGCGTCGGCTACGAACGAGAACGGGACGGATTCACGCCGGCGGAACATGAGGAAACTCTCCTTGAACCCTGTTGCGGATGCTGCTAATGAGTCAGACGCGCAACAGACCCGTTCGGTGCCCCGAATCGCCGAATTCGTGGAAGAAATCCCGGGACGGACCTTCCGGCCGCCGTTGTCGGAGGCGGCCCGTAGAGTGGGCGCCGCCCGAGCGACGCAATTGGAAGGACCCCGCCGGTGACCGAGACCCCCGAGCCCGCAAAGCCCAGCTTCCGCAGCGATGTCACTGTTGACCTGGTGAAACACGCCGCTGGCGACTCCGACGTCCTGTTCGCGGCCCGTGTCTCCACGGCCGGTGAGCAGTCCCTGGAAGAGGTCACCAAGGACCCTGAGCGCTCCAAGGGGCTCATCAACTTCCTCATGCGCGACCGGCACGGCAGCCCGTTCGAGCACAACTCGATGACCTTCTTCATCAGCGCCCCGATCTTCGTGTTCCGCGAGTTCATGCGCCACCGCGTCGGCTGGTCGTACAACGAGGAATCCGGCCGCTACAGGGAGCTGGAACCGGTCTTCTACGTCCCGGGGGAGTCCCGCAAGCTCGTCCAGCAGGGGCGCCCGGGGAAGTACGAGTTCGTCGAGGGCACCCAGGCCCAGCAGGAGCTCACGGGCCGCGTCTTGGAGGACTCGTACCGCCAGGCGTACGAGGCGTACCAGGAGATGCTCGCCGCAGGAGTGGCCCGCGAGGTCGCCCGCGCCGTGCTTCCCGTGGGCCTGTTCTCCTCGATGTACGCCACGTGCAACGCCCGCTCGCTGATGCACTTCCTCGGCCTGCGGACCCAGCACGAACTGGCCAAGGTGCCCTCCTTCCCGCAGCGGGAGATCGAGATGGTCGGCCAGCAGATGGAGGAGCACTGGGCCCGGCTCATGCCCCTCACCCATGCAGCCTTCAACAAAAACGGACGGGTAGCCCCGTAAGCGGTGTCCGTATTGCGGCGTTTCGTGAAGTTCATCTAGGCTGATCAAACGGACCCGGCACTGCTTGAACCCCCGAGCAGGCAGTGCCGGGCTCCTACTGTGTGTCCCCCCGAGGGGACATTGAGCGCTGAGCAACGAGTAGCGTGTTACCCATGGCTCCGATCTCCACTCCGCAGACCCCCTTCGGGCGGGTCCTCACCGCTATGGTCACGCCTTTCACGGCGGACGGTGCACTCGACCTCGACGGTGCCCAGCGGCTCGCCGCCCATCTGGTGGACGCAGGCAATGACGGCCTGATCATCAACGGCACCACCGGCGAGTCCCCGACCACCAGCGACGCGGAGAAAGACCAGCTCGTAAGGGCCGTACTGGAAGCCGTGGGAGACAGGGCCCATGTCGTCGCCGGCATCGGCACCAACGACACCCGGCACAGCGTCGAGCTCGCCCGAACGGCCGAACGCTCCGGCGCCCATGGCCTCCTCGCGGTGACGCCGTACTACAACAAGCCGCCGCAGGAAGGCATCTTCCGCCACTTCACGGCCGTCGCCGATGCCACCGGCCTGCCGGTGATGCTCTACGACATTCCGGGCCGCAGCGGAGTGCCGATCGACACCGAGACACTGGTGCGGCTCGCCGAGCACCCGCGTATCGTCGCCAACAAGGACGCCAAGGGCGACCTCGGCCGCGCCAGCTGGGCCATCACCCGGTCCGGCCTCGCCTGGTACTCCGGCGACGACATGCTGAACCTGCCGCTCCTCTCGGTCGGCGCCGTCGGCTTCGTCTCCGTCGTCGGCCACGTCGTCACCCCGGAGCTGCGCGCCCTCATCGAGGCGTATCTCGGTGGCGACGTGCAGAAGGCCACGGAGATCCACCAGAAGCTCCTGCCGGTCTTCACCGGAATGTTCCGCACCCAGGGCGTGATCACCACCAAGGCCGCGCTGACCCTTCAGGGCCTCCCCGCAGGCCCGCTGCGCCTCCCCCTGGTGGAACTCACCGCACAGGAAACGGCGCAGCTCAAGATCGATCTCGCCGCCGGTGGGGTAGAGCTGTAACCACAGACTTCACAACTGAATAAGCCAAGAACACTCGCAAGAGCGAAAACAACAGACAACAGCAAGTGCACGAATGACATGCGCGCCACGTGCCCAAGCGGTACGTGGCGTGCGTGGTAAGGAGAGTCTTTTGAGTCATCCGCATCCTGAACTCGGCACCCCGCCGAAGCTCCCGAAGGGCGGCCTCCGGGTCACCCCCCTCGGCGGCCTCGGTGAAATCGGCCGCAACATGACGGTCTTCGAGTACGGCGGCCGCCTGCTCGTCGTCGACTGCGGAGTCCTCTTCCCGGAGGAGGAGCAGCCCGGTATCGACCTGATCCTGCCGGACTTCACCACGATCCGGGACCGCCTCGACGACATCGAGGGCATCGTGCTCACGCACGGCCACGAGGACCACATCGGTGGCGTCCCGTACCTGCTGCGCCTGAAGCCGGACATCCCTCTCATCGGCTCCAAGCTCACCCTCGCGCTGATCGAGGCCAAGCTGCAGGAGCACCGCATCCGTCCGTACACCCTCGAAGTCGCGGAGGGCCAGCGCGAGCGCATCGGCGTCTTCGACTGCGAGTTCGTCGCGGTCAACCACTCCATCCCGGACGCTCTCGCGGTCGCCATCCGCACGCCTGCGGGCATGGCTGTCGCGACCGGTGACTTCAAGATGGACCAGCTCCCGCTGGACGGCCGGCTCACCGACCTGCACGCGTTCGCCCGGCTGAGCGAGGAAGGCATCGACCTTCTTCTCTCCGACTCGACGAACGCGGAGGTCCCCGGCTTCGTACCGCCGGAGCGGGACATCTCCAATGTCCTGCGCACGGTCTTCGCCAATGCCCAGAAGCGCATCATCGTGGCGAGCTTCGCCAGCCACGTACACCGCATCCAGCAGATCCTCGACGCGGCCCACGAGTACGGCCGCCGGGTCGCTTTCGTCGGCCGGTCGATGGTCCGCAACATGGGCATCGCCCGTGACCTGGGCTATCTGAAGGTCCCCGCGGGCCTGGTGGTCGACGTCAAGACCCTCGACGACCTGCCGGACGACGAGATCGTGCTGGTCTGCACGGGTTCCCAGGGCGAGCCGATGGCCGCGCTGTCCCGTATGGCCAACCGCGACCACCAGATCCGGATCGTCCAGGGCGACACGGTGATCCTGGCGTCGTCCCTGATTCCGGGCAACGAGAACGCGGTCTACCGCGTGATCAACGGCCTGACCCGCTGGGGCGCGAACGTGGTCCACAAGGGCAATGCCAAGGTCCACGTCTCGGGCCATGCCTCGGCCGGCGAGCTGCTGTACTTCTACAACATCTGCAAGCCGAAGAACCTGATGCCGGTCCACGGCGAGTGGCGCCACCTCAGGGCCAACGCCGAACTGGGTGCTCTCACCGGCGTGCCCAAGGACCACATCGTCATCGCCGAGGACGGCGTCGTCGTCGACCTCGTCGACGGCAGGGCCAAGATCGTCGGCAAGGTCCAGGCCGGCTATGTGTACGTCGACGGCCTTTCGGTCGGGGACGTCACCGAGACCTCCCTCAAGGACCGCCGGATCCTGGGTGAGGAAGGCATCATCTCCGTCTTCATCGTGGTCGACAGCTCCTCCGGCAAGATCACGGGCGGCCCGGACATCCACGCCCGCGGCTCCGGCATCGACGACTCGGCATTCAGCGCCGTCGTGCCGAAGATCGAGGAAGCGATCAACAGGTCCGCCCAGGACGGTGTGCTGGAACCCCACCAGGTCCAGCAACTGGTCCGCCGCACCGTGGGCAAGTGGGTCTCCGACACCTACCGCCGACGCCCGATGATCCTTCCGGTCGTCGTCGAGGTCTGATTCCGACAGGCGCGAACTCCGGAGCGGGGCCCCCGATTTGCATCGGGGGCCCCGCTCCAGTACGTTTACGGCTCCGCCTGACCGGGAAGTACCGCGCACACTCGTGTGCCGTGAACGACCCGAACGTGGCGGGAATTCCGACTCAGAACTTCTGATAAAGTCGGATCCGCCGAAAGGCAAGGCCACTCCAAAGGCCGCCGGAATTCAAATTCGGACCGGAAACGGAACGGAAAAGAATCTGGTAAGGTTGGAACCGCTGGAAA
>NZ_JBHVPX010000035.1:0-56517 GCF_042887155.1 Streptomyces sp. NPDC057963
GCCATCCCCGCAACTACCTGGCCTTCCTCGGACTCGCCGCCGCACTCTGCTGCTACAAACGACTCCTCCGACTCACCACATAGGACACGGTCTTAGACAACGGCTCGCGGCCCACCGACGAGGCCGGCACCTCCATCACCGCCTACCTGCGGGCCTTCTCCGGCGTCGAGCTCATGCCGGACGACCTTGGCGCGGAGTGACCACCGTGTACGTTTCCATCCTCTTCGTGGTGCTCTCGGCGTTGTCCGTCTTCTCGTCCGTCCAGGGGTTCGTCCTGCTGGCCGTCGCGCGCAAACCCGTGCGCGGCCCGCGGGAGGAGCTACGGCGGCGCGTGTCAGTGCTCGTGCCTTGTTTCAACGAGGAGAAAGTACTGCGCGAGACCATCGACTCTATCCTCGCCTCCCGGGGGGTCGAGTTCGGCCGCGTGATCTGCGTCGACGACGGTTCGATCGACGGCACGCTCGAGGTGATGCACGAGGCGCAGCGGCGGCACGGCGAGGTGCTGCTCGTGCTCAGGCAGCGCAATCGCGGCAAAGCGGCCGCCCTCAACCACGCCCTCACGGCCGTCGGTACGGAGTTCTTCGCCTCCGTGGACGCCGACACCCAGCTGCTGCCTGACACCCTCGCCCGGCTGCTCGAACACTTCACCGACCCGCGCGTGGCCGCCGTGTCTGGGCAGATGATCGTCGGCAACCGCCACCCGGCGCAGGATTTCGTCTACGCCGCGCAGGTGCGCGAGTACGAGTCCGCGAACAACATCGAGCGCCGGGCGTTCGCGCACGGGCGGCGGATCACCGTGATCCCCGGGGCGATCGGTGCCTTCCGCCGCAGCGCCGTGGCCGAAGCCGGGGGTTACCCCGAGGGTACGTTGGCCGAAGACGCGCACCTCACGCTGGCGTTGCTCCTCAACGGTCACCGCACGACCCACGAGGCGTCGTCGACCGTGCTGACGGAGGCACCGGACACGATGGCGGGTTTGCGCCGCCAGCGCGTCCGCTGGGCCACCGGCAAGACGCAGGTACTGCTGCGCGTCGCGAACCCGGCCCTGCGCCGCGGGGGTCTCGCGGCCGCGTTGTGGCTGTACTTGATGTGGAACAACTCGATCCTGCCGCTGGTCTGGCTGCCGAGTGCGGTACTGCTGCCGTTTTCGGCCGTGGCACTCCTGACGCGAGGTCCGGAAACCGTGACGTGGGTGGCGGCGGTGTGCGTGCTCACCCTCGCGGTGAACTACGGCTACTTCGTCGCGTCACGCCGGTACGCGCGCTCGATCGACGCCGCCGGCAGAGCGGCGGCTGGGCTGGTCGAGGTGCGCACCGGCTTCCGGTCCACGGTGGTCATCCCGCTCGTGAGCTCACTGGCGACGTGGGTCGCGTGGGCCCGGATCCTCACCGGGCGGCCCGGTGGCTGGGACAAGCTCGACCGCAGCGGTGACGTGCGAGTGCAGGCGTTCTCGGCGAAGGGAGCCCTTGATGCCGACTGACAAGCGCGTGGCCTTCACCTTCGACGACACCCCGCACGACCCCGGTGTCTTTTTCACCCCCGACGAACGCACGGCCGCGCTGGTCGAGCAGCTGGCCGACGCGGGTGTCGAGCAGGCGGGTTTCTTCGTTGTGGTCGGCGATTTCCAGCAGCCCCGCGGCGTCGGCGGTGAGGACCGGATCAAGGCGTACACGGCGGCCGGGCACGTGCTGGGCAGCCACAGCTACCGCCACCCCCGCCTGGAGGAGACGTCGGTCGAGGACTTCCTCGCGGACGTCGACCGGGCCGCCGACTGGTTCGTGGACCGCGAAGGCGCCCGGCCGTGGTTCCGGTTCCCGTTCCTCGACGAAGGCGACGCCGACCCGCATAAGAGAACGGCGGTCCGGAAAGCCTTGACCGAGCGGGGTTTGCACAATGCGTACGTCACCGTCTTGACCCTGGACTGGTACCTCGACGCCCTGGTCGCGCAGACCGTCCGCGAAGGCCGCCCCTACGACCGCACCGCTCTTCGCGACTTCTACGTGGAATCCCTCCTGGAGCCCGCCGAGTTCTACGACCGGCTCGCCGTGGCCGCGATCGGCCGCTCACCCGTCCACGTGGTGCTGCTCCACGAAAACGACCTCAACACGCTGTTCGTCGCCGACGCCGCCCGCGCGTTCCGGGAAGCCGGCTGGGACATCGTGCCGATCGACGAGGCATACCAGGACCCGATCGCCTCGATCGAGCCCGAGGGCTGGTGCGGCTCCGGTCGCGTCAGCGCGCTGGCCTTGGACAGCAAGAAGATCCACCCGGGCGGCCTCGACCTCGAAGCCCTCGAAACGCCCGTGATGCTCCGCTCGTTCGAACGCCGCGTGGCGGCCCGGTAGCACGCGAAAGGAGAACCATGGCAGCACCGTTCGACCTGTGTGTGGGACTCGGTCAGCACTGCGAGTCCACCTACCAGATCCGGCGCATCACCGGCCAGGAGACCGCGCAGTTCTTCGACTGGCTCGAAATCGACCTCGTATTCGTGCGGCAGGCCCTCGACACCGATTTCCGGGGCCTGCTCAAACCCGGCCGCATGGCGTTGACCACCGACGGTCAGGGTGCGATCGACCTCGACGCCAGCATCGAGCTCTACCACGAGTTCCACGCTCAGCCCGGCGCCGAGCTCACGCTGGCCGATGTCGAGGAGCAGCTGCCCGCCGTGCGCGAGAAGCTGGAGTTCCTCGCAGGCCGCTGGCGTGAACTGGTCGCCTCACCCGCGCGCGTGCTCTACGTCCGGCAGGACGCGAACGGCGTCGAGACCGCCGCCGATCTCGAACGGCTGCAGACCACCCTGCGCGAGCGCTACCCCGGCCACGACTTCGCGATCCTCTGGCTGCGCCGGACGGCCCCCGAGGAGCTGGACAAGCTGCCGCCGGGCGTCGCGTGCCGCGAGCTTCCGTTGCTCGAAGGCCGCTGGCAGGGCGACGACCGGGCCTGGGACGAGATGTTCGCCGCCCTGCCGGTCGACGAACTGTGGCCGTGAACGCGGTGGTCGTCGACGGCCTGTCGATGATCTACCGGGTCCCGGTGCGGGAAGCGGGGCTCAAGGCCGCGTTCCGCTCGCTGGTACACCGGCGGTTTCGGGAAGTCCAGGCCGTGCGGGACCTGTCGTTCGAGATCCCGCACGGTGAGGTGGTCGGCCTGCTCGGGCCCAACGGCGCGGGCAAGACCACCGCGATGAAGCTGATGTCCGGCCTGCTGCACCCCACGGCCGGGTCGGTCGACGTGCTGGGGTTCACGCCGTGGCAGCGCCGGACTCCGTTCCTCAAGCAGATCGCCCTGGTTCGCGGCAGCCAGCCGACGGGCGGCGCGCAGGAACTGACCGTGCTGGATTCCCTGCAGTACCAACGGGTTCTCTACGAAATCCCCGACGCTGAGTACCACGCCGGGCTCGATGAGCTGGCCGAGCTGCTGGGTCTGGGGCCGTTGCTGCACCGGCAGCTGCGCGCCCTCAGCCTCGGCGAGAAGATGCGGGCGGGGCTCGCGCTTTCCTTGTTGTACCGACCGAAAGTGCTGTTCCTCGACGAGCCGACGCTCGGCCTGGACGTGTCCGCGGCCGTCGCCATCCGCCGGTTCCTCGCCGCCTACGCCGATCAGTCCGGCGCCACTGTCGTGCTCACCAGCCACTACATGGCGGACGTCGAGGCGTTGTGCCGGCGGCTGATCCTCGTCGACCACGGCCGGGTGCAGTACGACGGCCCGCTGGAGCGACTCTCGGCGCAGCTGTCGCCGTACAAACTGCTGCGCATCAGCGCCCCCGCGGCAGCGAAGGAGGATTTCGAGGGCGTCGCGGAGGCCGTGGCCACCAGCGGGGTGTCGTGGGAGCTGCGGGTGCCCCGCGACGACGTCGCCCGGGTCACGGCCCACCTGCTCACCTCGCTCGACGTGATCGACCTAGCGGTGGAAGAGCCGTCGCTGGAGACTGTGCTGGACCGCGCGTACCGGGAGGGCGTGTGAGGACCTCGCGGCTGCTCGCGCTGGCGGTGCGCAATCAGTTCCTGGAGTGGGCCGGCACCTGGTGGTTCACGGCTTCGCTGGTCGTGAATTACGCGATCGGACCGCTCATCGGGCTCGTCGTGTGGTCGGCGGTGCTACCTGGCGACGCCGGGATCGTGCGGTACTTCGTGGCGCTGGTGGCGGTGCACCTGCTGACAGCGTCGTTCGAGGACTACACCTTCGCCGAGTCGGTCTACGACGGGAAGATCGGCCACCAGCTGCTGAAACCGCAGCCCGTGGTGCTCGAGCCGGCGGGGCAGAACCTCGCGATCCGGCTGTGGCTGGGCTTGTTCGGGCTGCCGCTCACAGTGGTGGTCGCGCTGGTCACCGAAGCGTCCTACCGGTGGCAGGCTGTGCTGCTTGCGCTGCCGTCGCTCGTGCTGGCCGCGGTGCTGCGGTTCCTGTGGACGTGGCTGCTCGCGCTCGCGGCGTTCTGGACCGAACGCGTGCACGCGATCGTCGGGTTCGGCAACATCCTGGTGTTCCTGCTCGGCGGCATCGCCGCGCCTCTGGGGGAGTTGCCCGGCAGTTGGCGGACGATCGCCGCCCTCCTGCCGTTCCACGCGATGCTCGGCCTCCCCGCGGGGATCGCGGCCGGGACGCTGTCCGGTTCCGGGACCGCGGTCGCGCTGCAAGCCGGGTGGTGCGTGGCCTTCACAGCCGCCGCCGTGGTCGTCTGGCGGTCCGGTGTGCGCCGGTACGCTGCGGTAGGGGTGTGACGCGTGAAGCTACTGAAGCTGTTCGCCACGAGTTTTTCCCTGTCCCTGCGCCAAGCCCTGGCGTTCCGGGCGAACCTCGTGTTCGACGCGGTCCTGTCGGTGGTCGCTCTGGCCTCGACGATCGCCACGGTGCTGGTCATCTTCTCTCGCACCGGCCGCCTCGCCGGCTGGACGCAACCCGAGGTGCTGGTGCTCATCGGCACGTTCGAGCTGCTCAGCGGCGTGAAGACGACGTTCGTGGATCCGAACCTCGCCGGCTTCCCGACCCGCGGCGTGCGGGAGGGACAGCTCGACCACCACTTGCTGCAGCCCGCACCCAGCATGTTCCTTGTCAGCTTCGCCACCGCGGCGCCCCTGGCCGGCGTGCAGATCCTGCTCGGGCTCGCCGTCGTCCTCGCTGGCGCAGACACGCTGGCGCACTACCCGGGCGCGGGCGCGTTTGGCGCGTGGACGGTGCTCGTGCTGGCCGCGACGGTGACGACGTGGGCGGTGGGGATGATCTCCGCGAGCCTCGCGTTCTGGGCGCCGAAACTGGACCTGCACAGCCTGTTCGGCAACGTCTGGCAACTCGCCCGCTACCCGGCCGACCTCTACGCGCGGCCCCTGCGGCGGCTGTTCACCTACGTCTTGCCGCTCGCCGTCATCGCCAGCGCGCCGGCGCGCACACTCGCACGGCCGGGCGACCCGGCCCTCCTGCTCGGCGCCCTGGCGATGATGGCCACCACCGTGCTGGTGGCGAACGCCGTGTGGCGGGCTGGCTTGCGCCGCTACACGGGGGCCAGCAGCTAGCGCCTGTGATGTCGTGATCAATCTTGCCGATCCGGATCCGTTGGGAAGGCGGATCCGTTCGGAAGACGACCGGGAGGTGGCTGGCGCCTGGTGCGACGGCCTGCGGGAGCAGGGGATCAAGGGGATCTTGCAGCCAGTGAGCTGAACCGGCAGGGTGATGATCTGCGACTTTTTGGCGGTGGTGGTTCGGCATCGTGATGTCAGTGCGGTAGCTGCGGTGTCTGTGCTGTTCAGTGGGTTGTTGTGGGTGACTTGGCTGCTGTCAGGAATGCCGATTTGGTGCTGTCGTTTTTGGTGATGGTGCGGGTCAGTTGGTTGCCGGTCGGTATGGCACGGGGTGTGTTGTCGCTGGTCGGGGCTGTGGTGGCAGGGGCTGGGTGCGGCTGGTGTCGCTTTCTATGGTGTGGGCTTCAGGTGGTAGCGGATTCCTGTTGCGGTGAGGCGGAGTTGTTCGCCGTTCTGGGCGGTGATGAGGGGGAATAGCGGGCTGTCCGGGGCGCGGTCCTCACGCGCGTCAAGCGGCCCGGTGCGGTCCAGGTCGACCGGATCGGGGATGGGTGCAGATCCTTTGAGGGGTCGCTCCACGTCGCTGGTCTGCTGCGCTGAAGAAGCGGCCTAACGGAGTCCTACTGAGACCGGAGGGCAACCTCACACGAGCCACCAACGGCCATGCCGGACAGTCGGAAACGAAGGAGGAATTGAAACGCTCTCGTGGACGACACTCGAAGTCCTGACATAACGCGAACATGAAGGGGATCATGGGTCGTATGAAGAAATCTGCCTTAGTGGCCGCTCTGCTCGCCCTCGCCGCGAGCCTCGCCTTCGCCCCGACCGCCAGCGCCGCCCCCGCGGACACGCCCGCCCTGGGCTGCGTCCAGGTGCTCAACCTCGACAAGCCGCCGGTGGGTACCGACATCGACGCAATCAAACGCATCGCGGCGGCGCTGGGCCTGCCCGGAGCCCCGAACCGCGTCGGGGCCGCATGTACAACGCCCCAGCAGACCGACGCCGAGCACGGCGAGGTCAATTACCCCGGCCATGGCCCGATCATCCTGCGCAACACCGGATCAGCCCGGTTGCAGGAGTACTGCACCGACTCGGTCAGCGAACCCGGTGCGACAGCCACCCTCCCTGGCACCGACATCATCACTAAAGGACTGGCCGTCATCGGATCAGGCTGCGTCACCGAACCCAACCCGATCGCCGTGTGAACCAGCGCCAGGCAGCAATTAGAGCTAAACGCTCCTGAGCGCACGCAACGGCCTCGCACCCCGCCCCCCCGGGATGCGAGGCCATTTGTCGTTGGGTGCAGATCCAATCACGGCCCCAAGGCCCACAAGCGGGCCGTTTCTTCAGCGTAGTAGGCCAGCGACATGGAGCGGCCCCTCAAAGGATCTGCACCCATCGGGGATCAGCTCGGGAACGAACGCGCGGGCCCGGTCACGGCGGCCCACCGCGCCGGCGCTCACCGGGAGACCCTGGGCGCGGGCAGGTGCCCCAGACGTGTCAGCTCGGTCACCAACGCGTCGTAGGGGGCCTTCCGCTCAGGCTTGTCCCACGGGAAGCCCACGGCCGACGCGATGGCCTCCCGCCAAGGCCGCCAGGGAGCAGGCCGTCGCCTCCCCGTCCGAAGTGCTGATCGAGGCTGCCATCACCCGGTCTCCGGCCGAGACCGCGGCGCTCGCGACGGACCTGAAGGGCAATGGGCAGACGGTCCTGGCCGGGCCCCTCGTCGAGACAGCCGTCAAGGAGCTCGCGGTCGGGGATGTAGCCGCCCTCGCCGTCGCGCTCCTCGACCCGGTTCCCGACGAGGAGCGTGAGCACCGCGTTGAGGTGCCAGAACAGAAACAGGAACCGGCAAGTTCGTGGAGACGCTGGCGTGACAAGGCCCGCTGACCCTCGCATGTTGCAGGTCGCCACGGTGGTTGCCAACGAGTAGTACGGCGTGAACAACCCAGTAGTCACCTGCGAGCCCGCGCCTGAGCGAGCAACACCAAAGGGGTTCCGCGGGTCCGCAGTTATTGGAGCCGGTTGCGGATTCCTGACTATCCCCGGTCCTGGTCTGCTGGGGTTGCTGACGTGGATGGTGCGGGTACGGGGCTGGTGGGCGGGTTCTGTTCGGTTGTGCCGCTGCTGGCGAAGATGAGCAGGCCGATGAGCGTGATGAGGACCTTGGTGGCGATGTCGATCGCTTCCCCGATCGCGGGCCAGCGGTGCTGGACGCAGCCGATGCCCAGACCGACCAGGGCGAGGAGCAGGACGATGAGCAGTGGGTCGTGGCCGTGCATGTGAGGACCTTTCACAGTCTGGTCCGTCCTCCTGGAGTCGGCCGAGCACCAGGAGAGACGTCCCCCGTCTTGTCCCCGCACACGGTGCGGGGGCGACCAGCGGAATGTGGTCACGGGGAGTACTAGAGACCAGGAGGATCCTGGTACGCACGCGCGGCAGAATGCCGTCCCCTCTTCGGATGTGAGAACCAGTGGCTGACCAGCAGTTAGACGTTTTCGACGGCGAGGACGAGGAAGAGCGGCTGTGGGAGGCGCTCAGCAGCTTCAAGAAGGTGGTTCACGGCCTCGTCGAGAAGACCGGACTGTCGACGAATGAGCTGGCGGACAGGCACGGCTTCGGGAAGGGGAAGGTCAGCACCTGGCAGAACGCAAAGCGTGAACAGCCCAATATCCCGCCCCTGCGGTTCGTCGAGGTGCTGATCAACGAGGCGCGGGAACGCGCGAATCTGCAGGAAATGGCCGCAGACGTGTTCCTGCGCCAGTACGGCGAGCTGCTGCAGCTGTACTGCGCGCGGGCGAACCCGCACAACGTCCACCGCCAGATGCTCATCGACTACCAGAACACCCTCTTGATCCGCGAGCTGAACGGTGCGACGAACGCGGCCCTGGAGAAAATGGCCGGGCTCACCGAGGAACTGCAGACGCTGCGCGAGGACCGGGACGGGGAACGCCGGCGCCGGATCACTCTGCAGCAGCAGGTCGATTCGCTCAGGAGCCAGAACCAGGACCGGGCCGCGGAGAAGAAAACAGCCCTTGCCCAGCGGGACCAGATCCGTGCCGACCTCACGGCGTACGAGCGCGACCAGCAACTGGAGAAGTGGAAACCGGGCGCTGAGCAGGGCGGTTCGCATACGCACCACCCCCACGAACCCGTTGTGCCGCTCCCCCCGCCCCCCGGCCGTGGCACCAAGCGGCGGGGACTCGTCCTGGCCCTGATCGCGGTCGGTGTCTTGGCCGTCTCCCTCGCTGTCTACGCCGGCACCCAGCTGTCTGGCGATCGCAACGACCACAAGGGCACCACCAGCAGCGGCCCGGGCCCGACTCCTGCGGCCTCAACGGACGGCTCTGCCGCGCCGAGCCGTCCCCCCAGCGACACCACTTCGGCCGGAACCTCCGCAACGCCCCCCGTAGCCGGGGACGGACCCGTGCATGGCGGCAGCTCGTCGAGCGGTGGCGGAGGCTCATCCAGCAGCGACACCACCGGCGGCTCATCCGGGAGTGCGTCCGGGGATGCGTCAGGAGGCGACAGCGCCGGCGGTACATCCGGGGCTGCCACCGCCGGTACATCCGGGGCCACCCGCGGTACATCCGGTGGCTCCCCCGGGGCCGCCACCAGCGGCTCATCCGGAGACAGCAACGAGGTCCCCTCGTACTTCATCAACACCTGGACCATCACCAACGACTACTCGTCCACGCAACCGAAGACGGTGATCATCTCCCGCGCCGCGACCGACGAGCACGCCGTTCGGTTCATCCTCGAAGGCTATCCCGGTCAACACTGCGAGCTGGTGGCCAAGCTGGTATCCGTGGCAGACCACGGCAGGCGGATCAACATCGGCTCCGCCCTGGTCGACAAACCCCGTTCCCCAAGTTTCTGCTCGCCGCTCGACCCATCGCACTTCGACATCGCCGACCCGAGCGGCATCGACCACACTGTGGCAGTGGGCACCGGCCCCGCATACAACTATCACCACGCCAGCTAGCCCCGACCGTTCACTGCGGGGCTCCTACGCGTCAGAGACCGGCTGACTGCGATGTGCTGGCCTTCATGTCAGTGAGCTGGTGGCAGTGACGGTTGATCAGGTACTACGTGTTCTTGCAGGTCTGTGGCTAATGGCGATGGCTGGCCACTGACACCAGGTGGTGCCTTGTGCCCAGGCGACCGACGTGGAGCGGTACATCCGCAGGTGGCTCACTGTCATGAAGGCGGTTCATCGCAATCGACGAGATGCTGCGGACTGACCTCGACGCGCCGCGCAAACAGCGGCATACGATCACGCGGATCTCCACCGGCTCATCCCGGGAACGGTTGCACGGCGCCGGACGTTGGGCCTCCATGGTGATGATGTCGAGCCTTTTAGTCATGGCCGTGCTGGTAATGGTGCCGTTCCTGCTGGCTTCGGCCCGCTACATAGTCGTCCGTACCGGCCGGCCCGATTGGTTGCGCCATGCCCTAGCGGCCCGCACACCGCGTCATGGGCTGGGTGTGGGGGCCTCGGTCGCCGACGAGCTGCATGCGTTCCTCAACTCGGCAAAGCGCGTGGAGATCGAGCACCGGGTGGAGGAACAGGTCCTGAAGGACGACGCGCTGGACGGCGCGCCGCCCCGCATGGGAGTGGACCTGGAAGCCGGTACGGCGGTGGTCCGGCGGAAGCCGAAGCCCTGAGCACGGACCGACCGGGCACCGGCAGCCGATTCGCCGCCGGCCGACGGTCCGCTTCCAGGAAGATCATTAATGGCTGTACCGATGGTCCCAAGGCCGTGATCTCCTCTCACCACACTGCCCTATGAGCAGTCAGGCGACCTGCCCGGCGAGGCCACCGCCGTCACTTCTCGGGTTCTGGCACACATTCCGTGAAAGATCTTGCTGGCTCTCGCCAGCAGGAGGCGCGCGCAGTGTGAGCTGTGCGGACCACACGTCACCGGGGTCCGGTGAGGCCGGACTCAAGATCGCTCACGGAATGTGTGCCAGAACCACTTCTCGTGAACATCAGCCAGCCCATTGATCAACGACTGCTGTCGAAACTCGTTTCTGGCACAGATCTTGGGGAGCCGTCGCGGAGGGTGACGGTGCCGTTCGATTTGCAAGAGATGATCACGAACCCCGCCAGCCCCATTTGGTTGGACGAAGGCCTTCACTGGTCCCCGTCTCTGCTCGGCCATCGTCGACCGCCTCACCTTCGACGGCACCATCATCGAAACGGGTGCTGACGCCTACCGCCTCGCCAGCACCCGAGCCAACACGCACAAGCGTGCTGATCAACTACTTCAACGCCTGGCCGGCAAACGCTGAAGACCGGCCAGGCCGACGTCATCCGATCGGGACCCGCTCTGGGGCCAAGGGCCCGGCATTCAGATGAGCTGCGATGCGCGTGACAGTCCGGGTGTTGTCCTCGAACAGATGCGCCTGCATGCCCGCCGCCTGAGCGGCCGCAACGTTGATTGCGACATCGTCGATGAACAGGCAGTTTTCCGGCCGCACGTCCAGACTGGCGCATGCGGCCTCGAAGGCCCGCAGGTCGGGCTTCTCGATGCCGATCTCGTGCGAGTAGACGATCTGCTCCACCAGTTCGTCGAAGTGGTACAGCGTCGTCTCCCGCTCCCGGGCGCCGACGAAGCTGTTGCTCAGGATGCCCAGCCTGCAGCTTCCGCGCAGCCCTTTCACATAGTCGATGAACTCCTCGTTCGGCGTCCCTAGATACTCCGCCCAGAGATCAGCCATGAAGGCTTCAACCTGGGGGGCGTTGAGACCCAAACGGGCCGCCACCTGCTCGTGCACCTCTCGCTCGCTGATGCTCCCAACGCTCCCAGCCCGCCACACGTCGTGCGTCCGTTCATGGACAGTGCCCGGAGGCAGCTTCAGCCGCTTTTCCCACCGTTGCACCCATCCCGTTTCCGGCGTGATCTCCAGTACGCCGCCGATGTCGAGAATGACGCAGGTCGCGGTCACGCGAACTCCCCTCTTCGTCCTGGTCTGACCAGCGAGCACAGACAGCCCGCTCATGTAATCGACTCGGACACTGTCGGCTCTCCCTCTGGGGCAAGGTCAAGCGATCTTCGAAGCTGTGACAGCCCTGTCGCAAGCCGCCGACCCGACTCGCCTGAATAAGCAGGTGCCTTCAAAAGACTCGGTCTGTCACAGATCCTGGGGAGCCGTCCCTGAGTGTCACTGGAGCAGGATCATCTTGCGGAGTAGTTCGAATCCGGCTCGGCCATAGAGCTGCCTCTTGATCTTCTTGATGCGGTTCACAGCGCCCTCGATGCTGCCGGAGCTCCAGTTGAGGGTGAGGCCTGCTGTCACGGCGTCGAAGTCCCGGAGCAGGTGGTGCGCGAAGCCGCTGAGGCCGGGTAGCTGGCTGGCTTCGACGGCGTCGATCCAGGTGGGGAGTGTGGAACCGAGGCGGTCGGTGAGTATCTCGCCGAAGTCGCGGACGTGTCCGGCCGCCTTGTCCAGTTCGGGGCAGCTGGCCAGGATCTCCTTCAGGCCGGCCCGGTCTTCCTCGGTCAGGGTCGCGGGGTGCCTGGTGAGCCAGCCGGTCACCTGCCGCACCGTCGGTGGCCGGGGCGGTGCGGCTGACGGAGCCCCGCGCAAGGTGGCGATGTGGGCGCGGACCATGGCGTAGGTGACGGGAGCGTGCTCGGCAACCAGCTCGCTGTGCAGTCGGGTGACACTTGTGCATCCCTCGGTGAATCGCCGCTCCAGTAAGGCTTGTAGGGGTCCAGCCTGCTGGACCGGGGCCGGTTCTCGCGGAAGGTGTCCTGCCAGTGTGCGGCGTTCGCGTATCGGAGCACGGTGTTCAGGCCCCAGCCCAGATGCCGGGCGATCGCCCGTCGTGAGCGTCCTTGGGCGAGCAACTCGTGGACCAGGGCGTGTGCGGCCTTCTTGCGGTCGGCCCGTCGCCCGACGGGGTCCGGGGTGTCCCGCGGCCCTTCGAGGTTCCGACGGGTCGATCGCGGGTTGGGCAAGGAGTCGCGCAAACAGTCGCGGTGGGCGGCGACGCAGGTCTCCACGGCCCGGCCCAGGCCCTGCCACAGATGGAACCGGTCTGCGACCTGCAAGGCGTCGGGGGCACCGCGCCGGGACCCCTCGGCGTAGGCGCCCGCCCGGTCCCGGCAGATAATCTCCACGCCGGGGTGGCGGATCAGCCACGCGGCCAGCGGCCCGGCTTCACGCGTCGGGAGTACATCGACCACGCGATGGTCTTCGACGCTGGTCAAGACGGTGGAGTAGGTCTGGCCGCGACGGATCGCGAAGTCGTCCACACCCAGCACGCGCGGCGCGCTGAACCGTGGATCGGGCAATGCCATGACCCTGCGTAGCAAGGTCATCCTTCCCGCGCCGAAGCCCAGCTGGGCAGCAAGCCGGGCGCCGGCCCGCCCGGCCAGGGCGAGCCCTACTTGCTCCAGGGCGTGGTTGAGCCGAGTGGTGAATCGTGCGTGCGGGGCGGCCAGCCGGGAGAACGGCTCGGCGAACGTCCGGCGCCGGCAGTCCGCCGACTCGCAGATGAAGCGCCGGACCGTCAGCCGGATCACAAAGCCCTGATCAACGAGCGGAAGGTCCTTCAGCCTGCGCTGGTATCGGTCGTGGACTCGGTCTGAGAAGCGGCCGCAGTCCGGACATGCAGCCCCGGCCGCGCGGCCTCTCGCCATCACGTCGACCGTGCCGAACGCGGCCGTGACCGCCTCGACATCCACCTCGTCGATCCCGTCGAACACCAGCGAGTCCCAGAACGATGTATCGGCCTGCATGAACAGCACCATCACCGTCCACAGCCGGCCACGGCATCGACTGACAAGCACCTGAGGGAGCGTCAATTGCGGCTGCGAGGCGACAAGGCGTACGCCGTCTCACATGAGCCAGTCCCTCGCAATCGAACATCGAGGTAACGCACCGCGACCGCTCCCCAAGATCTGTGCCAGAACCGAGTTCCGACAGCACTTGTTCACGAGTCCGGGAGGCGGTGCGCCCGAGGCGAAGTCGATGTCCGCGAGAAATGGGTTCTGGCACAGATCTTGGGGAGCGGTCGCAGAACGTAACGGCAGCGTTCGATTGCGAGGGTTCAGGATTGGCCCGGCAGGCGAAGACCTGAGCCACTGCCGCCGATATCCTGCGTGACATGACCAACTCATATGCGGGCCTTGACGATGCCGGGGTCGCGATAACTGCGGCACGCGCCGGCGCCGACGTGGTGCGCACCATGTACGGTCAGCGGCTCACCCGTATCGACAAGGGCGCCGGGGACTTCGCGACCGCCGCCGATGTGGAGGCCGAGAAGTCGATCCTCGGCGTCATCCATGCCGCCCGGCCCGATGACGCTGTGCTCGGCGAGGAGGGCGGGCAACAGGGCGCCGCGGAGGCCGCGCGCCAGTGGCTGGTGGATCCCCTATGCGGCACGCTGAACTACGCCATCGGCAACATGCTCGTGGCTGTCAATGTTGCGCTGCGCGGCGGTGCAGCTGCAGTGGCCGACCCGTTCAGCGGCGAGGTCTTCTTCACCGATGGTGAGACCGCCTGGGTGCGGCACGAGGGTGCCGATGCCCAGCTGGCACCCACGTCCGCCACCCACCTCGTGGATGTCAATCTGGATCCGCCGTTTCCCAGCGCGCCCGGCTTCCGGGCTGTGGACTTGCTGGCCCGGCACCGATTCGTGGAACGCTTCCGGCCCCGGGTCGTGTCCACGACTCTGGCGTTGGCCTGGGTCGCCGCCGGCAAGCGCGCCGCATACGTCACAGATGGCGGCGACCTGTCCGGGAGCGTGCATTTCGCTGCCGGCATCGCTCTGTGCCAGGCCGCTGGGTGCGTGGTCACCGGGATCGACGGTGACCCGATCGGACAGGCGGGCCGCGGACTTGTGGTGGCCGCCGACGGTGAAACTCACCGGCTGCTGATGTCGATCATCCGTAGCTGAAGCTACGCAACGGCCAGAACAGATGTGGCCGCACTCCTGAGCGGCGGACAGGGAGTGAAGCGTCATCATCCGCAGCCCGCGCACGGTCAGCGCTCGGCGCAGGTCCCGGTGCGGTCGCGAAGGGTCACTGAAGCAAGATCATCTTGCGGAGCAGTTCGAATCCGGCCCGTCCGTAGAGTTGTCTTTTGATCTTCTTGATGCGGTTCACGGCGCCTTCGGTGCCGCCGGAACTCCAGTGCAGAGTGAGTCCGGCGGTCACGGCGTCGAGGTCGCGGAGGAGGTGGAGGGCGAAGTTGGTGAGGCCGGGCAGTTGGCTGGCGTCGACGGCGTCGATCCAGGCGGGGAGCGTGGCGCCGAGGCGGTCGGTGAGTATCTCGCCGAAGTCGCGGACATGCCGGGCGGCGGTGTCCAGTTCGGGGCAGCGGGCCAGGACGTCCTTCAAGGCGGCGCGCCCTTCCTCGCTGCCGTGGGATGGCGGGTGAGCCAGCCGGTCACCTGCCGCACCGTCGGCGGCGGGGGCGGCGCCTGCGGTGCGGCGGCGCGCAGAGTAGCGATGTAGGCGCGGACCATCTGGTAGGTGACGGGGGCGTTCTCGGCGAGGAGTTCGCGGTGCAGGCGGGTGACGCTCGTGCATCCCGCGGCGAACCGCCGCTCCAGGTGGGGCTTGTAGGGGTCCAGTCTGCTGGGCCGGGGCCGGTTTTCGCGGAGGGTGTCCTGCCAGTGCGTGGCGCGCGCATACCGCAGCACGGTGTTGAGGCCCCAGCCCAGGTGGCGGGCTATCGCCCGGCGCGAGTGGCCCTGCGCGAGCAGCTCGTGGACCAGGGCGTGCGCGGCCTTCTTGCGCTGAGCCCGTCGGCCGGCAGGATCTTGACCGGGAAGCCCCGGGTCCTTTTGCGGCATGCCGGTGTTCGGCGGCCTGTCCGGCGCCGGGGTGCGCAGGCACTCGCGGTGGGCGGCGACGCAGGTCTCCACGGCCCGGCCGATCCCCTGCCACAGGTGGAACCGGTCAGCGACCTGAACAGCGTCTGGGGCGCCGAGTCGGGCACCCTGGGCGTAGGCGCCCGCCCGGTCCCGGCAGATGATCTCCACGCCCGGGTGGGCGGTCAGCTAAGCGGCCAGCGGCCCTGCTTGGCGTGTCGGGAGCACGTCGATCACGCGATGGGTTTCTTGGCAGGCCAAGACGGTGGAGTAGGTCTGGCCCCGGCGGATCGCGAAGTCGTCCACGCCCAGCACGCGCGGCGTATTGAACTGCGGGTCCGGCAGTGCCATGACCCTGCGCAGCAAGGTCATCCGTCCCGCGTTGACGCCCAGTTGGGCAGCCAGCCGGGCGCCGGCCCGTCCGGCGAGTGCGAGCCCGACGCGTTCCAGGATGTGGTTGAGCCGCGTGGTGAAGCGCGCGTACGGGGCGGTCAGCTGGGCGAACGGCTCGGCGAAGGTGCGGCGCGGGCAGTCTCCCGCACTGCAGAGGAAGCGCCGGACCGCCAGCCGGATCACGACGCTCTGCCCGCCGAGTGGAAGATCCTGCAGTTTGCGCTGGTAGGAGTCGTGCACCCGGCCCGAGAAGCGGCCGCAGTCCGGACATGCCGCCCCGGCCGCCCGGCCTCTCGCCGTCACGTCGACCGTGCCGAAGGCGGCGGTCACCGCCTCGACGTCCACGTCGTCGATCCCGTCGAACACCAGCGAGTCCCAGAACGATCCGTCGGCCTGCATGACCAGCACCCTCACCGGCCACAGCCGACCACGACAGAGACAGTCGCCGACCTGACGGAGCGTCATTGCCGCTTGTCAGACGGCAGGGCGTACGCGGTCTCACGCGAACCCGGACTCTTGTAATCGGAACACCGCGGTGACCCTCCGCGACCACTCCCCAAGATCTGTGCTAGAACCCACTACCGCTCGATAAAGCCACGTGTTCGAATGGCGAAGTTAAATCTCAAGCTGAGGTGCTGGAGCGGATCGCCGCGCGACGTGCGGAGCTGGACGGACTGGAAGAGCAGCTGGCCAAGCAGTTGGTGGAGGTGCGGGCCGAGCGGGACGAGCTCGCCGTGGCCGAGCGGGTGCTGCAGCGGATGAGCGAGCAGCTCGCCGACGAGCGAGCGGAGGCTGGGTCGCCGGTCGTCCAGGTGGCGGGGCGGGCAGTGCGGCTGGTCCCGGACCGTGTGCCGGGGGTGGTCGAGTCCGCACGCCGGCGGACTACCAGCGCATCCTGACCGCGGTGCGGCAGGCCGCAGGCCCGGTGATGACCCGGCAGATCGGCGAGGCGCTGGGCCTGGATACCGGAGTGCGGGGCAAGCTGGAGCCACTGCGCGGGAAGCTGACGAAGCTGGCCGACCGCGGCTGGCTGCACAAACGGCCAGACGGGATGAGTGGCAGACGCTGGGCGAGGCCCTGGATAACCCCGACGGCGACCGCCTGTACGCGGTGCAGTTGAGGGAGGCCCGCCGACGGCAGCAAGAGCGTGATACCGCGTGATCGACGCAGCATACGAACGCCGATCCGTGATCGTGACCTCGAACCTCCATCCGTCAGGATTCGAATCGATCATGCCGAAAACGCTGGCCACCGCCGCCGTCGACCGGCTCCTGCACCACGCGCACATCGTCCTGACGGAAGGCTCCTCGCTGCGGCTGACCCAGGCCACCAGCGGGCAGGGCGTCGTCCCCCTCGCCCAGGGCTGACACCATGCCACCAATCTCAGCCCGGCGGCGCATCGAGCTGCCGCGGGATCTCCTCCGAGCTCCCGCAGCCTGCCTTTCATCACTGTCCGTAGATCATCAGCGGGCGTGGCTTCAGGGAGCGGTCAGTTGCCCACGATCGGTCTCACAGCTGCGGTGGCACCGGCCGGCCCAGAAACGCGGCGAGCCGATCGATGGCCGGAGCGGTCTCGTCGACGGGTTGCGGCTCGGCGAAACGCCCCGCTCGGGACTGGGCAGAGACTTGGACCTGAACGAACGCCAGGGCCTGCTCAGCAAGGTCTTCGGGCAGCCGGACAGAGATTCCGGTGGCCTGGGCGAGGTCCCATCCGTGGGCGAGCAGATCGTACAGGCGGATCTGCAAGCGCTCGGCGCCCGTGGCACTCCCCAAGGGCCCGCGAAAACTCCGCTCGAGAACCCCCGGACGGGCGAAGGCAGTCTGCAGCGAAGCACTGGAGGCCCGGTAGGCCCGGACCGGGTCGTCACCGAGGGGGTCCGCTCCACGCTCGGGCCTCGGGCCACCCTCAAGCATGGCTGCGAACACCAGGTCCATGCCGACCAGATGGCGGACCACATCGCGCACGTTCCATTCCGTGCACGGCGTCGGCTCCTTCCATTGCTCGGGGCGGATCTCGGCGATCAGGTCGCCGACAGATTCGTACGTGCGTGCGAGGTGTTCCACGGAAACGGTAGTCATCCGGGGAGACTAAGTGGTCGGCGCTGGAAGTCCTTCGGGGGTTGATCAAGCTGCGCTGCTGCCAGGGCGACGGAGGATTCTTCTTGTCGGTCGGCAGATGTATGTCGTTCGAGCCGGGCCAGTAGATCGTCCAGGTCGGAGGTGGTGAACCTCCACTGGAACGGCTGTGCACTGGCGTTGTAGCGGTCTTCGAATGCTCGGAGCCGGTCCCCGACCTGAGCCAGGTCGGTGAAGTCGTTCGGCGAGACGACCTTGCGCTGTACGACGGAGAAGAAGATCTCTACCTGGTTCAACCAGGAGGCGTGCACCGGGGTGTGGACCAGGACCGCGTTCGGGAACGCGGCCGACAGCCGGTCCGCGGCCTTCCTGCCGCGGTGGGAGGAACCGTTGTCGACGACCCAGAACACCCGCTTCGCGCTCGCGTAGGGCGCCTGGCTCATGACCTGGGTGACCAGGTTCATGAACGGTTCGATGCCGGTGGTCTTCTCGCAGCGGCCGGACACCTGCGCGGCGTGGACGTCGTAGGCGGCCAGGTAGGCCGCCGCGCCGCCGCGCCCGTAGGTGTGGTTCACCCGCATCGCGCGGGCCCGCCCCGGTGGCAGGGTCGGGTGGCAGCGGCAGCGGGCCTGGACGGAGGTCTTCTCGTCGGCGCTGATGACGTACTCGTCCGCGCTCAGGGGCTTGCCCTGCCAGGTGCGGGCGTACAGGTCCAGCACCTGCTGGGCCTTGGCGCGGAAGTCCGGGTCGGTGATGAAGATCCAGGACTGGTACTGCCAGGGTTTGAGCGCGTCCTCGCGCAGCCAGCGGCGCACCGTGGTCGCCGAGATGCTGTCTGTGATGCCACGCGCGGTCAGCTCGGCTGCCAATTCCTGGCACGACCAGCGCGACAGCGGCACGCCGGTCTCGGCCGGTAACTGGCAGGCCAGTGCCTTGGTCTCGGCAACTTGCGCGGGGGTGAAACGGGCGGGGCGACCGGAGCGTTTACGGTCGGCCAGGGCCGGCAAGCCGCCGTGGGCGAACCGGCCCCGCCAGGTCCGCACCGTATCTACGTGCAGGCGGGTCTCTGCGGCGATACGGGCGTTGGAGCGTCCCCGGGCCGCGTGCAGCACGATTTGCGCGCGTATCCGGGCCTGGTGCTCGGTCTTGTGGCCGTAGGCCGCCTTCTTCAGCTGGTGCCGGTCGGAGGCGGTCAGGATGATCGGGCAGGCGGTGGCAGCAGGCAAGGAGGGCAACGGTCAATCTCGGGAGGGTCGTTCAGGACGGTCAAGCACCGGCCGCGGCCCGGATTGGGTGGCCGCGAGGCCTGGACGGCCGCTGCGGCTGGTCAGATCCTCAATCCCGATGCCCGTCGGCCGGTGCCTTCAGCAGTCGGTTCAGCTCGTCCCCGGCCTCGCCGTACCCGGCGTCGGCGATCCGTTGCAGCTCGCGCAGGTCGCCGGTCGCGACCGCGCGTTGAGTGAGCAGAAACCCAGCGCGCATGGATCCCTCGTCCAACAGCTCGCTCAGCTCCCCGAGGTCGCCAGCCGTATCGGCGTGCGGCGGTGCACGACTTCCGGCTGTGGTCGCGGGTCTACCGGGAGACCGGCCAGGAGGGCTACGTGCCGGTGGCGTTCGTGTTCACGGGTAAGACGAAGGCGCAGCGAGCCAGCAGGATGCGGCGACTGGAGCAGGCCGCCCGTTCCTACTTCGCCGGCACCAAGTACCCGGGCGGTGGCATCACGGCCGTCGACTACCACCAGGCGGTGCCCGTGGTCGTCACCGAGCTGGAGCGGATCACCGCCGACCCGGATGGGGCGGCGGGGAAGGTGTGGCGCAGGCTCGGGCGCGATGAGTGGCAGACGCTGACGGAGGCCCTGGACAACCCTGACGGTGACCGGCTGCACGTGGTGCAGCGGGAGCAGGCCCGCAGGCGCCAGGCGGAACGCGAAGCCGCGGCCCGCGAGGCGCAGCGGCCCGTGTGCGGGCGCTGCGGGAGCAAGTTCACAGACGGCCGCTGGGACACGGTGCGGCGATACCCGGCGCAGGACCACCGCGAGCTGTGCGGACCGTGCCTGCGTGAACACCATGAACAGGTGAGGGCGGAGAAAGCCGCACGACTCCAGGCGCAGGAAGCCGCAGCCAGGGAGGCGGCCGAAGCGGAGGCGAAGAAGAACCGTGGCCTGTTCGGCCGCCGCCGGTAGCCACCAGACCGCACAGCGGGACGGAACCCGAAGTCACCGCGCCACCCGTCGGGACGCCGCGGGCTCGCCCGCCCCCTGTGGGAGCCGGCGGCCGGGCAAGCCTGAGCGGCACGCAAGAGAACGCAGCGCCCCAGGCTGTCTTCTGGACGGTCGTGAGGCGCAGCCGGCGGAAGACCACCTGGAAGCCCTCACCTGAACGGGCTATGGGCTTATACGCGGGTTGGGCTGCGCCCTTGCCCCGGGACGTCGGTGCGCGGGACGGTCGGTGCGCAACTACACGCAACTGGCTTTCTCCGGAGGCGATCACGGCGTTACTTTTCTTCGGTACTGACCCGAACTCGGGTGGAGGGAACTGCCCTGCGGTGTGGGTGGACACCGACACTGCTGAGGGCGGGCGGCTTTGAGTCGCTTCGTCCAGGCCGGCACCGCCGGGCCGTCGTAGCCGCGCTCAGTGCACCAGGCGAGCCAGGAGAGCACCGCCGCCCGGCGGGTGTTCCAGGTGTTCACCGCCGTGGTGCCCCAAAGCAGTTCCAGGGCTTCGCCGATCTCGTCGTCCGCCACCGAGGCCAGCGGCCGGGCGCCGTCGATCCGATCGGCGGTCTTCCCGACGGCGATGCCGTAGTTCCGCAGGGTATTCGGGTTGCCGAGGGAGTCGAGAAAGACGTCCGCCGCCGACCGGACGGTCAGCGCCTTCCCGGTCGGTGTGAATGTTCGTACTCGCGTGCACGGATGAGCTGGGCTCTCATCACCGAGTGCAGGGAAGTGTGGACTCTTCGGACAGCCCGAAGTCGCCTGCGCTACGGTCGATTTGACCGTAGCCGTGTGCGCGACGGAGGACTTCCGGATGGCAGATGGAGTAGTGGCCGAGCGTGTGGAGCTGACCACGCAGGACGAAGTGTGGGATGCCGCGGTACGGCTGGACGCGGTACTGACTTGAGCGTTTTGGGTGAAGGGTTAGGAGAAAACGACCTCTCAGCCAGCAGATCGTGATGCTTCCCTGACGCCGCCCGCGGCCGGACCCGAGGCACGGAAAGTGCGCCGGTACGCCGACGGGGCGACCCCCGCCTCCGCCGCCAGGTGCCGCCGCAGCGAGGTGGCGGTAGCGAAGCCGACCTCGTGGGCGACCCGTTCCACCGGCAGGTCGCTGGACTCCAGCAGGTGCCGCGCCCGCCGCAGCCGCTGCTGGGTCAGCCAGCGGCCGGGGCTCAGACCGGTCTCCTCCCGGAAGCGCCGGGCGAAGGTACGGGTGCTCATCGCCGCGTGCGCGGCCAGTTCGTCCAGCGACAGCGGCAGTTCCAGCCGCCGCAGCGCCCAGTCGCGGGTCGGCCCGGTGCCGGTTTTGCTCGTCGGCGGCAGCGGCCGCTCGATGTACTGCGCCTGCCCGCCGTCCCGGTACGGCGGCACGACGCAGCAACGGGCAACGTGGTTGGCTACCTCGCTGCCGTGGTCCTTGCGCACCAGGTGCAGGCAGACGTCGACACCGCTCGCCGCCCCCGCGGAGGTCAGCACATCACCGTGGTCGACGAAGAGCACGCCGGCGTCAAACTCGACCTGGGGGAACAGCTCCTGGAAGTGGTCGGCGAGCGCCCAGTGGGTGGTGGCCCGGCGCCCGTCCAGGAGACCGGCGGCGGCCAGCAGGAAGGCGCCGGTGCAGATGGACACCAGACGGGTGCCGGGGCGGACGTGGGACAGGGCGGCGAGGGCCTGCCGGTCCGGGGCGGTGGTCGAAGCCCCGGAGATCGCGTACGGAGGGATGACCACGGTGTCCGCCTCGGCCAGCGCCTCGGGACCGTGCCGGGGGGTGACGGTCAGGTCCGAGTCGGTACGCACGGGCTGCCCGTCCACGCTCGCGGACAGTACCTCGTAGCGGCCATCGGCGGAACCCAGGACCCGGTGCGGGATGCCGAGTTCGAAGGGGTAGACGCCATCGAGGGCAAGGACGACGACCTTGTGGGCGCCAGGCCGCGGGTCCGGGTGCATCCGGCGGTCCAGTTCCGCCGCGCGCTCGGCGAGGTCACGGGCCCGGGAGGGCGCGACGGACGCGGGGCGGGCGGTGGGAGTGTCGATGGGCATGGCGAGAATGTATCGGAGGCTGACCTTCTTGCCATCGTCCCGGGCCGGACCGTACAGCCAGGATCGAGGCATGACTTCGACGGACACCCCTGAGAACCTCAACTCCCCGGACCCGGCGGCCACCACGGACCCCCCGGACCCCGCCGCCCCGGACGGCGCCCCCGTGATGCTCGCCCTGCACCAGACCGACCTCGGCGGCCCCGAGGTCCTGCAGCTGACCGAGCTTCCGCGGCCCGCGCCCGGCCCCGGCGAGATCCTCGTCGCCGTGCACGCGGCCGGACTCAACCCCACGGACTTCAAGCACCGCGCCCTGCGTATTTTCCTGCCGCCCCCGCCGCTGACCCTCGGTTGGGACGTCTCCGGCACCGTGGTGGAGACCGGCTTCGGCGTCACCCTCTTCCGGCCCGGTGACGAGGTGTTCGGCATGCTGCCCTACCCATACGGCGCCGGCTCCCACGCCGAGTACGTAACCGGCCCCACCCGCGCCTTCGCCGCCAAGCCAGCCGGGATCGACCACGTCCAGGCGGCCGCTCTGCCGCTGGCTGCGCTCACCGCCTGGCAGGCCCTCGTCGAAACCGCGGACCTCCGGACCGGGCAGCGGGTGCTGATCCACGCAGCGGCCGGCGGTGTCGGTCATCTCGCCGTACAGATCGCCAAGGAGCGCGGCGCGCACGTCACCGGGACAGCGAGCGCCCTCAAGCACGACTTCCTGCGCGAGCTCGGCGCGGATGCCTGTATCGACCACCGCTCTGAGGACTTCACCGACACCGAGGAGCGCTATGACGTCGTCCTTGACGCCCTCGGCGGCCAGACCGCCACCCGTTCCGTGAGCGTGCTCCGCCCCGGCGGCGTCCTCGTCTCCCTGCTGCCGGGCGCCGAGGACACCCTGGCCGCGGCGGAGAAGGCACAGGTCCGCGCCGTCACCCTGCTCGTTGAGCACGACCAGGCCGGGATGCGCGCCGTCGCCGAGCTCGTCGACTGGGGCAGGCTCCGCGCCCACGTCTCCGGCACCTTCCCCCTCGCCGAAGGCGCCCGGGCCCACGTTCTGGGAGAGACGGGCCGCACCACGGGCAAGCTGGTCATTACCGTGCGCTGAGGAGGGATGGCTCGGGGATCGTTCCCGGCCTTCAGTGCAGCCGACTTCGGAAACTGACAGGGCAGTTGTACGACGGCAGGCGCTTCCCCTTTGGCGCAGATAACGGGGCCGCTTCATGTACGGCCTGGCGGCCGTTCCCGCGCGCCGGCTCCGTTGCTGGCCCGGCCGCCCGGGTCGAGCAGTACGCCCTCTGGCCGCTAGTCGCGGTCGCTCTGCCGGGACGGTCGGGGCTCGGGCGATCGCCGAGTTCGGCATCGATGTGTCCCGTTTGCACTGAGACATGACCAGCATGTCCGTCCACGGCGCCTATCCGGCCGAGGGCCAGGCCGAGGATTTCCCGGTTATTGGCTACGGGCATCCCAAGGACCGGCGGGTGGATCTGAAACAGGTCCAGGCCGGGCTCGCGGTCTGTGCCGACGGCGGCATCCCGGTCCATGCCCGGGTCTTCGACGGAGCGGCGGCCGAGGTCAGCCAGGTCGTCAGCGCGATGAAGGACCTGCGCACGATGGCCGGCACCCGCGACTTCCTGATGGTCGCCGACTCCAAGCTGGTGTCCTACTCCAACATCGCCGCCCTGCTGACGAGCGGGGTTCAGTTCATCGCTCCGGCCCCGGCCGCACAGGTCAAGGACGAGGTCTATGCCGCCCTCGACCTCACCCGGGCCACGACTGTGGACTGGGTGTCGGGCAGAGATGCGGGCAAAACAGCCGTGCAGCGTGAGAGCTACCGGGTGCTGGAGGACACCCCCACTGTGAAAGGGGCGAGGAAGAGTGATCCCGAGCTCAACGTACGGCGGATTCTAGTTCACTCCACCGCGAACGCCGCTGGCCAGCAGGCCGCCCGGGGCAAGCGCCTGACCAAGGCGGCTGACGATCTCGGCAAGCTCGCCGGGGCGGCCGGCGGACGGCATCACAAGAGTGCCGAGAAGATCGTCGGGCGCCTCGGTGTGATCGCGGCGAAGCGCCGTGTCGCTTCCTGCGCCCTTTCGCGTCACTGAGGACGAGCACGGCGTCCCCGCTCTGGACTGGCACTTCGATGAGGATGTCCTCAATGCCGAGGCTGCGGCCGACGGCTGGTACGCGCTGCTGACCTCGTTGTCCGCCGAGGAAGCTGATCCGGGCCAGGTCTTGGTCCACTACAAGGGCCAGGGAGCGGTCGAGCGCCGCTACCACGACTTCACTGAAACCTATGGCGGGTAGTGCCGTGCTGCCTTGCAGAGGATTCGTGACGTGCTCAGCGGCGGCATTCACAAGGTGCTCGACCTGCTGAACCGCTGCTGCATCCGGCTACCGCGGGAGCGAATTCCGCAGAGGGCCCAGCGCCGCTGAGCCGGGCCCGAACTTGGGGGCTACTCGGTAGGTAGGGTCTCCCGCATCGCCTTGGCGGTGGCAGTTGGGTCGTAGCTCTCGGGGACGCCTTCGACCAGGATGATGTCGCCCTCGATGTGCCGCGAGCGCAGTGGTGCGATCTTCTGGTATGTGGGTGAGTCCCACCAGGCCCGTGCCTCGGCGATCCCGGGGAAGCCGATCACCACGACGTGCCCGGGCCAGCTGCCCTCTTTCACCTCGTGCTGCGCGGCGTGCACGAGAAATCGGCCGCCGTACGGCTCGAAGGTGGCGGTGATGCGCTCGATGTACTCAACGATCTCCGGGGCCGGGGCGGCCTCTTGCAGGTGCGCTATGGCATAGGCGGGCATGGTGTCCTTCCAGTCGGTCGGGCTCCGTACGACGCCGATCATGGCATGCGGAGGCACCCGGGTCGATGACCCGCCAGGTAAGGTTCCCGCCGTCGTGACGGCCTCCATCGCCGAGTAACTCAGACTCGAGCCTGGTGCGTTCACTGGTACGGCGACAACCGTCGAGCGCTGGCGGGCCCGGTTCGTGGAGCGGCGGCTGGACGGGTTGCAGGACGAGCCGCGGCCGCCGGGTTTGTCCCGCTGCAGGTCCCCCTTTTGCGCGCCCCGGCAGCGTGCTGATGAGCCCGCGCGATGGTGGGGTCCGGACACTGCGGCGATCACGGACACGTAATACTGCAGCGCGGATCGCCTGTAGTAGAACTCGCTCTCTCCGATGCCGCCGAAGAACGCGATGACCGGGACAGGGCTCGACCGCGATGTACTGCAGCACCAGCCCGATCCACTTGCGCAGGGTGCGCTCGGTGGCCCGGCCGCCCGGGTCGAGGCCGAGCACGTCGACCCGTCCGGTGTCCCGGGCGCGGAACCCCTCGAGGATCTCCATGGTGGTGGTCTTGCCGGTGTTGCGGCCGAGCCAGCGCGAAGATCTCCCTGTGCTCGACGGTGAAGCTCACCCCCGCTCACGGCCCGCACCGCGCCGTAGCCCTTGTGCAGGTCCTCCACCACGACCGCGCTGGACACGGCCGCCTCCCGTCGCTCGGCGCGCGGGCGTCGGCGTCAGGTATGGACGCACGTGACCTTCAGCGTCAGTTCGAGATGGCGCCCGGCCATCCCGTGGGCCGCCGTCACACCGAACTCGGTACGGTCGACCCGGGTAGTGACACGGACGGTGAACGTGTCCGCGAGCACCTCGGAGTGCACGATCGACAGGCTTGCGGGCCGGTCGACTCCGCACGCCGTGAGCGTGCCGGAGACGGTGGTGGTGTCCACACTGTCGGAGACGAACGTGATCAGGGGGTGCCGGTCGGTGTCGAGGAACTTCGCCGACCGTACGTCGCCGTCCCGGTGGTCGTTGCCCGTGCTGAAGCTCGCCGCGTCGATCTCGACGCGCAGGCGCGACTCGGAGAGCGGCTCGGCCAGGTCGATCGTGCCGCCGCGGATCACGAAGGTGCCGCGCACCGGCATGAGGCCGAAAAGGTGTCTGCTTCTGAACGTGATGGACGAACTGTTCGAGTCGATCGTGTAACGACCGAGCCGGGGAGTCGTCGTGAAGGGATTGCCTGTCGCATCCATACCTTCATTCCACGGCAGCGGGCCCGCCGCGCGGCAGGGCGAGCGGTTGGTTCCCGGAGCGACGAAGGGATGGTCGTCGCGGGCGGCATGCGACTTTCGTAGGGTCCGCCCGAGGTTGAGGTACGTGGTTGATCCCGGCGCGGGCGAGGCAACAACAGACATGTTCTACGGTGAGCGTCATGACTGACGGACCGTGGCACTGTCGGCACTGGGTCGCCGTGGACGTGGCGGTCGCGGTCGCCTTCGTACTGCTCGACACCGGCACGACGCTGGTCGGCGCCACCTGGTGGCCGGACCGCCCGGACACGCTCGCCTGGGTCATGCTGGGCGTGCAGGCACTCGCCTGCGCCTCGCTGGCCGTCCGCCGCATCGCCCCGCTCACCGTCGTCGGCGTGCTCGGCGCGTTCACGCTCGCGGTGACGCTGCTGACCTCACCGGCCGGCGCGCTGACGCCGGCGCACCACGGGAACACATGGGCTCCCTTTTCAACCTTGGTGGCTGCCTACGGCCCGCTCTTCTATCAGCAGAACCGCCGGGCGGCGTTCGTCGCGCTCGCCGCCTTCACCCTCGTCGTCATGCGGCCCTGGGATCCGTCGGTCACGATCATGACGCTCGGGCTGCTGCGCACCGCGGTCGGGCCGCTGCTGGCGCTGTGCTTCGAGGCCCGTCGGCGGATGGTCCTCGCACTGGTCGAACGCGCCGAGCGCGCCGAGCGGGAGCGCCACCTCCTGGCCGAGCAGGCCCGCGCCGAGGAACGCGCGCGGCTCGCCGGCGAGATGCACGACGTGGTCACGCACCGAGTGAGCCTGATGGTGCTGCAGGCCGGAGCCCTGCGGGTGACGGCGCAGGACGAGTCGACCCGGCAGGCGGCGGAGGAACTGCGCGCCGCGGGTTGCCAGGCCCTGGACGAGCTGCGGGACCTGGTCGGCATTCTGCGCACCGCACCCGAGGGCGACCACACGCCCTCGGTGGCGGGCTTCGCCGACCTGGTCGCCGAGTCGATCGCCGTGGGGATACCGACCGAGCTGACCGAGGAGGGCGACCCGGCGCTCGCCTCACCGGTGGTCGGGCGCACCGCCTACCGCGTCCTGCGCGAGGCGCTGACCAATGTGCGCAAGCACGCGCCCGGCGCGCGCGTGACCCTGCGGGTGGAGTACGACGAGGCGCGGGTACGGCTCACGGTCCACAACACACCACCGACCGGCAGGCCCAGCAGCGCCCTCACCGGTACCGGCTCGGGTCTGGGAATCGCCCATCTGCGGCAGCGCATCGAGCTTGTGCACGGTACCCTGCGTGCCGGACCCTGTCCCGACGGCGGGTTCAGCGTCGAGGCGACCCTGCCCGCGTACGTCCCGACCGCGGAATCGGCGGTGTGAACGTGGCTCGAGTAGTAGTGGTCGACGACGAGCCCATGGTGTGCGTGTTCCTGCGCACCATCCTCGGCTCGGCCCACGACATCGAGGTCGTCGACGAGGCGCACGACGGCGCGGCCGGCGTCGAGGCCGTCCGGCACAGCCGCCCGGACGTCGTCCTGATGGACCTGCGCATGCCGGGCATGGACGGGCTGACCGCGATCGAGCGCATCAACGAGCTCGCGGACCCGCCGAACATCGTGGTGCTGACGACCTTCGACGCCGACCAGTACGTGCTGCGCGCCCTGCGGGCCGGTGCGACCGGCTTCCTGATCAAATCCACCCCGCCGGAGGAGCTGATCGGGCTCGTACGGACGGCCGCACAGGGGCATACTGTCCTTTCGCCCTCCGCGGCCCGCCGGCTCATCGCTGCGTCGACGGACAGCCTCTCGGCCCGCGACCGCGCACGCGAGCTGGTCGGCTCGCTGACCGAGCGGGAGGCCCAGGTCCTGGCCGGCCTCGGCAAGGGCCTGACGAACGGGCAGATCGCGGCGCGGCTGTACCTCTCCGAGGCAACGATCAAGGGCTACGTGTCGCGGATGCTGGACAAACTGGGCTGCGTCAACCGCACCCAGGCCGGCCTTCTCGCCCACGACGCGGGGATCGTCGACTCCTAATACTGCAACCGCGTTTGGTGTGACGGAAGCTCATTTCAAGGGCTGTGACCTCGTCGTTTGTAGTGGCTGACGCGTGCGCGGTGTTGCGCTTGCCTGCGATCTTTCGGTTTTGGGTCAGTGGTGTGAGAGACAGTTCCAGTCCGGGTCGATCGCTGTGAGCTGCGCCGCGCGCTCCGCTGCCCGCTCGGAGTCCTTGCCCAGGCCGTTTTTCTGGCCCTTCCGGCGGAGGTTGGCCATGTGCTGCCCGATGGGCATCATCGCTTCGCCTTCGCCCCAGACCGCGTCCTGACGGGGCGCGAGGGGTCCGGTGGCCCGCCGGTAGGACCGGAGTGCGGCGAGTTTGTTCTCCCACGCCTCCTCGCCCGGCTCCCAGACCATCCCGGCCTCCGGCGCGTCCAGGAGGACCTTGCGCCGGTCCTCCAGCTCCCCGGCCCGCAGGACCTTGCGCTGCTGGTGCACCCACCGTCCGAGGGGGAAGTCCTTCGTGGCGCCGACCTCGACCTCAACGTCATAGGGCACGGCGTGGACGCCGGTGATCTGGTTCTCTGCCCGCCACCGGAGCAGGGCCTGGTAGCCCTCCAGCCACACCAGCGACTCCGGCCGGTACACCCGCGTCCGCAGGAAGGCCGCGATGGTCGCCGCGTCGCGTGGGCTGGAGAATTGCAGCAGGGCCGACTCGGCAGCGGCGTCGGTGTCGCCCTGCTCCTGGTCCTCGCCGTCGCTCTCGCCTCCGGTCCCGACGATCCGTCCTTCCTTGTCGCGCCGGATGTGTACCTTGCGCTTGCCGCTGGTGAGGGCGCGGGAGGCGAGCTGCTCGACCAGGCGCTCATCGTGTGAGCGCAGGCCCTGGAGGACCGCTACAAGGGGGCGAAACGAGGCGCTGGCGACCATGTCGGTCGGGTTCTCACCGGGCTCCAGGAACACCGGCACGATGCTCCGCGCGACCTTGGTGCTGCCGTCCTTGTTGAGCCGGAGCGCCCGGCCGATGTTCTGCACGATCTCCACCTGCGAGCCGCGGGTGTCCGCGAAGCACACCGCCTCGACTCCCCGCTCACCGGTGATGTCCACGCCCTCACCAAGCACGCGAACGCTGGCGAGGAAGGCGCGGTGGACACGGCGCGCGGTTGCGTCGATGCCGTCGGCGAACTGGCGCAGGACCTCGCGCCGCTCGTTGACGAGGTGGTCGCCGCACAGCCACGCCGACCACACCCGGTCCGGGGGTACGTGGCGGCCGGCCTCGAGCTCGTACAGCTCCGCGCCGATCGACGACGCGGGGAGTTCCTTCACCTTCTTGTCCGCCTCCGCCAGCTCCGACATCTCGGTGGTGTACAGCTCCGCGGCTGTCTCGGGCAGCTTCTCCGCGAACGTCGCGGCTTCCTCCACCTTCTGGTGGAAGGTCATGACCGTACGGAGGTTGCGATGTGTCGGTTTCATGTCGGTGAGCTGGTGGCAGTGACGGTTGATCAGGTGGGCGTCTTCTTGCAGGTCTCTGGCTTATGGCGACGGCTGGCTGCTGACACGAGGTGGTGCTTTGCGTCTCGGTGGCTGACGTGGAGCGGTGCATTTACAGGTGGCTCACTGTCAGGAAGGCGGTACATCGAAGTCAGTGGTTGCTGGGACCCTCCCTGCATGCATTCCGACTCGCTCCGCTTAGCACAGGCGACCACCGCGCAGGACATCGGCCAGGACCGGTGCCAGGCCCTCATCAACTGCTGGATCGATGTCTCCAACGTCGGCGGCGCTGCCGGCTTCCCGTTCCCTCCCATCGACGAACGGGATGTCGCCCCGGCCCTTGAGACCATCCTCGAAAGCCTCGCCGCCAGAACCAGCCGCCTCTTGATGGCCCTGGGCGATGACGAACTGGTGGGCTGGCTCAACATTCGCCGCGATGCCTACGCCCTCATCGCCCACTGGGGAACGCTGCATCACGTTCAAACCCACACCAGCAGACGCGGGCAGGGGATCGGCAGCGCCTTGGTGAAGGAAGCTCATCGCATCGCGCGTGAGGATATGGCCCTTGAGCAACTGCACCTGGCTGCACGTGCTGGAGAGGGGCTGGTGACCTTCTACGGAAGCCTCGGCTGGAGGAGATCGGGCGCTGGCCAGGAGCCCTCCGCTTCGGGTCCGGCGACGATCGCGACGAAGTCCTCATGCTCATCGATCTCTGAATCTGAGGAAATGACACGTTCCTGAGACTGCAGCTGAACGACACGACCTGAGACAGCGAGAACATCCCCAGGTCACAGCATCGGCATCTGACATCAAAGCTGCGACCCTACAGCCCCCGACGCCCCCTCAAGGGGCCCGGGGGCGCCTCTCGCTGACGATCAACCGGGCTCTTCGCAGTTGAGGGTGTAGCGCCGATGAATGTAGTGCTGTTGGACGGTTGGATGTGAGGCGTCAGGACGTGCGAGAGTCGTAGTTCTCGCGGTTTGCGAGGACCTCGGCCATGTGCGTCTGCGCCCAGTTTCTGAGCCGGCCCCGGGCACCCTCGCGCGATCGGGGCCGAAGCAGGATGATTCGCCCTCACCTGGATGACTTCAGATCATCAACCGTCAAAAACTTGTGTCACACCGACGGTGGAAGCTCATCCCGCGTCGGTGGCCCGGTAGGTGCGATCTCTCGGTTTCGTGTCAGTGAATGGTGTGACAGTGGCGGGTTCCCCGTGTGTTGCCTGGATGTACTGGTCAGTGAGTCATACGTCGGGCTCGCCGGACGTGCTGCCACTGTCATGAGATGAGAGATCGGCGGTGTCGGTACTGTCACCGGGCTGTTATAGGCGCAGGTCGCGTACTGACACGAAATCGAGAGATCGCACTCAAGGCCTGTTACGTGGTCCGCCCCGTCGACCTCGAACCGTGGCTCTCCGCGGCGGCCCGGGCCCACGCTCACCTCGGCGCGGAGAACAAGTGGAACACAGCCCACCAGGAGCTGCTCGCTCAAGTCGAGAGGAGCCAGCAGCAGGAGGAGGAGGCTGCGGCCGCGATCCCCCTCCGCATCGTGACGCGCGACAGCGGGAGCCACGAACAGGACATGGCCGCGTAGACCAGCTGTCCCGCCCGGCCAGAAAGTAAGAAAGCACGGCGGGTCCGTACCGTTCGGAACGGACCCGCTGCGGACCTCAGCTCAGACGGTCGCCCACTCCAGTCCGAGGTCGACGAGCGTCTTGTCCAGGGGCGGTTTTTCTGATCAGTGGGTGGTGGGCTGGCCTGGGCTGATCAGTTTGGTGTGGGTGGCGATAGTGTTCCGGGTCGAGCTCTCACCGCTTGGTGATGGGGGACCGGGTTTCAGTTCTCTGAGCTGAGCTGCTGCTTCATCAGGTGGAGCGGGTGCTGGTCAGGTGTGGTCATGTTCCGGGTGTGTTGATCAGATTCGTTGAGTGCTGGTATGTGGTCATCCAGTACAGGGCAGTGTCGATGTCGCGCGCGGTCCAGTTGCGGATGGGGTCTGGAGCGGCGGTCAGGAGCTGGTCGATCGCTTCTATGTAGCGGCTGTAGCGGCCGGGTGCGTGGCTGAGGGGGATACCGAGGGTGCGCAGTCCGTTGTGGGCTCGGCGGTCGTAGACGGCCATGCGGTCCGGTGCGGCTGCTGTGAGGACGGCGGAAGCGAGGGCGTCACCAGTACGGAAGCCAGGTAGTGAGGCCAGGGCTGCTCGGCCGGCTTGCGCTGCCGAGCGGCGGCTGAGAGAGGTGTCCCGGGCGGCGGTCGCGGCCGCGGCGGTTGCGCGGCGTACGTCAGCGTCCGCGAGCGCCATGAGTTCAGAGGCCCAGGGCGTATCGGCCCTGAGCCGTTTCCACATCAGCAGTGCTCCGATGTCGGCTTTGCCGATGCTTCCGCTGGTGCACGCACGGCGTGTCACTTCCTGCAGGGTCTCGTCGTAGTAAGGGCTGACGGTCTCGGTGTAGGCCTGGTGGGCGGTGCCGAGGCGCTGCCATCGATCGGGCGCGAGCGCGAGTGGTTGGTCTGTCACGGCTTGCTGCTCCGTCTTGTCCGGAGGGATGAGGCAGGGGGTGGTCAGCCGCGGACTGGGGGGTTGCCGCGGTGTTCCCGGAGTGCTTGGAGGACGCGTGCCGGGTGTTCGTTCTGGGGGTTGTCGGGGTCTGCTGCTGGGGCGGCGAGGAGTGGGCCGAGGCGGCTGTGCAGCGTGTCGAGGCCGATGAGCGCGTCAAGGCTATGCAGGGTGTCGTTGTCGTTGTCGTTGTCGTTGTCGTTGCCGATGACGGGGAACGGTGGCCGGTCGGGCGGGAGGAGCACGGCGAGGACGCCGGCCTCACCCTCCACGAGCGCGCCGGGTTCCGCGTCATCGGCCATCGTGAGCGCATCGGCCGCCATCACGCCACTGGCGCGCGTCGTCCTCCTGGAACGCCGCAGCTCTACCGTCACCTGACGCGCAGCACGGCTCCCGGCACATCTGGCCCCTTCGGCGTGGCGTCCGGGGCTCACCGCGGTACGGCGGGCCGGTGAGCCGGTCAGCCCGGGACGGCGGTGCCGTCTTCGGGGGTGCGGTTCCATGCCTGCCGGTAGAGCTGAAGTTCGTCGTCGGGGAGGTCCAGGTGGCCTTCGACGCGGATGCTGGTGGTGTCCCACGGTGAGTTCCCGCCGCGGCGGGGGGTGAGCAGGACACCGAGCGTGGCGGTCTGCTCAGCCAGTCCGGTACGCGTGGTGACCTCGTGATGCCGCAGCAGCACGTAAGCCTGAAAAGCGGCTTTGACGCGGGAGTCGAGAAGGGTGGCCGCTCCGAAGATGAGCTGGCGGGTGTCGTCCTCGTGGAGCATGCGCCGAAAACGCCATTTGCAGTGTTCCTCGGGAACCTCGGGTACGTCGCGGAGCATGTCGGCCAGCAGGTGACCCCATTCGGTGCGGGCGCCGACGGGCAGCCGGTCGAGGTCGCAAAGGAGAGCGAAACGGTTGGCTTCCGTCAGCGGGGGATTCAGAGGGCTGAGGGCTATGTCCTCGAACAGCAGCCGGATCACGAGGTGGGCCTGGGTGCCGTCGTCCCCAGCCGGGGCCTGAGGCAGCAGCGGGGTGGAGTAGGCAACGCCTCCGGGGCCCACGAGCTCCGTGTCGAACTGCGCCGGCGAGGCGTCGGCGTCCGCGGCGGCGAACTCGTAGTAGCGCACCGGTTCCTCGCTGAGTGGGACAGAGGGCTCCTTCGCGGCGCGGAAGAGGTAGTCCAGCACTGCAGTGGTGGAGCGCAGCTGGTCGAAGAGGAAGTCCCAGTCGCGGCGGGTCAGCGCGATCCCCGGCATGCCGATCTCCTGCCAGGTGACCACCGTGCCCGCGGGGACACCGGGGTGGTCGAGCAGGAACACGGCTATCCACTCGTAGGCGTTGCCGTCGACGTTCAGGATCCGCTCACGGCCGTTGACCATGTCGGCTGGCATCATCCGCAGTTGCCGGACGGTCCCTTTCGCCTGGCTCATCGCCTTGGTGGCCACCTTCTTGATCCAGGCGGCTTCTGCGGTGTCGTCCTTGGGCACGATGGTGCGGGCCTTGACCTGCACGACCGCACCTCGATGGCCGGCCAGCAGCAGGCGGTCACCGAGTTCACGGAGGCCTGATCCTTTCTGGGCGTGGGCGGCCTGGCGGAAGACGAAGTCGGGCAGACCCCAGGCCGCCGCGGCATGATGGGCCGCCTGTTCCGCCGCAGGGCCGTGCTCGACACCCGGGGCCAGAGGCAGCGCCGGCGGGACACGGCGGGTGTAGACCCCGGCCGGAGTGTCGACGACGAGCGTCAGCGCGGTGGCATCGTCCTTGTCGATGAAGCGCCATAAGGCAGAAGGTGATGGGGTCATGGGCGCCATTAGACGCGACCGGCCGCCCCGGGCGCCCAGGTTTTCCGCGGCATCACTCCCGTGCGTCTTGTCGTCTCCGAGCGCCACTTCCAGCACGGCTCCGTCGGACCAATCCCGAGAACCCCGGCACAGACCACCGCGAACCTAACCGCCCTCGCCACCGACAAGCGTGAGGCCGTTGTCACGGCCTATGCCCTCGCCGCCGACCTGCTCGCCGACATGGGCGCCCACCAGCCCTACCTGCTGACCCCCGAGGGCGACATCCAGCTGGACCGTCCCGACGGCCACCACGACAGTCTCACCGACTGGCAGACAGATCGGCCTCGGTCATGAAGCCAGCGTAGAAGGCTGCTCCTTGTCGTCTACGCGGGTGCTGGTGATTGGCTGCCGCTGTCAGGGTCGGTGGGTGGTAGTGCTCCTGGTGGCGGGTCGGGTGGTGGCTGGGGAGTAGTGGCGAGGGCTGTGGCTTGGCGGTAGTTGATGATGGCTTGGATTCTCTTTTCGGGGTCTGTTATCTGATCGAGCGTGGCTGCGAATTTCTCATCGACCAGTGTTCCTTTTCGTTGTCGTGAGTGTTCGAGGATCAGGCTGGTGAGGGGGACGGCGAGGTATGCCGCGATGACGATCACTCCGACGGCCCACCAGGGTGCGCCGCCCAGGGCGCCGGCGAGGACGGCGGGGAGTCCGGCCAGGAGGCCGGAGACAGGGGCGAGAGAGGACGAGTTCATCGCGTGGATGCCCTTCCAGCACGTGACGGCTGGGCCGCCTCATGCCTGAACGAGCCGTGCGTGGACGGCTGGGACGGGGAGAGGCGGCACTGGTGTGCCGTGGTGTCAGGGCATGCCGAGGACCGGCGCCGCCGTAGGGCGGGCCGGTGGTGTTTTACGGCAGACCTGTCAGCCCTTTGGGAGACCGGTTCACTGGTCCCGCAGGGTGTTTTAAAGGCTTTGTTCGGCGGTTTTAGCGGAGGTTTTCTTCGGCTTTTTGGGCAGGGTGGGCTATATAGCGTTCTTAACAAAAAGAATGCTGATAAAGACCTTAAGCCGGTTCATTAACCTTTTCCGCGCCGCCTTTTCTTCTGCTCTTCGGCCTCGTGCATCCTCGTGCGGGCACGCCAGACCTTCCCACCAGTATCGGTCATCACGCCGCCGTCTGAGACCTCTTCGGACAGATTACGTCCGAAGCTCTTGCCGACCCAGGCTGGTTGAGGGCCAACCGACCCAAGTCGGAAGGTGCCGGTGCTGACCGGAGGGGGAGTTCAGACGTTGACGAGTTCGGCTGTGGTGAGGAGGTGTTGTTGGTCGGGGTGGAGGAGTAGCCAGCCGCGGCGTTGGTTTTGGAGCCAGTTGCGGGCTTCCGGGTGGCGGGGGTGGATGTGTGCGTGGTGGTAGGCGCGTTGCCACAGGATGGGCCAGGGAGGGTTCCACCAGGGGTCGATCGTGGCGAGTGCTTGCTGGGTGGGGGAGGGGCTGCTGCGTTTCTTGGCGAGTTCGCGCTGTCGGTTGAGCCATTCGCCGAGGGGGAAGCCGTCGTGGACGGTCTTGATCGGCGGGCAGAGGTGGCCGTGTTCGCCAGCCCAGGTACGGGCGTGAGTGAGGGCTTCGGCGTGGGGCCGGGGGCGGAGGCTGGGCGGCCACTGCTCGGCTGTCTGAGCGGTGATGCCGACCGCGTTCAGCAGGTGCTGCTGGTCTGGGTGGAGCTGGTCGTACTGCAGGCAGGCCCGGGTGATCCAGCTGCCCAGGACGGTGCTCGGTGCAGGGATGCGGGCGACGGGGTCGAACGGGTTGCCCGCAGCGATGTGGTCGCGGGCGCGGTAGTAGTTGCGCTGCCAGTGCAGGTCCCACGGCGGGTTCCACCACGGGTCGATCGCGGCCAGCTCGCTCAGGTGGGGTGAGGGTGGCAGTCCGGCTCGGGCGCGTTGTTTGGCGCGGTTGCGTTGGCTGAACAGCCACATGCCCAGGGTGTAGCCGTCGTGCCGGGTGTCGCGGGGAGCTGCAAGGTGGCCGTGCTCGGCGTGCCAGGCCCGGGCGTGTGCCAGGGCTGTCTCGAAGCCGGGCCGCAGATCGGGGCGGTGCCCGAGGCGGCCGCGGGGACGCTGCAACTTGGCGGCACGCCGAGCGTGACGTCGACCGGTGAGAGCCGCAGGGTCTGCAAGTTTTCTGGCGCGGCTTGCCGTGTCTTCCATGTCCGGGACCCGGTCCATGGCCGATGTTTTGGAGGCCGTACGTGCATGGTCTTGGGCTGTGCGGGCTACCTCAGCAGTGATGCCGATGTCGGCGAGGAGTTGCCGCTGTTCGGGGTGGAGCTCGTCGTACATGGCGCACTGGCGCCACAGCCAGTTGGCGGCCCCAGAATCGGCAAGGTCATCAAAGCCGTTCTCGGCCTGGAGGAAGTGGTCGGCTGCAGCGCCGCGAGCGCGGTAGTAGTGGCGCTGCCACGTCAGGTGCCAGGGCGGGTTCCACCAGGGATCGATGTCTGCGAGTGCCTGAGCCCGGTCGGCGGGCATGGGCCGGCGGTGGGAGCGCCGGTGATTGCGCTGGTTGGCCAGCCACTGTCCCAGGCGGAACCCCTCGTGGACGGTTGCGGAGGTCACGGACGCCAGCCCGTCGTGTTCGGCGGCGTAGGCGCTGGCATGCGCCAGTCCTGCCTGGAAGCGTTCTGCATAGCTGCGCCGCCTGGGGTGGGCGGCGGCCGCCGCCGCGGCGTCGATGCCGATCTGGGTGAGGAGGCGTTGTTGTTCGGGGTGGAGGGCGGGGTAGCGGGTGCACTGCAGGTACAGCCATTCGCCGAGGCTGTAGCTGGTGGTGGGAAAGCCGCTGGCGGGCTGGAGCGGGCCGTGGGTTTTGGTGTGGTCGCGGGCTTGGTGCCAGGTGCGCTGCCACAGTGTGCTCCAGGGTGCGTTCCACCACGGGTAGAGCGCGTGGAGGGCGGCGGCTTGGTGGGTGGGCATGCGGGTGTGGCGGGTGCGCAGGTTGGACAGCCACGTGCCCAACGGGTAGTCGTCGTGCACGTCTTCCTTGGGGACGGCCAGGTGCCCGTGCCGCTGGTGGTAGACGCGGGCGTGCGCGAGGCTCCTGTCGAAGGCGTGCTCTGCCTGGAGGCTGTGGCCGCGTAGCCGTTTGGCCGGGTTCGGTCGGAGCACCGGCGGGTCGTCGTCGGCGGCGTCTGGCGGGTGCGGGAGGAAGTCGCTGAGGGGACGGGGCCGGTGTACCGAGTGCACCCTCCACAGTGTTTTCTGCGCTATGGGCGTCGCGCTGCGGGTGCGTACCAGGGAGTGTGCCCAGGTGAACAGCGGTCCGTGGGTGACGTCGGCGAGGCGGCGGTCGAGCCATGGCCGGCCGAGCCGACTGGCGATGTCGGCCAGTAGCTGGGGCAGTTCGCCCAGCCGGTAGGGGAGATGGCCGCCGGATTCGGCGGCGGTGCGCCGCTGTAGGGGGTGGTCGGCCAGCAGCCGGGCGAGGGCAACAGCCTCGGGGTAGGTGATGAGGTCGCGGGCGGCCGCCTTCCACCAGCCGGGATCGGCGTCGTCCGGGCGCGTGGCCTCGAGGCGGGCAGGCCATAGCTGCTCCTCGCCCGGCCAGGGCTGCTCCCACCAGAACCCGGTGACGGCGCGGGCGACGTCGAAGGCCTGCGCGCCGGCAGGGGAACGGCGCAGCAACCGGGCATGCCGTCGCTGCGCATCGACCACCTCCGGGCACCGGCCGAGGGGCACGGGCAGGCCGCTGCTGCCGGGCACGTACAGGAGCCAGTACCGGTGGCGTGCGCACACCCGCTCCTCCGGGGCCAGGTACCGGCGCGCGGGCAGTTCGCGCCCAGTGCGGGCTGTGGTGCAGGCAGGGCATGCCGGGCCCCAGGCCGCGACGGCCTCCTCACCGCGCAGCAGCCGCCCAACCGGCCCAGCCCCGTACTTGCCGCCCGGCTCTTCCCTCCTCCATGCGGGCAGGGCCCGCTCGAGCACCCGTGGTGGAACGCGGCACAGCGTGGCAACGCGATTGCGGGCCTGGGCGTTGAGGTGGATCTCGCTGTCCGGGTACAGCATGCCGGTGAGGTTCTGCAGGCCCCCGACATCGGTGACGGCGGCGAGCAGGTCACGGATGGTGAGGTGGTAGCGGGCGGCGAGCCTGCTCAGGAACGACAGCGTCAGCTCTCCCCGCAGCGGGGCCACCCGTCCTGCCGCGCCGCAGCCGATGGTGGGCACGACCGCGCCGGCCGCTGCCTCCCTGCGCGCCGCACGCCCCTCCCCGGGCACGCCGCTGAGTGCGGTAGTGCTGCGCCGATGTGCCATGCCGGATGCCCCTACTGCCGCCGTGTCGGCCGGGCCGGCCGGGCCTGGGCTTCGGCGGCCGCGTCGAGTTCGACCTCGCTCAGCAGCTGCTTGGTGATCCGTTCGGTGCCTTCGGTGATGGCGATCAGGGCTGCTTCGCGGATGAGGTGGGAGAGGCTGCCGATCCGCCCCGCGGTGCGGGCGTGCAGGTAGGCGGCGTGTTTGACGAGTGTTCCGGGCCGGTGCGCGCGCAGCCGCAGCAGGTCTTCCATGGCCCGCACGAGGCCGTCCCAGACCGCCCGGTCCTGCTCGGCCGCATACGCCAGCGGGCGGTGACGGAAGATCTTGAAACGTCCGGCGATCTGCGCCCCGCGCACCCCGCTGAGCAGCGAGGAGGCCTCGATGTCGATCGCGGAGTACACGAAGGTGGCCGGGATGCGTTCGCCGAGGTACTTGAGCTGGTCGGAGGTTTCCGCACCGGCACGCCGCTGGGTGTCCAGGAGGTGGACGTCGTCAATGAGGACCAGCTGGGTGCCCAGTTCGCACAGCAGGTCGCACACGGCGCCGGTGATCTGGGTCTGGTTGAGGCGGTCGGTGATGGGCATGCCGAGGAATCGGGCGAACTCGCTGACGAGCATCTTCGGGGTGGCGGCCGGCGGCACGCTGATGAAGAGAACAGGCCTGCGCTCCGCCTGTTCCGGGTGCTGGCGGGCGTCGGCCAGCTGGAAGGAACGCCCGAGCGCCATCATCGTGGTGGTCTTACCCGTCGTGGCCGGGCCGGAGATGATCAGCCCGCGGCGGGCGCCGGCCTGCTGGCGGCGGTTGACCAGGAGGAGCCGGCGTACGGCGGTGAACACGCTGTCCATGGCTGGGGTGCGCATGACGGCGAGTTCGGAGTGGTAGTCCTCGCGCTCCGACTGGGACCAGGCGGGGTCGCCGGCGTCGCGCGCGGGCGCCGGGGCTCGGTGGACGAAGGCATCCCACCCCTGCCATACGGTCGGGGGCGCCAGCGGGGCGAACCCGACGGCATCGTTGGAGATCGGGCTCACCATCGCAGGGATTCCTCGAAGGGGTCGTAGACCGTGACCTGGCAACGCCTCGGTGCAGGCACGTCGGCTTCCTGCACCGCACCGGCCGGGGAGTCGCTCATCGCTGTGTGCTCAGCTGGCCAGACACTCAGGGCGTCGTCGTTGCTCAAGAGCTCCTCGTCGTCCGCGCCGTCGCCGAAGACGTCCTCCCCGGGCTCATCGGCTTCCGCCTCCGGCTGCTGGCCGTACAGGATCCCCCACACCGCACCGTCGGTTGCGGCGGTTCGGGCGCGGGCGGCGACGACCTTCTCCCGGCGGGTTCCATGTCCGGCGGCGGCCCGTTCCAGCAACTCCCGCAAGGCCAGCGCCAGATCGTGTTCGTGCTGGGCGCGGTCTGCACGGCGGGCGACGGTGCGCTTGACGTGCTGCCAGGTGAAGTCGGTGAACGGGGCGCTGACCAGGGTGTGGTGGATCCACGGCACCTCCTCCCACCCGTACCCGCGCGGCTGGCCGGGCTTCGGCAGACGCACCCAGACCTGGCCGGGAGCGTGCGGGTTGTAGTGGATCTCCCACAGGCCGTCCGCCGCTGGCGAGCACTCGCCGCGGTAGGGGTTGAGGACCTTGTGGTCGTAGGTGCGGTAGTCGATGCGGATGCCGTAGTCGTTGATCTTCTGCCGCTTGACCGGCATCAGCTCGATGTAGTCCTCACGCCCCAACGGCACCGGGACGTACCCGCACACGGCGACCAGCGCCGCCCACATCTCGTTCGGCGACAGGGCGCGGCGGGGCATCATCGGATGCCGCAGCCCGTCGTGCTCACGCTCCTGCCACCCGCAGATGATCCATTCCTGCAGCAGGTCGTCTAACTGGGCCAGCGTCCATACCGCCTCGCCTTCGGCGTCCTTCCCGCGCTCGCCAGTGTCCGAGCCTGTGTAGGCGGCCACGTGCTGAACGAACAGCGTGTTGATCGAGGAGAAGGCGCGCTCCACGTGCCCCTTGGCTGGCCCATTGCCCGGCGGTGCGGGCTGCACGGAAACGCCCAGCGACCCACAGGCCGCGATGAACGAGGACGAGACGAACACCTTGCCCTGATCGACCACGATGGTCTGCGGGATGATCACCGGCCGCGCCGCCGCGCCCTCCAGCCGGGCATCCACGCTCAGCAGCCGCTCATAGGGCACCACCGCGTGTTCCATCGCCAGTGCCTCGGCCCAGCCGGGCCGCATCGGCGCCGGGACCATCATCTGCGCCAGCAGCTGCGCCGCGTCCACACTGCGGGTCCCTTTCGCACGCAGCACGGCCGCGCAGATACTGCGAGTCGCCACATCCAGCGCAATGGTCAGCTCGGGCCGCTCCACCACTCCGTCATCGAGCACCACGAAGGCATCCAGCACGGTGCTGTCCATCATCACCAGCTCACCCGGCGCCATCACCGTCGTCGGGACGAACGGGGGAGCCGGCCGCGCCGTACGCCAGCGGCGCTGCCGCGCACTGCCCAGCAGCCCACGCCCGTCGGCGAGGGCATGCACGAGCCGGTTGAACGCCGCACTCGAGGGCAACGGCACCACCCCCTCCCCGTACTGCTCGGCCAGCAGCCGTTCGGTGTACACCCGAAGCCGGCCCAGCGTCCCGCTGGAGCGCTCCCGCCCAGCCACCAGTACCTCCCGCAGGGCGGCCACCACCCGCTCGTCAGCACGCCCCAGCGCTGTCCGGGGCCGAGTGGCCCGGTGGTCCACCAGCCCCCACACGCCCTCCCGGCGGTAGCGGGCCCGCATCCGCCGCACTGTCACCACACTGGTGGGCATGCCGGCCGCCGACAGCTCCGCCGCCTTGGCCTCCTCCCGCTGCGCCAACGTCCGCGTACCCGGGTCGTACTCCGCCCGCGGCCCTCCCGCGCAGCCACCTCCACCCGGCCGCCCGGTCTCCACCTCCCGCACATGCCGCTCCCAAGCCAGCGCCCGCTCCCGCACCGCCTCGGGAAGCGACTCCAACAAGCCCAGCGGCGGCACCCTGAACGCTCCCGGCACATCCAGGACCTCGAACCCTGCATCGGCGAACAGCAGCGACAGCAGCAGCGCCATTACCTCGCCGTTCTCGGCGACCAGCCGCACCTGGCCGCCGGTGAGGGCGGCCACCGTCCAGATCCGTCCCTCGAACCGCACCCGGCATCCCAGCTCCACCACCGGCCCACCCGGCACCTCGCCGTGCGCCTTCACGCCGCCGCCTGCGCCCACACCAGCATCCGCTCATGCATTGCCGCCCCCAGGTCCGCTGCCAGCCGTCCCGCCCACAGGGCATGGAACAGCGCGGGAAGCACGATCAGCGGATCCCCGATCCCGCGTACGCCCTCCCACAACGGCGCGGGCTCGGCGAACGCCTCCCGCAGCGCGGCGGCCAGCTGTCGTCCACCGTGATACCGCGGGTGCCGGTACCCGGCCAGCCAGGTGACGTTGCGCCGGTAGACCGGGTCGACCGGCCCGAGCACCCAGTACCGCCACCCCACTGCGGCACACATCCGTCCGACCACCGACGCCAGGTGCTGCTGCCGCTGCGAGAGTTCCGTCCTCGTGGTGCAGTCCGCCAGCATCGCCTGCCCGTCGGCGAGCCGGAGCATCAGCTGCGGTGCATGCACCTGCACGCCGCCCGGTTCGCGCCATCGCAGCTCAAGCGGCCGGGCGGCCAGGCCGCTGACACGTGGGTCGCGGTCGAGCAGCATCACGTGCAGCCGCATCGCTGCAGAGCCGTAGTGCACCAGCCGCCCGGTGGTCGACGACCACCACCACCCTGGCGCCAGCCGCTTCCCTGCGCGGGCCGGGAACGGCCTCAGCGGCGGACATTGCTCGAAGGCCACCTCACCAGCGGCTTCCGGCCACCGCAGACACCTTGCTTGCCCCGCCTCGAGGAACAGCACGTCAACCGGCCCCATCTCGACGGGCACCACGTTCGCCCCGTCACGCTGCGCTCCCATCCCCTGCACACTGACACGAACGGCAAATCACCCCATCCGGTAATGGGCATATCCAGGCGAGCAGGCCGCAGACCGCGAGCAGCTGACGCTGCACATCGGACAGAGATGCCCGCCGATTCTGCCGGGACGGTGCCGCAAGAGCCGTGCCGGCAGCGCCGGACCGTTAGCCAGGCCCAGCGAGCTGGACGCTCGAACGTGCGGCCGGAAGAGGGGGCCTGGATTTTTTGGGCAACTGGGCCTGGGCGATCTTGGCTCGGCCGATGATGAAGGAGGCGGCTGGCAGCTGTCAGGATGCCGCCCACTCCAGTCCAAGCTCCGCCAGCTGCCGGAGCTTGTCAGCGGTCAGCTTGCCCCTCCTCGATTTTGCGTTCGAGAGAAATACGCCGAGTTTGACCTCGGCCCCGTCCTCTAGCCGTTCTACGTGAGATCGGCTGACAGGCCCCACAGAGCCCGTGCGGGCTTTGTACTGGGCCCAAGGCCACCACACCCCGCTCGAACGCCCCCACAGGCGCTCCAGCGGGCTTCACGACTGTGGGCGGAGCCAGCGGCCCGATGCCGAGCTGCTCCAAGCGCTCGCGCTGGCCGTCCATCAGCCCAGCCCAGACCTCGTGCTGACGCTGCTTGGCGACAAACCGTCCGACGTCCATTCCGTGGACCGTGACCCCGGGCAGAACCTCCACCGGCCCTTCCTCATCGCGGACCAGTTCGCGCAGGGCGGCGTAGTGCCGCTGCCAGTCGGCCGGCCATGCCGGGTTCCAGTCCGGATCGATCTCCTTCAACGCAGCTTCCCACTCCGGATGTTCGGCCAGCGCGCCCGGCCGGCGGATGTTGGACAGCCACTGCCCCACCTTCCGGTCCAGCGCCGTCGCTGTGCGAGGTGCGCAGAGCGTCCAGTGCTGCTCGTAGTACGCCTTAGCAGCTTCGAGGTTCTCCTGGAAGCGCTCATCGGCCACCGACCACACCATGCCGAGCCGTTCCAGCCGCTGCGCGCGCTGCCCGCTCATCTCCCCAGCCCCGTAGGCGCGCCGCTGCTCTGCCACCCACTGCCCAAGAGGTGTTGCGCCCTCCCGGTGTCCGTACGGCACCCTCGCGTTCCCGACCCGCTCGACGTACGTCTTCAGCTTCGCCCAGCCGCGCGCCCAGTCCTGCCGCTCGGTGTCGATCACATTGAAGCTGACCCAGTCTGCGACTGCGATGTGTCGGTTTCATGTCGGTGGGCTGGTGGCAGTGACGGTTGATCAGGTGGGCGTCTTCTTGCAGGTCTCTGGCTTATGGCGACGGCTGGCTGCTGACACGAGGTGGTGCTTTGCGTCTCGGTGGCTGACGTGGAGCGGTGCATTTACGGGTGGCTCACTGTCATGAAGGCGGTACATCGCATGCAGCGCAGCATTTACATGGGCCAGGCGCCACACAGGTGTTGCACGGGTAGCAGCCCGACCCCGCGGTGCAGCGCGGCCAGCTGCTGTACTGCGCCCGGCCGCTGGCTCCCGTTCCGCGGTCTCCAGCACGACGCGCTGCATAACATCGCAGATCTGCGATGTTCCAGGCGAGATCTATGCACGGCTACGGCATACAGCGTTGTAGGTCAGAGCCTGCTGACCTACGGCGCTGTTCGGTGGCGCTGCTGCCACGAAACGGTGGCAGCAGCGCCACCAGCCCGTGGTGTCTGTTCTGGAGAACCAGAACGAACCGGTTTACGGCGCCAAAGGCGCCGACGGGCGAGCGAGTATGCCGTACCGGCCGCGACCGGAACATGATCTATGGCGGGCTGATCAACGGGAGTCCGCACCGGATGGGCCGGACTGGTCGGCCGGGCGCGCAGGTATGGCCGGCACCGGTTCGCTAATGCCCGGGGCGCGGGCGGGTGGCGCCGGGGCCGGGGCCGGGGTCGGCGGGCTGCCGGGCAGCAGCACCAGCAGCCACACGGCCGCCAGGGCAGCAGCTGTGCCGAGCGCGGCGAAGGCAACCCTGCGCACTCGGCGCACTCCCCAACTGTGTCCCTGCGGGGGTGCGTCGCGGCGCAGGTCGCGGTGCGTGACGAGCACGGCGCGGGCGGCCAGCGCGGCGCGCAGCCGGTCCTCGGTCGCAAGTCGGCGGTCTTCGGCACTCGGCTTCATCGGCCCGCCTTCAGCTTCTTTTCCAGGGCGTCCAGCGCGCGGCTCGCAGTGGACTTCACCGTGCCGCGGGACAGCCCGAGCGTCTGCGCGATCTGCGCCTCGGTGAGCTCCGACCAGTAGCGCAGCACCAACACCTCGCGCTGGCGCCTCGTCAATTGTGCTAGTGCGCCGAGAACTTGGCGGTGCTCTTCGGCGAGCAGCAGCCCCTCGTCGACGGGCGGCCCATAACTCTGGTGGGGCGGGTTGTAGGCACGGGCGGTGCGACGTCTGCGCAGCACGGAGCGGGCCGCGTTGACCACGGCGGTGTAGAGGTAGGCCCCGGGGTCCTGGAGCCCGTCCAGCGAGGTGCCGTACGTGCGGCAGACAGCGGCGAAGGCGTCCTGGACGACATCCTCGGCGGTGTGCAGATCGTCCACCAGGAAGAGCGCGAGCCGCACCATGTCGAGTCGCCGTGCCTGGTACAGCTCGGTCAGCGTGGGCGGCGGCTCGTCGTCGTACGGCGTACCGAGTGACCGCAGATGATGTCCCTGTTTCGGCACGTCCTCGGTCCGGGGCATGCGGGAGAGCAGACGGGACCACCAGGGCGGCGCTGCGGGAATGGCGTACTGCATGGGCCTCGATCCGTCGCGGGAGGGGCGGGCGGGCCTACGGAAAGGCCGGCCCGCCCCGTGGTGCTGCCGCTGCTTCTACTTCTGAACCCCGCTGCCCGGCTGGATCACCAGGGACGGGACGGACGGGACAGGCACGGTGCCGGGCTTGCCCTCGTCGGCCGACCTGCCCGCCTCGACGGCCTTCGGGGTACCAGCGGGCTTCGAGGCGACGGACTTCGACGCGGTCAGCGGGGCTGCGTCTTCGGCCGTGACGGCCTTCGGTGCGGCGGGGGCCGGCTTCACGCCGGAGTCGGCAACGGCCTGCACGGCGAAGCCGCCGCCCAGCAGCAGCGCGGCACCGGTGACGGCACCCAGGGCCCGGGGGCTGAGACGGCGGTTCCACTTGGCGTGCAACATGAGATTCTCCCGAGGAAGTGACGGAAACACGGTCTGGAACAACAGCTGAAGGGCGCCTTCAATCCACCAGACGTGCGACACCCCCCGAGGTTGCGGCCACATCCGAGAAACTTCGCGGGTGCAGCGCAGCATTTGCATGGGCCAGGCGGCACACGGGTGCTGCACGGGTAGCAGGCCGGCCCCGGCCGGTGCAGCACGGTCAGCTGCTCGGGCCCTGCTGCAACAAGCCCGCGCCCGCTGCTCCAGGGGCAGGCAGCGGGACCACGGGCCCGTCCTGGCGGCTGCATAACATCGCAGATACGAGCAGCCCGGCAGGCCGGGGGCCCGCGCCGCCGTCCGCTGGGCCGCCCGCCGTAGCGGACGAGCGGTCCGGGACCCAATGGTCAGGCCGACCGCAGAGCGTCCGTTGGGGAAGCCTTGGCCGCGCGGGCGGCCGGGTAGATCCCGGCGACGGCCGCGACGAGCACGGAGACCAGTGGGCCGCCGGCGACCGTGTAGTACGGGATCGAGGCGGGCCACCCCTGGGCCAGGGCGTACGCGTAGACGGTCGCGGCGCCCACGACCAGGCCGCCGACGCCGCCGATGAAGCCCATCAGCACGGCCTCCAGCAGGAACTGGACGGCGACCTGACCGCCCCTGGCACCCAGCGCACGGCGCAGACCGATCTCGCCGCGGCGCTCCATCACGCCCACCACCATCGTGTTGGCGATGCCGACGCCGCCCACCAGCAGGGCGACCGCGGCGAGGGCGAGCACCAGACCGGTGAGCGCGCCCTGGGCCTCGTTCCGCGCCGTCAGCAGGTCGGAGGGTCGGCTGACCTCGACCGTGCTCGGGGCCGACGGATTCGCGGTGGCCGCGGCCACCGCCTGGACGGCTGGGACCCGCTCCGGGTAGGCCCGCAGATAGACCGTGGCCGCCGTGCCGTCCGCGCCCAGGTGCTTGGTGGCCTGGGGCCAGCCGACCAGGGCCGAGGTGTCCAGTTCGGGGGCCAGCTCGTTCGGCTTCAGGATGCCCGCGACGACGTACCACTGCCCGCCCAGCCAGACCCGCTCGCCCACCGCGTTCACGCCCAGGCGCTGGGCGCTCTGGTCGCCGAGCACCGTCACGGGGAGTCGTTCGCTCGCTGTGTTGAGCCATCGGCCGGTGCGCACGGAGGCGTGCAGCACGTCGAGCAGGTTCAGCCGGGCCGCCAGCACCGTGACGCTGCTGGTCTGCTCCTTGGGCACCAGGTCGTTGCGGTAGACCTGGGCCTTGGTGGCCCCGACCGCCGTCACCTGCTGGACGGGGGCGATGTTGCCCAGCATCTTCTCCGCCGTCCGCGGCAGCGGCACGATCTTCTGCTGCGTGTCCTTCCCGGCGGCGACCGTGATCAGGTTCGAGCCGAGCTGGTCCAGGCGGGCCAGCAGGTGAGCCTGGTTCGAGGCGGAGATGCCGGTCACGGCGACCACGGCGGCGATGCCCAGGCAGATCCCCAAGGCGGACAGGGCGGAGCGCATCTTGCGGGTACGCGGCCCGATCATGCCCAGGCGCAGCAGGTCAACAGGGCGCAGCCGGACGCGGCGCGTGCATGCGGTCACTGGAGGGCTCCCGCATGCTGGGGGCTGCGCTCGTCGAAGTCGATGCGGCCGTCCCGGATGCCGATCCGCCGGGGGAAGGAGGCGGCCAGCTCGCGGTCGTGGGTGATGACGACGACGGTCGTGCCGTTCGCGTTCAGCTCGCGCAGGAGCTCGACGACGGCCGAGCCCGAGACGCTGTCCAGCGCGCCGGTGGGTTCGTCGGCGAGCAGCAGCGCGGGGCGGCCGACAACAGCGCGGGCGATGGCGACGCGCTGCTTTTCGCCTCCAGAAAGCTGCTCGGGACGGTGCTCCAGGCGGTGCCCGAGGCCCACGGCGTGCAGCGCCTCGACGGCCGCGGCCCGGCGGCGTGCCGCGGGGGCGCCGCTGTAGAGGAGGCCGGTGGCGACGTTCTCCACGGTGGTGAGTCCGGAGAGCAGGAAGAACTGCTGGAAGACGAAGCCGATCCGCTGGGCCCGTACGGAGGCCAGCTCGGCGTCGGGCAGGCCTGACAACTCGCGCCCCTCGAAGCGCAGCTGCCCGGAGGTGGGCCGGTCGAGTGATCCAAGGAGCGCGAGGAGCGTCGACTTGCCGGAACCCGACGGGCCCACCACGGCGAGCAGTTCACCCGCCTCGACGGTCAGGTCGATTCCGTGCAGCACGCGCAGTGGCGGTGAGCCCGGGTACTCCTTGGTGACGGAGTCGAGCTCCAGTACGGGGGTCACTTGGGAACCACCACTTCGGCGCCGGGCTTGACGTCCCCGGAGATCTGGGCGCGGGCATTGGCGACCAGCCCCAGCTGCACCTTGACCAGGCGACTGCCGGTTCCCTCGACGACCTTGACGCCGTAGCCGCCGCCGTCCAGGGCGAGCAGCGCGGTGACGGGGACGATGAGGGCGTCGGAGACCTTGTCGCCCACGACGGTGACCGTCACAGACGAGGCCCCGGCCTTGAGCGCTTGCGTCTGGCTGTCCAGTTCGACGGTGACGGCGGTCTTCTGCGCATCGCCGCCGGGCCCGTCGGCGCCGCCCTCTCCGGAGCCGCCGCCGCTTCCCACGCCGCGTATCAGGGAGCGGATGTGTCCGGTGACCGTGGCACCGTCCGACAGCCTGACCTCGACCTTTCCGTCGGGCTTGAACCGGGAGAGCTGGTTGTCGGCGGGCTGCACGCTCGCGACGAGGTCGGTGCCGGTCACGGTCATCACCGACGCCGTGCCCAGTGCCGCGCCGAGCTGCACGCCGAGTTGCTGCACGCGCACCAGCTTGAGGGGCAGCATGATCATGCTGCCGAGCGTGACCGTTCCGGTCTGCTTCACCCCAAGCGACTTCTGCCATCGTTTGACGGCGGTGGCGGTGCCGGCGGTGAACTTCTCATCGATGGACAGGCCGAGGCCGTCGGCGTAGCCGAGGTCGACCAGATTCCGCTTGAGCTGCTTGACATCGGCTCCGGGGGTGGCCTCTGGTCCCAGGTTGCGCCACAGGGGACGGTCGCCCCGCATCAGGACGACGGCCCGGCCATCGACCTCATAGAGCTTCCGGCCGGGCTTGATCACGTCGCCCACAGCGGGCAGCGCTGTGATCGTGCCGGTCCCGGAGGGGACGACCTGGGTCGGCGTGTCGTAGCCGAGGGCTCCGGCTACCTGGATGCCGCTGGACAGCGACCCCCTCTGCACCGCGGCGGTGCCGTACTCGACGGCTGACTGTTGCGCGTCCGGCGCTGGGCGCTCCCATGGGCGGGTCACGCCCAGGACCGCCGCACCAGTGATGGCAGCGATCAGGACGAGCGGTACGGCGATCTTGTGGCGTTTGCGTCGCGCACGGCCCGCAGCGGGGTTGCCCGGGGGAACGGAGTCCGGGGAGGGGGCGGGGGAAGGCGCGATTCGCGTCATGGTCACTGGCCGATCGAGTAGCTGACGCCCAGCTTGCCGCAGGCCGGCTGGATCGCATCCCACTTGGCCGCATCGAAGGAGGTCCGCGGAATGTTGAGGATCCCGGTCTTGGCGTCGGGGTCGGGCAGATCCCCGTAGCCGTTCTTCCGCGCGCACGCCACGAACTTGCGTGCCTCCTCGACGAACTTCGCGGAGGTTTTGGTCCGGGCCTGGTTGATGCCAGGGTTCTTCGCGTCACAGTCTTTGGACGCCTTGTCGTAGGCATCCATGGAGGAACCCGCACCCGCGCCCGCACCCGCGCCCGCACCCGCGCCCGTGCCCGAGGCGGGCATAGCGATGTTGCCGTCCTTGTCGATGAAGATCTGGGTCTGGCCCTGGCCGTGCATGCACTTCACCCAGGACTGGCGGACCGCGGCATCGTCCTGCTTCTTGCCGCTGCCGCCTCCCTCGTCCCCGGCGACCTTGGGTGCCGACTCAGGCGAGGAACAGCTGCTGATCATCAGTGCGGCACATACCGCGGCCACCGTGACGACCGCCTGCTTGACACGACTGCGCATTCCTTCGCTCCCTGCTGAAGCCCGATAACGTCACGACAGTTCTACGGAGCCACCGGTGAGCCACGCGTGATCCTCCAACTAACCCTTGCTTAACCCCCCTCCGGTCACCCTGGGAACGCAACCCAGAGCGGGACGGGAAGAAAGATGGACGACATGCGCGTGCTCATCGTCGAGGACGAGGAAGAACTGGCTGCGATGCTCGCCGAGGGCCTGCGCGGCGAGGGAATGATCTGCGACGTCGCCCATGACGGACCGCAGGCACTGGAGATGACGGCGGCTTCCGCCGAGTACGACGTGCTGGTGCTTGACCGGGACCTACCCCACTTGAGCGGGGATGCAGTCTGCCGGGCGCTGAACGCGGCCAGATACCCGGCCCGCATCCTCATGCTGACCGCCGCCGGAGCCCTCACCGACCTTATCGACGGCCTCGGCCATGGCGCGGACGACTACATGACGAAACCCTTCTCCTATCTGGAGTTGGTCGCCCGACTGCGCGCGCTGGCCCGCCGCGGCACCGCCGGGACCACTGCCACCGTGCTCAGCCGCCACGGCGTCAGCCTGGATACCGTTCGCCGCGTCGCCGAGCGTGACGGACGCCCAATCAAACTGACCCCCCGGGAACTGGGCGTACTGGAACTCCTTCTGGCAGCGGACGGAGCCCCGGTCACCAGAGAGGAACTCAAGGACCGGCTCTGGGACGCGGCACTGGACCCGGCCACCACGGCGATCCGCGTCACCGTGCACTCCCTGCGCCGCAAGCTCGGCGAGCCGCAGCTGGTCAGTCACACGCCCGGCTACGGATACCGGCTGTGACGCCGCGCACACAGGGACGCACCGCCCGCCGCGCCCTTCCGCACCGGCTGCCCCTGCGCGGGCGCCTGACCCTGATGACCACCCTGGTCTTCCTGGTCCTCGGAAGCGGGCTGCTCCTCCTCAACTGGCTCAGCGCCCAGCAACTCATCGAGGAAAACCGCTACCTCGTCGTCCCCGCCGCACCGACCGTGCCTCTGCAACCCGTCGGTCCAGCCGTGCCGGGCGCCACCGCTGCCCCCGCGCCCTCCCACCCCGTCGGTCCCGCCCCCTCGGACACCGGCGTAACAGCAGCGGCGACCCTCACCCCGGCCGAGGCCTTCGAGGACTTCCAGGACCGGGTCCTGAGCCAGGTACTGGCGCGGTCACTGCTGCTGCTGCTCGTCCTCACCGCGCTCGCCGCACTGCTCGCGTGGTGGGCAGCCCGCCGCTCGCTGCACCGCCTCACCCAGGTGACCGCGGCAGCCCGCCGCATCAGCACCGGCAGCACCCTGGATGGACGGCTCGGCCTCACCGGCCCCCACGATGAGGTCCGCGAACTCGGCGACACCTTCGACGCCATGCTCGACCGGCTGGACCGCAGCTTCGATGCACAGCGGCAGTTCACCGCCCACGCCTCGCACGAACTGCGCACCCCTCTAACCCTCCAGCGCACCGCACTGGAAATCCCTCTCTCCCAGGGCCGCGTCCCCGACGACCTGAAACCCGCCCTCCAGCGAGCCCTGGACGCCAACGCCCGCACCGAGCGCCTGATCGTGTCGTTGCTGACCCTGGCCCGTGGCGAGAGCGCAACCCACGCCTCGCACCCGGTCGACCTCGCGGACGCGGCACGGGACGCAATGGAGGACCTGGCCGAGGAGATCGGCGCCACCCACGTTTGCGTCACCGCTGAACTTGCCCCAGCACCCGTCGCCGGCGACCCCGCACTGCTGGCCCAGATCGCCGTGAACCTGCTGGCCAACGCGGTACGGCACAACGACCTCGACGGCACGGCGACCATCACCACGGGCACCCAAGGCGCGAGCGCGTTCCTCGAAGTCGCCAACACCGGCCCGGTCCTGGACCCCCAGCAGGTCCCCGCGCTCTTCGAACCGTTCCAGCGCGGCCCCGGACACCCGGGCAAGGGATTCGGGATCGGGCTCGCCGTGGTCCGCGCGATCACGCTCTCCCACGCCGGGACAGTCACCGCCACCCCCCGCCCCGGGGGCGGTATCACCGTCCGCGTCACCCTCCCGGTTCTGCCCGCAGCGTCATAAGCCCGAGGAGCGCCCAGCGCTCTCTGGCGACTCTCACAAATTGGCGAGCTCAAGCGGTCAGCGCATCACCGCTGTTCAGGAGGCCAGCGTAGACCTCTGCCGAAGTGCGATAGCCGTGGGTCTTGCGCGGACGATGGTTGAGCTTGTAGGCGATGGCGATGATCTGCGATTTTTTGGCGGTGGTGGTTCGGCATCGTGATGTCAGTGCGGTAGCTGCGGTGTCTGTGCTGTTCAGATGGTTGCGGTGAGTGGATTCGGGTGGTGACACGGTTGCCGATTTGGTGCTGACGTTTTTGGTGATGGTGCGGGTCGGTTTGTTGCCGGCCGGTACAGCATGGGTGTTTTGTTGCGGGTCAGGGCCTGTGTTGGCAGGAGTCGAATCGGGCACGCCCGTTGCCGGTGCACGCCACCAGTCGGGATCCGACGTTGCGCAAGGGAACGGGAGTGGCGCGGCCAAGTGCCAGCCGCGCAGGAGGCAGCCGCCGCTGGACGCTACCTCTCCGCCTGGCCCGCCCTCACCCTGCGGGCTGAAAAGACCCCTCCAATTGAGGCGTTCCTCAGCGAAACAAGTCGGGGGCGGGTAAGAACCAGGCCAGAGCCCAGCCGTAAACGGCGACGGTCTGTAGGGGGATGATGGAGAAGACGGCGGAGCCTGAGGACAGTTACGAACTCGTACCGCTCAGCTCACCAGCGGGGACCTACAACCTGACTGAGCTGCGCGAGCGCAAAAAGCGCCGAGAGGTGAGTGAGCGCTATACGCCGCTGCCGACCGATATGGCAGCGTCAAAGCTCCCGTGGAGGACTCGTAGCGGTCCTCACTGACATGAACGTCCCCCACATCAGTCACCGATGTGGGGGCTCTCCTCGTTCGTTGACACAGAATGCCAGTTGCCTGGCTGCCAGTAGCCTCCCGCCATGGGAGAAGCCGAGGTCCGGGTCGTGGTCCGTAAGTTCGATGGCAGCCTGCACTGGCACCACTCGATGGTGTGGTTGGGAGAGGACGAGTTCGGGGTCTGGCTCGGTGCGCCAATCGGGACAACCTATAGCAAAGGTGGGAAAGGGGAGGTCCACACAATCGAAGAGCAACGAGTCATGCTCTTTCCACGCGGCGCCTGGTGGACGGCCCGGTTCCAGGCAGCTCCAGCCCACCTGGACGTCTATTGCGACGTCACCACTCCTCCCGATTGGCCGCACAAGGGAGAAGTGACCACGGTGGACCTGGATCTGGATGTCTGCCGGGTACGGCAAGACGGATCCGTCTTCGTGGACGACGAGGACGAGTTCGCCAGTCATCAGAGGCAGTACGGCTATCCACGAGACGTCATCACGCATGCGGAGAGTGCCGCCGCGTGGCTGTCAGCCGCGCTGCACGACGCTGCAGAACCCTTCGGAAGCCGCTACCGCACATGGCTGGACCAGGTCAGCTGAGATTGGCTTCGATGTTGGTCAGGCTGCGATAGCGAGGGAGCGTCCGCCCCAGCGGATGCCCTTCTCGCAGCGGCCGACACCCCGTTGCGGCCCGGTGCACGGGAACCCGGCGGCCAGCGGGGTCGGTGATGCGCTGCCCGTACGATGACCGGCGTGACCGTCCGCCGTGCCCTTGGCGCAGGCCCCCAGGCTCCCGCGCCCAGCATTCGCGCCGCCCAGGCCGACCTGCTCGACGCTCTCCCCGGAGAGCGCCTGTCCGACCTTGACGAACTGCGTGCCCGAGGCGTGCTCGGTTCCAGCCCGGCTGCGCCCCAGTCTCCGCGGCGGACCCTCGGAACCGGCGGCCACGCCGACGAGGAACAGCCCCCACCATCCGGCTTGATGAATCGGCTGGGATCTATTGGCAATGAGGATTGGTTGGTCACTGGGTGAGGATTGCCTGGTCAGGGGAGTGAGAGCTCCTACCAGGGCCTACACACACCAGTGCGATGCCGAACCCGCGGCATCGCGCTCAAGTGCGTGCAGGGCCGGGGATGCGATGCCGCTGGCCCCGGGCAGCTCAGGGCCCCGGGCCGGCCAGCATGCCCGGGGCCCTGTTCGCCGGCGTCACGCCGCCCCCGCCTCCTGCATCCCAGGGTTGGACAGTACGAACGAGATGACCTGCCGCGCTTCCGCGAAGGCCCTGGTGCGGGCGTGCCGCCGCACAGCATCCTGCATGCGCCGCTCTTCCTCGGGTGCGGTCATCACGCCGCTCCTTCCGTGGCCGCCCAGTCGAGTCCGAGGGCGGCGAGCTGGTGGAGTTTGTCGGTGGTGAGCTTGGCCCGGCGGCTCTTGCTGTTACTCAGGAACACACCCAGTTTCACGAGGTGTTCCTGTCCGTCGATCACGATCCGTTCCCCGTAGCCCCTGGGGACGGTTACAGAGCCCGTACGCGCCTTGTACTGCGCCAGGGCTGCCATGCCCTTCTCGAAGGCGCTCACGGGCGCCACAGGCGGCTTGGCCGGCGCTTCGAGCTCTGCTGCCATCGGTACGACGCCGATGGTCTCCAGGCGCTCGCGTTGCCCGGAGGTCAGGGCGGCCCAGATCTCCGGTTTCCGTTGTCTGGCCAGCCATTTCCCGATGTCCATCCCGTGGACGGTGACTCCGGGTTCGATGTACCCGAGGATGCTCTCCTCCGCGAGCATCTCCCGCACCACCGCGTAGTGCCGCTGCCACTCCGGCGGCCATGACGGGTTCCAGTCCTCGTCAACCTCGCGCAGCGCCGCCTCCCACTCGGGGTGTTCGTCCAGCGCATCCGGTCGGCGGAGGTTGGACAGCCACTGCCCGATCGGCCGGTCCAGCATGGTCGCGGTCCGGGGCGCGCACAGCGTCCAGTGCTGCTCGTAGTACACACGTGCCGCCGCCAGGTTCTCCTGGAAGCGTTCGTCCACGAGGCTCCAGACCATGCCGAGCTTCTCCAGCCGCCCGGCGCGCTGGCCGGTCATCTGCCCGGCCCCGTATGCCCGCCGCTGCTCCGCGACCCACTGCCCAAGGGGTGTCGCGCCCTCCCGGTGTCCGTAGGGCACTCTCGCGTTCCCGACTCGCTCGACGTACGCCTTCAGTTTCGCCCAGCCGCGCGCCCAGTCCTGCCGCTCGGTGTCGATCACGTTGAAGCTCACCCAGTCCGCGACCATCACCGGGTCACGCGGAGCGGCAAAACGCAGCAGTAGACGGGATTCGTCCTCGCCTTCCTCGGGCGGCGGGCCGATGTACTCGGACGGCTGCGCGACGTCCTTCTGCGGCTCCTGCGGAATCGCGAGCAATTCGATTGCCTCTTCGTCGTGAGCGCGCAGACCTTCAAGGACTTTCACCAAAGGCCGATATGATCCCGAGGTGAACATGTCTTCCGGCTTTTCTCCGGGCTGGAGAAATACCGGAACGATGAGAGAGGCCAACTTCCCTTGTCCCGGCTTCTGCCGCAGCGCCCTGCCGATCGCCTGGACGATGTCGTGCGGCGCCCCCTTGGGGTCCAGCAGGGCCACGGAGTCCACCGCCCGGATGTCGACGCCTTCGCCCAGCACGCGGCAGTTCGAGAGCACCGCCCGCAGCGCGGTGGACCCGAAGCCGCCCAGGACGCCCCGCCGGTGCTCGGGGACGTGCTCGCCACACAGCCAGTCCGCCCAGATGTGCTTCGGGTACTTCTCGGGCTGGTCGGCGTGCAGTTTCGCTGCCACGCGCTGAAGGCCCTCCGCGTACGCCTGTGCCTCTATGGTCCGGTGATGGAAGGTGATGCACGTTGACAGCCCGTGCTGCGCCATCGTGTGCAGGAGCGCGGCCTGGAGCGCCCCGAGCCGCTGTCCGCGCACCTCCTCGCCGCGCCGCTCCTCGCCCATCAGCCGCTCAGGGGTGACGACCGGGTCCTTAAGCTCCAGCACGATGATCTGGTAGCGCGCAAGCAAGCCGCGGGAGACAGCCGACGCCAAGCTGAGCTTGTAGAGAACGGGCCCGAAGACTCGTTCGTCGTCCATGCTCGCCGCCATCTCCTTCGGCAGCGGATCGCGGACCCCTTCGGCGACCTCCCAGTTGGGCCGCTCCTGCCAGATCCGCGGGGTGGCCGTCAGGTACAGGCGGCGGTGCGCCGGGATGACGGTCTGGTCGTGGATGTCCGCCCACGCCTTGCCCATCGAGCCACTTGTCCTGTGGGCCTCATCGACCACGGCGAGGTCCACCGGGGCCAGCTGCTGGCCGTAGACGCCATCGAACGCCTCCGCCAGGACGCCGAGGCTGGCGTACGTTGCGTAGATGGTCACCGGCCCCGTGCCGTGCCACAGCGCCAGCTGTACGGGATTCGTCGTGGAGCGCACCTTCAGGCTCCACAGCTCCGGGTCGTCCTGGAGGCTGCACACCGCGACCGCTGGCCCCTTGTGCCCGACCCGGTGCCACTCCTTGACCGTCTGCGCCAGGAGATCCAAAGTCGGCACCAGCACCAGGACGCGCCCCTTCGGCAGCATCTCGCGAGCAGCGAAAGCGGCAGTGATGGTCTTCCCGGTGCCGCATGCGGAAATCACCTGACCACGCAGGCCGTTCACCGGAATTCCTCCGGGAGGGATATCGAGGCCGCGCTTAATGGCGTCAACAGTTTCAATCTGGTGGGCGTGCAGATCGCTTCTCATCATGACCACGGGGAAATGCTCCTTCTTTCGGAATGTGGCGCGCAATCAGAAAGGGAATCCCGGCGCGATGGTATGGCCCGGAGGATGTGGTGTCTGGTCCCATACGCTACACAGTCATGACATGTGATGCATCACTCGCGCACCCAACTTTCACCCGCAGAGTGATACATGGCGAATCTTACCCCGAAACAGCCGGTTGGCGTGTATGCTGGCGGAGTATTGGTGAATGTGACCGGTCAGTTTCGGTAGCTGAGGAGAGGTCAGGGTGGAGCGCAGCGGAGCCCGTCTCTGCGGTGGGCCGAAAACCTTGCCAGGCCGATGATCCGTCACCTTCGTTGCGCGGATGGTAGCTGGGATTCCCAAGCCTTACACAGGCCTGCATGTGATGCACCCTCACCCTGTAGCCAGCCCAAGGAGTCCCGCTTGCGGGACTCCCCGCAATTCGCGCTTGCGCGAATTGACGCCCTTTCGGAATTCCGTTTACGGAATTCATTCCCGCGTTTACGCGGGAATTCGAATTGCGCTTGCGCAATTCGTGCTCTATGCAGCGGCTTGCCGCTGCATATCCCGCTC
>NZ_JBHVPX010000036.1:0-28922 GCF_042887155.1 Streptomyces sp. NPDC057963
CCGACGAGAAGCCTGGTGGTCACCCTCAAGGCTGAACCCTCGTCCGCACGGCAAAGAAGGCGGCCGTAAGGGTGCCTTTTTCGTGGCACCGACCTGGCGGTCGCCTGCGCGGTGCTGGGAGCGGCCGAGCGGATCGATCCGGCGTCCATCGCCGATGTGGTGATGATCGGTGAGCTCGGGCTGGACGGCCGGGTGCGGCCGGTGCGCGGGGTGCTGCCCGCCGTGCTCGCCGCGGCGGACGCCGGATACCGCCAGGTCGTCGTGCCCGAGCAGACCGCGGGGGAGGCGGCGCTGGTGCCCGGGGTCTCGGTTCTCGGGGTGCGGAGCCTGCGGCAGCTGATCGCGGTGCTCTGCGACGAGCCCGTGCCGGAGGAGCAGCGGCCCGATGACGACGGGCGCCCCGACACCCTGCTGGCCGGGCTGATGGTGCCCGGCGCGGGCATCGGCACCGGGCTCGCCCGGGGACCCGGGCAGGGGGACGGCAACCCGCCGGACCTCGCGGACGTGGCGGGACAGCGGCGGCCCCGCAAGGCGCTGGAGGTGGCCGCGGCGGGCGGTCACCATCTGCTGCTCTCCGGACCGCCCGGAGCCGGCAAGACCATGCTGGCCGAGCGGTTGCCGGCGATCCTGCCGACGCTCACCAGGAAGGAGTCCCTGGAGGTCACCGCGGTGCACTCCGTGGCCGGCATTCTGCCGCCGGGGGAACCGCTGGTGACCCGCGCGCCGTACTGCGCACCGCACCACTCGGCGACGATGCAGTCGCTGGTCGGCGGGGGCAACGGGCTGCCGCGGCCCGGTGCGGTATCCCTCGCGCACAGGGGAATTCTCTTTTTGGACGAGGCGCCGGAATTCTCCATGCGGGTGCTGGACGCCCTGCGCCAGCCGCTGGAGTCGGGGCATGTGGTGGTGGCACGCAGCGCCGGGGTGGTGCGGCTGCCCGCCAGATTCCTGATGGTGCTGGCCGCCAACCCCTGTCCGTGCGGTCGGCACACGCTCAGCGGCGCCGGTTGCGAGTGCCCGCCGTCGACGGTCAGGCGCTATCAGGCAAGACTCTCCGGGCCGCTGCTCGACCGGGTGGATCTGCGGGTGGCCGTCGAACCCGTCGGGCGCGCGGACCTGATGGGGGAGGGCGGCAGGGGCGAGTCGACGGCCACCGTCGCGGCCCGTGTCCAGGCAGCACGGGCACGGGCGGCGAAGCGGTTGGCCGGCACGGCGTGGACGACCAACAGCGAGGTGCCCGGCCATGAGCTGCGGACCCGGCTGGTCGCGGCACCGGGAGCGCTCCTGGCGGCCGAACGGGACATGGAGCGCGGCATGCTCACCGCTCGCGGCCTGGACCGGGTGCTCAGGGTGGCATGGACGGTCGCGGATCTGCGGGGCGCCGGTCGTCCGGAGGCGTCCGACATCGCGGTGGCGCTGGAACTGCGGACCGGGATTCCACGGGGCGCCCTGACGAAGGCCGGAGTGTCATGACACCGCGGGCGGACCACGGCCCGGGGGAGAGGCCGCGGCGCCCGCCGGGGCAAGACCCGGGGCACGGCGCGGGAACCGGGCCGGAAGCGGGGCCGGGGACGAGGCCGGAACCGGAGGCGGGGCCGGGAGTGGCGGTGAGCGATCGGGAACGCCTGGCGCGGGCCGCGCTGACCCGCGTCCTGGAACCGGGGGACGAGCGCGGGGGCCGATGGCTGCGCGAGCTCGGCGCCGTCGAGCTGATACGACGGATCACCACCGGGGACGGGGCCGCGGAGCAACTGAACGGCATGACTCCGAAACGCCTCGCCGGATACCGGTTGCGGGCCGCGGACCTGGAGCCCGAGCGGGACCTGGCGGCGGTCGCCGCGCTCGGCGGGCGGTTCGTCTGTCCGGGCGAGCGCGAGTGGCCCAGCCAGCTCGACGACCTGGGGGACGCCAGGCCGACCGGCCTGTGGGTGCGGGGGCCACGCGATCTGCGGCTCTGGGCGCTGCGTTCGGTCGCCCTCGTGGGCGCCCGTGCCTGCACACCGTACGGGGCCCACATGGCGGCGAGCCTCGGCGCCGGGCTCGCCGAGCTGGGGTGGGTGGTCGTGTCGGGAGCGGCGTTCGGGGTGGACGGGGCGGCTCATCGCGGGGCGCTCGCCGTCGGCGGGGCGACGATGGCGGTCCTGGCCTGCGGGGTGGACGTCGCCTACCCCCGGGGACACGCCGAGCTGATCGGGCGGATGGCGGAACAGGGCCTCGTCATCGGCGAATTACCACCGTCCGATCATCCGACCCGCAGCAGATTCATTCTCCGGAACCGCGTCATCGCCGCGTTGACGCGCGGGACCGTCGTGGTCGAGGCCGAATACCGCAGCGGTTCGCTGGTCACGGCACGCAGCGCGCAGCGGCTCGGTCGCTTCACCATGGGCGTGCCGGGCCCCGCCACCAGCGGGTTGTCGGCAGGAGTCCACGAACTCCTGCGCGGGGAGGGCGTCCTGGTGACGGACGCCGCGGAGATCGCCGAACTCGTGGGGGACATCGGCGAACTGGCTCCGGCCAGGCGCGGCCCCGTACACCCCAGGGATCTGCTGGACGCGGTCTCCGCCAGGATCCTCGACGCGCTGCCCTCCCGCGGCGCCGCCGGCGGGCGAGACGTGGCCCGCGCGGCGGGAACCAGCGTCGACGAAGCGCTCGGCAGGCTGTACGAACTGCACTCACTGGGGTTCGTCGAACGCGATGGCGATGGATGGCAGTTGACGCCGCGGCGTATATGCAATGGCGACGCGCGGCGAGGCGGTACTTGACCTGGAGCATTCGGGTGAAAAGGTGATGCCGATGACCTCGGCGGATCCTTCAGCGACGCCTCCGGGGCCGGCGCACACCGCGACGGCCCCGGACTTCAGTCATGTTCGACCGGCCGGAATCGCGCAGTGCCGATCCGCAGGCCTGCGCGGACCGCAACGCCTCGGTCACGCTACGCTCACAAGGATCCCGACTCAGGCACAAGTCCCCCCGCACTCCACAGCAGAACGGCTCAAGGCACCACATGCCCCAGCACACCTCCGGGTCTGACCGCGCGGCAGTACCACCGGCTGCGCGTGGCACTGTGCGTCCCCCCGCCCCCTCCTCGCTCGACGAGTTGTGGCGTTCATACAAGTCCACGGGCGACGAGCGGCTGCGGGAGCAGCTGATCCTGCACTACTCGCCGCTGGTGAAGTACGTCGCGGGCCGGGTGAGTGTGGGCCTGCCTTCCAATGTCGAGCAGGCGGACTTCGTCTCCTCGGGCGTCTTCGGACTGATCGACGCGATCGAGAAGTTCGACATCGAGCGCGCGATCAAATTCGAGACGTACGCGATCACCCGCATCCGGGGCGCGATGATCGACGAACTCCGGGCGCTGGACTGGATCCCGCGCTCGGTGCGCCAGAAGGCGCGGGCCGTGGAACGCGCCTATGCCACGCTGGAGGCGCAGCTGCGACGCACCCCTTCCGAGCCGGAGGTCGCTGCGGAAATGGGCATCGCGCTGGAGGAACTGCACGCGGTTTTCAGCCAGTTGTCGCTGGCGAACGTGGTCGCGCTGGAGGAGCTGCTGCATGTCGGCGGCGAGGGCGGTGACCGGCTGAGCCTGATGGACACGCTCGAGGACACCGCCGCCGACGATCCGGTGGAGGTCGCCGAGGGCCGTGAGCTCAGACGGCTGCTCGCCCGGGCGATCAATACTCTTCCGGAGCGCGAGAAGACAGTTGTCACGCTCTACTACTACGAGGGCCTCACCCTCGCCGAGATCGGCAACGTGCTCGGAGTCACCGAGAGCCGTGTCAGTCAGATCCACACCAAATCGGTGCTGCAACTGCGGGCGAAACTGGCCGACGCCGGACGCTGAGACCGCCGGGCGGCCGCTGCGGACCCTGGCCGCTTCGGCCACCGATCGGGGCCGTACGCGCCCTCTCGAACACCGGTCGCCGTAGAGTGGACGGGTGCCCAGGATTCGAGCGGCCTCGGTGGCCGAGCACCGGACCATGCAGCGCGGCGCCCTCCTGGACGCCGCCCGCTCCCTGCTGTCCGAGGGCGGTACGGAAGCGTTGACCTTCCCTGCCCTCGCCGAACGCACAGGCCTCGCCAGGTCCTCCGTGTATGAGTACTTCCGCTCCCGTGCCGCCGTAGTCGAAGAGCTCTGCGCCGTCGACTTTCCCGTCTGGGCTGCCGAGGTCGAGAGCGCGATGGAGCAGGCCACCACGCCGGAGGCGAAGATCGAGGCCTATGTGCGACGGCAGCTCGATCTCGTCGGGGACCGCCGCCACCGGGCGGTCGTCGCGATCTCGGCGAGCGAACTGGACGCGGGCGCCCGCGAGAAGATCAGGGCCGCGCACGGCGGGCTGATCGCCATGATCGTCGAGGCGCTCGGCGACCTCGGCCATGAACAGCCGAGGCTGGCGGCGATGCTGCTGCAGGGCTCGGTGGATGCCGCGGTGCGGCGTATCGAACTCGGTGTGGCGGAGGAGCCGGGCGTGATCGCGGACACCGCCGTTGCCATGGTCCTGCGAGGCGTGCGGGGCGTACAGGACTGACGTCGGCGCCGCACCGCGGCGACGGCGAGCAGAACGCCGGGGGCGGCGGGTCCGTCCCCGGCCCCCTCGGCCGAGGACCGCGGCTCCGGCACGCCGAACACCGGCAGCAGCCGGGACGGTCCGCGCCGCAGCAGCCCCGGCGGCAGCAGCGACAGCGGATCCAGATACGCGTCACCGCGCCGCAGCCCCCAGTGCAGACAGCCCGACGCGCAGTGGAAGGGCCCCGCCTCCACGATCGCCACGACCTGCCCCGCCGCCACCTCCTGGTCCTTCTCGACCAGCGCGCGCACCGGCTCGTACGTGGTCCGCAGGGGCGGATCGCCGGTCCCCGACACCTCGATGGCCACCACCCCGCGCCCCGCCACGGACCCGGCGAACGAGACCCGGCCCGAGGCCGCGGCGAGCACCGCCGTACCCGGCTGCGCGGCGAGGTCCACTCCGCGGTGACCGCGCCCGTACGGGCCGGCCGGCGGCTCCCAGCCCCGTACGACCGCGGGCCGCCCGGCAAGCGGCCACACGGCTGCGGGCGCGGACCCCGCCGTTGCTGCCGCCGCGGCCTGCGTGCCGCACAGCGCCGCGAGGAGGGTCGCCACCGCCGTGAGGAGGGCCGTCATTGCCACGCGCGCGGCCTCGCGGAACCGGAGTCCGTGCAGGAAGAGGGAGACGGTCGGGCCAGGTGTGCATCGCATGGCAGAACGGTCCCGCGCCACGCGGATCCGCGGGGATCATGAACCGGATCTGTGGACTACCGACCGGTTGTGGACAACGCCGTCACCCGGTGCCCGGACCGTCCCGTACACTTCCTATGGCGATCCGGGTCACCGGGTCGACTTCGCACGCCCCGCCACCTCGCTCTCTGCGGACGGTGGCCGCGCTCCTCGGTCCCTTGTGGCACGGCGCGTCGGGGCGTCAGGCGCGACAGCAATCCTGCTGTCGCGGCAACCGAGTACCTCAAGGAGTACGGCCATGGCCGTCGTCACGATGCGGGAGCTGCTGGAAAGCGGCGTCCACTTCGGTCACCAGACCCGTCGCTGGAACCCGAAGATGAAGCGCTTCATCTTCACCGAGCGCAACGGCATCTACATCATCGACCTGCTCCAGTCGCTGTCGTACATCGACCGCGCCTACGAGTTCGTCAAGGAGACCGTCGCCCACGGCGGCTCCATCATGTTCGTGGGTACCAAGAAGCAGGCCCAGGAGGCCATCGCCGAGCAGGCGACGCGCGTCGGCATGCCGTACGTCAACCAGCGTTGGCTCGGTGGCATGCTCACCAACTTCTCCACCGTCTACAAGCGCCTTCAGCGTCTGAAGGAGCTCGAGCTCATCGACTTCGAGGACGTGGCCGCCTCCGGCCTCACCAAGAAGGAGCTCCTGGTCCTCTCCCGCGAGAAGGCCAAGCTGGAGAAGACCCTCGGTGGTATCCGCGAGATGCAGAAGGTGCCGAGCGCCGTCTGGATCGTCGACACCAAGAAGGAGCACATCGCCGTCGGTGAGGCGCGCAAGCTCCACATCCCGGTCGTCGCGATCCTCGACACCAACTGCGACCCCGACGAGGTCGACTACAAGATTCCGGGCAACGACGACGCGATCCGCTCCGTCACCCTGCTCACCCGCGTGATCGCCGACGCTGTCGCCGAGGGCCTCATCGCCCGTTCCGGTGCCGCCACCGGTGACTCGAAGCCGGGCGAGAAGGCCGCCGGCGAGCCGCTCGCCGAGTGGGAGCGCGACCTGCTCGAGGGCGACAAGAAGGCCGACGCCGAGGTGCAGACCTCCGCCGAGACCGAGAAGGTCGCGGACGCCGCCGAGACGCCGGCCGAGGCCGCTGCCGAGGCCCCTGCTGCCGAGGCCCCTGCCGCCGAGGCCCCCGCCGCCGACGCCCCCGCCGCCGACGCCCCGGCCGCGGACGCCGAGCAGGCCTGACACCTCTGTCACGGCTGAATGACGGCGGGGGCCGGTGCCACAAGCACCGCCCCCGCCGTTCACCCGTAGATCTTTCAGACTTCGAGAGAGAAACACAGACTCATGGCGAACTACACCGCCGCTGACGTCAAGAAGCTCCGCGAGCTGACCGGCGCCGGCATGATGGACTGCAAGAAGGCGCTCGACGAGGCCGACGGCAACGTCGACAAGGCCGTCGAGGCGCTCCGTATCAAGGGTCAGAAGGGCGTCGCCAAGCGCGAGGGCCGTTCTGCCGAGAACGGCGCCGTCGTCTCCCTCATCTCCGAGGACAAGACCTCCGGCGTTCTGCTTGAGCTGAAGTGCGAGACGGACTTCGTCGCCAAGGGCGAGAAGTTCCAGGCCGTCGCCAACACGCTCGCCGCCCACGTCGCCGCGACCTCCCCGGCCGACCTGGCCGCGCTGCTCGCCTCCGAGATCGAGGCCGGCAAGACCGTCCAGGCGTACGTCGACGAGGCCAACGCCAACCTCGGCGAGAAGATCGTCCTGGACCGCTTCGCGCAGTTCACCGGCGGTTACGTGGCTGCGTACATGCACCGCACGATGCCCGACCTCCCGCCGCAGGTCGGCGTCCTGGTCGACCTCGACAAGGGGACCGCCTCGGACGAGGCGGCCGCGACGGCCGCCAAGGACGTCGCGCAGCACATCGCCGCCTTCGCCCCGAAGTACCTCAACCGCGACGAGGTCCCGGCCGAGACGGTCGAGAACGAGCGTCGTGTCGCCGAGGCCACCTCTCGCGAGGAGGGCAAGCCCGAGGCCGCCCTTCCGAAGATCGTCGAGGGTCGCGTCAACGGCTTCTTCAAGGAAGTCGTCGTCCTGGAGCAGGCGTTCGCCAAGGACAACAAGAAGTCCGTCCAGAAGGTCCTGGACGAGGCCGGTGTCACCCTGAAGCGCTTCTCGCGCATCAAGGTCGGCATCTGAGTCCGTCCGCGAACAACGGTGGGCCCCGATAGGGTCCAGTGCAGTCGTCGGCCGCACACATGCCGTACGACCGCAGATCTGACGAGGAGGCCATTGCCGCTGAGGGACACCAGACCCACAGGCAATGGCCTTCTTCGTATGTGCACGAGGAGAATCTCCATGAACAAGGGCGCGGACGCCGCAAAAGGTGACCACAAGCGCGACGACGGCAAGGTGCCCGGACGCTTCATGCTGAAGCTGTCCGGAGAGGCGTTCGCGGGCGGCGGGGGTCTCGGTGTCGACCCCGACGTCGTACACGCCATCGCCCGGGAAATCGCGGCAGTCGTCCGCGACGGCGCGGAAATCGCGATCGTCATCGGCGGCGGCAACTTCTTCCGCGGTGCCGAGCTCCAGCAGCGCGGCATGGACCGGGCCCGGTCCGACTACATGGGCATGCTCGGCACGGTCATGAACTGCCTGGCGCTCCAGGACTTCCTGGAGAAGGAGGGCATCGACTCCCGCGTCCAGACCGCCATCACCATGGGGCAGGTCGCGGAGCCGTACATCCCGCTGCGCGCCGTGCGCCACCTGGAGAAGGGCCGCGTCGTCATCTTCGGCGCCGGCATGGGGATGCCGTACTTCTCCACCGACACCACCGCTGCTCAGCGCGCCCTGGAGATCGACGCCCAGGGTCTGCTCATGGGCAAGAACGGGGTGGACGGGGTCTACGACTCCGACCCGAAGACCAACCCCGGTGCGGTGAAGTTCGACGCCCTTGAGTACAGCGAGGTGCTCGCCCGCGATCTCAAGGTCGCCGACGCCACCGCCATCACGCTCTGCCGTGACAACCAGCTGCCGATCCTCGTCTTCGAGCTGACCGCCACGGGCAATATCGCCCGCGCGGTCAAGGGTGAGAAGATCGGCACGCTCGTGAGTGACCAGGGCACCCGGGCCTGAGAACCGGGGGGCCTTCCCGGGAAGCCGCGGGAGGGCCCGGGGCCTGCGGGGAACACCCCGGGACAGGTCCCGAAGGATGGACAACGGCCTGCCGGTCGGACACCGTGCAGGTGAGGACGCGACCCAGGACCCGTCGGGCCCGAGCACGCAGGGCCCACTCAAGACACGCAGGAGCACGTGGTGATCGAAGAAACCCTCCTTGAGGCCGAGGAGAAGATGGAGAAGGCCGTCGTCGTCGCGAAGGAGGACTTCGCCGCGATCCGTACCGGCCGTGCCCACCCGGCGATGTTCAACAAGATCGTCGCCGACTACTACGGCGCGCTGACCCCGATCAACCAGCTCGCCTCGTTCTCGGTGCCCGAGCCGCGCATGGCCGTTGTGACGCCGTTCGACAAGACCGCGCTGCGCAACATCGAGCAGGCCATCCGCGATTCGGACCTCGGCGTCAACCCGAGCAACGACGGCAATATCATCCGGGTGACCTTCCCGGACCTCACCGAAGAGCGTCGTCGCGACTACATCAAGGTCGCGAAGACGAAGGCGGAGGACTCGAAGATCTCCATCCGGGCCGTGCGCCGCAAGGCCAAGGAGACGCTCGACAAGCTGGTCAAGGACAAGGAGACCGGCGAGGACGAGGTGCGTCGTGCCGAGAAGGAGCTCGACGACACCACCGCGAAGTACGTCGCCCAGGTCGACGAGCTGCTCAAGCACAAGGAAGCCGAGCTGCTCGAAGTCTGATGAACGACTCTTCCTGGGGCGCCCCGCAGGGAGCCGGCCACTGGGGTCCGCCCGAGATGCGGGCCGCTCCGGCGGGTCCTGCATACGATGTGCACGGCGCCCAGCAGACTCGGCCCATGCCCATCGTGCCGGACGCTCCCGACGCAGGTAGAGACGCTGACGACCGTGACGCCAGGGACCAGGGGGCCGCACGCCTGAGTGGCGGCCCCCTGTTCCGCGACGAGAAGCCGCAGGAGCCCATGTCCACCGCACCACCGCCCCCGCAGAAGAAACGTGCGGGCCGTGATCTGCGAGCCGCCATAGGGGTCGGTGTGGGGCTCGGCGCCGTCATCGTCGCCTCGCTGTTCATCGTGAAGGCCGTCTTCGTCGGTGTGGTCGCCGTCGCCGTCGTCGTGGGCCTGTGGGAGCTCACCTCCCGGCTGGAGGAGCGCAAGGGCATCAAGGCGCCGCTCGTCCCGCTGGCTGTCGGCGGTGCGGCCATGGTCGTGGCCGGATACTGGCGGGGCGCCGAGGGTGCCTGGGTGGCGATGGCGCTGACGGCACTCGCGGTGCTCGTCTGGCGGATGACCCAGCCTCCGGAGGGATACCTCAAGGACGTTACGGCCAGCGTGTTCGCCGCGTTCTACGTACCGTTCCTGGCCACCTTCGTCGCCATGCTCCTGACCGCGGACGACGGACCGCAGCGGGTGCTCACCTTCCTGCTGCTGACGGTGGTCAGCGACACGGGTGCGTACGCCGTGGGCTGGCGTTTCGGGAAGCACAAGCTTGCGCCGCGCATCAGCCCCGGGAAGACCCGCGAGGGCCTGTTCGGGGCCATCGCCTTCGCGATGGTCGCCGGTGCGCTGTGCATGCAGTTCCTGATCGACGGCGGTTCCTGGTGGCAGGGGCTGCTGCTGGGGCTCGCGGTCGCGGCCAGCGCCACCCTCGGCGACCTGGGCGAGTCGATGATCAAGCGGGATCTCGGCATCAAGGACATGGGCACGCTCCTGCCGGGGCACGGCGGCATCATGGACCGGCTGGACTCGCTGCTGCCGACCGCTCCGGTGGTCTGGCTGCTGCTGGTGCTGTTCGTGGGATCCGGCTGACCCTGAGGGCGATTCACCGCCCTGACCTGGGCATTTGCGAGTGAGGGTCCGTTGTCCACAGGGCGGCGGGCCCTCGCTGCTTTGTCTGCGACACTGGATGAACCATGCCTAAGCCCGGAGAACTCACTTTCGTCGCGCCCCGCGGAGCCAAGAAGCCGCCGCGGCACCTCGCCGACCTCACGCCCGCCGAGCGCAAGGAAGCCGTCGTCGCGATCGGCGAGAAGCCGTTCCGCGCCCAGCAGCTCTCGCAGCACTACTTCGCTCGGTATGCGCACGACCCGGCCGAGTGGACCAACATCCCGGCCGCTTCGCGGGACGGGCTCGCCGAGGCGATGTTCCCCGACCTGATGTCGGTGGTCCGTCACATCAGCTGCGACGACGACACCACCCGCAAGACGCTGTGGAAGCTGCACGACGGGACGCTCGTCGAATCCGTCCTGATGCGCTACCCGGAGCGGGTGACGATGTGCATCTCGTCGCAGGCGGGGTGCGGGATGAACTGCCCGTTCTGCGCCACGGGGCAGGCCGGTCTCGACCGCAATCTGTCGACCGCCGAGATCGTCCACCAGATCGTGGACGGCATGCGGGCGCTGCGCGACGGAGAGGTCCCGGGAGGCCCGGCGCGCCTCTCCAACATCGTCTTCATGGGCATGGGCGAGCCGCTCGCCAACTACAAGCGGGTGGTCGGCGCGATCCGCCGGCTCACCGATCCGGAGCCGGACGGGCTGGGGCTTTCGCAGCGGGGGATCACCGTCTCCACCGTCGGCTTGGTGCCCGCGATGCTCCGCTTCGCCGACGAGGGGTTCAAGTGCCGTCTCGCCGTCTCGCTGCACGCACCGGACGACGAGCTGCGCGACACACTCGTCCCCGTGAACACGCGGTGGAAGGTGCGCGAGGTGCTGGACGCCGCGTGGGAGTACGCGGAGAAGTCCGGCCGCCGGATCTCCATCGAGTACGCGCTGATCCGGGACATCAACGACCAGGCATGGCGTGGTGACCGGCTCGGCCGGCTCCTCAAGGGCAAGCGGGTGCATGTCAACCTGATCCCGCTGAACCCGACCCCCGGGTCCAAGTGGACGGCCTCGCGGCCCGAGGACGAGAAGGCCTTCGTCGAGGCGATCGCGGCACACGGGGTGCCGGTGACCGTGCGGGACACCCGAGGCCAGGAGATCGACGGTGCCTGCGGTCAGTTGGCGGCAGCCGAGCGCTGAGGCCGGAACGGCCCGTGTAACCTGGGCCTGAAATCAACTTCATATAAATCAACTTCATATTCCGACAGGGGAGCGCCACAGCGCTGAGAGTGCGGCACCGAGAACAGGTCGGCCGCAGACCCTCTGAACCTCGCCCGGGTCATTCCGGGTAGGAAGTTCGGTCATCAACTCATGCTGTTGCGCCCTGCCCGCTTTTCGCGGGCGGGGCCGCGTCTCTTCCTGGCCAAAACCCAGGAGGAATCCACAATGAGCACCACGCGCAGAACCACGCAGCTCGCGGCGACGGCCGTCGCCGCCGCGCTCGGCGTCACGGCACTGGCCGGATGCGGGAGTTCCGATACGTCGGACTCCGGTTCCGGCGGCACGAAGAGCTCCGGCTCGAAGACCGTGACGCTCGTCAGCCATGACTCCTTCAACGTCTCCAAGGACGTGCTGAAGGAGTTCACCGAGCAGACCGGCTACACCGTCAAGGTGCTGAAGAGCGGCGACGCGGGTGTCGCGCTCAACCAGGAGATCCTGACCAAGGGATCACCGCGCGGTGACGTGTTCTTCGGTGTCGACAACACCCTGCTTTCCCGCGCCCTCGACAGTGGCCTCTTCACGCCGTACGAGGCGAAGGGCATCGACCGGGTGGCGGCCGGCACCCGACTCGACGCCGAGCACCGGGTCACCCCGATCGACACCGGCGACATCTGCGTCAACTACGACAAGGAGTACTTCGCGGCGAAGAAACTCGCGCCGCCGCGGACCTTCGACGACCTGGCGAAGCCCGCGTACAAGAACCTCCTCGTCACCGAGAACGCCGGGACCTCCTCGCCCGGCCTCGGCTTCCTTCTCGGCACCGTCGCCACCTACGGCGAGAAGGGCTACCAGGACTACTGGAAGCAGCTGAAGGACAACGGCGTCAAGGTCGTCGACGGCTGGGAGCAGGCGTACAACGAGGAGTTCTCCGGTTCCGCGGGCGGCAAGAAGGCCAAGGCCGACCGGCCGCTCGTCGTGTCGTACGCCTCCAGCCCACCCGTCGAGGTGCTCTACGCGAAGCCGCAGCCGGCCGAGGCACCGACCGGGGTCGCCACCGGGACCTGCTTCCGCCAGATCGAGTTCGCGGGCCTGCTGAACGGTGCGAAGAACGAGGCGGGGGGCAAGGCCCTGCTGGACTTCCTGATCAGCAAGAGGTTCCAGGAGGACATGCCGCTCAACATGTTCGTGAACCCGGTCGACGAGAGCGCGAAACTGCCGGAACTCTTCACGAAGTTCGGCGCGACGGTCGGCACACCGGCGACCGTCGCCCCCGACAAGATCTCCAAGAACCGTGAGCAGTGGGTCCAGTCGTGGTCCTCGCTCGTAGTGAAGTAACGCGGACCCCCGTACGCGGAACGGACGCGGGCGGGAAGGGCGCGCCCGAGGAGGGGCCGCGGGGGGAGGAGCCGCGCGCCCGCTTCGGGCACGCGGACTTCGCGCGCGCGAAGGCGCGGCGCGGGAGTGCGGTGCGGCTCGGCCTGATGGCCGTGCCCGTCGCGTTCTTCGCGCTGTTCTTCGCCTACCCCGTCACCGCGATCGTCGGCCGCGGGCTGAAGGCGGACGGCGTCTGGCAGTTCGGCCGGGTCGTCGAGGTGCTGACCCGGCCGGACATCCGCGACGTCCTCTGGTTCACGACCTGGCAGGCGCTCGCCTCGACCTCGCTGACCCTGCTGATCGCGCTGCCCGGCGCCTATGTCTTCGCCCGCTTCGACTTCCCCGGCAAGCAGCTGCTGCGGGCGGTCGTCACCGTGCCGTTCGTCCTGCCGACCGTCGTCGTCGGGACGGCCTTCCTGGCGCTGCTGGGACGCGGCGGGTTCCTCGACGAACTCTGGGGCGTACGCCTCGACACCACCGTCTGGGCGATTCTGCTCGCCCATGTCTTCTTCAACTACGCAGTGGTCGTACGGACCGTGGGCGGGCTGTGGTCACAACTCGACCCGCGGCAGGAGGAGGCCGCGCGGGTGCTGGGCGCCGGGCGGTTCGCCGCCTGGCGGCGGGTCACCCTGCCGGCCCTCGCACCCGCCGTGGCCGCCGCCGCGTTGATGGTCTTCCTCTTCACCTTCACCTCCTTCGGGGTCGTACAGATCCTCGGCGGTCCGGGGTACTCCACGCTGGAGGTGGAGATCTACCGGCAGACGGCCCAGTTGCTCGCCCTGCCGACGGCGGCCGTGCTGACGCTGGTGCAGTTCGCCGCGGTCGGCGCGATCCTCGCCGTGCACGCGTGGACCGTACGGCGCAGGGAGACCGCGCTGAGACTGGTCGACCCGGCGCAGACCGCGCGCAGGCCGCGCGGCGCCGGAGCGTGGGCGCTGCTCTGCGGCGTACTGCTGACCGTGCTGGTGCTGATCCTGCTGCCGCTCGGGGTGCTGGTGGAGCGCTCGCTGGACACACCCGGCGGCCATGGCTTCGACTACTACCGCGCCCTGCGGTCCGTGGACGCGGGCGGCGGTACGTTCCTGGTCGCGCCGCTCGAAGCGGTGTGGAACTCACTGCAGTACGCACTCGTCGCGACGGTCGTCGCGCTGGTCGTCGGCGGGCTCGCCGCCGCGGCGCTGACCCGGCGCGGGGGCCGGATCGTGCGTGGTTTCGACGCCCTGCTGATGCTGCCGCTCGGGGTGTCCGCGGTCACCGTCGGCTTCGGTTTCCTGATCACCCTGGACAAGCCGCCGCTGGATCTGCGGACGTCATGGATCCTGGTGCCGCTCGCCCAGGCGCTGGTCGGTGTGCCCTTCGTCGTACGGACCATGCTGCCGGTCCTGCGCGCGGTGGACGGGCGGCTGAGGGAGGCGGCCGCGGTGCTCGGCGCATCACCGCTACGGGCCTGGCGGGAGGTCGATCTGCCGCTGGTGCGACGGGCAGTGCTGGTCGCGGCCGGCTTCGCGTTCGCCGTGTCGCTCGGTGAGTTCGGCGCGACGGTGTTCATCGCGCGGCCCGACCGCCCGACGCTGCCGGTCGCCGTGGCCCGGCTGCTGGGGCGGGCCGGGGAGCTCAACTACGGCCAGGCGATGGCCCTCAGCACGCTTCTGATGGCGGTCTGCGCCGTCTCGCTGCTGCTGCTCGAACGTATGCGCACAGACCGGTCCGGGGAGTTCTAGAGATGCTGACACTGGAATCGGCCACGGTCCGCTTCGGCGAGCGAGCCGCGCTCGACCGGGTGGACCTGGAGGTCGCCGAGCACGAGATCGTGTGCGTGCTGGGGCCGAGCGGCAGCGGCAAGTCGACCCTGCTGCGGGTGGTCGCCGGGCTGCACCCGCCGGACGGCGGCCGGGTGCTGCTGGACGGCGCGGACCAGGCGGGAGTGCCGGTGCACCGGCGCGGTCTCGGCCTGATGTTCCAGGACCACCAGCTGTTCCCGCACCGGGACGTCGGCGCCAATGTCGCCTTCGGGCTGCGGATGCGGGGGATGCCGCGTCGCGAGCAGGCGAGCAGGGTCGGTGAACTCCTCGACCTGGTGGGCCTGCCCGGCGCCGAACGGCGGGCCGTCGCCGCACTGTCCGGCGGTGAGCAGCAGCGTGTCGCCCTCGCGCGGGCGCTCGCCCCGCGCCCCAAGCTGCTGATGCTGGACGAGCCGCTCGGCCAGCTCGACCGCGGCCTGCGTGAACGGCTCGTCGTCGAACTGCGCACGCTCTTCGGACGGTTGGGTACGACGGTGCTCGCCGTCACCCACGACCAGGGCGAGGCGTTCGCCCTCGCCGACCGGGTGGTGGTGATGCGCGACGGACGGATCGCCCAGGTGGGAACCCCGCTGGAGGTCTGGCAACGGCCCGCGTCCGCCTTCGTCGCCCGGTTCCTCGGCTTCGACAACGTGGTGGAGGCGACGGTGACCGGCACGGCCGCCGACACGGTGTGGGGCGAGGTGCCGGTGCCCGAGGGTTCGCCGCAGGGGGCGTGCGATCTGCTGGTGCGCCCGGCCGGGGTACGGATCGGCGCCCCGGACGACGGGCTGCGCTGCACGGTGGGGACGCGTACGTTCCGGGGCAACCATGTCGCCGTGCAGCTGATGCCCGAGGACGGTCCGGTGCTGGAGGCGGAGTCCCCGTTGCGGGACGCCCCCGAGGAGGGCGCGACGGTCGGGGTCGGTTTCGACGCGGCGGAGACCGTCGTCCTGCCCGCCGTCCGCTGACCGGACTCGGGCCCGAGGGCCCGCCCGCGGTCACTGGACCGGCCGAGCCGTGTCCGACGCCCGCGCCCGCCGTTTCCGGCCGCCCGGGACTGCCGGGGCGGTCCGGACCGGGCCGTTCGCGCCAGGTCGGCACGGTGGTGTCCGTGCAAGCTGGGGAGGACATGCGGAAGATCCGGAGCGACTCCGGGAAGGACGGGAACTATGACCGGTTCAGCACGCGAGGGCATCGACATCACCCGGGTCCTCGACGCCCCGCGGGAGCGCGTCTTCGAGGCGTGGACGACCCCCGAGCACTTCGCCGCCTGGTACGGCGGGGACGCCGAGGTTCCGCTCGACCGGGTGTCGATGGACGTCAGGCCGGGCGGCGCTTGGAGCCTGGTCATCGTGGTGCCGGGGACCGAGATGCCGTTCCACGGGGTCTACCGCGAGGTGGTCGCGCCCGAGCGGCTGGTCTTCACGCTGAAGGACGCCACCGCGCCTGTCGGCATCGAGGGCGAGACCGTCACCGTCACCTTCGCCGACCGCGGCGGGAGGACCACCGAAATGGTCTTCAGACAGCGCGGTGGCAACCTCACGGCCGAGCAGTACGCGGCGGCCGAGGACGGCTGGGAGGCCTTCTTCGACGCGCTGGTGGCCCGCCTCGCGTCCCGCTGAACCCGCCGGGGCCCGTCGCCGGACGGGTAGCCGGGGCCGGTCACGGGCCGCCGACCGGCCCCGGCTACCCGTCCGCCGACAGCCGGGCGAGCGCCTCGGGCGCCTCGTCCACCGTGTCGACGAGTGCGATGCGGGACTCCATCGTCCGGCCGCCGGCCAGTGCGCGCAGCAGGGGCCACGCGGGCAGCCCCCGCGTCCAGTGGGCGCGGCCGACCAGCACCATCGGGGTCGGGCCGCCGCGCGAGCCGTAGTAGTTCGGCGTCGCGTTGTCGAAGATCTCCTGTACGGTGCCGGCCGCGCCGGGCAGGAAGATCACGCCCGCCGTGGAGCGGGCGAGCAGCCCGTCCTCGCGCAGGGCGTTGGCGAAGTACTTGGCGATGTGGTCGGCGAACGGGTTCGGCGGCTCGTGCCCGTAGAACCAGGTGGGGATCGACACCGAGCCGCCGCCGCCGGGCCAGCTCTCCCGCACGGCGAAGGCGGCCAGCGCCCACTCGGTGACCGACGGGATGAACGAGGGGGTCGCGGCCAGCATCCTGCAGGCCTTGTCCAGCATCGGGTCGGGGTGCGGCGCCGCGTACGCCCCGAGGTTCGCGGCCTCCATGGCGCCCGGCCCGCCGCCGGTCGCCACGGTCAGGCCGCCCCGGGCCAGCGCCCGGCCCAGCCGGGCCGCCGCCGCGTACTGCGCGCTGCCGCGCGCCGTGGCGTGGCCGCCCATCACCCCGACGACGCGGGCACCGAGGAGGTGTTCGTCCAGGGCGTCGGAGACCGCGTCGTCATGGAGCGCGCGCAGCATCGACGCGAAGGCGTCGCCACTCGCCCGGGTCTCCTGGAACCAGCGGTACGCGCGGGCGTCGGGCGTCGCCGCGTAGCCGCCGTCCGTCAGCCCTTCGTAGAGCGCGTCGGGGGAGTAGAGCAGGCCCCGGTACGGATCGAAGGGCAGTCCGGGCACCGGCGGGAAGACGATCGCGCCGTCCGCCCGTACCTTCGCCGCCGCTCCGGGTGCCATCCGGCAGCCGAGGAAGACCGCGCCGCTCGTGTCGGCGGCCAGCAGTGCGTCGCTCCGGTCCGTCAGGTCGACGGACTGGATCCGGCGTCCGGCCAGCGTTCCGGCGGAAACAGCGGCATCGAATGCGGCGAGCGACTCGATCTCAGGGCGGGACGGGCCCGCCGGGCCGGATGGACCCGGTGAGCCGGATACGGGACTGCTGTCGTCCGGAATGTCCACCATGTCATGCTACGTAGCGGCCGAGGTGCGCGGGCGCTGCCGCTGACGGCCTCAGGCCGTCAGCGGCAGCGCCGCCAGCTGGGCGACCAGCCAGGTCAGCGGGGCGAAGACGACCAGCAGGGTGGCGGCGCGCAGCGCCGTCGCCGCCCGCAGCGCCGAGGCCGGGGCGCCGAGCCTCTGCAGCACCTGCGCCGTCCGGGCGCGGTCCTGCCGCGCTTCCAGCGCCGAGGTCAGCAGCGTCGCCGCCGTACAGCCGAGGACGAGCACCGCGCCCAGTTCCGTGAGCGGGCCGAAGGGGCGCGGCCCCGTCCCGTACAGCGCGTAGGCGGCGGTCACCGCGGAGAGCACCGCGCAGACCACACCGAGCGGCCCGCCGAGCCGGCGCGCCTCGTCCATCAGCACCCGGCCGGCCAGCAGGCGTACGGCGCCCGGGCGCACCGACTGCAGCAGCCGCCCGCACAGATGTGCCAGGCCGGGGCCGGCCATGACCAGGCCGATCGCCGACAGAGTCCACCCCGCCAGCACTCCGGCCGGGGTGGCGTCGAGCCTGCCGGGGAGCGGCAGCAGGCTGTGCCCGTCGCCGCGGCTCATGTACGCCTCGACGGCGAGGCCGACCGCGATCAGCGCCACCCCCCACGGCAGGCCGGCCGGGGGCGCCACGGGCACGGGCACCAGGTCGTCCGGCAGGGCGTCCGCGGAGGCGTCGTCCTCGACCGTCGCGGAGACCGGGGCCGTCGAGACCGGCCGGGCGCGCAGCGCCAGCACGCTCGCCGTCGCCGCGGACACCGGGACCAGGGTCAGCAGCACGAGCACCGCCGCGAGCGGCAGCGGGGCGTCCGCGTCGAGCAGCCCGGCCGCGGCCCCGTCGAACGGCAGCCCGGACAGATCACCGCGCAGATGAAGGAAGAGCAGCAGTGCCACCACCGAGCCGAGGGTGCAGGAGACGGCGGTGGAGACCGCGGCGAGCACGGTGAGCTTCACCGGCCCGAGGCCCACGGCGGACAGCCCGGAACGCGGCCGGGTGCTCGGGTCCGTACGGGCCACCGCGACCGCGAACTGCACGGTGGCGGCGAGCGGGACGAAGCACCACAGAAGCCGCCCCACGGCGCCGGTGGAGTGCGCCGGGTGCCCCGAGGCGTAGCCCAGGGCGCACAGCAGCAGGAGGCCGACCCCGGCGGACGCGGCCGCGACCAGCAGCCGCCGCATCAGGACCAGCGGATGGGAACCCCGGGCTAGACGGAGAGCGAGCACGCCGCGCGGCCCTCCGCATCGGATACGGCGGGCAGCGCGACGGTGGCGACGCGGCGGCCGTCCAGCAGCGGGACCGTACGGTCGGCGAGGGCGGCGACCTCCGCGTCATGGGTGGCCAGGACGACCGTGATGCCGTGCGAACGGGCCGCACTGGTGAGCGTGCGCAGCACATGCGTCCGGTCGGTGCGGTGCAGGGTCGCGGTCGGCTCGTCGGCGAAGATCACCGCGGGTGAGGCCACCAGCGCGCGGGCCACGGCGATCCGCTGGCGCTGTCCCTGGAGCAGCGTGTGCGGTCGTTTCTTGGCGCACGGGCCGATGTCGAGCCGCTCCAGCCATTCCAGGCCGGCCTTCTTGGCCACCCGGTGCGAGGCACCGCGCAGCAGCAGCGGGAGGGCCACGTTCTCCCAGGTGTTCAGCTCCGGCACGAGCTGGGGCTCGGGGGCGATCCAGCCGAACCTGTCGCGGCGCAGCCGTTCGCGCATCCGGGGGCCCATGGTGTGGACGGGGACGCTGTTGAACCACACTTCGCCCTGCTGGGGCACCAGTTGACCGGACAGGCAGTGCAGCAGGGTGGTCTTGCCGCTGCCTCTGGGGCCGGTCACGGCAAGGATCTCGCCGTCGTGGACGCCCATGGAGACACCGCCGAGCGCGGGTGAGCCGTTGTGGGAGTGCTGCAGGGAACGCGCCCAGATCACGTCGTTGTCCGGCGGGGCCACCATGGCGTACACCTCGGTTCAGATCGTCATTCCCGTCCCCCGTACGGGGGAACGAAGAGGGGGCCGGTCGGTCACTCGGCACCGTAAGGATTCGAACCGCGGTGTGGGCACAGCACACGGCCCGGGTGCGCCCCTTCCCACTCGAATGGGCGCATCCGGGCCGTGTGGACCGTATGGAACGACGGCTGGAAGCCGGTCGTGCGGTGGTCAAGCGAGGGTCAAGCCGCAGTGTCCGGCCGGCCGGCCGGTCCGTGGTCGGCCGACCGGCCGGACCACTGTCAGAGCTTGGTCCACGCCTCGGTGAGGACGCTCCGCAGAATGCCCTCGATCTCGTCGAACGTCGACTGGTCGGAGACCAGCGGCGGCGCGAGCTGGACGACCGGGTCGCCGCGGTCGTCGGCCCGGCAGTACAGGCCGTTGTCGTACAGCGCCTTGGAGAGGAACCCGTACAGGACGCGCTCGGTCTCCTCGTCGGTGAAGGTCTCCTTGGTGGCCTTGTCCTTCACCAGCTCGATGCCGTAGAAGAAGCCGTTGCCGCGGACGTCGCCGACGATCGGCAGGTCGAGCAGCTTCTGCAGCGTCGTGAAGAACGCGTTCTCGTTGTCCAGGACGTGCTGGTTGAGGCCCTCGCGCTCGAAGATGTCGAGGTTGGCGAGGCCGACCGCCGCGGAGACCGGGTGGCCGCCGAAGGTGTAGCCGTGCAGGAAGGTGTTGTCGCCCTCGTAGAACGGCGCGGCGACGCGGTCCGAGACGATGCAGGCACCGATCGGGGAGTAGCCCGAGGTCATGCCCTTGGCGCAGGTGATCATGTCCGGCACGTAGCCGAACTTGTCGCAGGCGAACATCGTGCCGAGACGGCCGAAGGCGCAGATGACCTCGTCGGAGACGAGCAGCACGTCGTACTTGTCGCAGATCTCGCGCACGCGCTGGAAGTATCCGGGCGGCGGCGGGAAGCAGCCACCGGCGTTCTGCACCGGCTCCAGGAAGACCGCGGCGACGGTGTCCGGGCCCTCGAAGAGGATCTCCTGCTCGATCTGGTCGGCGGCCCAGCGGCCGAAGGCCTCCGGGTCGTCGCCGTGGATCGGGGCGCGGTAGATGTTGGTGTTCGGCACCTTGTGCGCACCGGGGACCAGCGGCTCGAAGGGGGCCTTCAGAGCCGGCAGGCCGGTGATCGACAGGGCGCCCTGCGGGGTGCCGTGGTAGGCGACCGCACGCGAGATGACCTTGTACTTGGTCGGCTTGCCCTGGAGCTTGAAGTACTGCTTGGCCAGCTTCCAGGCGGTCTCGACGGCCTCGCCGCCACCGGTGGTGAAGAAGACCTTGTTGAGGTCGCCCGGCGCGTAGTCGGCGAGACGCTCGGCCAGCTCGACGGCCTTCGGGTGGGCGTAGGACCACACCGGGAAGAAGGCCAGCTCCTGGCCCTGCTTGTACGCCGCCTCGGCGAGCTCGTGACGGCCGTGACCGGCGTTGACCACGAACAGGCCGGACAGGCCGTCGAGGTAGCGCTTGCCCTGGTCGTCGTAGATGTAGGTGCCCTCGCCACGCACGATGGTGGGAACGGGCGCGTTCTCGTAGTCCGACATGCGGGTGAAATGCATCCACAGGTGGTCGTACGCGGTTCGGCTGAGGTCCTTGCTCACGGCTATCGGGTTCCCCACATATAGGTCTGCTTCTTGAGCTTCAGGTACACGAAGCTCTCGGTGGAGCGCACGCCGGGGATGGCCCGGATGCGTTTGTTGATCGTTTCCAGCAGGTGGTCGTCGTCCTCGCAGACGATCTCCACCATCAGGTCGAAGGAGCCCGCGGTCATCACCACGTACTCGCACTCGGCCATGGCCGACAGCGCCTCGGCGACGGGATCGAGGTCGCCGTCGACATTGATGCCCACCATCGCCTGCCGCCGGAATCCCACGGTGAGCGGGTCCGTGACGGCGACGATCTGCATCACGCCCTGGTCGAGCAGCTTCTGGACACGCTGCCGTACGGCCGCCTCGGAGAGGCCGACGGCCTTGCCGATCGCGGCGTACGGACGACGCCCGTCCTCCTGGAGCTGCTCGATGATTGCGAGGGACACGGCATCGACCGTTGGGGACGATCCGTTCCCGGTCCTGGAGTCTGCGCTGCGACTGGCCACGCATCCACTGTGCACCGGGACTCGTCTGTCTGGCAACCCCAAATCGATGAAATTCGTTGTCTGGGGGTCTAGATATCACTGAATCCGAAGTTCACGGCGGGTAGGCATGTCGAAAGCGACACCTGAGCGACTAGGCTGGTCATCTCACTCATTGGACGTGTCGACAGGAGGGGTGGTTGTGACCACCGAGGTGCGCCGTCTGCGCAACTACATCAACGGAGAGTTCCGGGACGCCGCCGACGGGCGGACCATCGACGTGGTCAACCCGGCGACGGAAGAGGTCTACGCGACCTCGCCGCTCTCCGGCCAGGCCGATGTCGATGCCGCGATGGAAGCCGCCGCGGCCGCTTTCCCCGCCTGGCGCGACATCACGCCCGCCGAGCGCCAGAAGGCCCTGCTGAAGATCGCGGACGCCTTCGAGGAGCGCGCCGAGGACCTCATCGCGGCCGAGTCGGAGAACACCGGCAAGCCGATCGAGCTCACCCGCACCGAAGAGCTCCCGCCGATGGTGGACCAGATCCGCTTCTTCGCGGGTGCGGCGCGGATGCTCGAAGGCCGCTCGGCCGGCGAGTACATGGAGGGCCTCACCTCCATCGTCCGGCGTGAGCCGGTCGGCGTCTGCGCGCAGGTCGCGCCGTGGAACTACCCGATGATGATGGCCGTCTGGAAGTTCGCCCCGGCGCTGGCCGCGGGCAACACCGTCGTCATCAAGCCGTCCGACACCACTCCGGCGTCGACCGTGCTGATCGCCGAGATCATCGGCCAGATCCTTCCCAAGGGCGTCTTCAACGTCATCTGCGGCGACCGCGACACCGGCCGCGCGATGGTCGAGCACCCGACCCCGGCGATGGCCTCCATCACCGGTTCGGTACGGGCCGGCATGCAGGTCGCCGAGTCCGCCGCCAAGGACGTCAAGCGGGTCCACCTGGAGCTCGGCGGCAAGGCCCCGGTCGTCGTGTTCGAGGACACCGACATCGCCAAGGCCGTCGAGGGCATCTCCGTCGCGGGCTACTTCAACGCGGGCCAGGACTGTACGGCCGCGACCCGCGTCCTGGTCCACGAGTCCATCCACGACGAGTTCGTCACCGCCCTCGCCAAGGCCGCCGCCGACACCAAGACGGGGCAGCCGGACGACGAGGACGTGCTGTACGGCCCGCTCAACAACGCCAACCAGCTGAAGCAGGTCAGCGGCTTCATCGAGCGGCTCCCCGCCCACGCCAAGGTCGAGGCGGGCGGCCACCGGGTCGGCGAGAAGGGCTACTTCTACGCCCCGACCGTCGTCTCCGGCCTCAAGCAGGACGACGAGATCATCCAGAACGAGGTGTTCGGCCCGGTCATCACCGTCCAGAAGTTCACGGACGAGGCCCAGGCCGTCGCGTACGCCAACGGCGTCGAGTACGCCCTGGCCTCCTCGGTGTGGACCAAGGACCACTCCCGCGCCATGCGGATGTCCAAGAACCTCGACTTCGGCTGCGTGTGGATCAACACCCACATTCCGCTCGTCGCCGAGATGCCGCACGGCGGGTTCAAGAAGTCCGGCTACGGCAAGGACCTCTCCGCGTACGGCTTCGAGGACTACACGCGCATCAAGCACGTCATGACCTCGCTCGACGGCTGACACTCCGTCTGGCGACGCGTACGGCCCCGGGCCCGGCCCGGGGCCGTACGCATGCCGGAGAGCGGGGGCGGCATCGACAGGGTGTGCGGACGGAGCGGGTGCCGCTGGACGGTTGGTCCATTGTCCGCGCCGACCTGCGACCGGCATCCTGCGCGGGTGCGAGCAACCCCGAACCACCCCATGTCCCGCCGGTCCCTGCTGCGCGCCTTCGGGGCAACAGCGGCCGGTGCCGCTCTGGCCGGCTGCGGAGTGCCCGCCGCCTATGTGCAGCCCGGTGACCGCGCCGGACGCGACACCTCCGCGAGCGACCGTTCCCTGCACTTCTCGAACTGGCCCCTCTACATCGACACCGACGACAAGGACACGTCGAAGCGGCCCACCCTCGACGCGTTCGGCAGGCGCTCCGGGATCTCGGTCACGTACACCGAGGAGATCAACGACAACGACGAGTTCTTCGGGAAGATCAGCCCGGCGCTGATGAACCACCAGGAGACCGGCCGGGACCTGATCGTCATCAGCGACTGGATGGCCGCGCGGTTCGTACGGCTCGGCTGGGTGCAGGAGATGGACCGGGCCGAGCAGCCCAACGTCACCAAGTACCTGGATCCGCAGCTGCGTTCGCCCGCCTTCGACCGGGGCCGGATGCACAGCGTCCCCTGGCAGTCCGGGATCACCGGCATCGCGTACAACCGCAAGAAGCTCGGCCGCGAGATCAAGCACACCAGTGATCTGTGGGCGGACGACCTGCGCGGCAAGGTCACGCTGCTGTCCGGGCTCGACGAGTCCTTCGCACTCCTGATGCAGGGCAACGGCGTCGATGTCACCCGCTGGGAACGCGACGACTTCTACCAGGTGTGCGACCAGGTGGAGAAGCTGGTGAGGAAGAGGCACATCCGCCGCTTCACCGGCAACGACTACATCAAGGACCTGTCGACCGGCGATGTGCTCGCCTGCCAGGCCTACTCCGGCGACGTCATCCAGCTCCAGGCAGACAACCCGGAGATCGAGTTCGTGGTGCCCGAGGAGGGCGCCGAGCTCTGGGCGGAATCGCTCATGATCCCCAACCTCGCCCACCACAAGCGCAACGCCGAGAAACTCATCGACTACTACTACGAACCGGAGGTCGCCGCGGAACTGGCGACCTGGGTCAACTACGTCTGCCCGGTGCCGGCCGCCCGTGAGGTGCTGGCCTCGTCCAAGGACGAGGAGACCGCCGCACTCGCCGAGGACCCGCTGATCTTTCCGGACGGCGCGATCCGCCGGCGACTGGCGATCGCCCGCGACATCACGTCCGAGGAGCGCACCGAGTTCGCGAAGAAGTGGAACTCCGTCGTCGGCCTGTGAACCGTGGCCGGGGTGGTGTGAAGAGCGGGTGAACCCGGGCGTACGCTGCGGCCATGAGCGAGCGGAGAGCCCAGCTGAGGCGCATACGCGTGTGGTTGGCCGCCTTTGGTCGTCTGTCTGGCGCTGAGCGGGCTGACCGCCTTCCCGCTGGTGCATGAACTCCACTGGGCCGAGGACCTGCTGAGGTCCTCGGCCTCTCCCGTGCCCGAGCACTTCCCGGCCCTGCTGGAGTGGATCACCCGGGTCCGCACCGGTCTCGACGAGGCCGACGCGGAGTATCCCTTCGTGTTGTACGGCACCGACTGGCTGGCCTTCGCACACCTCGTCATCGCGGTCGCCTTCTACGGCCCCTACCGCGACCCGGTCCGCAACATCTGGGTCGTCGAGTTCGGCATGATCGCCTGTGCCGGGATCATCCCGCTCGCCCTGATCTGCGGACCGATCCGCGGCATCCCCTTCTGGTGGTCCGTCATCGACATGTCGTTCGGGGTCTTCGGGGTGATCCCGCTGCTCGCCGTCCGCCGCATGATCAAACGGCTGGAGGCGCTGCCGCAGGCACCGCCACCGGAGCCGCTCGCCGCCGCGGCGGCCGGCTTAGTCACTCCCGCGCCGGGGCACCGAAGGCGCCGGCCGGCAGGCCCGTCACGGCGCCGTCGGCGCCCTGCCCCTTCGCGTCCGTGGAGTCCACGCCGGAGTCGAGGGCGCGGGAGGGACCGCGGGTGCCTCCCGTCCCCGCCCCGGCTGCCACCGGTCCCGGGGCCGCCCCGATGTCCGTCGCCCGGAGGTCGGCGCTCCCCACTCCCCGGGGGCGCGCCCCCGGTGTGGCCACTACGGCTTCCGGGCCACCGCGCCGAACTGGGCGACCTCCACCGCACCCGGCTCGGCGCGCCAGCGCGCGCAGGACACGATGCCCGGCTCCACCAGGTCGAGCCCCGTCAGGAACCCGGTGAACTCGGCCCGGCTGCGCGCGGTGATCGCAGGCGTGGCGTTCTCGTTCCAGAACCGCATCGCCGCCTCGTTGCCCTCGCCGCCCAGCTCCAGCGTGGGATGGGTGAGCACCAGATGGCTGCCGGACGGCACCGCGTCCATCAGCGTGCGCACGACGCGCCGGGCCTCACCGGTGTCGAGGACGAAGTTGAGGATGCCGAGCAGCATGACCGCGACCGGCTTCCTCAGGTCCAGCGTCGGTTCGACGGCCCGCAGGATCGACTCCGGGTGGTGGGCGTCCGCGTCGATGTACTCGGTCGCGCCCTCCGGTGAGCTGGTGAGCAGCGCCCGGGCGTGGGCCAGGACGATCGGGTCGTTGTCGACGTACACGACGCGGGAATCGGGCGCCGTGTGCTGGGCGACCTCGTGGGTGTTGTCGGCGGTGGGCAGGCCGGTGCCGATGTCCAGGAACTGGCCGATCCCGGCGTCACCGGCCAGATACCGGACCGCTCGCCCCAGGAACGCCCGGTCGGCGCGCGCCACTTCACCGATGCTCGGGTACATGCCGGTGACCTGGTCGCCGACCGCGCGGTCCACCGGGTAGTTGTCCTTGCCGCCGAGCCAGTAGTTCCAGACCCGCGCGTTGTGGGCGATGTCGGAACGGACGCGGGCGGGGCGGGGGGTGGTGCGGGGATCGGTCACGTCTGTGCTCCTCTTGATCCGGGCCTGGCATCGCGGTGGATGCGGCGCTGTCCATGATGCAGGACCGATCAAGAGGGGTCGGCGGACGGGGAGTTGCCGAGGACGTCGCGCAGGGCGTCGACCCGGTTGGTGGTGATCGAGTCCACGCCCTGACGGACCAGGCGGCGCATGGTGCGCTTGGTGTCGGCGGTCCAGACGGAGACCAGCAGCCCGTCCCGGTGGAGCCGGTCCGTCAGTTCCCGGTCCACCAGGCCGAACCGGTAGTTCAGCCACCGCGGCCGCACCGCGTCGAGCAGTGCGGCGCGCGGCGGCGCGAGCGTCGTCCGGGTCAGGGCGATCTCCGCGGACGGGTCGGCGGCACGCACCCGCAGCATGGCCTCGGAGCCCGCGCAGTAGTACACCCGCTCACCCGCGCCGCACTCGCGCACCACCCCGACGGTCTCGCGGACCGAAGCGTCCGTGGAGCCGGGCAGATCGACCATGACGCGGTGGCTCCCGGCGGCGAGCAGCGCGTCGCGCAGGGTGGGCACACCGCCCGCGGTCAGCCCGGTGAGCTCCTCGTGGGTCAGCCGGTCCAGGCGCAGGTCGTGGCCCCACAGCCGCTCCAGCGTGGCGTCGTGCAGCAGGACCGGTACGCCGTCGCGGGTGACCCGCACATCGATCTCGACCGCGTCCGCCCCCCGGTCGAGGGCGGAGCGGATCGAGAGGAGCGTGTTCTCGCGGACCCGGTACGGATCGCCGCGGTGGGCGACGGCGGTGACAGTGGTGGCCATGGGGCCATTGTCACCAACGGGGTCAGCGGCCCGTACGCGCCGACCAGTTCGTCGTGTACGTGTCGATCTCGGCGGCCAGCGCCCGCTTGCCGGCCGCGTCGAGGTACGACGCGTCGACCGCGTTCTTCGCCAGCGCGGCGAGGCCCCGCTCGTCCAGGTCGAGGAGGCGGGCGGCGACCGCGTACTCGTTGTTGAGGTCCGTGCCGAACATCGGCGGGTCGTCGCTGTTGATGGTGACCAGGACGCCCGCCCGCACCATCTCCTTGACCGGGTGCTTCTCGATGTCCGCCACCGCCCGGGTTGCGATGTTCGACGTCGGGCAGACCTCCAGCGGGATGCGGTGCTCGGCGAGGTGGGCCAGCAGCTCCGGGTCCTGGACGGAGTGGGTGCCGTGGCCGATGCGCTCGGCGCGCAGATGGGTCAGCGCGTCCCAGACGGTCTGCGGCCCGGTGGTCTCCCCGGCGTGCGGCACGGAGTGCAGGCCCTCGGCGATGGCCCGGTCGAAGTAGGGCTTGAACTGCGGGCGCTCCACACCGACCTCCGGGCCGCCGAGCCCGAACGAGACGAGCCCCCCGGGCCGCAGGTCCACGGCGAGCCGGGTGGTCTCCTCGGCGGCTTCGAGCCCGGCCTCACCGGGAATGTCGAAGCACCAGCGCAGGACGACCCCGAGCTCGGCCTCGGCGGCCCTGCGGGCGTCCTCTATCGCCTCCATGAACCCCTGCTCCGGGATGCCGCGCCGGGTCGAACTGAAGGGGGTGACGGTCAGTTCCGCGTACCGGATGTTCTGCCGGGCCATGTCGCGGGCGACCTCGAAGGTCAGCAGCCGGACGTCCTCCGGGGTGCGGATCAGGTCCACGACGGAGAGGTACACGTCGATGAAGTGCCGGAAGTCCGTGAAGGTGAAGTAGTCGGCCAGCGCCTCGGGGTCGGTGGGGACCTTCGAGTCGGGGTGGTGCGCGGCCAGTTCCGCGACGATACGGGGCGAGGCGGATCCGACATGGTGGACATGCAGTTCCGCCTTGGGCAGCCCCGCGATGAAGGGGTGCAGATCGGGCATCGGACTCTCCGGGGCGTGGGACGGTCGGGGTGCCGGGCGCGGTCGGCCGGGCAGGGGACGGGGATCATCGTAGGCCGGGTCCTGCCGTATGGGGCCTGGCCGTAGCATGACGGGATCACGATGGGGGAGGCCCATGTCAGAGAACACAGAGCAGCCTGCGGGCGGGCCCGCGCCGAGCGATCCGTGGGCTCCGCCGGACAGCAGGGTGCCGCTGGACAAGCCGGCCGGCGGCCCCCGGCCGCCCGCTGTGCACGATCAGCCGACGGTCACCTCGATGCCGGGTGCCGAACCCGGCCCCGCGCCCGCCACGGGACCGGTGCCCGGCGCCGGGGCGCAGGCCGGGCCGGTGCCGGGCCCCGCGGGCGGCTTCGGGCCCGGCTTCGGCACCGGGGAGGTACCGCCGCCGCCGATCGCACCGAACGGACCGGGCCAGCAGGTCCCGCCCGCGGGGCAGTACGGCTACCCGGCCGCGCCCGCTCCGCAGTACGGCGGCTACCCGGGATACTCCGCCTACGGCCAGGCGCCCTGGGGGAGTCCCGCGCCCTCCAACGGGATGGGCACGGCGGCCATGGTGCTCGGCATCCTGGCCGTCTGCCTGTTCTGCGTCTACGGCATACCCAGCCTGATCCTGGGCGCACTCGCCCTGATCTTCGGCATCCTGGGCCGCAAGCGGGTGCAGCGCGGCGAGGCGACCAACAACGGTCAGGCACTCGCCGGGATCATCATGGGATCCATCGGCATCGTCTTCGGCGTCGCGATCATCAGCTTCTTCATCTGGCTGTTCGTCGCCCACGGGGACGAGTTCGACGACACCTACAACGACCCGTACTCCACATCCCTGGTGGTCGACGCGAGGTCCTAGGTGTGCTGCCCGGACCTCCGCGGGCACGTGCACCGCATCCCTTCCGACGGCCGGGCGGGCCGGACGTGTCCCGGCCCCCCGGCGCGGGGGGGGGGACGTGGCCCCCGTATGGGGGGCCTCGGTTTGTTGAGGGCGCCGCGGG